>NZ_DATGEX010000014.1:0-127603 GCF_035309685.1 Phenylobacterium sp.
ACGCCTTGCGCTCCGCAGCGTACTGCCGGGTCAGGTCGAGGGCGCGGCGGGACTGCGCCACCGCGTGGATCGCGATCCCCAGCCGTTCGGACGGCAGGTTGCGCATCAGGTGGTAGAAGCCGCGGTTCTCCTCGCCGATCAGGTTGGTGACCGGCACGTGGACGTCGGCGAAGAACAGCTCGGCTGTGTCGGCGGACTTCTGACCGATCTTGTCGAGGTTGCGGCCGCGGCGATAGCCTACGGCGCCCGCCGTCTCCACGACGAAGAGCGAAACGCCCTTGGCGCCGGGCTCGCCAGTGCGCGCGACGACGATGACGAGATCGGCGAGTTGGCCGTTGGTGATGAAGGTCTTCTGGCCGTTGAGCACATAGGAATTGCCTTGCCGTTTGGCGCTGGTGCGCGCCGCCTGCAGGTCGGAGCCGGCGCCGGGCTCGGTCATGGCGATGGCGGTAATCACCTCGCCGGAGACCATGCCGGGCAGCCAGCGCTGCTTCTGCTCTTCCGAGCCGTAGTTGATGATGTAGTCGACGACGATGTCGGACTGGAGCGTGATGCCGGCCGAGGAGCCGGCGTAGTTCAGCTCCTCGCCGATCACGGCGTTGTAGCGGTAGTCGGCGCCCAGGCCGCCGTATGCCTCCGGGACCTGTGGGCAGAGGATGCCCGCCTCGCCGGCCGCCAGCCAGAAGCCGCGGTCGACGACGCCGTCCTCCTCCCAGCGGTCGAGGTTGGGGATCAGCGCCTTGTCGAAGAACTTCCGCACCTGGTCGCGGAACATGTTCAGGTCAGCGTCGTAGACGGTGCGGGTGTCGGTGGTGAGCATGCGCGCTTCCTAGCGCGATGACGCGGCGTAGGGCTAGTGGGCCTTGGCTAGGGCTTCGGCGGCAAGAGCGGGTCGTTGGAGCCGAAGGCCGGGGCCCAGGCATGGACCTCGGCCTTCATGACGCCAGCCTGGACCGCGGGGTCGCCGGCCAGGATGGCGCGGGCCGCGGCGAGGTCGGCGGCATGCAGGATGGCCATGCCGCCGTCGGCGTCGAGCAACGGGCCGCCAGCCACCAGCCTCCCGTCGGCGGCAAGGCTCTGCATGT
Source organism: Phenylobacterium sp. (assembly GCF_035309685.1). Classification (GTDB taxonomy): domain Bacteria; phylum Pseudomonadota; class Alphaproteobacteria; order Caulobacterales; family Caulobacteraceae; genus Phenylobacterium. The sequence continues at coordinate 1,086 of NZ_DATGEX010000014.1, forward strand.
ATTTGCCGTGCGGCGCCAGGGCCTGCTGGGCCACCGGCACGCCCGGCTTCCAGGCGGGGCCAGGGCTGTAGATCAACAGGAAGAAGGGCTGGGCGGCTGCGGCGGCGGACGCTGCGGCCAGGGCCGCCGCCGCCAGGATCGCGACGAATATCTTCTGGGCCATGAGGTCCTCCCGATGCGCTAGCTTATCAGCTTAGACGTCCGGCGGACGACGGGTTCGACGCCCTAGATCGCGCAGGCCGCGACGATCTCGGCGCGCAGCTCGGGGATGCCGGTTCCCTTCTCGGCCGAGGTGGCGAGCACGCGGGGGAAGGCGGCGGGGCGTTTGGCGATGGCCTTCAGCGTGCGCTCCACCACCGCGGCCACCTCGGCGGCCTTCAGCTTGTCGGCCTTGGTGAGCACGATCTGGTAGGAGACCGCGGCCAGGTCGAAGGCGTCCAGCGCCTCCTTGTCCACGTCCTTGAGGCCATGGCGGCTGTCGATCAAGAGATAGGCGCGCTTCAGGTTCGGGCGGCCGCGCAGATAGTCGCGGCCCAGGTTCTGGAACTTCTTCACGTCGCCCCGCGAGGCGCGGGCGAAGCCGTAGCCCGGCAGGTCGACCAGGCGCAGCTTCTCGTCGGCGATGAAGAAGTTCACCTCGCGGGTGCGGCCCGGCGAATTCGACGCGCGCGCCAGATGCAGGCGTCCGGCCACGGCGTTGATCAGCGTGGACTTGCCGACGTTGGAGCGGCCGGCGAAGGCCACCTCGGGCAGGTCGGCGGGCGGCAGGCCGGCGATCTGCACCGCCCCCATCATGAAGGTCACCTCGTGGGCGAAGAGGACGCGGGCGGCCTCCAGCTCGTCTGAGGTGAAGTTCTCGCTCATCTAAGCGGCGGTGGTCTTGCCGGTCAGCCGGCCGATGATCCGGTCGATGGGGTTGTCCACCTTGAAGCGGCGCATCATCACGTACTGCTGGATGGTGGTGAGCACGTTGGACCAGGTCCAGTAGATCAGCAGGCCCACGGCGAAGGGCGCCATGATGAACATGAAGATCAGCGGCATCAGCTGGAACATCCGCTGCTGCGCCGGGTCGATGCCGGTCTGCGGGCTCATGGAGGTCGAGAGCCACATGGTGAAGCCGTAGCAGAGCGGCAGGATGCCCAGGTGCAGGGTGGTGTCGAGGATCCCGCCGAGCAACGGCAGATGGGCCGGATTCCACGGGATCAGGCCGAACAGGTTCCAGATGGTGGTCGGGTCGCGGGCGGAGAGGTCGGCGTAGTTCAGGAACGGCGCGTGGCGCATCTCGATGGAGATGTTGAGCACCTTATAGAGCGAATAGAATACCGGCAGCTGCAGCAGAATCGGCAGGCAGCCGGCCAGCGGATTGACCTTCTCCCGCTGATAGAGCGCCATGATCTCCTGCTGCTGTTTCGCAGGGTCGTCCTTATAGCGCTTGCGAAGGTCCTCCATCATCGGCTGGACCTTCTTCATCTTGGTCATCGACTCGTACTGCTTGTTGGCGATCGGGAAAAACAGCAGGCGCACGATGACGGTGAGCGTCAGGATGGCGACGCCGAAGGTGCCGACCCGTTGATAGATCTGGTCAAGGAACCAGAACATCGGCCGCGTGATCGGGAAGAAGAAACGGCCCCAGTCGATGGCGTTGTCGAAGTGGGCGATGCCCAGCCTGTCCTCGTAGTCCTTCAGCAGCGGCACCGTCTTGGCGCCGGCGAAGAGGTGCTGGGTGGCGGTGACCTGGGTCCCCGGCGCGACCGTGCGCGCGGCGCCCGTGTAATTGGCTTCGTAGACGTCGACACCGCCGGCCTTGGCGTCGCGGTAGACGGCGTGGACCTGCTCGTGGGAGCTGGGGATCAGGGCGGCCAGCCAATATATGTCGGTGATGCCGGTCCAGGCGGCGGAGGAATTGAATTCCTGCGCCTGGCCGTTGTTCTTGGTCAGGTCCTTGTAGGTGAAGGCCCGCTCCTTGCCGTCGAGGTAGCCGATGGCGCCTGCGTGGACGACCGCGGATTTGATGGCGTCGGGCGGCAGGCCCTGGCGCTGCACCGAGCCGTAGGGCGCGATGGTCACCGGTGCGGCGCCGGTGTTCGCCACCGTGTCGGTCAGCGTGAACATGTAGTGGGCGTCGACCTCGATCCTGCGCGTGAAGGTCAGGCCCTGGCCGTTGGCGTAGGTGAGCACGACCGGCGCGCCGGGCGCGAGCGTCGCGCCCTGGGCCAGCGTCCAGACGGTGGTGGCGCCCGGCAGGCCCTGGACGTTCTGGCCGACCCAGCCGAAGTCCACGAACCAGGGATAGGGCGTCCCCTCGGGGCGCAGCATCTCCACGGGCGGGGAGCCCTTGGCGGTGGTCTGGGCGTACTGGGTGAGGAAGAGGTCGTCCAGGCGCGCGCCGCGCAGCGAGATCGACCCCTTCAGCGCCGGCGTCGCCACCGGCACGCGCGGGCTGGCGGCCAGCGCCGCGGCGCGGGTCACCGCGGGCGGGGCGTTGAGGCCCGGCGCGCCTGGGGCGGCGGCGAGCGCGGCGGCGGCCGGGGGATGCGCCTTCAGCTCGGCGGCGCGCTTCTTCTGCGCCGGATCGAGCACGAACACCTGATAGACGATGAACAACGCGATCGCGCACACGAGGAAGATGATCGTGTTGCGGTTGGAATCGTCTTGCATGGAAGGGCGCGGTCCGGTGGAGGTAAAAGCCCTTACGTCGCAGGGCGGTCGCGGTCGGCGGCGAGCCTTATCAGCGCGCTTTTCACATCGTCAAGCAAACGCGGCCAAGGGCGGGTCGTCACGCCGCCGCGGGCCACGAACACATAGTCGAAACCTGGGGACGCCAACTCAGGAAGCAAGAGGCGGGCGGCCTCGCGCAGGCGGCGCTTGGCGCGGTTGCGCTCGACGGCTCCGCCGATGCGCTTGGTGGCGGTGAAGCCGGCGCGGACCACGGGCTCGGCGTCCCGCAGCCGGGCCTGGATCAGCACGGCGCCGCGCGCGCAATAGGGGCTTTGAGCGCAGGCCAGGAAATCCGGGCGCTTCTTGAGGCGTTCGATTTTCAGTTTTGCTTCTGGGGCGGCGTCGGACACGCCGACACCATAGCTTAAGCGCGTGGCTTAGGCGCTGAGGCGCTTGCGGCCCTTGGCGCGGCGGCGGGCCAGCACCTTCTGCCCATTCTTCGTGGACATGCGCAGGCGGAAGCCGTGGCGGCGGGCGCGAACGAGACGCGACGGTTGGAAAGTCCGCTTCACGGGTTAGCTCCGGGGTCGAAAATCGAGCGGCGGTGGATAGGGGAAGCGAGGGGCGGTGTCAACCACAACCCCATGTCATCCCGGTTTCGCGGCACGCGGAGACTGGGACCCATAAGCGCCGAGAGATAGTGGTTCGCCGGAGAGCGTCGTGTCTATGGGTCCCGGACAACCCGCTTCGCGGCTTTCCGGGATGACAGCGATGAGTGTGAGGGGAGCATCTTTCAACATGCCTCCCGTCCTTAGATTTCACGGATGATGGGAGCCTTGGGGCCTGGGCAAGTCAAGGAGCGGCCCTTGGCCGCCCGCGCGGCGGCGCGCATTGGCGCGTCCTTGAGTTGCCCAGGCCCCAAGGCATGCTCGCCGCCATGAAATCTAAGCTGGGGTCCGCCGATCGTCGTCCTTCTCGCCTTTGTGGAAGAACGCCCGAGTAAGACGGCTATAAATCCGGCCGCACGACCGTCTTGCCGATCACCTTGCGGTCGGCGAGCGAGTCGAAGGCTTCGCGCCAACCGCTCAGCGGATATTCGGCGTCGACGCGGGGGCGGACCTTGCCCTCGTCGGCGAGTTTCCAGATGGCCTCGTGGTTTTCGCGGCCCTTGGCGGGGAACTGGCGGCCGTATTCGCCGGCGCGGACGCCGATGACGCTGAAGCCCTTGATCAGCGCGATGTTGACCGGCAGCACCGGCAGGCGCCCCGAGGTGAAGCCGATGGAGAGGATGCGGCCGCCAAAGGCGATGCAGCGCAGGCTCTCGTCGAAGACGTCGCCGCCCACGGGGTCGTAGATCACGTCGGCGCCCTTGCCGCCGGTGAGGTCCTTGACCCGCTCGCGGAAGCCCTGGGTGACGTTCACCGTGGCGTCGGGGGCGTATTCGCGGGCGATGACCTCCAGCTTGTGGTCGGAGGCCGAGGCGGCGATCACCTTCGCGCCCATCAGCTGGGCGAGGTCCACGGCGGCCAGGCCCACGCCGCCCGCCGCGCCGTGCACCAGCACCCATTCGCCGGCCTGCAGCCGCGCGCAGCGCTCGAAGGCGACGTAGGCGGTGAGGTAGGCCACCGCATAGCCGGCGGCTTGGCTGAAGCTTAGGCGCTCCGGCTTGCGGCGCAGACCGGCGGCCGGGAGGACGGCGAACTCCGCCATGCCGCCACGCCCGCCGCCGCAGACCGCGTCGCCTGGCCGGAAGTCGGTGACGCCTTCGCCCACGGCCTCGATCTCGCCGGCCAGCTCCATGCCCGGGACGAAGGGGACCGGCGGCTTGTGCTGGTGCTCGCCGCGGGTCTGCATCAGGTCGGGGAAGTTGACCGCCGCGGCGCGCACCCGGACCAGAACCTCGCCCGGACCGGGCTTAGGCGTCGGGATATCCTTCACCACACAGCCGGCGTAGTCGGGCGCCAGACGCTCGACCACCAGAGCGCGCATCAGGCGATGCGGCCTTCGAAACCTTCGCGCACGAGCCCGGCGACCTCGCGGCAGGCGACGTCGGCGCAGGGCACGGCGCCGGTGAAGGCGGTGAACGCGTGGGCCAGGCTGTCGTAGCAGCGGTAGATCACCGGCACGCCCGCCTCCTTCAGCCGCCGGGCATAGGCCTCGCCCTGGTCGAGCAGGGGGTCGAAGCCGGCGGTGACGACGATCGCGGGGGCCAGGCCCGAGACGTCGGTGGCGCGCAGCGGCGACAGGCGGGTGTCTGCGGGGCTGTCGCCGGGGCCCATGTAGTGGCCGGCGAACCAGTCCAGCGTGGCGCGGGTCAGGGGGAAGGCGTCGCCATAGGTGGTCATCGACGCGCTCTCGCAGGCCACGTCGACCCAGGGATAGATCAGGAGCTGCAGGGTCGGCTGCGGCTCGCCGGCCTTCTTCAGCTCCTGGCAGACCACCGCGGCGAAGTTGCCGCCCATGGAGTCGCCGCCGACCGCGGCCTGGGCCGCCGGCGCGCCGAAGCGCTCGGCGTTGTCGCGGCCCCAGCGGTAGGCGGCCAGCATGTCCTCCAGGCCCGCCGGGAAGCGGTGTTCCGGGGCCAGGCGATAGTCCACGGAGAGCACCGGGCCGCGCGCGGTCTTGGCGAGGATCGAGCAGAAGACGTGGCAGGTCTCCAGGTCGCCGATCACGCCGCCGCCGAAGTGGCCGAAGACCATCACGGGGGCCTTGGAATCCTGCGCCTCCGGCCGGTAGAGCCGGGCCGGAATGGTTCCGGCTGGGCCGGGGATGTCGAGGCTCTCGACACGCACGCCGGGCTCGATGTCGCCGGTCATCACCGCCAGGGACATGGCGCTGCCGACCCTGGCCTCCTGCGGCGAAAAGCCGGTCATGGCCGGCGTTCCGCGGGCCTGGGCGGCCAGGTACTGCAGGCGCGGGTCGAGGGTTCGGCCGCCCTGGTAGACCACCCCGCCGCCGGCCATCAGCCGCAGCATGGGGATGGGCAGGCTGAGCAGCGTGCGGACGATGGTGCGCTGGGTCCCCGGACTTGGCATCAGGCGGGCGCCTTGGGCAGTCCCTTGAGGCCGCCCAGGATCATGCTGACGGCGAACTCGGTGGCGCCGGCGGTGTCGACCGGGCGGCGCTCCAGCATCTTGTCGCCGACCTCGCGGGCGATGGCGATGCAGGCGGCGGCCATGTAGTCGGGGTCGGCGAAGGGGCCGCGGCGTTCGGCGATGTCCTCGGCCATGGCGTCGCGGATCTCGGCGAAGACCGCGGCCATCTCCGGCGTCTCGCCCTGGATGTGCAGGTGCGGCTCGCCGGCCGGGCGGCGCGCAGCCCAGTTGGCGTGCTCGTCGGCGATGAAGCCGAAGTAGGAACTGATCGCCTTGTGGACGAACTCCTCGAAGGAATAGCCCTTGCCGCGCAGGCTCTTGAGTATGGGGGCAAAGCGCCGCGCGCCGTCGTCGGCCAGGGCGGCGAACACCTCCTCCTTGGAGCGGTAGTAGTTGTAGAAGGTGCCGGCCGCGAGGCCGGTGCGCCGGATGATGTCGCGCACGGTCGCGGTCTCGTAGCCCAGCTCGCCGAACACTTCCCGCGCCGCGTCGAGGATCGCCTGGCGGTTGGCGACCTTGGTCTGCTCGCGTTTGCCGGGATTGAGATAGGCGACTTGGGACATGCTTACTTTCGGGACGGAGACTCAAAAGTGACGGGTGTCACTCTAGGGCTGTCCCTGAGGAAAGCAAACGTGGGGAAAGCAAACGTGGGGAAAGCAAACGCCGGGCCAGGTCACACCGTCCGTTGCGCCCGGTCCTTCTCGTTGGCCGAGCGGATCGAGTTGCGGGCCGCCTCCCATTCGGCGTCGCCCCACTCCGCCAGGCGCCCGAACCCACCGCCGCTCTTCAGGTGCGAGCCGCCGTCGATGGCGATGGTCTGGCCGTTCACATAGCCCGAGCCCGGATCGAGCAGGTAGACCGCCAGGTTCGCGAGCTCCCGCATCTCGCCGTTGCGGTTCAGCGGGATGGTCGGGTCGGCGGGCGCCGAGTCCGTGCCGGCGCCGGGGTTCAGGCGCGCCCAGGCGCCTTCGGTCGGGAAGGGGCCGGGCGCGATGGCGTTGAAGCGGATGCCGCGGTTGCCCCACTCGACGGCGAGCGACTGGGTCATGACGTTCAGGCCGGCCTTGGACATGGCCGAGGGCACGGTGAACGGCCCGCCGTTCCACACCCAGGTGGTCAGGATCGAGACCACCGAGGCGTGCTTGCCTTCCGCCAGCCAGCGCTTGCCGCACTCGAGCGTCACGAAGAAGGAGCCGCGGAAGACGATGTTGGAGATGGCGTCGAAGCCGCGCGCCGACAGGTCCTCGGTGCGGCTGATGAAGTTGCCGGCGGCGTTGTTGACGAGGCCGGTCAGCGGGCCGTCGGCCCAGACCGTCTCGATCATTTCGGCGATGGCTTCCGGCACCCGGATGTCGCAGGCGAGGCCCGTGCATTTGCCGCCGTGCGCGTCGGTCAGCTCCTTGGCCGTGGCCTCGACCACGCCGCCGCGGCGGCCGCAGATATAGACCTCGGCGCCCAGGATCAGGCAGGCCTCGGCCATCACCTTGCCCAGACCCGTGCCGCCGCCGGTGATCAGGATCCGCTGGCCCTTCATCAGGCCGGGACGGAACATCAGGTCGTCTGGGGTCAGGTCGGTCATCGGGCGTCCTCCGGAAGGGGCTTGAAAGGCTTCTTTTCAGCCAGCCAAGCGCCCTGACGCCGGGGCGGTCAAGCCGCCGTGACCTTCTCGATGATCGCCATGGCGGCGGCGGGCGCGCGGACCTTGCCCTCGTGAATCACGAAGGCATAGACGTCGCGGGGCTTCACCGGCGCTGGGCTGGCCGCGTCGGCCATGGGCAGGTCGGCGGGCGCGGAGCCCTGGGCGTAGGCCTTCAGGCGGTCGACCCAGGCGTCGAGGTCGGCGGGCCTGTAGGCGGTGGGCTCGTCGTCGCTGCCGGTCTGCAGGCGGGCGTAGACCACCTCGCCGGTGACGTCGGGGATCATCGGGTAGGTGTTGTGGTCGGCCAGGCAGACGGTCGCGGCATATTTGCGGGCGAGCGCGATGAAGGCCGGGTCGATGAAGCTCGGGTGGCGGACCTCCAGAACGTGGGTCAGCGGCAGGCCGTCCTGCTTGTCTGGCAACAGCTTCAGGAAGCCCTCGAAGTCGGTGGCGTCGAACTTCTTGGTGTTGGCGAACTGCCAGAGAATCGGCCCCAGGCGATCGCCGAGCTCTGACAGGCCCTGGTTCAGGAACCGCTGCACGCTCTCGCCGCCGTCGGCCAGCACCTTGCGGTTCGTCGAAAACCTGGACGCCTTCACCGCGAACTTGAACCCCTCCGGGGTCGACGCTCGCCACTTGGCCCAGCTGTCCGGCTTGAAGCTGGAATAGTAGGTGCCGTTGATCTCGATGGCGGTGAGCTTGCTGGCCGCATAGGCGAGCTCGTCGGCCTGGCGCAGCCCTTCCGGATAGAAGACGCCGCGCCAGGGCTCGAAGGTCCAGCCGCCGATGCCGGCGCGAATGGTTCCTGCCGCCATGGCTATTTCCTCAGGCTCTGGGTCTTGTCCCGCGCCGCCTTGAACTCGGAGCCCGGTTTCCATTCCGGCCACTCGCGGGAATTGGCCAGCCTGGTCCCCAGGTCCCAGAGGATCGACAGGTCCTGGGCCATGCCCGACAGGTCCCAGTTCGGGTCGAACTCGTCGGCGGGCTGATGGTAGCGGTCGCGGGTGTAGGCCTCGGCGGCCGCCTTGCCGGCCGCGACGCCGCCCTTCACCAGGTCCTGGCCGGAGTGGAAACTGAGCGCCGGCACCCCCTGCTTGGCGAAGGAGAAGTGGTCGGAGCGGAAGAAGCCGCCGGCTTCCGGCCGCGCGTCCGGCGTGAAGTAGCGGCCGTGTTCCTTGCCGACCTTGATCAAGTCGTCCTGCAGGGTGAGGCCGGCGTCGCCGGAGGTCGAGATGTCCTTGGCCGGGCCGTTCACCGCCGCGCCGTCGGTGTTGAGGTTGGCGACCGTGGCGGCCAGCGGATAGAGCGGGTTGGTGGCGTAGTATTCGCTGCCCAGCAGGCCTTTTTCCTCGGCGGTCACCGCCATGAACTGCACGGTGCGCTCGGTGCGCGGGCTGTGGGCGAAAGCGCGGCCAAGCTCGATCAGGCCGGAGACCCCGGACGCGTTGTCGACGGCGCCGTTGTAGATCCGGTCGCCCCGGGCGTCCGGCAGGCCGACGCCCAGGTGGTCCCAGTGGGCGGTGTAGATGATCCGCTCATTGGGGTGTTTGGTCCCTGGCAGCACGCCCACGACATTGTGCGAGATCACGTGCTTGGCCTCGACCTTGAAGGCCGTGGAGAAGGTCACGCCGGACAGGGTCACCGGCTTGAACGCGCGGGTCTGGGCCTGCTTCTTCAGCGCCTCGAAATCCAGGCCCGCGGACTTGAAGAGGGCGACGGTCTGGTCGCGCTGGATCCAGGCCTCGATGGGCGCGTGGACCTTGGACGGGTCCTTGCGGATGATGTCGAAGACCGCGTTGGTGTTGGAGTTCTTGACCGTGTTCCAGCCGTAGCTGGCCGGGCCGGTTTCGTGGATCACGATGAAGCCCACCGCGCCCTGGCGCGCGGCCTCCTCGTACTTGTAGGTCCAGCGGCCGTAGTAGGTCATGGCCTTGCCGCCGAAATCGCACGGCGTCTTGCATTCAGGCGCGGTCTCGTAGTCGGGGTCGTTGACCAGGACGAGTGCGATCTTGCCGTGCAGGTCGACGCCCTTGAAGTCGTCCCAATTGCGCTCCGGCGCCTTCACGCCATAGCCCACGAAGACCACCGGCACGTTCTTCAGGTCGATGTGGTTGACGCCGGTCTGCGGCGCGCGGATGGCGATCTCCTCGCCCTGTTTCCAGCTCTGCGTCTTGCCGCCGGCGGTGACGCTGAAGGCCACGGGCCCCTCGATGTTGAACTCCGCCAGCGGCACGTTCTGGGTCCAGGCGCGGCCGGACTTGGTCTTGTCGCCGCCGGGCTGCAGGCCGACGGCTTTGAATTCCTTTTCGATGTAGGCGACGGTCTTGGTCTCGCCGGGCGTCGCGGGCCCGCGGCCCTCGAAGGCGTCGGAGGACAGCACCCTGATGTGCTCGGAGAGCAGCTTGGGGTCGAACTTGAAGTCGGCGGCGAAGGCGGGTGCGGACAGGACGCAGAGCGCGGACGCGCCCAGGAGAAACGGTTTCATCGATCACTCGAACAGGGAGAACGGGTTGGCCGCGACCCTAATGACCTCGCGGCGAAACGGCTAGGCCGGGGTTTGCCCCGCGGAAGGGCGCAACGCGATGAAGGCTTCGACGCCGTCGAGGACCCGTTGCAGGCCGAACTCGAAGTTGCGTTCGTGGTCCGGCGGGGCCATGCGGCCGGACTTGTAGGCCTCGCCGATCTTCACCGTGGTGGGATAGCGCGCCGGGTCGACCAGGCCCTCCAGCAGCGGCGTGTTCATCGCCCACCACTGCTCGTCGGTCATGCCGGTGGCCTGCTCGATCTCGCGCGCGTCCAGCGCGGAACGCACGGCGCCTCGCACATAGTCGCTGACCAGCGAGGTCAGCTGGTCCATCTCCGTTTCGGAGAGGCCCAGGCCGTCGATGGCGCGCAGCGTCGCCTCGACGCGGCTGAGGATATTGGGGCCGAGCGGCGGGCGGTGGGTGCCGACCTGCAGGACCCAGGGGTGGCGCTGCGCCCGTGTCCAGCCCTGCCGCGCGATCTGCTCCAGCTTGGCGCGCCAGCCCTCGACGGGCAAGTCGGGCGTCTGCTGCTCGCCGGCCACCCGGTCGAGCATCAGGTCCACCAGCTCGGCCTTGGACGGCACATAGGTGTAGAGCGACATGGGCGAGAGCCCGAGCGACTCGGCGACGCCGCGCATGGATAGCGCCGCCAAGCCCTCGGCGTCGGCGAGCACGATGGCCGCCTGCACCACGTCCTCCACGGAGTGGCGCGGCTTGGGCCCCCGCCGTCCGGTTCCGGCCAGGCCCCACAGCAAGGCGATGCTTCGCCCCGGATCGCCGCCGCCTGAGAACTCCGCCGCCATGTGGCTAAACTACACGGCAAATAACACTTTACAACATACGGAGTTTAGCTCAGAGGAGGGCTCGCGAGGGGGCCCGGCAAAGAGGTCCGCCGTGTGTGCGACGCCCATTTCCTTTGGGAGTGGGGGTGGAGCGTCTTCATCACTGGGCTTGTGTGTTCATGTCGCTAGACGTGCGTCCGTCGCCTTTGCATCCAATGATCATCCCGGCGGCGACTAGGGGCGAACTGTCCCCCTGCGCCGGCTCCCAAGTTCGAAAAGCCTCCCCAAAAGCACCCATGCGTCCCGCCGTTTCCGCTGTCCTGCTGGCCTGCCTCGTGACCTTGGGCGCCTGCGCCCATGTGCGCGCGCCGGAGACGGGGCTGCCCGCCGCCTTTGAGGGCGCGACCGGGGCCGCCGACCGCGCGCCGGCCGGCGCGATCGACCTCGACCGCTGGTGGCGGGCGTTCAGGGACCCCGAGCTCACCGGCCTGGTCGATCAGGCGCTGGCCCGCAACCCGGACGCCAAGACGGCCGCGGCCCGCCTCGCCGAGGCGCGCGCCAACCGTGTCGAATCCCTGACCCACTACCTGCCGCAGGGCGACGTGCAGGGCAGCCAGCGCCGCACCGACACCCATCAGCTGGCCGGCACGGTTTTCAACATCCCGGGCTTCTCCTCCAGCGGCGTCTCGGACGCTTCGGGCGTGAACCTGAACGCCAGCTGGGAGGTGGACCTGTTCGGCCGGTTCTTCGCGACCTCGAAGGCGGCGAACGGCGACCTCGCGGCAGCCCGCTTCGACTATGAGGGCGCGCGCGCGAGCCTCGCCGCCAACGTCGCCGACGCCTATTTCCAGGCCCGTGGTCTCGCCATCCAGCTTGCCGACGCGCAAGAGAGCCAGCGCATCGAGCAGGAGCTCTACGACAGCGCCACCAAGCGCGCCCAAGTGGGCATTGCGCCCACCTCCGACGCCGACCGGGTCGCCGGCGACCTGGCGCAGGCCAAGGCCCAGGCCGAGGGCCTGGCCGCCCAGCTGCAGGTCGAGCGCCGCACGCTCCTGATCCTGGCCGGCCGCATCGTCGAGCCGACCGCCAACATCGCTGTCGAGGCCAGCGTCGGCGATCTGCCGCCGGTCCCCGACATGCTGCCGAGCGAGCTTTTGAAACGCCGCCCCGACGTCCGCGAGGCCAGCGCCCGGGTCGCCGCGGCCACCGGGCGTTCGCAGCTGGACGTGCTCTCCTTCCTGCCGACGCTCGACTGGACGCCGGGGCTCACCTGGCAGAAGTCGTCGCAGCCGGGCTTCTCGGTCACCGCGCAGTCGGTGATCAACGGCGGGGCCTTCACCCAGCCGCTGTTCTCGATTCCCCGCCTGCTCTCCGAACTGAAGGCGCAGGACGCGCGCAGCGAGCAGGCGGTGATCGCCTACGAAAAGGCCGTGCAGACGGCGTTCGCTGACAGCGAGGGCGCGCTCGTCAACCTCGACGCCGACCGCCGGCGAGTGGTGTTGCTGACCGACGGCGAGGCCCGCGCCGCGCGCGGCTACAACGCCGCCAAGCTTGGCTACGACCGCGGGCTCACCGACCTGCAGACCGCGCTCAGCGCCGAACAGTCGTGGCGCGCGACCCGCTCGCAGCTGACCGCCGCCAAGGTGCAGGCCGCCCGGCGCACGATCCAGGTCTACAAGGCGCTCGGCGGCGGCTGGCCCGCCGAGCATTTCCCCACCGACAAGCAGGCCCGTTGAGACCCGCATGAAACGACTTCTTCCTTTCCTGCCGCTGCTGGCGGCCCTGGCGCTCTCCGCGTGCCACAAGCCGGTCGTCAAGGTCACCGAGGCGCAGAACGCGCGCGCCATGCGCGTCGTCGTCCTGCAGCCGCAGCTGATCGCCGGCGCGCTTACCGCCTCGGGCGACCTGGTGTCGCGCGAGGAGGCCGCGGTCTATCCGGAAGTCAGCGGCTACCGGGTCTCGCGCGTGCTGGTCGACGTCGGGGACTATGTGAAGAAGGGCCAGACCCTGGTGGACCTGGACCCGGCCCTGGTGCAGGCCCAGCTCGCCCAGGCCGAGGCGGTCGCCGCCCAGGCGCAGGTGCAGGCGCAGCAGGCCGCCGACCAGGCCAACCGGGTCAAGGATCTCGACAACGCCGGCGTGCTTAGCCAGGAGGCCATCGACCAGCGCCGCTTCCAGGCGCGCGCCGCCCAGGCCACCGCCAACGCCCAGGCCGCGGCGTTGAAGGACATCCGGACCCGGATCAGCAAGCTGTCGGTGACCGCCCCGGTCGCCGGCCTGATCCTGGAGCGCACCGTGCGGCCCGGCGACATGTCGACCGCCGGCGGCGCCACCCCCTGGTTCCGCATCGCCCGCGACAGCCAGGTCGAGCTCTCCGCCCAGGTCTCCGAGGACGACCTGGCCTCCATCCGTCCCGGCCAGCACGCCCAGGTGACCCTGCCGGGCGGCGACGTCGTGCCGGGCGTGGTGCGTCTGGTGAGCCCGCAGATCGACGCGCAGAGCAAGCTCGGCGCCGTGCGCGTGCACCTGCCGGTCCGCGCCGACATCCGCGCCGGCGGCTTTGGCCAGGCGGTGTTCGGCGAGGCCTCGAGCCGGGTGTTGGCCGCTCCGGAAACCGCCATCCGCTACGACGCCGATGGCGCCAGCGTCATGGTCGTGGGGTCCGACAACCGCGTGAAGAAGGCGCCGGTGCAGACCGGTCAGCGCGGCGGCGGCCTGGTGCAGCTGATCAAGGGGCCGCCCGCCGGAAGCCGTATCGTGCTGAACGCGGCCGCCTTCCTGCTCGACGGCGACATGATCCGGCCGCAGGACGTTCCGGTCCCGACCGGCGCGGCGGCTTCGCCCGCGCCCGCCGCCAAGCCGCAAAGCTCACGCAAATGAGTTCCACCGAACATCGCGGCGGCGGGTTCCCGATCTCGGCCTGGGCGATCCGCAATCCCGTGCCGGTGGTGGTGCTGTTCATCGCCCTCGTGCTGGCCGGCATCATCGCCTATGGCGGCCTGCCGATTAAGCAGTTCCCCAACGTCGAATTCCCGGTGGTGACGGTCACCGTCACCCAGAGCGGCGCCGCGCCCGGCCAGATCGAAACCCAGATCACCCGGCCCGTGGAGGACGCGCTCTCCGGCCTCGAAGGCGTGCGGAACATCACCTCCAGTGTGAGCCTCGGCGCCTCGACCACCGCGCTGGAGTTCGAGATCGGCGAGGACCTGCAGAAGAAGGTGGACGATGTCCGCCAGCGGGTCGACCAGACCCGCGCCATCCTGCCGCGCGAGATCGATCCGCCGACCGTGCAGCGGGTGGAGATCTCCTCGTCCCCGATCCTGACCTATGCGGTGGCGTCGGCCGGCATGTCGGACGCCGATCTCTCCTGGTTCGTTGACGACACCGTGGCGCGCGCGCTGCAGGCCCAGCCGGGCGTCGCCCAGATCAACCGGGTCGGCGGGGTCAACCGCGAGATCAACATCGTCGTCGATCCGGCGAAGCTGGCGGCCCGCAAGCTGAGCGCGTCGGAAGTCTCCAGCGCGCTCCGCAGCTTCGACCTCGACGCCGCCGGCGGCCGGGTCGCGGTGGGCGGTCGTGAGCAGACCCTGCGCGTGCTGGGTTCGGTGAAGACCCTGGCGGCCCTGCGCGACATGAACATCCCCACCGGCGGCGGCCAGTTCGTGAAGCTGACCGACGTCGCCGACGTGGGCGACGGCGCCTCCGAAGTGCGCGGCTTCGCGCGGCTGAACGGCCGGCCCGTGGTCGGTTTCCAGGTTCAGAAGACCAAGGACTCCAGCGACGTCGACGTGGACGACGCGGTGCTAAAGGGCCTGGCCCAGCTGGAGAAGACCCATCCGGGCGTGAAGTTCACCAAGATCTTCTCCTCGGTGGACGAGACCCGGGCGAGCTTCCACGCCACCCAGCACGTGCTCTTGGAGGGCATGATGCTGGCCGCGCTCGTGGTGTTCGTATTCCTGCGCGACTGGCGCTCGACGATGATCACCGCGTTCGCGATGCCGATCTCGCTGATCCCGACCTTCTTCGTGATGCACCTGTTCGGCTTCTCGCTGAACCTGGTGACCCTGCTGGCGCTGACGCTGGTCATCGGCATCCTGGTCGACGACGCCATCGTCGAGATCGAGAACATCGAAAAGCGGGTGGCGACCGGCATCCGCCCCTATCAGGCGGCCATGGAAGGCGCCGACGCCATCGGCCTGGCGGTGGTGGCCACCACCATGGCCATCGTCGTGGTGTTCACCCCGGTCAGCTTCATGAAAGGCCAGGCCGGGCAGTTCTTCCGGGAGTTCGGCCTGACCGTCTCGGTGGCGGTGCTGTTCTCGCTGCTGGTGGCGCGCCTGGTCACGCCGCTGATGGCCGCTTATCTCCTGAAGCCGAGCAGCAACCCGCATCCGCGCAAGCCCTTCAAGGGCCTCTACCGCAACGTCCTGGAATGGGCGCTGGACCACCGGATCGTCGCCTCGATCTTCGGCGGCGTGGTGTTCTTCGCCTCCATCGCGCTCGTGCCGCTGCTGCCGACCGGCTTCCAGCCGGCGGGCAACCCCGACTATGTCTATGTGCGGATCCAGGGGCCGCCCGGCGCCACGGCCGAGGCCATGTCCGACGTCGTCGACCGGGTCACCGCGCTGATGAAGAAGCAGCCGGAAGTCACCGGCATCTTCGCCCAGGTCGGCTCCACCGCGGCGACCGGCGGTCCAGGCGGCTTTGGCGGCGGCGGCGGTTCGTCCCTGCAGGACGGCACCATCACGGTCAATCTCGACCCCAATCGCAAGGCCTCGGACGACGAGTTCAAGAAGCGCCTGCGCAACGACCTGCACAACATCCCCGACGCCCGGGTCGGCTTCCTCGACTTCCAGGGCACCGATGGCTACCAGCAGATCCTGGCCAGCGACGATCCCGTCGCGCTGAACGCGGCCGCGCTCGAGCTGGAGCGCGAGATGCGCACCCTGCCGATCCTGGCCGACGTGCACCCCTCCAGCCCCCCGATCGGGCCTGAGGTCATCATCCGCCCACGCCTCGACGAGGCGGCGCGGCTGGGGGTCTCGGCGGAGACCATCGCCACCATCGCCCGCGTGGCGACCGTGGGCGACATCGACGCCAATGTGGCCAAGCTCGACGAGGGCGAACGGCGGATCCCGATCCGGGTGCGCCTGCCGGCCGACGCCCGCGCCAATATCGCCCAGCTGAAGGCGATCCGCGTGCCGACCGGCAATGGCGGGGTGACCACCTTGGGCGCTGTCGCCGACATCGACTTCCAGGCCGGCCCGACCACCATCAACCGGCTGAACCGCAAGCGGCAGATCACCATCGTCGCCGAGCTGAACGGCGCGCAGTTGGGCCAGGCGGCCGGCGCGACCAACAAGCTGCCGATCATGAAACACCTGCCGCCCGGCGTCGGCCCGGCCGACATCGGCCAGCAGCAGGCGTTCAAGGAGCTGATGGGTTCGTTCGGCCTGGCGATCTTCGCCGGCGTGTCGATGATCTTCGGGGTGCTGGTGCTGCTGTTCCGCAGCTTCTTCAAGCCCGGCGTGATCCTCTCGGCCCTGCCGTTGGCGGTGGGCGGGGCGTTCCTGGGCCTCTTGATCTTCAACCTGTCGCTGTCGATTCCGTCGCTGATCGGCTTCCTGATGCTGCTGGGCCTGGCCGCCAAGAACTCGATCCTGCTGGTCGAATACGCCATTGAGCGCGAGCGAGAGGGCATGACCCAGCGCGAGGCCCTGCTGGAAGCCTGCCGCGAACGCGCCCGGCCGATCGTCATGACCACCTTCGCCATGATGGCCGGCATGCTGCCGACGGCGCTGGCGCTGGAGAAGGGCGCGGAGTTCCGCCAGCCCATGGCGGTCGCCGTGATCGGCGGCCTCATGACCTCGACCGTGCTGTCGCTGGTGCTGGTGCCGGTGGTCTACGAGTTCGTCGACGACTTCGAGCATTGGCTGCGGCCCAAGCTGGCCAAGCTGATCACGCCGCGCCATCCGCCGCTGGAGCCGGCGCCGGTCGACCGCCTCTAGTTCGGCGGTCCGCGGCCGTCGCGGGCGCGGCGAACCCGCGCGCCGAGCGCCAGCGGCTGATTGAGCGCCTTGCGGTATTCGTCGCGCTTCTCATGGATCGAGGCGATGACGAGGCCCATGGGCACGCCCAGGTCGACGAGCAGGCTCTCGGACAGCTGCAGGCTGGCCTCGATGGTCTCCGGCACCGCGTCGGTGACGCCCAGCGCATAGAGCCGGCCCGCGTGGCGGGCGTCGCGGGCGCGGGCGACGATCATCAGGTCGGGGCGCAGCTCGCGGGCTTGGGCCACCACCGCCTCCGCGCCGTCGGGGCTGTCCATGGTCACCACCAGGGCGGGCGCGGTGTCGAGGCCGCAGCGCCGCAGGAGTTCCGGTCGCGAGGCGTCGCCGAAATAGATGGTCATGTCCTCGCGGCGCGCGGCGTCGACCAGGCGGGTGTCGCGCTCGATGGCGGTCCAGGCGACCGCGTGATGGGTCAGCATCTCGCCCACCAGCCGCCCGACCCGGCCGAAGCCGACGATCAGCACCCGGGTGTCGGAGCCGCGCGGCAGCGAGGGCTGCGGATGCTCGGGGGCCGCGGCGGCGCTCGGGCTCTGGCCGACGCGCGCGCCCAGCGCCGTCAGCGCCGGAATGGCGAACATGGTCAGCGTCACGGCGGTCAGCGAGGCCTGCCCGGCGCCCTCGGGCAGCAGGTGCGCGCCGATCGCCTGGTTGACCACGATGAAGGCGAACTCGCCGCCGGCCGCCAGCGCCAGGCCGGCCTCCAGGGCGCCGCGCGGCTTGAGGCGGAAGAGCCGCGCCAGGATCGCGACCGAGCCCGTCTTGAGGATCAAGAGGGCCGCCGCGATGCCCAGCACCAGCAGGGGCTCGCGGAACAGCAGCGACAGGTCCAGGCCGATGCCCATCGACAGGAAGAAGAGACCGAGCAGCAGCCCCTTGAACGGCTCGACGGTGACGTCGACCTCGTGCCGGTACTCGGTTTCGGCCAGCAGCAGGCCGGCGATGAAGGCGCCCAGGCCCATGGAAAGGCCGGCAGCCGCCGCCACCAGGCCCGCGCCGATCACCACCAGCAGGCTCGCGGCCACGAACAGCTCCTGGCTGCGGGCCTTGGCCACCGAGCGCATCATCGGCCGCAGCAACAGCCGCCCGGCCGCGGCCAGGACCAGCAGCCCGCCCACCCGCGGGGCCAGCGCCCACAGGACGTCCGGACCCAGGCCGTTGGCGCCGCTGCCGATCACGCTGAGCCCCACCAGCAGCGGCGCGACGGCGATGTCCTGGAACAGCAGGACGGAGAAGACCGCGCGGCCGGCCGAGGATTGCAGGCGCTTCTTCTCGGCGAGCGCCGGCACGGCGACCGCGGTCGAGGAGAGCGCCAGGGCCAGGCCCAGGATCGAGGCCACCAGCGGGGTCAGATGCAGGACGGCGATCCCGCCCGCCGCCAGCAGGGCCGCGCCGACGGCCACCTGCGCCGCGCCCAGGCCGAAGACCAGACGCCGCATGGCGCGCAGCCGCTCCCAGGAAAGCTCCAGGCCGATGGTGAAGAGCAGGAAGACCACGCCAAACTCGGCGAGCTGGGCCACTTCCGCCGGCCTGCTGACGGTGAAGGCGGCGACCCACGGGGCCCGCCCGGCCAACGCGCCCAGGCCCTCCGGCCCCAGCACCACGCCGGCGCCCAGGAAGCCCAGGATCGGCGAGATCTTCAGCCGCGTGGCGAGCGGCACCACGATCCCCGCCGTCGCCAGGAAAAGGACGAGGTCCTTGTAGTCGCCGGGGGAGACGCCGTGGGCTGCGGTCATCCCCAATTGGTGCGGGACGACGAAGGCCCCGGCAAGGCCGGCTTGCGAGGCTTGGGCTCTAGATCTCGCCGCGCAGGACCTGGGCGAACAGCTCGGGATCGACGTTGCCGCCGCTGAGCACCACGCCGACGGTCTTGCCCTTGGCCTCGACCTTGCCCGTGAGGAGCGCGGTCAGGCCGGCGACGCCGCCGGGCTCGACCACCAGCTTCAGCGTGGAGAAGGCGTAGCGCATGGCGTCCGCGACCTCGGCGTTGGTCACATCGACCGCGCCGGCGAGGTTTCGCTGCAGCATCGGGAAGTTGATCACGCCCGGGCAATGGCTCTCCAGCGCATCGCAGATGGAGCGCGTCGTGGGATGGATCTCGATCCGCTTGCCGGCCCGCAGCGACATGGCCATGTCGTCGAAGCCGGTGGGCTCGACCCCCCAGATCTCAGCCTTCGGCGTCAGCGTCTTGATGGCCTCCGAGACGCCGGCGATCAGGCCGCCGCCGCTGGCCGGGCTGACCACCAGGTCGAACTGAGCGCCGACGGCCTTGGCCTGGGCGACCATCTCCAGGCCCGCCGTGCCCTGGCCCGCGATGATATGCGGGTCGTCGAAGGCGGGTACGATCACCGCGCCGCGGCTGGCCGCGATCTCGGCGGCGATGCCCTCGCGGCTTTCGGTCAGCCGGTCGTAGAGCTTGATCTCGGCGCCATAGCCGCGGGTGTTGGCGACCTTCA
This sequence comes from Phenylobacterium sp., assembly GCF_035309685.1. Classification (GTDB taxonomy): domain Bacteria; phylum Pseudomonadota; class Alphaproteobacteria; order Caulobacterales; family Caulobacteraceae; genus Phenylobacterium. Next base: position 20,306 of record NZ_DATGEX010000014.1, read on the forward strand.
TGGCCGGCGCATCGGCCGGCATGACGATCAGCGCCGGCATGCCAAGCAGCTTGGCCGCCAGGGCCACGCCCTGGGCGTGGTTGCCGGAGGAGAAGGCGACCACGCCGACCTTGCGCTCCTCCGGGGTCAGCTGGACCAGGCGGTTGTAGGCGCCGCGGAACTTGAAGGCGCCGACCCGCTGCAGGGTCTCCAGCTTCATCAGGATGCGGCCGCCCAGGCGCTCGTTCAGCGCCGGGCTTTCGACGAGCGGCGTCTCGACGGCGACGCCCTTGATGCGGTGGGCGGCGGCCTCGATGTCGGCGAAGGTCACGGTCGGGTCGGTCAGGACAGCGTTCATTTGGCAAACACCATGGCGTCGTCGGCAAAGGCCTTGAACTCCAGCGCGTTGCCGGAGGGGTCGAGGAAGAACATGGTCGACTGCTCGCCGGCCTCGCCCTTGAAGCGGGTGTGCGGCTCGATCACGAAGGTCGTCCCGGCGGCCTGCAGGCGCTCAGCCAGCGCGTCCCACTGGGCGGGCGCAAGGATCGCGCCGAAGTGGCGGACCGGCACCTGGTGGCCGTCGACGGCGTTGGTCGCCTTATGGCCAATCTCGGAGGGGGCCAGGTGGGCGACGATCTGGTGGCCGTGGAAATCGAAGTCGACCCACTCGTCGCTGGACCGCCCCTCCGGGCAGCCCAGCAGCTCGCCATAGAAGGCGCGGGCCTCGGCGAGATCGCGGACCGGGAAGGCCAGATGGAAGCGCGGAATGTTCATGCGCGGCCTGATAGCGCGAGACGCGCCGTTGCGGAACCTCCTCTCAAAGGCCGCGGAGCGGCGCCTTCCCCATTTTGGACCACCAAGGACACAAAGATCGCCAAGAGCGGACACGAAGACCACGAAGATCACGAAGGGGTCGATGAGGCTGCGGCGCTACGCCAGGCTCGGCGTCTTCGTGGTCTTCGTGGTCTTCGTGTCCTTGGTGGTCTTGGTGTTCAAAGACTGAGCCTCCGCTTTCGCGGAGCCTCGGAAGGCCGGCAGCCGATTGCGGCTTGAGACGGCGACCGGGCTGGTCTAAACACCCGCCGCGCCTGGTTCGGCCAAATGCCGATCCGGGGCGCCACAGACTGATCCAGGCCATCCGCCGAGTCCCTGTCGAAGGGCGGCTGGTTCTCTCCGGCAGGGAGAGGGATCGTATCCAAATGGCCAATGTCACCGTGATCGGCGCCCAGTGGGGCGACGAGGGCAAGGGCAAGCTTGTCGACTGGCTGTCGAACCGCGCCGACGTGGTGGTGCGTTTCCAGGGCGGCCACAACGCGGGCCACACGCTCGTGGTCGGCAACCAGGTCTACAAGCTCAGCCTGCTGCCGTCCGGCGTGGTGCAGGGCAAGCTGTCGGTGATCGGCAACGGCGTGGTGGTCGATCCCTGGCACCTCTTGGAAGAGATCGACAAGCTGGGCGGCCAGGGCGTGGCGATCGGGCCGGACCTCCTGGTGCTGGCCGACAACGCCTGCCTGATCCTGCCGCTGCACCGCGACCTCGACCAGGCGCGGGAGGCCGCCGCGACCAAGAAGATCGGCACCACCGGCCGCGGCATCGGCCCGGCCTATGAGGACAAGGTGGGCCGCCGCGCGATCCGCGTCGCCGACCTCGCCGACCGCGAGGCGCTGGAGGCCAAGATCGACCGGCTGATGGCCCACCATGGGCCGCTGCGCCGGGGCCTCGGCCTGCCCGACATCGATGGCGCGGCCCTGCTGGCCGAGCTGGAGCGGATGGCGCCCTTGATCCTGCCCTTCGCCAAGCCCGCGTGGCTCTTGCTGGGCGACCTGGTGAAGGCCGGCAAGCGGGTGCTGTTCGAGGGCGCGCAGGGCGCGCTGCTCGACGTCGATCATGGCACCTACCCTTACGTGACCTCGTCCAACACCGTGGCCGGTCAGGCGGCGGCGGGGTCGGGGCTCGGACCCAAGGGGCCGGGCTATGTGCTGGGCATCGTCAAGGCCTACACCACCCGCGTCGGCGAGGGGCCGTTCCCCACCGAACTCACCGACGAGGTGGGGCAGCACCTGGGGACGGTGGGCAAGGAGTTCGGCACGGTGACCGGCCGCTCGCGCCGCTGCGGCTGGTTCGACGCGGCGCTGGTCCGCCAGTCCGTGGCCCTGAACGGCATCAGCGGCATCGCGCTCACCAAGCTGGATGTGCTCGATGGCCTGGAGACGCTGAAGATCTGCACCGGCTACAAGCTCGGAGATCGGGAGTTCAGCTACCTGCCCGCCGGGCTCAAGGCGCAGGCGGCGCTGACGCCCGTCTATGAGGAGATGGAAGGCTGGAGCGAGACGACCCAGGGCGCCCGGTCCTGGCGCGACCTGCCGGCCAGCGCGGTGAAATATGTGCGGCGCATCGAGGAGCTGATCGGCGCGCCCGTGGCGCTCCTCTCCACCAGCCCGCAGCGGGACGACACAATACTGATGCGCGATCCTTTCCAGGACTAAACCGCAAGTCGCTAAGTCCACGGCCGCGCTCGGCTTTTCGGCCAGGCGCGGCGCGAAAAACGTCGTTAGCGTCAAGGCGATCTTTACCAGCGGCGGACTAGCGTCCGGCATCAGCCGGAGTGCGCCCCTCTTGTTCAACGCCGACGCCAAGATCATCCAGCGGATGGCGCCGCTGATGCAGCGGGTGATGATTGTCGATCCGCAACCGGCCGGCGCGCGCCTGATCGGCGAGCTGATGCGCGATATCGCGCGCTCGCAGATCTGGGTCGCGGAGACCAACGAAAAGGCCATTCGCCTGGCCGGCAGTTACGACCCGCACATCATCTTCGTCGAGATGGGCCCGGCGCCCATCGACGGCATCGCCTTCACCCGCGAACTGCGCCGCAGCCACCTGTCGGCCCGCTATGCCCCGGTGATCATGGTCACCGGCCAGGCGACCGCGGCCGGCATCCTGTCGGCGCGCGACGGCGGCGTGCACGAATTCCTGCGCAAGCCCTTCACCATGAAGGACCTGCTGCGCCGCCTGGAGGCAGTGACCCTGCGCCAGCGCGACTGGGTCGAGGCGGTGAACTACGTCGGTCCCGACCGGCGCCGCTTCAACTCCGGCGACTATCAGGGCTCGCTGAAGCGCCGCTCCGACGCCCGCGCGACGCCCGACAGCGAACGTCTGGCCCAGGCGTTGAAGATCCTGCGCTCCGGCATCAATGCGGTGGGGACCGATCCGGCCCAGGCCATGCGCTCCATGCAGGCCCAGGTGGTCGACCTGCGCAAATGCGGCATGAGCGTCGCCGACCTGAAGCTCACCACCGCGGCCATCGATTTCGGCCGCCACCTCGACGAGATCGAGAAGAAGGGCCAGCCCTACGACCAGGCCGAACTCGAGGCCAAGGCCGCGACGCTGTTGGCCTATATGCCGAAGGACGAGGCGGTCGCGGCCTAGGGGGCGAAGCGGTAGCGTTCTACCTCTGTCCCGGACGACTGAAACTCGCTGGCGTTTTGTGGTCCATCCCGCAGTATGGCTGTGATGGCCTCTGTTCCACTGTGGGTAACACTTGTTGGGTTCGCGGCCCCGCTTCTTACATTGGCGGGGTCGGCTTTCGCATATGTCCTGAAAATCTACCTCGACGCCGCTGAAAGACGCCGAGGACAATTCTTCGAGCTAATGCAGTTCATCGACAGCGACCGGCCGAGCGCGACCAAGATGGCGGCGATCTACGAGCTCCGACGGTACCCTGAGCATCGCGATTTCATTGTCCGCTTCTGCACCACCCAAAGCGCCAACGTCAGCGGCGTGGGCGCTCAAATCCTCATTGACGAGATGGCCCAAACTCGCGACGCGATGATGAGAACTGGTCGGTAGCGGTCGAGTGACCCTTGGCAACGCGTCCGCTCGGACGGACTGAGCCATAGATCTCATGGCGGCCAGGTTGCCTTCCGGTCTCGGCAACTCAAGGACGCGCCGAAGGCGCGCCGCGTGGCGGGCGGCCAAGGGCCGCTCCTTGACTTGCCGAGACCGGAAGGCTCGCATCTGCCGTGAGATTTAAGGCGGGAACCGCGCGGGGCGCGCGCGCCGGGCTGACCGGCGGCCTAGACAGCCGCGCGGGCTGGTCTATCCCTTCGACCCTTAGGTCGGGTTCGGGGATTTGCTTATGTTCGCTGCCAAGGCTTTCGCGCGCGCCGCCGCGCTGTCCATTCTGCTGGCCGCGCCGGCCTTCGCCCAGCAGGCCCCCGGGCCGCAAGTGATGGACCCCACCTTCGCCGAGCACCAGAAGGCCTGGACGACCAAGCCGGAGTTCTCGAGCCCGCTGGTCGACCATCTGCCGGCGTCTTCGCCGGGCGGCGTGCCTTCGCCCCGCGACGTGCTGGGCCACGACATCGGTGCGCCCCGGGTGCTCGACCACTACGCCGACCTGCTCAAATACTACCGGGCGCTCGCCGCCAAATCGCCGCGGGTGAAGATCGTCGAGACGGGCAAGACCGAGGAAGGCCGGCCGACCGTCGTGGTACTGATCTCGTCGGACGAGAACATCGCGGGGCTGGAGGCCAACCGGAAGAACCTCGCGCGCCTCGCCGATCCGCGCGGCCTCTCCGACGCCGAGGCCAAGGCGATCATCGCCAAGACCAAGCCGATGTACCTGGCGCTCGGCGGTCTGCACTCGGCCGAGACCGGGCCGCCGGAAATGCTGATGGAGCTGGCCTACCGGCTGGTGACCGAGGACAGCCCGCTCATCCAGACGATCCGCAAGAACGTCATCGTCGGCATCAATCCGGCCAGCGATCCGGACGGCCGCGACCGCTACGCAGACTGGTACTATCGCAACAAGATCGACGACACCGACGACCTGAACGCGGTCCCGGGCGCGCCCTACTGGGGCAAGTACATCTTCCACGACAACAACCGGGACATCAACTACTCCGGCCTTAGCGCACGGAATCTGCTGGACTTTTACTTGGCCTGGCACCCGCCGGTGATGCACGACCTGCACGAGTCCGTGCCGTTCCTCTACACCTTCTCCGGCCAGGCGCCGCAGAACCCGACGCTCGACCCGATCCTGTTTGGCGAGATGCCGTGGATCGCCAATTTCGAGATGGCGCAGCTGACCAAGTACGGCATGCCGGGCGTCTGGACCCACGGCTACGTGGACGAGTGGTCGCCGGGCTACGTGGGCTTCATGTCCACCAACCACAACGGCCTGTTCAAGATGTACGAGACCTTCGGCAACGGGGGCGCCACCACCGAGCTGCGCCACGTCAAGGCGGTGGCGGGACCGGGGCAGGGCGACGGCGGCGACAACGACCAGACCAAGCGCGACTGGTTTAGGCCCGACCCGCCCTACAAGGTCGTCGAATGGTCGATGCGCAACAACACCAACTACATGGAAACCGGCGTCCTGACGGGGCTGACGGCGGTGGCCGAGAACCCGCAGATCATCGTCGAGAACTTCTACGCCAAGAGCCGCAATTCCATAGAGGCGGGCCGCAAGGACGCGCCCTACGCCTTCCTGATCCCGGGCGATCAGGCCGACATGACCCGCGCCGCCCTGGTGGTGAACCTCCTGCGCATGCAGGGGATCGAGGTCGGCAGGACGACCGCTGAGGTGACGCTCAAGGAAGGCAAGTTCCCGGCCGGCTCCTTCATCGTCAAGCGCGACCAGCCCTATGGGCGCCTCGCCAAGATCCTGCTGGAGAAGCAGGTCTTCCCCGACAACAAGCTCAGAACCTACGACGACAGCGCCTGGTCCATGGGGATGATGGCGCATGTGAAGGTGACGCCGAGCGCCGACCTCAAGGCGCTCGATGTGGCCGCGACGCCGGTGGACAAGGACGTGGTCACCGGCTCGATCGGCGCGGCGGGCGCTCCGGCCTACGCCGTGCTCGACCAGGGCTCGGTCAATTTCGCAACCCTGCGCTACCGGCTGAAGGGCGAGGACGTGCGCATCGCCGAGGCCGCGTTCAAGGCGGCCGGCAAGGACGTGCCCGCCGGCTCCTTCATCGTCGACGGCAAGGCCTATGAGAAGCTCAAGGCCGCCGTGGTCCCGCTGGGGCTGACGGCGGTGGCGCTGAGCGAGAGGCCGGGCGTCGCGACGCATGAGGCGGCGCTGCCCAGGCTCGCGGTCTATTCCACCTGGGGCTCGACCCAGAACGTCGGCTGGGTGCGCTACGCCTTCGACCAGTACGAGACGCCCTACGACCTGATCTTCAAGGACGAAGTCCGCAAGGGCGGGCTTCGCGCCAGGTACGACGTGATCGTCGTGCCGAGCCAGGGGCGCTCCTCGAAGAACTTCGTCTTCGACATTCCCATGACCGGGAAGCCCTTGCCCTACACCAGGACCGCCGAATTCCCGACGCAGGGCGCCTATGGCTCATCGCCCGATATCCGCGGCGGGCTGGGGCTGGAGGGCGTCGCGGAACTGCGCAAGTTCGTCGAGGCCGGCGGGACCCTGATCACGCTGGGCGACTCCAGCGCCGTGCCGGGCGAATTCGGCATCGCGCCCGAGGTCGAGGTGAGCCGGCCGACCAAGGCCTTCTATGCGCCGGGCCCCATCGTCACGGCCAAGATCGTCAAGCCGGCCAACCCGGTCTTCTACGGCTACACGGAGCCGACGACGACGGTGCGCTGGGCGTCCACCGCGCTGCTGTCGCTTCCGATCCGCGACCAGAACGACGTCCTGATGAGCTTCCCGGGCGGCGACAAGGCGGTGCAGTCGGGCCTGATGGTCGGCGCGTCCGAGATCAAGGACCGCCCCGCCATCGTCGACCTGCCCGTGGGCCAGGGCCAGGTGCTGATGTTCGCCACCAACCCGATCTACCGCTGGCAGAACTTCGGCGAGTACCGGATGCTCTACAACGCCCTGTTTTCCTACAAGGACCTGCGGATGGGCCTCGGCGGCCCGCCGGTGATCCCCGATCCGAACGCGCCGGAGAAGAAGGATGACGACGCGGACAAGAAGGCGGAGGGGTAAGGAATGAGCCTGGCCTCGCAGATCGGCCTTTTCGGTTTGCAGTGGGCGGTCGGCACTTGCCTCGTCGGCGGCATCTTAAGCGTAGCCCTGGGGAGCGGGTGGAGGATCGGCGCTAATTTTGTCCCCCTCCGACGCATGACGCTTGGCAGGAGAGGCACCATCATCCTGCTAGCTGTATCGGCCACGATTGCACTGGCGGTGGTGACCTTGCTTCACCTCGCGACCTAGTCTGGAAAACAGCGAGGCCAACGCCTCAAATTGTAGGCAAAAAGAAAGCCGCCTTTCGGCGGCTTCCTCTCAGTCTCGTTTCTTGTGAGCCCTACGCGTCGACCAAATTCCGGTCCAGCGCCGCGGCCTTCATCGACTTCTGGAGCTTCTCGAACGCCCGGACCTCGATCTGGCGGACGCGCTCGCGGCTGACGCCGTATTGCGAGGCGAGCTCCTCCAGGGTGGTCGGTTCGTCCTTCAGCCGGCGCTCGGTCAGGATGTGGCGTTCGCGGTCGGAAAGCTCGGTCATGGCCTCTTCGAGGAGGCTCATGCGGATGGTCTTCTCCTGGGTGTCGGCGACCACGGTCTCCTGGCTGGGCGTGGTGTCGTCCACCAGCCAGTCCTGCCATTCGCTCTCGCTGTCGGCCCGCATGGGCGAGTTCAGCGAGGCGTCGCCGCCGCTGAGGCGCCGGTTCATCGACACCACTTCCTCGTCCAGCACGCCCAGCTTGGTGGCGATGGTCGAGACCTGGTCGGGATGCAGGTCGCCCTCCTGCAGGGCCGAGATCTCGCTCTTGGCCTTGCGCAGGTTGAAGAACAGCTTCTTCTGCGCCGCGGTGGTGCCCATCTTCACGAGCGACCAGGAGCGCAGGATGTATTCCTGGATCGAGGCGCGGATCCACCACATGGCGTAGGTCGCCAGGCGGAAGCCCTTGTCGGGATCGAACTTCTTCACCGCCTGCATCAGGCCGACGTTGCCTTCGGAGATCACTTCCCCGATCGGCAGGCCGTAGCCGCGGTAGCCCATGGCGATCTTGGCCACCAGGCGCAGGTGGCTGGTCACCAGACGGTGGGCGGCGTCGGGATCTTCGTGCTCCTGCCAGCGCTTGGCGAGCATGAATTCCTCGTCCTTCGCCAGCATGGGAAACTTGCGGATTTCGGACAGGTAGCGGCTGAGGCCACCGTCCGGAGACATTACCGAAAGGGCGCTTGCGGCCATTGTTATTACCCCTCAATTCCTGGACGTCCGGGCCGCCGCGCGATCTCGCGCACAGGACCATCCGCCCCCCTCAACCTCTCAGATATGTATGAGGTTGCAGTTGCGGAAGACCCCTGCGGCACAGCCGGAAATGTCCTACTGCGTTAGTGGGACTTTCTAGTCCGCGATGGTGGCGCCATCAAGGCGATGGTTTCTCACAGAGCCTGCAGCAAAGCTGCATCTAGGGGCTGGTGAACAGCTTGCGGATCTCGATCCGCCAGGTGCGGCCGAGCGGGTCGAGATAGTCCGGCTGGAAGCTGAGCGGCGTGGCGCCGGTGGCGTCGGTGACCTTCTGGCGCTGGTCGAAAATGTTGGCGACGGAGAAGGAGAGGCGCACGCCCTTCAGCCAGGGCTCCTTCTCGATCAGGGTCTTGCGCTGGTTGAGGTCGGCGAAGACCCGGGCGTTCACCTTCACCAGGTCCGAGAAATCCAGATTGCCGGTGGCGCCCGTGACCCCGCTCACCGTCGTGCCGCTCTTCCAGTCGGCGTTGAGCTCGGCGCCGTAGCCGCGCTCGGCGATGTTGATCTGCGCCTGAACCTCCTGCTGCGGCTGGCCGCCGGCCCCGTTCAGCGACGAGCCGTCCAGGAAGTCGAGCAGGGGGCCGCCCGGCCGCACCAGGAAGCGGTCGGCGAAGTAGTAGGTGTGGAACAGCGAGATGTGCAGGCGCCCGTCCTGCGGCCCGCCCCGCGCGCCGCCGCGGCCGCCGGCGAAGCCGCCTGGACCGCCCGGCCCGCCACGTCCCGCAAAGCCGCCGCCTCCGCCTCCGCCTCCGCCATTTCCACGGCCGGCCGGCGCCGTGGCCGGGGCGCCGTCGGCGGGCGGGCCCGCGCCCGCGTCCGGCGCACCGCCCGGCGCGCCGGGGAACGGGCCCTGGGCGCCGGGCACGGGCGCGGGCAGGCCCTCGGCGCTGGCGCCCGGCGGCGGTCCGGCGGGGCGGCGGCCGACCTGGCCGGCGATGCCCGCCTTGCGCAGCTCCTGGAAAATCTGGTTGCGCGGCGGCGGCGCGGACGGCGGGCCGATGGGCCGGGAGTAGTCGAAGCCCCAGCGCAGCGAACTGACGTCCTGGCTGGAGAAGTTCACCGGCCGGAAGTCGGCTTCGGTGAGGTTTCCCGCCGCGTCGCGGATGAAGCGGTCGGGGAAGGCCGCCTCGATCGCCGCGCTGGCGGCCGGCAGGGCGCCGACGATGGGGTCCTTGTAGTGGATCTTGTTGTAGTCGGCCCGGAAGATCAGCTGCTGGTCGGCGATCGGCTGCCAGGTCACCCGCACCGAGTCCCGATAGCGGTCGTCGCTGGTCAGCGCCGGATTGCCGCCGCTGATCTGGATCACGTCGACCGTCTGGCCGGTGGCGAAGTCGAAGATCCGCGTGTTGGGGGTGAGCAGGATCGGCGCGCTGGTCTGCTGCTGGCTGGGCGCGGCCTGATCGTGCAGCCGGTTGACCAGGATCGACAGCCCGGTGACCGGCGTCCAGTGCACGCCATAGCCCAGCGTATCCAGCGTGCCGAAGCCGGAGACCGACTGCAGGGCGACGTGGGTGTTGACGGTGAAGTCGCCGAACCAGCCCAGCACCTTGTTCTTGGCGCTGGTCAGGGGGACGTCGATGGAGGCCTGCACATTGCCGCCGCCCTGGCTGAAGGTCTGCGACTGGCTAAGGCCGCCGCGCGAGGCCTCGGAGGCGAAGCTGGAGCCGGTGGCGCCGACGCGGAAGCTGGTGCGGATCTCACCGGCCGGAATGGTCCAGATCGGCCCGGACGCCACGAACTGGATGTTGCCGGCGTCGGACCGGCTGTGGCTGGTGTCTTGCGGCCGGAGTTTGAGCAGGTTCGCGGGCAGGGCGCCGAACGGATTGACCGTCCCGGCGGTGACCGCCGCCTGCAGGGCCGTGGCGTCGAGGCCGACGTCGTTCTCATTCGTGCTGTCGGCGTGGTCGTAGTTGCCGGTCAGCGCCAGGCGCCACTTGGCGATGTCGCGGTTGAAGCTGACGCCCAGGTGCCCGGTCCAGCCGTTGGCGTCCTGGTTCAGGGGCCCGAAGCCCGGCACGAAGCGGTCGATCTCGACGGGGCTGGAGAACGGCGAAAACGGCAGGCCCGCCGGCTCCAGCAGGCTGACGCCCGGCAGGCCGCGCTCGGCCTGCGACCTCGTCGCCTCGAAGGTGGCGTTCAGGGTGGCCTTGATGTCGGCGAAGATCGGCTGGGTGACCACGCCGTTGGCCGAGATCATCTGGCTGTCCGGGACCAGGGTGCGGAAGGGGCGCACGTCGGTGACGTTGGGAAGGTTGGCGGTGGCTACGAAGTCGGAGAGCGACAGCGGCCGGCTCGCGCCCGCCGCCGGCACGCCGGCCACCGTCACCGGGCGGCCGGCGAGCGCGCTCAAGGCCGGGTCGATCTGGCCGCCGGGCAAGGCGGCGCTGACGTTGCCGGCGAAGTCGAAGTCCTGGCCCGCCGCCAGCGAGGTCAGGTCGCGCTGCGACTCCAGCAGGGAGGCCTTGGCGTTGTACTTCAGGTCGAAGTTCATCCGCCGCTCGCCGGTGATGCGGGTCATGTTGGCCTCGGCCTGGCCGCTGGCGCCGCCGCCCTCGGTCGCCGCGCCCCCCTGCGCATCGACGAACTTGGCTCCGAAGTGGTCGCGCAGCACGATGTTGACCACGCGCTGGTTGGCGGTGAAGCCGTACTTCAGCGCGGCCTCCTCCGGCAGGATGTCGACCCTCAGGATCGCTTCGGTCGGGATGTTGCGGATCTCGTTGACGCCCGAGATGCGCCGGCCGTTGACCAGGATCGCCGGGCCCTCGCCGCCGCGGCCGGAGTTGGAGCCGATCTCGGGCGCGAGCTCGTCCAGCAGCTCGGTGATGGTGGAGACGCCGTAGGCCTGGATGTCCTCGGGGTGGAACTGGATGTCGGGCTTGATGTCGCCGATCACCGCGCCGGGCTGGATCTTCGGCGCGGCGACGACCGTGACCTCGGAGACGGCGGGAGTCTTGGGCGTCGCTGGGGCCGGCGCCGCGGCCGCGCCGGCCGCGGCCTGGCCGGCGGCCGCCAGGGCCGCGGCGCAGACGCCGGCGCACAGCATCGTGCGCGTGGAAGCTCCCAAAGGTTTGAAGATCACTCGCCGTTCATCCGCTCGCGGCGCGGCTCCACGATTGCGTGGGCAGACCCGCCGATTATCCCCCCGATAGCTCCAGCGTATGACCTCGCCGTTGAGCGGGTCCAAATGAGGGCGCCAATGTTGCGTGGCGATTACCCCGCCGTGAGGGCGTCCTGCGGGCCTGAAATATCAGAGGTCGGCGAGCAGGCGCTCAAGCACCGCCATGTCCGGCGGCAGCGGACTCTCGAACCGCAGGACCTCGCCGGAGATGGGATGGCGGAAGCCCAGGACCGCGGCGTGCAAGGCTTGGCGCGCCAGACCCGCCTGCGCCATCGCCGCGCGGACCTTCTCGGCCGGCGGTCCGGAGCCGTAGGCGGGGTCGCCCAGGCAGGGCGCGCCGACCGAGGCCAGATGGACGCGGATCTGGTGGGTGCGGCCGGTCTCCAGCGTGCAGGCGACCCGGGCGGCGAGCGGCCGGTCCTTGGGGCCGAAGGTGCGCTCGACGGCGTAGTGGGTGACCGCGTGGCGGCCGCCCGAGCGGACCAGCGCCATCTTCTTGCGGTCGGCGGACGAGCGGCCGATGGCGCCCTCGATGGTCGCCCTTGTCCCGGCCAGGGCCTTCTGCGGCGCGCCGCGGGTGAGCGCGATGTAGACGCGGTCGATGTCGTGGGCGGCGAACAGCGCCGAGAGGCCGTGATGCGCCGCGTCGGTCTTGGCTGCGACCACGATGCCGGAGGTGTCCTTGTCGATGCGGTGGACGATGCCGGGCCGCGCCACCCCGCCGATGCCCGACAGGCTGGCGCCGGCGTGATGCAGCAGGGCGTTGACCAGGGTGCCGCTCTCGCTGCCGGGCGCCGGATGCACCGCCATGCCGGCCGGCTTGTCGACCACGATCAGGTCGGCGTCTTCGTAGAGCACGGTCAACGGAATGGCCTCGGCGGCCGGCTCGGCGGCGGTGGGCGGCGGGATCTCCAGGCGGTAGTCGCCGGGAAGCGCCTTGCCCGAAGCGTCAGCGACGCTCGCGCCGTCGCGGCTGACATGGCCCTGGGCGATCAGCGCCTGCACCCGCGCTCGCGACATCTCCGGCAGGAGGTCTGCCAGCACCTTGTCGATGCGCCCGCCGGCGTCGTCCGCGCCCACCGCGACGATCCGCACGCCGAAGGGTTCGGCGTCGGCGTCGTCGATATCCGGGTCCTGGTTGTCGGGGGCGAGCGGCACGGCTTGGCGTAGCGCGGCGCGGCCGGTCCAGGCAATGCGCGCGATTGGGCGCCTAGTCCTCGGACGCCTCCTCGACCTTGAGGATGTCGGCCTGGGTGAAGAGGTATTTCTTCATCTGCCTGGCGGCGTCGGCGTCGTTGCGGCGGATCCATTCGAGGATCATCGACGCATGCTCCAGCTCCTCGCGCGCGTTGTGCAGCAGGATCTCTTTCAGGCTCTCGTCGTCGCAGTCGTCGGCGCGCTGGCGGTACCAGTCGACGGCCTCGAACTCCTCCATCAGGGAGGCGATCGCGTAGTGCAGGTTGAGGGTCTCTCGGCGGAGCTTTTCGCGCGGAACGTGGAGAGTTTCACTGGCCACGGGAACGCCTTCTTCTGTGATAGTCTGCGGGTTGAAATCGGGCGCGGTCGAACAAGCGCGAGGCCTTCGGGCCGGATACGGGGCGGACAGAATGCAAGTGGACAGGCGCAAGGCGCTGGCTCTGCTCGGACTAAGCGCGGCCGCACCTGCGACGAACGCCCTGGCCCGCGATCCGGTTGCCTTCCAGCACGGCGTCGCGTCCGGCGATCCGCTGCAGGACCGGGTGATCCTGTGGACGCGGATCACGCCGCGCGGCGGCGGAGACGTGGCCTACAGCTGGCGGATCGATCCGCTCGACCGCAAGGGCGGTGGCAAGCACGGTTCCGGCGTCACCGGAAGCGACCGTGACTTCACGGTGAAGGTCGACGCGGTCAACCTCGATCCCGGCCGCGCCTACAGCTTCCAGTTCGAGTCCGGCGGCGTGAAATCGCCGGTGGGCCGCACCCAGACCCTGCCGGACGGGCCGACCAGGGACGTCGTGCTGGCGGCCTGCACCTGCGCCCTCTATCCGAACGGCTATTTCAACGCCTATGGCGCCATCGCCAGGCTGCCGCGCGTCGACGCGGTCGTTTGCCTGGGCGACTACATCTACGAGTACGGCGGGCCGGGGTCCTACGGCATGGACAGCCCCGTCGCCGACGAGCGGCCGCACCAGCCCAACCACGAGTGCGTCAGCCTCACCGACTACCGCCGCCGCCACGCCCAGTACAAGACCGACCCGCAGCTGCAGGCGGCGCATGCGCGGGCGCCCTGGATCGTGGTCTGGGACGACCACGAGACCGCCAACGACAGCTGGACCGGCGGGGCGGAGAACCACCAGCCGGCCACCGAGGGCGACTGGAACGTGCGCAAGGCCGCCGCCATCAAGGCCTATTACGAGTGGATGCCGATCCGCGAGCCGGAGGGCGGCGGTTTCGCCATCAACAGGTCCTTCGATTTCGGCGATGTCGCCAGCCTGTTCATGCTGGAAACCCGGCTGACCGCGCGCGATCACCAGCTCTATCCGGACAAGGAGATGCCGCCCGAGCCGACCGCCGCCGACGTGGCGGCCTGGCGCAAGCGGCTGGACGACCCGGCGCGCAAGATGATGTCGGCGGGCCAGGAGGCCTGGCTGGCGCGCGGCCTCTCGGCCTCGGTGAAGTCCGGCCGGCCCTGGCAGGTGCTGGGCAATGAGGTGGTGATGGCCCGCCTCTTCACCCCGCCGATCCACAAATACATGACGCCGGAAGCCTATGCCGCGGCCAAGGCCGAGCTGCCGCGGGCCGGCCAGCAGCGGCTGGCGAAGATCGAGGCCAATGCGGCGCTGGGCCTGCCCTGGGGCGCGGACATGTGGGACGGCTATCCCGCCGACCGCCAGCGGCTCTATGCGCTGGTCGAAAAGGCCCGCGCCAACCTGATCGTGGTCAGCGGCGACAGCCACGCCTTCTGGGCCAACGAACTGTGGAACGCCGAAGTGGGCGGCAAGCGGGTGGCCGTGGAGTTCGGCACGGCGGGGATCACCAGCCCGGGGCCCGGCGAGTCGATCGCCGCCTTCCCGCTGGGCAAGGCCTTCGCCGAGTTCAACCGCGAGGTGCTGTTCAACAATCAGACGGCCAAGGGCTTCGTGCTCCTGACCCTCACCCACAGCGAGGCGACGGCGGAGCTGATGGCGGTCTCCAGCATCAAGGACAAGGCCTTCACCACCCGGCCGATCGCCACCTATCACGTGACGCCGGGGCCTTCGGGCGTCTCGTCGCTGAAGACCGCCGCCCAAAAAGCGATCTCAGCGCCGCTCGAGCGCCAGACGCACGCCAAAGCCTAGGAAGACCCCGCCGGTCAGCCGGTCGAGCCAGCGCACCACCGCGGCCCTCTTCAGCGCGCCGGCGATGGGCCGTGTGGCGCCGATCAGGCAGGCGCTCCAGGCTAGGCCCAGCACCGCGTGGATCACCGCCAGCAGGAAGATGAACGGCGCCGGGGCGACCCCGAGGGGCAGGAACTGCGGCAGGAAGGAGATGTAGAAGACGCCGACCTTTGGGTTCAGCAGGTTCGTCAGCAGGCCCCGGCGCATCCAGGCGAGGTCGCCGCCGGCCGAGGCCTGGCCCTCGGGCAGGTCGAAGCGGTCGCGGGGCTTGAGGATCAGGTTGAGGCCCAGCCAGACGAGATAGGCCGCGCCGGCCCACTTGAGCACGGTGAACGCGATCTTCGAGGCGGCGAGCAGGGCGCCCAGGCCCAGCGCCACGGCCGCGCCCCAGACCAGGCAGCCGCCGATGATCCCCAGGGCGGCGAAGGCCGCGCGCCTGGGGCCCTCCACGGCCGCCGTGCGCAGGATGAGCGCGGTGTCGAGGCCCGGCGTCAGCGTGAGCAGGCCCGCGGCGACCAGGTAGGCGGCCAGCGCCTGGACGACGGTCACGGCCGCTCCGTGAGCTGGCCATCCTCGATCACCCGGTAGAAGCAGGACCGCGCCCCGGTGTGGCAGGCGCCGCCGTCGCCCTGCGGCAGCACCTTCAGCCAGACGCAGTCCTGGTCGCAGTCGATGCGCGCCTCGACGACCTTCTGGATCTGCCCGCTGGTGGCGCCCTTGTGCCAGAGTTCGCCGCGCGACCGGCTCCAGTAGTGGGCCTCGCCGGTCGAGAGCGTCAGGCTGAGCGCCTCGGCGTTCATCCAGGCAAACATCAGGACCTCGCCGGTATCCACATGCGTCGCCACCGCGGCGATCAGGCCGTTGGCGTCGAAGCGGGGAGCCAGCTGTGTCCCATGCTCCAGGGCGTGGGTGTCGCTCGCGGTGGGGAAGGTCGCGGTCATGACGCCCATATGGCGCCGCTCCCCCACGCCGCGCTAGCCTGACGGCGATGAGTCTGAAGGATCGGATCAAGGGCCGCGTCATCGCCGTGGACGCGGGCGTCCGGCCCTGGGCGCAGCGCTCGCGGCTGCGGGGCGGGCTCTACGAGTTCCTGCTGTTCGGCCTGAAGCAGGCCTGGGCCTGTCTGTTCGGCGCGGCGATGCTGGGGCTGATCATCGCCACCCACTACCTCTGGCCCTCGCACGCACCCATCGCGCGCTACGATTTCCTGGTGCTGAGCGCGGTGGCGATCCAGGCCTTCCTGCTGGCCACCCGGCTGGAGCGGTGGGACGAGGCCGCCGTTATCCTGATCTTCCACGTGGTCGGCACCTGCATGGAGATCTTCAAGACCGCGCATGGGTCGTGGATCTATCCGGAACCCAGCCTGCTTCGGATCGGCGGCGTGCCGCTGTTCTCGGGCTTCATGTACGGGGCGATCGGCTCCTACATTGCCCGCACCCTGCGGCTGTTCGAAATCCGCTTCATCCGCTGGCCGCCACACTGGGCGCCGTGGCTGCTGGCGGTGGCGAGCTACGTCAATTTCTTCAGCCACCACTATCTGCCCGACATCCGCTGGGGCCTCTATGCCGCCTCGGTCGCGATGTTCTGGCGATCCTGGTTCACCTTCACGCCGGACCGCACGGCCAGGCGCATGCCGGTGCTGATGGGCTTGGTTCTCGTGGCGCTGTTCATCTGGTTCGCCGAGAACATCGGCACCTTCACCGCCGCCTGGATCTATCCCAGCCAGAAGCACGGCTGGGCCCTGGTGCCGATCGGCAAGCTGGGGGCCTGGTACCTCTTGATCCTGCTGAGCTTCGTCCTGGTGACGATCGTGCATCCGCCACGTGCGCCCGGCGAGGGTGAGCCGACCAACCCGCTCACCAACCCCTGACGCCGCGGACTATTTCCTATTCACGAAATCCAGGAACCTCTGGCGCAGCGTCGGGTCGGTCTTGAAGACGCCGGTGAACTGGGTGGTGATGGTCGAGACGTGGCGGTGGTGGACGCCGCGCGTCGACATGCACTGGTGGTTGGCGTCGATCAGCACGGCGACGCCGGCCGGGCGCAGGCTGTCGGTGATGGCGTCGGCGATCTGCTGGGTCATGGTCTCCTGGGTCTGGAGACGCTTGGCGAAGATCTCGACCACCCGGGCGATCTTGGAGATGCCGACCACGCGGTTGGTCGGCATGTAGGCCACGTAGGCCTTGCCCAGGAACGGCGCCATGTGGTGCTCGCAGTGGCTCTCCACCTCGATCTCGCGCAGCATGACGATGTCGTCGTAGCCCTGCACGTCCTCGAAGGTGCGGGAGAGCTCCTTGGCCGGGTCGGCGGTGTAGCCCTCGAACCATTCGCCAAACGCGTCGACCACGCGCTTGGGGGTGTCGATGACGCCCTCGCGGCGGGGGTCGTCGCCGGCCCAGGCGATCAGCGTGCGGACCGCCGCCATCGCTTCCTCGCGGGAGGGGCGCTTCACGGCGTCAAGATCAAGGTCAGTTGAACCGACCAGGGTTCGGTCGCGGATTGCGTCCATGGCGGGAGAGGTTCTTTCCAGGGCTGAGTTGCGCCGGGACGAAGGTCCCGGAAATACGCGTGGCCACCCTTAGCTTGGATGGGGAAACGCCTGAGGAGTTCCCGTGGCTTCCCGATCCGCCCATCTGTATATGGGCCCAACCCGCATCCGGGCAACCGTGACCCTGCGTTAGAAAAGATCGATGTCGCTTCAGCTGTACGACACCATGGCCCGCCAAAAGCGGCCCTTCGTCCCTTCCGATCCCCGGCGGGTGACGATGTATGTCTGCGGGCCGACGGTCTACAATTACAGCCACATCGGCAATTTCCGGCCCGTCGTGGTGTTCGATGTGCTGTTCCGCCTGCTGCGCCGGCTCTATGGCGAGGCCGCCGTCATCTATGCGGCCAACGTCACCGACGTCGACGACAAGATCAACGCCAAGGCCGCCGAGGAAGGCGTGCCGATCGAGGCGATCACCGACAGGTATCTGGCCGCCTACAACGGCGACGCCGCGGCGCTGGGCGCCTTGCCGCCGACCGCCCAGCCGCGGGCGACCAAGACCATGGACGCCATCGTCGCGATGATCGGCCGGCTGGTCCGCAACAACTCGGCCTATGCCGCCGAAGGCCATGTGCTGTTCAACACCCAGGCGTTCAGCGACTACGGCAAGCTGTCGGGCCGGCCGCTGGACGAGATGATCGCCGGCGCCCGCGTCGAGGTCGCGCCCTACAAGCAGCACCCGGCCGACTTCGTGCTCTGGAAGCCCTCCAAGCCCGGCGAGCCGGAGTGGGAGAGCCCCTGGGGCCCCGGCCGGCCCGGCTGGCACATCGAGTGCTCGGCGATGATCGAGCAGGAGCTCGGCCTCCCCATCGACATCCACGGCGGCGGCATCGACCTGGTCTTCCCGCATCATGAGAACGAGCTGGCCCAAGGGATGTGCGACGGCCACCAGCACGGGACCTACGCCCACTACTGGCTGCACAACGGCTTCCTCAACATGGGCGAGGAGAAGATGAGCAAGAGCCTCGGCAATGTGACCCTGGCGCACGACCTGTTGAAGCAGCAGCCGGGCGAGGTGATCCGCTGGGCGCTGTTGGGCGCGCACTACCGCCAGCCGCTCAGCTGGACCGACGACGCGCTCGCCCAGGCGCGCAATTCGCTGGACCACCTCTACGGCGTGCTCGGCCGGGCGCGGCACATCGAGGCGGGCGGCAGCGGGGCGCTGCTGGAAGACCAGCTGGAGCCCCTGCTCGACGACCTCAATACGCCGGCCGCCATGGCGCTCCTGAAGAAGCTCGCCACCGACCTGGACGCCGCGGTCCGCAAGGGCGCGCCCAACGCCTCGGCCCTGAAGCAGGACCTGACGGCCCTGGCGTCGGTCATGGGCTTCCTCACCCAGGACCCTCAGGTCTGGTTCCAGGGCGGCGCCGACGAGGGGCTGAAGGCGCAGATCGACGGCCTCGTGGGCGCCCGCGACGCCGCCCGCGCCGCCAAGGACTGGGCGCAAGCCGACCGTATTCGCGCCGAACTTACAGCGCTAAATGTAGAGGTCATGGACGGACCCGCCGGCGCCACCTGGCGGATGAAGGAGCAGGCCTGATGCCGGTGCCACCCCCTCTGAACCTGAAAGCCGGACCCTTTGGAACCAGCGGCTCGGTCACCCGGCTGGGCCCCAAGCCGATGAAGATGGGCCTGCCGCCGCCCAAGCCGCCCAAGGGCCTGCGGATCGAGCACCGCGTGGGCATCCAGGCGCCGGCCGAGGTGATCTGGGAGGCGCTCTCCGACCTGAAGGCCTGGGACGAGTGGAACCCGCTCTACACCAAGGCGTCCGGCGACATCCACATCGGCTCGGTGCTGGAAATGACGCTCGCCCTGCCCGGCCGGGACCCCGAGGTGATCCGGCCGAGCGTGCTGGAGTGGGTGCCGAACGAGCAGCTGCACTGGCGGCTGACCATGATCGGCGGCCTGGTGCGGACGATCCGCTTCTTCGAGATCGAGGCCCTGGCCACCGAGGGCTGCATCGTCTCGAACGGCGAGATCATCGGCGGCCTGCTCGGCCCGACGCTCGCCAAGCCCATGGGCCGCACCATCTACCGCGCCTTCGTGGAGATGAACGAGGCGCTGAAGGCCCGCGCCGAGAGCCTGTGGGCGGCGCGCAAGGAAGAGGTCCCGGCGAAGGCCAAGGGCCGGCGGCGGTAAGCTGCGGACCGGCCCGCCGGCCGCGTTGCCTCGCCGGACGCGGCGTGTACTGTCGCCCTCCTGTCAGCGGAGGGTGTTTCCTTGAAGTTCAAGACTTTGCTTCTCTCGGGGGTTCTCGCGGGCTGCGCGCTCGCCATCGTGGGCGCCGCGCCGCAAGCGCTGGGCGCCGGCAAGGCGAAGTTCGGGACCTGGGGCTATGACGCCACGTCCATGGACGCCTCGGTGAAGCCGGGCGACGACTTCTTCAAATACGTCAACGGCGGCTGGGACAAGCGGACCCAGATCGCGCCGGATCGCATCTCCGCGGGCGTCGACGTGGTGCTGGCCGACCAGGCCGAGCGCGACGTGCACAGAATCGTCGAGGACCTGGCCAAGGATCCGACCAAGGCCGGGCCGGGCGGCCGCCGGGTCGGCGACTTCTACGCCGCCTGGATGGACGAGAAGGGGATCGAGGCGCGCGGCGCCGCGCCGCTCAAGCCCTACCTCGCCAGGATCGCCGCGGCGAAGAGCAAGGCCGATGTCGCCAAGCTGTTCGCCCAGCCCGGCTTCGAGAGCCCGGTCAATGTCAGCATCGGTCCCGACTTCGACAACCCCGACGTCTATGTGGTCGGCCTCGACCAGTCGGGCCTGGGCCTGCCCAACCGCGACTACTACCTGCGCGAGGGCGCCAAGTACGACGGCTACCGCAAGGCCTACCGGGACTATGTGATCAAGATCCAGACGCTGGCCGGCATCAAGAACGCCGCCGCCAAGGCCGATGCGATCATCGCGCTCGAACACAAGATCGCCGAGGCTCACTGGAAGCCGGAAGAGACCCGTGACGTCGACA
Source organism: Phenylobacterium sp. (assembly GCF_035309685.1). Lineage (GTDB taxonomy): Bacteria > Pseudomonadota > Alphaproteobacteria > Caulobacterales > Caulobacteraceae > Phenylobacterium. The sequence continues at coordinate 40,491 of NZ_DATGEX010000014.1, forward strand.
AGGTCAACAATCCGATGGACCTGGCGAAGCTCACGGCCACGGCGCCGCAGTTCCCCTGGGCGGCGATGTTCGCCTCGACCGGGCTTGGCGCGCCGAGGAAGGTGCTGGTGTCCGAACCCAGCGAGGTGAAGGCCGCGGGCGAGCTGCTCGCCTCGACGCCGCTGGCGGTGTGGAAGGACTACCTCGCCTACCACTTCATCCGCACCCATGCCCAATACCTGCCGCACGCCTTCGACCAGGCCAATTTCGACTTCTTCTCGCACACCCTGCGCGACGTCCCGGTGCAGCGCGAACGCTGGAAGCGCGGCGTCCAGCTGATCAACCGCGACCTGGGCGAGGAGGTGGGCCGCATCTATGTGGCCGAGCACTTCCCGCCGGAGGCGGAGAAGCAGACGGCCGAGCTGGTGGCCAACCTGACGGCGGCCTACGGCGAGCGGTTCAGGAACGCGGCCTGGATGGACGACGCCACCCGCAAGGCCGCGCTCGTCAAGCTCTCGACCTTCGATCCGCGCCTCGGCCATCCGAAGAAATGGATCGACTATTCAAGCCTGAAGATCAGCCGCACCGACCTCCTGGGCGACGCGGTCAGGGCGGAACGGTTCGACTGGAAGCTGCAGCTTTCGCGCTATCCCAAGCCGGTGGACAAGGGCCTGTGGGACATGGTCCCGCAGGTGGTCAACGCCTACTACAACCCGCAGGCCAACCAGATCACCTTCCCGGCCGCGATCCTGCAGCCGCCCTATTTCGACCCGGGCGCCGACCCGGCCGCCAACTACGGCGGCGAGGGCGCGGTGATCGGCCACGAGATGGGCCATGGCTTCGACGACGAGGGACGACACTTCGACGAAACCGGAAAGGTGCGCGACTGGTGGACGGCCGACGCCGCCAAGGCCTTCGGTGAGCGCGCCGCGGTCCTGGGCGCACAGTTCGACAGCTATGAACCTGTGCCCGGCGTGCATATCAACGGCAAGCTGACCATGGGCGAGAACCTGGGCGACCTCGGCGGCATCGAGGCCGCCTACGCCGCCTATCGCCGCTACGTCGCCCAGCACGGCGAGCCGCCGGTGATCGACGGCGTGACCGGCGACCAGCGCTTCTTCATCGCCTATGCCCAGTCCTGGCAGGACAAGGTCCGCGAGGGCGCGCTGCGGGCGCAGCTGCTGAGCAACCCGCACAGCCCGGCCGAGTACCGGGTGAACGGCATCGTGCGCAACGTCGACGCCTGGTACGCCGCCTTCAACGTCAAGCCCGGCGACAAGCTCTACCTGCCGCCGGAGAAGCGGGTCCACGTCTGGTAGGGGGCGAACAAATCCGCGCAGCGAGTGGTTAGGGGCAGCAAAGGAGCTGCGTCATGTCCACGCCGCGCGGGCTTCAGAAGCCCCACCACTACGCCGAATTGATCCCGGTCCTGCTGGCCTTCGCCGCCGTGACCTGGGCGACAGTCGCCGCCTGGATTCACGTGGCCACGACGATCTAACGGGCCGCTCGGCAGAGAGGCGGCCTACGCCTGCCTACCCAGCAGCGGATCGCTCAGGCTGGGCTTGCCGTCTTCGCCGTGGCCGGCGAAGCGGCGCTGGAAGCTGGGCGCTTCGGCGCAGGTCACCACCAGGTCGTACCAGTTGTGGCTGGCCTTCACGTCCCAGGCCTCCGTCGCCGTCTCGCCCGGTCCCAGGCGGCGCAACCGCGGCGCCGCGTTCGCGTAGGCGGCGGGCGTGACCTCCAGGCTGACGGGCGATGGCCCGTGGTTTTCCAGGGTGACCAGCAGCCGGCCGGCCTTGGCGTCGAATTGCGCCTTGGCGCCCGGCTTGGCCGGGCCGGACTGGCCCTTGAAGCGGCGCAGGAAACCGTTCGGGCCGAACAGGCTCAGGTCGTAGGCGTCACCATCCAGCGGGAAGGCGTCCTCGAGCCGCTTGCCGGCCTCGACGGCGTAGAACCGCGGCTCGCCGCCGCGCGGCCGGCGCAATTCGAACGTGGCGCCCGCCTGGCCGGTGTTGTCGATGACCAGGGCGAAGCCTTCGGCGGTCGGATGGCCGGACACGTTGAAGCCGTAGGGCAGCGGCCGCGCCGGCCGCTGGCCGGGCTCCTGGCGCGCCATCGCGGGCGCGGTGTCGGGGACTTTCGGGAACGGCAGGGTCGCCGTCGCCTGGGCCGCGCGCTTCGGCAGGCCCGAGGCGTCGGGAAGCTTCGTCGGCGCGCCGTTCGGCGTCTTGAAGTCGAACATGCTGGTCAGGTCGCCGGTCACCGCGCGCCGCCAGGGCGAGATCTGCGGCTCCATCACCCCGAAGCGCGCCTCCAGGAAGCGGATCACCGAGGTGTGGTCGTGCAGCTGGGAATTGACGTAGCCGCCCTTGCTCCAGGGCGAGACCACCAGCAGCGGCACGCGCGGCCCCAGGCCCACCGGCTCGCCGTGATAGTCCTCGTGCGCCAGGTCGACGGTGGACTTGCCAGCTGCGGTTCCCACCGGCGGGATCGGCGGCGGCACGTGGTCGAAGAAGCCGTCGTTCTCATCGTAGTTGATGATGAAGACGGTCTTGGCCCAGACCTTGGGATTGGAGGCGAGCGCCTCGATCATCCGGGCGGTGAAATAGGCCCCGTCCGAGGGCGTCGCCTGCGGGTGCTCCGATAGCTTGTAGTTGGTGACGATCCACGAGACCTGCGGCAGGCGGTCGGCCGCCACGTCCTTCTTGAAGTCGGCGATCAGGTGGTCGCCGTCGCTGTCCTTGGCGTTCTCCTTGGTCGAGCCCGGCGACCAGGCGCGGCCGCGCTGATAGAGGATCGAGTCCGGCCCGATGCCGCGGAAGTTGTCGAAATAGGCGAGGCCATTGTCGCCGTAGTTCTCGTACTCCTGATAGACCTTCCAGGAGACACCGGCCTTCTGCAGCCGCTCGGCGTAGGTGGGCCACTTCAGGCCCTTGAACTTGGGCGAGTCCTCCGCCGGGTTGGCGTTGTTGTTGTCCTCCGCCGGATTGGTGATCACGATCCGGCTGTCGTCGCCGGCGGAAAGCCCGCTGGTGCCGGTGAACAGGAACAGCCGGTTGGGATTGGTCGGGCCGAAGATCGAGCAGTGGTAGGCGTCGCAGATCGTGAAGGCGTCGGCGAGTGCGTAGTAGAACGGGATGTCGGCGCGGGTGAAGTAGCCCATGGTCAGCGACGACTTGGTCGGCACCCAGGCGTCGTGGTGCTTCCAGCGCGCGTGGCTGCCCTTCCAGCTGTGGTCCAGGTCGCGCATGGTCTCGGCGCGGGTCTTCGACGTATCCAGATGGAACGGGCTGACGCTGGAGGCGCCGCTCAGGGTCGGCTGTTTCCAGACCGGCTGGCCGTTGGGCAGGTCGATGGGCCTGGGGTCGCCGAAGCCGCGCACGCCGCGCAGGGTCCCGAAATAGTGGTCGAAGCTGCGGTTCTCCTGCATCAGGATCACCACGTGCTCGACGTCGCGGATAGTGCCGGTGACGCGATTGGCGGGCAGCGCCAGGGCCTTGGCGACACCCGGCGGCAGGGCCGCGGCGCCCCCGAGGGCTCCCACGGCGCCGGCCGCCAGTTGCAGGAAGGCTCGGCGGTCATTCGGCGTCTTGGTCATGGGGTCCCCTGGGCTCGATCGCGTCGCGATCATAGCGGAACTGGAGCACAGTCCAGAAACACTGATGCGACGATAATCCTAGTCATCCAGTAGAGATTAAGAGCGCCCATCGGCGAGGGTGGCCGGCCGCTATGTGGTCCGATTACATGACGCCGCGTGAGCGCAGGTTGGCTCTAGCCCGGGGATCTGACAGATGGCGACGAAACGACTGCTCCTGGCGGCGAGCGCCTTGAGCCTCCTGGCCTCCACGGCCCACGCCCAAGTCGACCCGCGCGACGCGGAGATTGAGGCGCTGCGGGCGCAGGTGCAGGCGCTGGCCGCCAAGCTCGACCAGTTGCAGGCCCGCATCGACGCGCCGGCCGCGCCAGCGGTCATCCAGACACCCGCCACAGCGGCGCCGTCGCCCGCAATCGCCACCATCGTGGCCGGCAAGCCGTCGATCGCCAGCGCCGATGGCCAGTTCACCGCCAATCTGCATGCCGTCGTGCATTTCGACGCCGCTGACTACAGCCAGGCCGGCGCGGGTCCCCTCGCCACGGATCTGCGGCGCGGCGCGGCGGCGACCGACACCGCGCACGCGCGGGATCTGTCATCGGGAACCGACTTCCGCCGCGCGCGGATCGGCATCGACGGCCGGGCGTTCGGCGACTGGGACTACAACGTCGTCTACGAGTTCGGCGGCGCGGGCGAGGAGGATGCGGGCCACGTCTACGAGATGTGGATCCAGTATTCAGGCCTGAAGCCGTTCCACGCCCGCATCGGCGCCTTCGCCCCGTCCTACGGCCTGGACGACCAGGATTCGACCAACAGCATGCTGTTCCTTGAGCGCGCGGCGGTGTCTGACGTCGCCCGGGGTCTTGCCGGCGGCGACTCCCGCGAAGGCGCCGAGATCTGGGCCAATGGCGATCGATGGTACTTCAACACCGCTGTCACGGGACGCGGCGTGGGCGTCGTCAATTCCCAGGCCACCGGCATCAGTCAGCCGTTCGATAGTCAGTTGAGCTTCATCGGGCGGCTGGGGTTCCTGCCGGTCCGGACCGACAACGCCGTGGTCGAGCTGGGCGTCCACGGCTCCTACATCGATCGTCCGGCCGACACCGGCGGCCCGGACACGGCGGCGAACGCGGTGCGCTATGGCATCACGCTGCAGGAACGTCCGGAACTGCGGGTCGACGGGACCCGCCTGATCTCGACCGGCGCGATCAATTCGCGGCACGCCGACACCGCGGGCCTTGAGGCCGCGGCGCAGTTTGGCAGCCTCTTCCTTCAGAGCGAATACGAGAGCATCAAGATCGAGCGGATGAACCCCGCCGCGGGAGTCAGCGATCCCGATTTCCATGGCTACTACCTCGACGTCGGTTACATCCTCACGGGCGAGAAGCGCAGGTTCAACGCCACGAGCTGGGCTTTCGACGGTCCGGCGGTGAATCACCCCTTCAGCTTGAAGGACCGGACATGGGGCGCCTTCGAAGTCGGCGCGCGCTACTCCGACCTCAACCTCAACTACCACGCCGGCGCCGCCGGCTCGGCGCCGGCGGCGGACGCTGTGCGTGGCGGCGAACAGGAGATCTGGACGGGCGGCCTCAACTGGTATCCGAACAGCTTCGTGCGCTTCATGCTCGACTACCAGGATGTGCGGATCGATCGGCTGTCGCCCTCGGCTCTGACATTCTCGACGCCGACCGGCGCGGAGATCGGCCAGCACTATCATGTGGTCGAGTTGCGCTCCCAATTCGCCTTCTAGACCTTCCCCGGACATAGGCCCGGCGCCGGCTGGCCAAGCCAGTCAAACCGGCGCAACAATTGCGGTGCAAGGCGTCGAGAAGCACGTCAGCCGGGGCAGCGAACATGGAAATCACCGTCCGAGACGCCGTGACGATGCTGCACGGCATGGGCTTCGGCGCCCTGCTGCTGCTGGCCTTCTCCGGCGCGGTCGCCGGCCTCTACTCGACGTCAATCGCCGGCCACCATTGGACGGACAAGGAGCGGCGGCTGGCCTGCGCCTACCTGGTGGCCATGGCGGCCCTGGCCTGGCTGACGGTCCTGGCGGGGGCCTACCTCGTCTACCCCTGGTACCGTGCGGTCGCGCCGCCGGGGACGACGGACCTTGCCGCCTATCCCAAGCAGCTGCTGATGTCGCGGCCCTCGACCTCCGGCTGGCACGATGTCGGCATGGAGTGGAAGGAGCATGTCGCCTGGTTCGCGCCGATCACGCTGACCGCGGTCGCCGCCATCTTCGTCCGCTACGGCGCTCAGCTTTCCCGTTTCCGCGGGGTCAGGAACGCGGTCATGGCGCTGGCGGTAACCGCCTTCGTCACGACCGCGATCGCCGGCGCGTTTGGAGCCATGCTGAACAAGTTCGCGCCGGTCCGGGGCGGCGCGGCGATCGTGATCATGAAGGGCGAAACCCATGACGGCGAATGAGGCCCCGATCACCAATGGCCGGGGCGCGGCCGCGATCCTGGCCGCCGCCGCCGGATGCTTCGCCCTGGGGGTCCTGGCCTTGGCGGGCGACGCATCGCCCGCCCTGGCGGCGCGGCTCAAATTCTGGGCCCCGACCGGCCCGTTGTCGGGGGTCACCGATGTGGCGATCCTGTTCTGGCTGATCCTGTGGTTCGGACTAAGTCGGCTGTGGCGGGATCGCACGGTCAGCATGACGCGCGTGAATATCGCCTCGATCCTGCTGTTCGTCGGCGGGGTCCTGCTGACCTTTCCGCCCTTCATGGACCTCTTGCAGGGCAAGTAGAGGTTGCCGCTGCGCCGTGCGGCGGACGGCGCCCGGCCAATCCTGATGTCGAGGAGCTACATGCAACTGTTGCGTCTCCGTCGAAGGATGCTCGCGATTGTCGCCGGCGCGGCCATGAGCCTGGCGGGCGCGGCGCAGGCCGGTCCGCCGTTCGTCACCGACGATCCCGAACCCGTCGAACTGGGCCATTGGGAAGTCTACGGCTTCTCGGCCGGGACTCATGTGCAGGGCGACAGCTCCGGAGTCCTGGCGGGGACCGAAGTGAACTATGGCGCCGCGCCGAACCTGCAGCTGCACGTCATCGCGCCGCTGGCCTACGATGATCCGAGGGGCGGCAGTACGCAGGTCGGGATCGGCGACATCGAGCTTGGGGCGAAGTACCGGTTCATCACGCCGGGCGAGAAGGACTGGTTCCCGCAGGTCGGGGTCTTCCCCCTCGTGGAACTGCCCACCGGCAACGCCGACCGTGGTCTCGGCTCGGGCAAGACGCGGGTCTTTCTGCCCATCTGGCTGCAGAAGGACTTCGGCGAGTGGACCACCTATGGCGGTGGCGGCTACTGGATCAACCCGGGGCCCGGCAAGAAGGACTACTGGTTCGCGGGCTGGCTGTTGCAGAAGCAGGTCACCAAGCAGCTGGCGCTCGGCGCGGAGCTGTTCCACCAGACCGCCATGGATCAGGGCGGGCGCGATTCAGCCGGCTTCAACGTCGGCGGCGTCTACGACTTCACCGAGCACTATCATCTGCTGTTTTCCGCCGGCCGAGGGTTGCAGGACGTCCGCGACTCGAACGAATTCTCCTATTATCTGGCGCTGCAAAAGACCTTCTAGCCTCGCGGCCTCGGACGCGCGATTCCCACAATTAACCTCAAATTCAGACGCTTTTGGGAAAAGGGCCGCGGAACCCGCCGAGAACCGTCGGGACGCAATCCGAGACCCCGATGACCCGCCAACTCCTGATGACCCCCAAGACACTGGCGCTGTGCGTCGTGGCCATCCTAGCCTCGGCGGCCTTCGCGAAGCCGGCGTCTGCTGACGCCGCCGCTGCGACGGACCCGATCGCCACCTCACGTGACGCGGCCCCCAAGCCGACGCCCGCGCCCGTCAAGAAGGACGATGGCAGCCTGACCTGGAAGGGCGTCACCCTCTACGGGACGATCGACATCGGTCTCGCTCACCTGGATCACGGCGCGCCCCTGACCAGCTACTACGCGCCGGGCCTGCCCTTCCTGATCCAGAAGAACAGCAACCGGCCGATCACCTCCGTTTCGCCGAACGGGCTGTCACAGTCCAAGATCGGCCTCTCCGGCGTCGAGCCGATCACTGACGACCTCAAGGCGGTCTTCAAGCTGGAAACCGGCTTCCAGCCGACCTCGGGACACCTGAGCGACGGCTCGCGGAGCCTGATCGTCGACAACGGCCTGCCGCTGGCCAGCCAGACCACCAACGGCGATTCCAGCCGCGCGGGCCAACTGTTCCAGGGCGCGGCCTATCTGGGCGTTTCGTCAAAGACCTACGGGACCCTCACCTACGGTCTCCAGACGTCCTTGATGGTCGACAATTTCGCCAAGTACGACCCGCAGAGCCAGTCGCTGTCTTTCTCGGTGATCGGCTATTCCGGCTTCGCCGGCGGCGCGGGCGCCACGGAGAACGGGCGCTTCCCGTCCTCCGTCAAGTACGTCGTCGCCAAGGGGCCGGTCCACGCAGCCTACCTGCACAACTTCGAGGGCGGCATCGATTTCCCCGGCCGCGCCGACCAGATGGACGTGGGCGGCGACTACAAGGGGCTGTCGGTCGACCTGACCTACAGCCACGTGAGCGACGCGGTCACGGAGTCCCCGCTCAGCGCCGCGCAGAACGCGGTCGCGCCCGGCACCTTGGCCGGCACGGTCTCCGACAACACCACCTATGCCGTCGAGGCCCGCTATGTGATCGGCAAGGCCAAGATCTACGGCGCAGTCGAGGCGATCGAGCTGGCCAACCCCAAGCACCCCCTGCCAAACGGCTTCCGCGGGATCGGCGGCTATGTGGTCAGCTTCGTGAACAACAACGCCTACGCCATCCACCGCAAGGAAGTCGTGTCCTGGGTGGGTCTGCGCTATTCGGTCACCGAAAAGCTCGACGTGACGGGCGCCTACTACCGGTATGACCAGAACAGCTTCAAGGGCAACGGCTGCTCCGACACCAGCGCCTCGTCCTGTTCGGGTTCGCTGTGGGACGCCTCGCTGGTCGCCGACTATCGCTTCAACAAGCACTTCGACGCCTACGCCGGCGTCAATCACTCGGCGGTGGCCGGCGGCCTGGCGTCGGGTTTTCTGAACCGCAGTTCGACGGCCGCGCCGGTGATGGGCGTGCGCTTCACCTTCTAGCCGACCGTTAGGCAGGTGGCGTGCCGATCGCTTGACGCGTATCGTCAGGGGGCGAAATCGCAGTTCGCCACCTGACCTTGAGCGGAGGCCGCCATGATCACCCGACGCCTTCAGATGTTCGTGCTGTTGGCGGTCGGCTCGGTCGTGGCGTTCGGCGCCTCCGCCACGCGCGCCGCCGACACCCAGGTCGCGGTGGCGGCCAATTTCACCGAGCCGGCCAAGGAGATCGCGGCGGCCTTCAAGGCCTCTACCGGCAACACCGCGGTCTTGAGCTTCGGCTCGTCGGGCCAGTTCTACGCCCAGATGTCGCATGGGGCGCCCTATGAGGTGTTCCTCTCCGCCGACGCCGACCGCCCCGCCGCCGCCGAGAAAGAGGGTCTGGGCGTGGCGGGCGCCCGCTTCACCTACGCGGTCGGCCGCCTGGTGCTCTATTCCAGGACGCCGGGCCTGGTCGACGGGGCCGGCGCGGTCCTGAAGGGCGGCAAGTTCGCCAAGCTCTCCATCGCCGACCCGGCCGCCGCGCCCTATGGGACCGCCGCGGTCCAGACCATGACCAAGCTTGGGGTCTATGCGGCCCTGAAGCCGAAGATCGTCCAGGGCTCGTCGATCACCCAGGCCTATCAGTTCGTCGACACCGGTGCCGCCGAGCTCGGCTTCGTGGCGCTCTCGCAGGTGATCAACGTCGCCGGCGGCTCGCGCTGGATCGTGCCCGCCGCCGACCACGCGCCCATCGATCAACAGGCCATCCTGTTGAAGACCGGCCAGGACAACGCCGCGGCCAAGGCCTTCCTCGCCTTCCTGAAAAGCCCGCAGGCGGTGGCGATCATCAGGAAGTACGGCTACGAGGTTCGCTAGCACCAACGGGGGCGGACAATAGGTGGCCGAGGTCGTCTGGACGACGCTGAGACTGGCGGGCCTGACGACGGTCCTGTTGCTCATTCTCGCAACCCCTATCGCCTGGTGGCTGGCGCGCCGCCGCGCCTGGTGGAAGGAGATCGTGGCCGCGGTCACGACGCTGCCGATCATCCTGCCGCCGTCGGTGCTGGGCTTCTACCTGCTGATCGCCATCGCCCCGCAGAGCCCCTTGATGACGCCGCTGCATGGGTTCGGAATCCGTACCCTGGCCTTCACCTTCCAGGGTCTGGTGATCGGTTCCATGGTCTACTCGCTGCCCTTCGCGGTGCAGCCGATCCGAGGCGCCTTCGAAGCCATGGGGCCGCGACCCATGGAGGTCGCAGCCACCCTCCGCGCGTCGCCGCTCGACGCCTTCTTCACCGTCGCCCTGCCGCTCTGCCGGCGCGGCTTCCTGACCGCGGCCATCCTGGTCTTCGCCCACACCATCGGCGAGTTCGGGGTGGTGCTGATGATCGGCGGCGCCATCCCGGGCAAGACCGAGGTGATCTCGGTGCGCATCTACCAGCTGGTCGAGAGCCTGCAGTACGGCGAGGCGCACCGTCTGGCGGCGGGCGTGGTGGCGTTCTCGTTCCTGGCCTTGCTGGGCCTGTTGCTGCTCGACGGCCGGACCGATGAGGCGGTGCGATGAGCGGCGTCGAGGGCCGGTTCGCAGGGCGCCTGGGCGGCTTTTCGCTGGATGCGGCCTTCACGCTGGAGGCCAGCGGGATCACCGCGCTCAGCGGCCCGTCCGGCTCGGGCAAGACCACGCTGCTGCGCTGCATCGCCGGGCTCACCCGGTTGACCGGCGCCCTCAGCGTCGACGGCGAGACCTGGCAGGACGCGCGCACCTTCCTGCCGACCCACCGCCGGCCGGTGGGCGTGGTGTTCCAGGAGGCGAGCCTGCTGGCCCACCTGTCGGTGCGTGGGAACCTGCTGTACGGGGCCAGGCGAACCTCGGCGAAGGCCGGCGTCGGCCTGGACGACACGGTCGATCTCCTGGGCCTCGGCGCCCTGCTGGGCCGCTCGCCGGCCAATCTCTCCGGCGGCGAACGTCAGCGGGTCGCGCTGGGCCGGGCGCTGCTCAGCCGGCCCAAACTGCTGCTGATGGACGAGCCGCTCTCCAGCCTCGACGCGGGCGCCAAGGCGGACATCCTGCCCTATCTGGAGCGCGTGCATCGGGCGCTGGCCATCCCGGCGCTCTACGTCAGTCACGACGCCGGCGAGATCGCGCGGCTGGCCGACCGGGTGATCTACATGGAAGCTGGCCGGATCGTGGCTGGCCCGGCCGCGCCAGAGCCGACGCTCGACGGTCTCGACGCGGCGGCCCGCGACCGGCTGGCGCTGGCGGCGCTCAGAGCCGGGCTTTCACCGCAGGCGTGATCCCGTAGGCCGGGCCGAAGCGCCAGCCGATCAGCAGGAGGATGACGCCGCCCAGGCCGACGATCGCCGCATGCATGGCCCAGAACTGCGACGCCGGCAGGGTTTCGTAGAGGCTGCCGAGCCGCCCCGAGGCGAAGCTGCCCAGCGTGGTGGAGAACATGTTTAGCCCAACCAGGGTCGCGACCACCGAGGTCGGCGCGGCGCGGGTGAACAGCGAGACCATGGTCGGGGTGAAGTAGAGCCAGCCCAGGTTCGAGACGAGGTGGAACATCACCGCGAACAGGATGGGCGCGCGTCCGTCGGCGTCGGCGGCGAGGCCGGCGGCCGCCAGCCAGAGCGTGCCTGCGCCGAAGATGAAGCAGCCGATGGCGGCCTTGGCGAACTGGCCGGGCTCGCGGCCGCGCGCCGCCTGCCAGCGCCAGAACATCAGCATCGGCGGCAGGCAGATGAACGGCGACAGGCCGTCGATGGCCTGAAACCAGGGGACCGGCACGGTGAAGCTGCCGATGTGCAGCTGGACGTGGTCGCGGACCCACAGGTTGTAGGTGTTCCAGACCTGCGACTGCGCGACCCAGAACAGCGCGGCGACGGGCACCAGGGCGAGGAGGGCGGCCACGCGGCGCCAATCGGCGCCGGTCAGCGGGATGCTGGGCGCCTTGGCGACGCGGGCGGGCTTGGGCGTGACAGCGACCACCTGGCTCTGCCCGGCGAGATAGACGAAGAGGCCCGCCAGCATGCCAAAGCCCGCAAAGGCGAAGCCCACGTGCCAGTTGAAGCTCTGGGCGAGGGCGCCGGTGACCACCGGAGCCACGAAGGCCCCGAGGTTGACCATGGCGTAGTAGAGCTGGAAGGCGGTGTCGCGCCGTGAGTCCTCCGGCGCGTAGAGCTCGCCCACCTGCGGCAGCAGGTTGCCGCGCAACGCGCCGGTGCCCAAGATCAACAGCAGCATGGCCAGCAGGAACGACTGATCGAAGGCCATGCAGAAGTGGCCGGCGGTCATCATCAGCGCGCCGATGATCACCATGCGCTTGCGACCCAGCCACAGGTCGCCGATCAGGCCCCCGAACACCGGCGTGAACATCGCCAGGCCGACGTAGAGGCCGAACACCTGGGTCGCCAGGCCGAGCGTGGTCATGTGGCCGAAGACCGCCTCGACGACGGCGCGGAAGCCGGCGAAGCCGACGATGTTCTCGATATGGCCGGGCGTGAACAACTGGCCCACCAGGTAGAGCGTCAACAGCGCCTGCATGCCCTGGAACGAGACGCGGTCCCAGAACTCGGTCCCGGCCAGCACCGCCAGGCCGCGCGGATGGCCGAACAGGTCGCGGCCTTTCACGAGCGTGGCCTCTTCGGCTGTGGCTGCGGTCATCACGCCCCCTCAAGACCTTGACGCTAGGGCGCCCGCTGACCCTGGCAAGTGGCCATATTTGACAGTCCGCGTCCGGCCCCCGATCTAGGGGGCATGATCGACGACCTCTATTCGGCGAAACTGCTGAAGCTCGCGGCGAACCTGCCACGCAGCGGACGGCTGGCCGCGCCCGACGCCAGCGTCGAGAAGATCGCCAAGCTGTGCGGCAGCCGGGTGGTGGTGGATGTGGTCGTGGACGGCGACCAGGTGGCCGATTTCGCCCAGGACGTGAAGGCCTGCGCGCTCGGCCAGGCGGCGGCTTCGGTGCTCGGCGCACAGGTGATCGGGGCCAGCCTCGCCGAGCTTGAATTGGCGCGTAACCAGTTTCGGGCTATGTTGAAGGAGGGCGCAACCGCGCCCGATGGACGTTTTTCGGATCTGGCCATGCTCGCCCCGGTGAAGGACTACCCGGCCCGCCATGCCTCGACGCTACTCGCGTTCGAGGCCGTGACCGAGGCTGTGCGCACCGCGACGACCCGAACTAGCCCCGCCGGCGCAGCTTGATCCTCCGCTAGTGGCAGCGTAATCGCTGCCCGACTGCGGAAGACCTTAGCCGGCATGAACCTCTACGAACGCTGCGTCAGGGGCGCCCTTCGCGCCTACAAGCTGACGCTCTCGCCGCTGATCGGGCGGCAATGCCGGTTCCTTCCGACCTGTTCGGAATATGCGGCAGACGCCCTGATCGGCCATGGCCCGTGGCGCGGGGGAGCCCTCGCTGTCCGCAGGCTGTGCCGTTGTCATCCCTGGGGCGGTGGATCGGGCTTCGACCCGGTTCCGCCCCCGCGCAAGACGCCCCCAAAGGACTCTGGGGCCGATGCGCGCAAGTGGACCTGTGAAACATGATCGACCTGATTTTCCCCGACGGCTCCAAACGCCAGTACGACGACGGCGCGACGGGCAGGGCGGTGGCGGCCTCCATCGCGCCGTCGCTGGCCAAGCGCGCCGCGCTCATCAAGCTGGACGGCGAACTCTATGACGTGGACCGCCCCCTGCCCCGCGGCGGTCATTTCGAGATCCTGACGCGCGACGCCCGCGAAAGCCTGGAGACCCTGCGCCACGACGCCAGCCACATCATGGCCGAAGCCGTGCAGGAGCTCTTCCCCGGCACGCAAGTCACCATCGGCCCCTCGATCGAGGACGGCTTCTACTACGACTTCGCCCGCGCCGAGCCGTTCAGCCTGGACGACCTCAGCGCGATCGAACAGCGCATGAAGGAGATCGTCGACCGCGACGAGGCCATCAGCCGCGAGGTCTGGTCGCGCGACGAGGCGATCAGTCACTTCAAGTCAATCGGCGAGGCCTACAAGGCCGAGATCATCGAAGGCATCCCGGCCGGCGAGGATGTCAGCGTCTATCGCCAGGGGAACTGGAAGGACCTTTGCCGCGGCCCGCATTTCCCCTCGACGAAGTTCGTGGGCAAGGCGTTCAAGCTGACCAAGCTCGCCGGGGCCTATTGGCGGGGCGACCACCGCAACCCGATGCTGCAGCGGATCTACGGCACGGCCTGGGCCTCGGAAGAGGACCTGGCGGCCTACCTGCACCGCATCGAAGAGGCCGAGAAGCGCGACCACCGCAAGATCGCCAAGGCCATGGACCTCTTCCACCTGCAGGAAGAGGCCAAGGGGATGATCTTCTGGCACCCCAAGGGCTGGACGCTCTACCGCACGGTGGAGGCCTACATGCGCCGCCGCCTGGACGCCGACGGCTATGTGGAGGTCAAGGCGCCCCAGATCATGGACCGGGTGCTTTGGGAGAAGTCCGGGCACTGGGAGAAGTTCGGCAAGAACATGTTCACCTGCGAGACGGAGGAGGGCGAGGTCCTGGCCGTCAAGCCGATGAACTGCCCGGGCCACGTGCAGATCTTCAACCACGGCCAGAAGTCCTACCGCGACCTGCCGCTGCGCATGGCCGAGTTCGGCGCCTGCCACCGCTATGAGCCCTCGGGCGCGCTGCACGGCATCTTCCGCGTGCGGGCCTTCACCCAGGACGACGCGCACATCTTCTGCCGCGAGGACCAGATCGAGGAGGAGTCGACGAAGTTCGTGCGCCTGCTGGAGAGCGTCTACCGCGACTGCGGCCTGGAGCTGCACGCGGTGAAACTCGCGCTGCGGCCGGAGCTTCGATTCGGCACGGACGAGGTCTGGGATATCGCCGAGCAGAAGCTGGAGCGCGCGGCCAAAAACGCCGGGATCGCCGAGATCGAACTGTTGCCGGGCGAGGGCGCCTTCTATGGCCCCAAACTGGAGTTCCACCTGCGCGACGCCATCGGCCGCACCTGGCAGTGCGGCACGCTGCAGCTCGACTATGTGCTGCCCGAGCGCCTGGACGCCGAATATGTCGGAGAGGATGGCGAGAAGCACCGCCCGGTCATGCTGCACCGGGCGATCTGCGGCTCGATGGAGCGGTTCCTGGGCGTGATGATCGAAAGCTATGCCGGGGCGTTCCCCCTCTGGTTGGCTCCCGTTCAGGTTACGATCGCCACAATCACGTCCGACGCCGACGACTTCGCCCATAAGGCGGCCGCGGCGCTGAGGGCCAAGGGGCTGCGTGTGGAACTCGACCTGCGCAACGAGAAGATCAATCTGAAGATCCGCGAGCACAGCCTCGCCAAGGTGCCGGTGATCGCCGTCGTCGGCCGCCGCGAGGCGGAAGAGGGCAAGGTGGCGCTGCGCCGGCTGGGCTCCGACGGGCAGCAGATTCTCGAACTCTCGGCAGCGGCGAACCTGCTTGCCACGCAAGCCAGTCCGCCCGATGCTGATTCGCAGGCTGGGGCGGCTGAATCGCAGCCCTCCGGCGCGCCCGGCGCCTTGGAGGCTGGATGAACGGCATCGCCGCCCCGATCGTCGCCGTAGAGCCTGCGCCGACCCCGGATTTCCCCGGCTTCAAGGCCGGGCGGCGCAGTGTCTCAGTCGTCATGGTCGTGTTCATGACCGGCGCCGCGCTGCAGGAGAGCATCGAGCGGGTCCTGGGTGATCCGCTGGTGGACGAATTGGTGATCGTCGACAACGGTTCGACCGGCGAAGACGGCGCGCGGCTGAAGGGCCTGGCGGACCGCGACCGTCGGGTGGCGCTCTTGAGCGGCCATGGCAACATCGGCTTCGCCCGGGGCGCCAACCTGGGCGCGCGGACCGCCAAGGGCGATATCCTGGTGTTCCTCAACCCCGACGCGTTCCTGAGGCCGCGCTGCATAGCCGAGCTGGCCCGCGAGATCGCCGAGCGGCCGGCGCCCTGCATCGTCGGCGGCCGGGTGCTGAACGCCGACCTCACCGAACAGCGGGGCGCGCGACGCGGCGACATCACGCTGGTCAATGCGCTGCTGTCGCTCAGCCGGCTGGCCGAGATGGCGCCTGCCTGGCGGCGTCACGAGGTGCATTGGGAGGGCCAGCCCCTGCCGGACGGCCCGACCCCGGTGCCGACCATCTCGGGCGCCTGTTTCTGCATGCGCCGCGAGGATTTCGACGCGGTCGGCGGCTTCGACGAGAAGTATTTCCTGCACGTGGAGGACGTCGACCTCTGCTGGCGCGTGCGGCGCGCCGGCGGCGAGGTGCTGTTCCATCCCAAGGCCGAGGTGATCCATCTGGGCCACACCAGCCTCACCAGCCCGATTAGGGTCGAGTTCCACAAGGGCGTGGGCCTGGCCCGTTACTTCCGCAAGCGCGCGGTGGGCGTGGGCCAGCATCTGACCGCCTGGCTGATGTCGCCGATCGTGGTTGGGGCGGCGATCGTGCGGCCGGTGATGTGGCGCTTCCGCGGACGCGCCGGCTAGAGACCTTTCGCGGAGGATGATCATGGCTCCGCGGTTCCTGCGACGATGGGCAGGCGCCGCGCCGGCGGGCGTGCGCCGGGCCCTGGCCGGAGCTCTCCTCGACCTCAAGAGCCTGCCCGCGCGCCTCCGCGATCCCAGTCGCCGCGCCGAGCCCTGGGCCTTCATCCACAATGTCGGCGACGGAGATTTCGTGGCCGTCGGCGCGCAGCTGCTGCGCAACCTCAAGGACCACGCCGGCCTGGCGCCCGGCGACCGGGTGCTGGACATCGGCTGCGGCAACGGCCGGGTCGCCGAACAGCTCGCGCCCTTCCTGAAGGACGGCGGGTCTTACGCGGGGTTCGACATCTCGAAAGCCGGAATCCAGGCCTGCCGCCGCCGGTTCCAGGCCCGACCGCATATGCGCTTCGAGCACCTGGACGTCTGGAACGGCGAATACAACGAGACCGGCAAGGTCGCGGAGGCGGACACGGTGTTCCCGGCGGCGGACGGAACGATCGACCTGGCGTTCGCGACTTCGGTCTTCACCCACATGCGGATGCCGGCGGTCAGGCGCTATCTGGCGGAGAGCGCGCGGGTGTTGAGGCCCGGCGGGCGGCTGGCCTTCACCGCTTTCGCGCTGGAGCCTGAGCGCAAGAGCTCCGAGATCTTCGACTTCAAACCCTTCGACGAAACCTCGCTGATCATCGACGCGCGCTATCCCGAGCGCGCCATTGGCCACTGGCGCGCGGCGCTGGAGGCGGCGATCGGCGAGGCGGGGCTGACGGTCGCGGGCCGATGGAACGGCGCCTGGGCGCCGCCAGCGCAATATGACGGCGGCCAGGACCTCTATGTGGCGGTGAAGCCGGCCTAGGCGACAGGGGCGGGCAGCGGGAAGACGCCCGCCCGGCTGACCGAGGCGGCGGGCGGCTTGCCGAGGATGCCGGCCATCCACTTGGCCGTGCCGATCAGGCCGTCGAGGTCGTAGCCCGTCTCGAACCCAGCGCGCTCCAGCATGTAGACCAGGTCCTCGGTGCCGATGTTGCCGGTGGCGTCGGGCGCGAAGGGGCAGCCGCCGAGGCCGCCGCAGCTGGCGTCCAGCACGTCGACGCCCGCCTCGACGGAGGCATAGGCGTTGGCGAGGCCGGTGTTGCGGGTGTCGTGGAAGTGCATGCGCAGCGGCACGCCGGGCGCGGCGGTTTTGGCGGCCTCGACGCGTTTGCGCACCAGCCAGGGGTCGGCGACGCCGATGGTGTCGGCGAGTGCGATCTCGGCCACCCCGGCCTGCGCGGCCGCGCGGACGATGCGCATGACCTGCTCCTCCGAGACCTCGCCGTCGAACGGGCAGCCGAAGGCCACCGAGATGGTCACCGTGATCGGCGGGCCGCCCTCGGCCTTCTGACGCGCGGCGATGGCCTGCATGGCCGCGGTCTGTTCGGCGGCGCTGGCGCCCTGGTTGCGGATGCCGAAGCCGTCGGTGGCGCAGACCACCACATTGGCCTCATCGCAGCCGGCGGCGACGCAGCGGTCCCAGCCGCGCTCGTTCAGGACGAGGCCGATGCGCGAACGGCCGCTCGTGCGGGGCAGCGCCTCGCTGATCTCCTCGGCGCCGGCCATCTGCGGCACGCGCTTGGGATTGACGAAGGAGACAGTCTCGATGCGCCGCGCGCCGGCGGTCTCCAGCCGATGGATGAACTCCAGCTTCTGGTCGACCTCCAGCAGGGCCTTTTCGTTCTGCAGCCCGTCGCGGGGGCCGACTTCGACGACTTCGATTCTGCGGGTCATGGACGGCTCACTGATCAGGGGCCTGGGGCGAACCGGGCGCCGCCTCGTAGATGTTCAGCGTCATCTTCTTGCCGTCCGAATAGTCGAGGCCTTTCACGGTCCCCACCAGATGGGTTCGCGCATGGTAGACCGCCAGGGCCGTCTCGAAGGCGGCTTCCTGGCGCGTCTCGACGACGGCGGGGCGGTGCTCGTAGATCGCCTGGGCGGCGTCCTCGGGGCCGGCGAGTTCGGTCGGCGTGCCGAGCGCGAAGACCAGGCTCGGCTCGGCGTAGCCGGCGACGGTGACCGGCGCGTCGGCGATGCCCTGCTCGGGCAGCAGCTGGGCCTTGGCCATCACCTTCTCGACCCGCGACGACAGCCACAGCGGATTGAGCCGGGGGGCGAGGCCGGCGGCGAGCGCGGCGTGGCCGGCGAGGCCCAGGCCGACCGCGGCGACCACCGCCTGCGCCGGCGCCTTGCGGACCAGCAGGTAGCCGCCGCCCAGCCCCGCGGCGGCCAGCAGGAGCGCGGCGGGAATCGCGAAGGTGAGGTCGCTGGCGTCGCCATAGGCCTTGACCAGGTAGAAGGTCCCGCCGGCCAGGGCGACGCCGAAGAAGGCGGTTAGGGCCGCGCCCGTCCAGCGGGTCTTGCCGCCGATGGGCTGCAACAGCGCCGCCGCCGCCAGCCAGGCGACCGCGCCATAGGCCGGAAGCGTGTAGTGGACGAGCTTGGTCGGCAACGCCTCGAACACCAGCCAGGTGGGGACCAGCCAGGCGATGGCGAAGCGCACGCCCGGCTCGCGCCAACGCTTCCAGGCGGTGACTGCGGCGGCCGGCAGCATCAGCGTCATCGGGAACATCAGGATCGGCGAGAGCAGGGCGTGGTAGCCGGGCGGCGCGCCGTGGGTCTCCTGGCCGCCGGCCAGCTTCGGCGCCAGGTCGCCGCCCAGCGCCGCGCTCCAGAACCCGCCATCGGTGGCCACCGTCACCGCCCAGGCCCAGGGCCCGCAGACCGCGACCAGGATGATCACACCCCAGATCCAATTCAGCCGCCCCAGCCAGGCCGCCTTGCGGTCCATCAGGCAGAGCACCGCGATGGTCAGCGCCGCGACCATCGGCGCGACCGGGCCCTTGTCCAGCGTACCCACCGAAAGGCCGATCCAGAACAACAGCCAGGCGCGCCGTCCCGCCGGCGGTCCATCGCGCGCCTCGGCGTAGAGGCGGGCCAGCGCCGCCAGCGCCAGCGTGGTGGTCCCGCAGAGCACCGCGTCGGTCTTGGCGATCAGAGCTTCGGTCGACAGCAGGAAGGTCGTCCCCAGCATGGCGCCGGCCAGCAGGCCCGCGCCGGGCCCGAAGAAGGCCGCCGCGCCCCAGGCGCAGGCCGCCGCCGCCAGCATGGCGCCTAGCAGGCTTGGGATGCGGTAGGCCCAGATCTCCCGGTCCTCCGGGTTGGAGAACAGCGAGACGCTGGCCGCCTGCAGCCAGTGGATGCCCACCGGCTTCTTGAAGCGCGGCGCCTCCTGGTAGCGGATCACCGTGAAGTCGCGGCTCTCCAGCATCTGGGCGGTGGCCTGGGCGAAGCGGCTCTCGTCGCGGTCCAGCGGCGGCACGGCCAGCAGTCCGGGGAGACCGGCCAGGAAGGCGATCAGCGCCGCCAGCGCGGGCCCCCGCCAACCACGGCCGAACCGCGCCAAGTCTCCGTCGAGCGTCATCGCGCTGGTGATAGCACGATCCTTCCCAAGGCCAGCTTTTCCGCTATGGGGAGGCCATGGCCCGCGCTGCAGCCCCGAAAACCCCCGACATCTCCGTGGTGGTGCCCGTGTTCGACGAGGAGGGCGCGGCGCCGGCGCTGGCCCGCGAGAT
Source organism: Phenylobacterium sp. (assembly GCF_035309685.1). Taxonomy (GTDB): domain Bacteria; phylum Pseudomonadota; class Alphaproteobacteria; order Caulobacterales; family Caulobacteraceae; genus Phenylobacterium. The sequence continues at coordinate 60,230 of NZ_DATGEX010000014.1, forward strand.
CGCCGCGGCCTTCAAGGGCCGCCGCCACGAGATCATCTTCGTCGACGACGCCAGCCGCGACGGCACGCGCGCAGCGCTGAAGGCGCTTACGACGGAAATTCCGCAGCTGCGCGTGCTGGCCCACGCCAAGAACTCCGGCCAGAGCCGCGCGGTGCGCACCGGCATCCTGGGCGCGCGGGGCGCGGTCATCGTCACCCTGGACGGCGACGGCCAGAACGACCCCGCCGACGGCCCCGCCCTGGTCGACGCCCTGCTGGCCGGGCCGCCGGAGCTGGCGCTGGTTGGCGGCGAGCGGGTGAAGCGCCAGGACAGCGCCGCCAAGAAGGTCGCCAGCCGCATTGGAAATGGCGTTCGAAAGCGGTTGCTCCGGGACACCGCCGACGACACCGGCTGCGGCCTGAAGGCCTTCCGCCGCGAGGCGTTCCTGCGGCTCCCCTATTTCGACCACATCCACCGCTACCTGCCGGCGCTCATGCTGCGCGAGGGCTATCGGACGGCGTTTTTGCCGGTGAACCACCGCCACCGCCAGACCGGCGCGTCGAAGTACACCAACCTCGGCCGCCTCTGGGCGTCGCTGTCGGACCTCTATGGGGTGATGTGGCTGCAGTCCCGCTCGCGCCTGCCGGGCGGCGTGGATGAGGTCTAGGGACGCCGACACGCCTCATCCCAACCCTTCCTATCGAAGGGACTAACCGCGGAGACCGCTGAGATACGCGGAGCGACCCGGCCCGGGTCACAGGCCGTTGGCCAGGCTGCAAACGCCGCCCTTCGGGCAAGGCGCCTTCTCCGCGTATCTCTGCGATCACCGCGGTTGGTCCTTTCTTCAGTGAGTTTTCTTTTGCTCATTCACGTTGAGCGAGGGTGACGAGCGTCAGCCGGACGGACCGAGCCATAGACCCCAAGGCTCGCATCTACCGTGAGATTTAAGGCGGGGAAGCGCCTGACAGCGCTCCCTGGACCTGTTTCGGAACTAGGTCAGGGCCGTCAGGATCAGGGCGACGACCGAAACGTCGATGATCCGCTGGAGAACTTGCAGCATGAGGCCCGCCCGTGGTCGAAATCCTGGACGTGGTTAAGCAAGACCCGCGCCAACCTCCGACGGGACTCCATGGCCCTCTTCTTCGACGCCGCCTGGTTCGACGAACGTCTCGCGGAGCGCGGGCTTTCGCGCGAGGCGATGGCGGCGGTGGCGGGCCTGAGCGGCGCGGACCTGGCGCTGGTCTTCAAGGATCAGAGGGAAGTCTCGGCGGCCGAGGTGGCGGTCTTTGCCGAGCTGCTGGGCGTTCCGGCGGCAGAAATCGCCGCCCATGCGGGCGTCTCGACGCCGGCTCCGGGCGGTGAAAGCGATGCGGGCGCGCGGATCGCGGCGCTGGAGCGGCGGGTGGCTGTGCTGGAGACGGCGCTCAAGCGGTCTGGACTTACGGATGTAAAATGAGATGCTGTGCTGTCAGTTGAGCGGGAGGCAGAGGTGACAGGCGCTTTCGGATTGGGTTTGGCGTTGGGCGCGCTTCTGTTTTCAATCTGCCCCGCTTCTGCGTCGGCGGCCCCTCCAACGCCGGTGACGGCCAAGGCGTCGCCGCCTCGGCTGACAGCGTTCCGGACCGATGACGAACTGCGGCGATATTTGCGTAGGCTTCAGGGGGTCGGGCCCTCCTCCCCTGTCTACGCCCCCTCACCGCCGGGCGCGGCCAACACTGTTGAAGAGATGGTGGTCGTCACGGCGGAGAAGCGGGCGCCCAGCATCACCAACAATCAGGAAGCCGGGGTCGACGAGGGCGACATCGTCAAATTGCGCGGGGATATTCTGGTGATCCTGCGACGCGGACGGCTCTTCACCGTCTCCCTCGCCAAGGGCCGGATGCAGCCGATCGCCGCCATCGATGCTCATCCGCCTGGCGTCGACGCCAGCAGCGACTGGTACGATGAGATGCTGGTCGCAGGCGACCGGGTCGCGGTGATCGGCTACAGCTATTCGCGGGGCGGAACCGAGATCAACCGCTTCCGGCTGGATGCGGCGGGCCACCTCCGCTTCGAGGACGCCTATCAGCTGAAGTCCAACGACTATTACTCGGCGCGCAACTACGCGTCGCGACTCATTGGCCACCGACTGATTTTCTACACGCCGCTCTATCTAAACTGGCGCCGCGATCCCCTGGAGGCGCTGCCGACCGAACGCCACTGGCGCGGCCAGAAGGGAGAGCTTGGCTTCAAACGCATCGCCGATCCCCGGCGCGTCTATATCCCGCCGGGTCCGGCAGGCCGCGATGAGGTCGACACCCTGCACACCGTGACGACCTGCGACCTCGCCGCGGCAGAGATGACCTGCGAAGCGACGGGTGTCTTGGGGCCCGGCTCGCGGAACTTCTATGTGTCGAACAGTTCGGTCTACCTCTGGGTGGCCAGCGACCGTCCACGACCGGGCCGACGGCCTCGAGTTGGCTCTGCCCTCTATCGCCTGCCGCTAGATGGGTCCGCGCCTTCGGCTATCGGAGTCAGGGGCGCGCCCGTCGATCAGTTCTCGTTCCGTGAGGACGCCATGCGCGGCGCGCTCAATGTCCTGGTTCGGTCGGAGGGCGGCGGCGACGCCATGTGGCGGTCGACGTTTTCAGAAGGAGCGGTGGCGCTGCTGACGATCCCCTTGGCGCAGTTGGGCGACGGGACCGGTGAACTGCCGGACACCCAGTACCGTCTGCTGCCCTCGCCGCCGGGCCACAGCTTCGAGTTCCACAACCGCTTCGTGGGGCGCTACCTGCTCTATGGCTCAAGCGCGGAGCGCAGTGTCACTTCGGGTTGGCAAGGCTTTGTCACGGCGGCGCCGGTGCGAGGCGGTGCGACGCTGCAGTTGCCGGTTTCGCATGACATTGACCGGATCGAACCCATGGGGTCCGACGCCGTGGTCATCGGCGGAGCCGGGGCCGACTTGGTGTTCAGTTCTGTCGATCTGGGGCGTGGCGCGCCGCGGATCGGCGACACCTTCACCCAGGTTCAGGCCAGCGAGGGCGAAAGCCGCAGCCATGGCTTTTTCTTCCAGCCAGACGCCGCGACGGCGGATGGAGCCTCTGGTGTCCTCGGTCTGCCGATCGCTCGGCCCGCGGCGCCGGCCTATAGCGAGCTTTTCGACACTTCGGCGGCCATGGTGTTCGTGCGCCGTCAGGATCGGAAGCTACGGCCCTTTGGCGAGATCGCGGCGAGCCGGACCGGCGCTGTCGACGACCGCTGCCAAGCCTCTTGCGTAGACTGGTACGGCAATGCTCGACCGATATTCATCGGGAAGCGGACCTTCGCCTTGTTGGGCTACGAGCTTGTGGAAGGTGCGCTGGGGACGGGCGGCGTCAAGGAAATCGGCCGGGTCAATTTCGCGCCTGCTCCAGCGAGGCCGACGACCGTCCCCTAGTCGACCAGGCCCGCTAAATCGCCGTGCGCGCCGCGCGGCCCTTGGGGGCGCGGCGGTCGTAGGCGCCGGACCATTCGGTGCGGTTGTAGCTGCCGGCGGCCCGGCCGTGGATGTCGAAGCCGGCGCGCAGGCCGCGGCGCTCGCCCATCACCTGGGCGTCGATGGCCGAGGCGCCGGCGATGCGGGGCCCGCCGGAGGAGATGGTGCGGGCCGGTCCGACCGGGACGGGCAGCAGGTTCGCGCCAGTCTCCTGCGTCAAATCGGCACGGTCTGTCTCATCCTGCGCCTTGCGGCTGCGGGAGGCGCCTGCGGATCTGCGGAGCGGATCGACGGAGAACATCATGGCAGGGCTATCTGTGCAGGACTTGGGCCAACTCTTAATCAGAGGTTAACGCTTGCCGGCCAGCTTCTCAATCTGCGCCTGCATGTCTTCCATCTGCTTGCGTAACGCCACGAGGGCCTCGTCGGATGCGCCGGAGGCGGCGGCCGGCGGCGCCTCGGCCTTGGGCGTGGGCGGCGGGGGCGCGTCGTCCGGCTTTGCGTAGGCGAACGGCGAGAACATCTTCATCGCCCGGTCGAAGAGGGCCAGGTTCTGGCGCACCTGCTCGTCGAAGACGGTGGCGCCCGGCGTCTGGCTGAGCGAGGTGAACTGGGTCCGCATCCGCTCCTGCTGCTGGGTGAAGCTGGCCAGCGACAGTTCGAGATAGGAGGGCAGGAAGGCCTGCATGGAGTTGCCGTAGAAGCCGATCAGCTGCCGCAGGAACTGGATCGGCAACAGGCTTTGGCCCTGCTGGCTCTCCTCCTCGAAGATGATCTGGGTGAGGACCGAACGGGTGATGTCCTCGTTGGTCTTGGCGTCGTAGACCACGAAGTCGACGTTCTGCTTCACCATCTCGGAGAGGTGTTCGAGGGTGACGTAGCTGGAAGACGCGGTGTTGTAGAGCCGCCGGTTGGCGTACTTCTTGATGACGACGCGCTCGCCGGGGGCGGCGGTCCCTTCCGTATCGGCCATCCCAAATCCTTGATGCCGGGCCCGCGATTGCGGCGAACCCACTGTTTCTGCAGTGCAGTATCGCGCATGCGAGGCGATTGGCAAACAGCGGTAGCGACGCCGCATAACCACGGGCGGGCTTGCGGAAATTCCTGGCCGTCCCAATAGATGAAGCAAGGGCCCTTTTACGCCGCCACCTATGTCTTCTGGGAACCTGAGCCATGACCGACATCGTCATCGTTTCCGCCGCCCGCACGCCGGTGGGCTCGTTCAACGGGGCGCTCGCCAGCCTGCCCGCCCATGAGCTCGGCAAGATCGCCATCATGGCCGCCATCGAGCGCGCCGGGATCAAGGCCAGCGACGTGGACGAGGTGGTGATGGGGCAGGTGCTGCAGGCCGGCGCCGGCCAGGGCCCGGCCCGGCAAGCATCCGTCAACGCCGGCATCCCGGTGGAAAGCCCGGCCTGGAGCCTCAATCAGCTGTGCGGCTCGGGCCTGCGGGCCGTGGCCTTGGGCGCGCAGCAGATCATGGACGGCTCGGCCGACATCGTCATCGCCGGGGGCCAGGAGAGCATGAGCCAGTCGCCGCACGCCCAGAACCTGCGCGGCGGCCAGAAGATGGGCGACCTGGCGCTTATCGACACCATGATTAAGGACGGGCTGTGGGACGCCTTCCACGGCTACCACATGGGCCAGACCGCCGAGAACATCGCCGCCCGCTGGCAGATCACCCGCGAGGACCAGGACAGGTTCGCCGTGGCCTCGCAGAACAAGGCCGAGGCTGCCCAGAAGGCCGGCCGGTTCGCCGGCGAGATCGCGCCGGTGACCATCAAGGGCCGCAAGGGCGACACGGTGGTGGATCAGGACGAATACATCCGCCACGGCGCGACGCTGGAGGCGATGGCGGCGCTGCGGCCGGCCTTCAACAAGGAGGGCAGCGTCACCGCCGCCAACGCGTCCGGCCTCAACGACGGGGCCGCGGCCCTGGTGCTGATGAGCGCCGAGGAGGCCAAGAAGCGGGGCCTCAAGCCCCTGGCGCGCATCGCCTCCTGGGCCAACGCCGGCGTCGATCCGGAGATCATGGGCACCGGGCCGATCCCCGCCAGCCGCAAGGCGCTGGAGCGGGCCGGCTGGGCGGTGGGCGACCTCGACCTGATCGAGTCCAACGAGGCCTTCGCGGCGCAGTCGATCTGCGTGGTCCGCGACCTGGGCCTCGACCCGGCCAAGGTCAACGTCAACGGCGGCGCCATCGCCATCGGCCATCCGATCGGCGCGTCCGGCGCGCGGATCCTGACCACCCTGCTGCACGAGATGAACCGCACCGACGCCACCAAGGGCCTGGCCACGCTTTGCGTCGGCGGCGGCATGGGCGTGGCGATGTGCGTGGAAAAAGTTTGACTTGAGTTTGGGAGAGACGAGCGCCGGATCAACCGGCGCCGTTCAATTGGGAGACGACAGGCATGGCCAGGGTTGCGCTGGTCACGGGTGGCACCCGTGGCATTGGACGGGCGATCGTCGAGCGGCTGACCGCCGACGGGATCAAGGTCGCCGCGGGCTACTCCGGCAACGACGCCGCCGCCGAGGCGCTGAAGCGCGAGACCGGCGCCATGGTCATCAAGGGCAATGTCGGCAACTGGGACGACTGCAAGCGCGCCGCCGAGGCCGTCGAGGCTGAACTCGGGCCCATCGACATCCTGGTCAACAACGCCGGCATCACCCGCGACGGCGTCTTCCACCGGATGACCCACGAGCAGTGGAGCGAGGTCATCGTCGTGAACATGGATTCGCTGTTCAACATGACCCGCCAGGTGATCGAGGGCATGCGCGCGCGCGAATGGGGCCGGATCATCAACATCTCCTCGATCAACGGCCAGAAGGGCCAGGTCGGCCAGACCAACTATTCCGCCGCCAAGGCGGGCATGATCGGCTTCTCCAAGGCGCTGGCGCTGGAGAACGCCAAGAAGGGCGTCACGGTGAACGTGATCGCGCCCGGCTACATCGACACCGAGATGGTCCAGGCGGTGCCGGAGAAGGTGCTTGAGGGCATCATTGGGCAGATTCCGGTGGGCCGGCTGGGCCGCGGCGACGAGATCGCCGACATGGTCGCCTTCCTGGCCGGGGAACGGGCCGGATATGTGACCGGAACGACACTATCGCTGAACGGCGGACAGTACCTGGTCGGCTAAGGCCAAGCTGTCCGGTGAAGACCTCGCCCCGGTCCAAAAAGCGCCACACGCCCTAGGCATGCCCTTGCCTGTCATGACGGCCAAGCCACGGGCTCATTCACGGACGTACTTGGGGACACGGTCCGCGACGGGTTCGTTGGCGATTTGCGCCATCGGGCTGGCCGTTGGGCTGGGCGCGGCGCAGCCGGCGGCGGCCGGACCGTTGGGCAGCCTCGGCGAGAGCCTGTTCGGCCGCCACTCCAAGGACGGGCGCGATTTCTCCGCCCCGCCGATCGCCCGCTACATCTCCGAGGACGGCGATGTCTTCGTGCTCGACCGCACGGGCCCCAAGCCGCTGCTTAAATTCGAGGGCAGTTTCGAGGTCTGGGCGCTGTCGGCGCAACAGGCGCCGCGCGGCGACACCCTCTACAAGAACGATCTGGGCGAGCCGGTGCTGCGCGCCACGCGGCTTGGCGGCATCACCCTCTTCACCGACCATCGGCCCGACGGCGAGGCCGCGGCGCTGGCCGGCCCCGCCGCGCCGCTGAAGCTGGCGATCATGGGCCCGCAGCCCTTGCTGGAACGGCTCGAGCAGGCGAGCGCCCGGGCGAGCCACGCGGCGCGCCGCCTGATCCCCTTCTACGCCGAGGCGACGCCCACCTCGGCGCCGCTGATCGCCGACGCGGCCATGGTCACCAGCGAGGCGGTCGTGCGGATCACCAAGCGCTCGGACGGCCACAAGATCCTCGACCGCATCCTGAAGGTGCACCTGATCGAGGGGCCCAAGGCGTCCGTCCAGGTCGCGCAGGGCGTGCTGGAGGTCACCGTCGCGCCGCCGCAGGGCGTGGCCGGCCGGCCCTCCTCAGACCTGATCGTCAAGGTGACGCAGAGCTTCCACTAGGCTCGGCGCGCGCTCAGCCCTTGAACACGTCCTTGGCGGCGCGCACGGCGCCGAAGGCCTTGTAGTCCGGCTCGCCCGAGGCCCCGACCCGGCCCGCCAGGACCGGCGCGCGCAGGAACGGGTTGGTGGCCTTCTCCAGCCCGATGGTGGTGGGCACCGTCGGCTCGCCCCGCTCGCGCATCGCGAAGATCTGCTGGGCGCGGGCCTTCAGCGCCGGGCCGTCGTCCACCGACAGCGCGAAGCGGGCGTTCGAGGCCGTGTATTCGTGGGCGCAGTAGACGCGGGTGTCGTCGGGGAGCGCGGCCAGCCGCTGCAGGCTGCCCCACATCTGCTCGGGCGTGCCCTCGAACAGCCGCCCGCAGCCGAGCGCGAACAGGGTGTCGCCGACGAAGGCGACGTGGTCACGTGCGTCGAAATAGGCGATGTGGCCCAGCGTATGGCCGCCGCTCTCGATCACCTCGAAACGGGTCTCGCCCAGCATCACCGCGTCGCCGCCGCGCACTTCGCGGTCGATGGGCGCGAGCTTGGTCACCTCGGCCGGCCCCACGACGGTGCAGCCGGTCGCCGCGACGATCTCGGCGTTGCCGCCGGCGTGGTCGGGGTGCCAGTGGGTGTTGAGGATCAGGTCGAGCTTCCAGCCGAGCTTTTTCAGCTCCCGCAGGATCGCGCCGGCCTCGGGCGTGTCGATGCAGGCGGCGAGGCCCGAGGCCTCGTCGAGCGCCAGGAAGCCGTAATTGTCTTCCAGGCAGGGGAATTGGTGGACTTTGAGCGGCATGGCGGAACTCCAGCCTTGGTAAGGACAATCAGAGGCAATGCGATCTAGGCTGGCGCAAGGCCTTAGTCGAGCATAGCCATCGCCCCATGCGCCGCGACGTCCTGGATCTGCGCCAATTCTACGCCTCCGACCTCGGCCGGGCGGCGCGCGCCATGGTGGGCCGCAAGGTGATCGAGGCCTGGGGCGACGCACGCGGCCTGGATGTGCTGGCGCTGGGCTATGCGACGCCCTTCGTAGCCACCGCCCGGCACGCCGCGCGGCGCGTGGTCGGCGCCATGCCGGCCCAGCAGGGCGTGGAGATCTGGCCGGGCGGCGAGCGCAACCTGACGACGCTCGTGGGCGAGGACAGCCTGCCGTTCCCCAACGCGCTCTTCGACCGCATCTTGATCGTCCACGGCATCGAGGAGAGCCCCGATCCGCTGGCCTTCCTGCGCGAGGTCTGGCGGGTGCTGGCGCCATCGGGCCGGGTGGTGGTGGCGGTGACCGCGCGCAACGGCCTTTGGGCCAACACCGAGCGCACCCCCTTCGGCCACGGCCGCCCCTACAGCCGCGGCCAGCTCGCCGAACTGTTGCGCGAGGCGGAGCTTGAGCCGTCCGGCTGGACACGCGCGCTCTATGTGCCGCCGCTGAACTGGATGGCCGGCTGGGCCGAGGGCTTCGAGCAGACGGGCTCCCGCCTCTGGCCGGGGTTCGCGGGCCTCCTGCTGATGGAAGCGGTCAAGCAGACCTTCGCGGTGAAGCCGCGCGGCCATGCGCAGCGGGTTCGGCGCGCCCGGCCGCTGCTGGCCCCGGCGCCCGTTTCTCGGGCAGACGGCGGGCTCGGGCGCCGCGGGCTCTTGGAGGCGGGCGGCGAAGGCCTTAGCCTTGCAGATCGCGATGCTTTGGGCGTCGCTGGGCGAAAGGCTGCGCCATGAAGATGATCGTCGCGGTGATCAAGCCGAGCCGTCTCGACGCCGTGCTCGACGCGGTCACCGAAGCCGGCGCGTCCGGCATGACCGTCACCGAGGTGCGCGGCTACGGCCGCCAGCGGGGCAAGACCGAGGTCTACCGGGGCGCGGAATACGAGGTGAAGCTGCTGCCCAAGGTGAAGCTGGAGATCGCCGTGCCGTCGGACATCTGCGACGCGGTGGTCGAGGCGGTTTCGCGCACCGCCAACACCGGCAAGATCGGCGACGGCAAGGTCTTCGTCATGGACCTGGAACAGGCGCTGCGCATCCGCACCGGCGACCGCGACGCCGCCGCGATCGCCGGCTAGAGGCTCCGACCCTAGCGACGCCCGCCGTTGTCGCGCAGGTGGATCAGTTCGTCGGGCGACAGCCGCTGGCCGCCCTGGTTGGAGGTGCGGATGAAGCCTGGGCTGATGCCGCGGTCGCGCAGCTTGATAATGTCGTCCGCCGAGAGCCGGTCGTAGCCGAGCGCGTGCAGTTCGCTGACGAAGCCGCCGGAAACGCCGTGGTCGCGCATGCGCGCCAGGTCGTCGCCGCTCATGTGGTAGCCGGCCATCTGCACCTCGGCCACGAAGCCGGAGCTGACGCCATGGTCGCGCATCTTGATCAGCTGTTCGGTGGGAATGCCGGTGTAGCCGGCCTCCTTCAGGCTCTTCAGCCAGCTGGAGCTGACCCCGTGGTCGCGCAGCCGCACCAGGTCGTCGGCCTTCAGGCCTGAGTAGCCGTAGGTGTGCAGGTCGGTGAGGTAGCGGTCGGAGACGCCGTGGTCGTGCAGCTGGATCAGGGTGTCCAGCGTGCCGAACCGGTAGCCGGTGGCGTTGATCGCGGTCAGGTGGCGCAGGTTCACCCCATGGTGGATCGCCTCGATCATCAGGGGCGCGCTGGGCGTGGCGTAGCCGCCGCGTTTCAGCTCGTCCAGATAGTTGAAGCCGACGTCGGAGATCGCCAGCTCGAACTGGGCGATGGCCGGCAGGTCGCCGGTGACGCCGCGCTTGCCGAGCGCAGCGACGAAGCCCGGGTTGGCGGCGTAGGTGCAGGTTCCCACGCCCTTGCCCTCGCTGGTGGCGCCGTGACAGCGGAAGTCGCCGGCGTCCCGGTGCAGGGTGAAGGCCACCTGGCCGCCGGCGCCCGAGAGCTGGGCCGGGGAGAGGCCTTGCAGTTCCGAGGGCTGAATCGCGCGTCCCCACCAGGATGAGTTCATGAAGCTGGTGTAGCCGAGCTCGAAGTCGATGGCGCCGGCCGCCGCCGCGGTCGTGTTGTGCTGCGGCTCGATCCGCCAATCGAGGGAGGCCGGGATTTCGCCGTGGAAGGGCCAGTCCCAGCCAATGCTCATGTGATGCGCCATCGCCGGGGGCGCGGGTGGCGCAGGCGGCGCCGCGGGCGCGGGCGGGGCGGGCGGCGCGGGCGGCGCGGCCAAGGCCGCCGCTGCGGTCAGGCTCAGAAGGCTGGCGCCCGCAAGGGCCCCGAGGATAGTCTTGGTCATTCGTTGGGTCCTTCCCAGTAGGACTGATGCCGGGAGGGAAGGCGAAGCTGGCCGGCAGGTCACCTTAATTCGCCGACAGGTTTGCCGCGCCGCCCCGGCCAAGCTCAGCTAGGGTGGCGCTCTGTCGCACCCTGAACGAGGCCGCCATGACAGTCGAGCTTGCCCCGCCGCCCGCCGTCGATCCCAAGGCGGCGACCATCGCGCGGACCGAGCGGATCGTGGTGGCCCGGCCGGCGCAGGCGGTCTTCGCCTATGTGGTTTCAGGCCCGCTCGCCGAGATGATCCCGGCGACCAAACAGCTGCCGGGCGTGACCGGGACGACGCTGCTCACGCCCGGGCCCTGGGGCGGCGTCGGCGAGCGGCGCCATGTGCATCTCACCGACGGGTCGCGGACCACCGAGCAGGTGCTGGAGTCCGTCCCGGGCCAGCATTTCCGCTACGAGGTCTGGGACTATTCCACTGCGGCCGGCAAGCCGATCGCCTACGCGCTGGGCGAATTCGTCTTCAAGGCGCTGGAGGGCGGCAAGACCGAGATCGACTGGACCTACGCCTTCCGCCTACGGAGCAACATGTTTCCGGGGTCGCTGGGGCCGCTCGGCCGCTGGCTGATGCGCCGCGTGTTCCTCGACACCGCCTATGCCGAGCTGATGCGGGCCTCGCTGGCGACGATCCGCACCAGGCTGGAAGCCGGCGCCTAGGTCTTCGTCCGGCGCCGCCGAGCAGGCGTAGGCGCGTCCGGCTTCGGCAGTTCGACCTCGCCGAAGAGGTTCTGCGGTGTCGCTTCCGGGCGGGCGTCCGGGCGGCGGCTCAGCAGGAAGAGCGCGGTCTCCGAGCGCCAGTTTTCCAGGAGGCCATCGGGCTGGATCGGGCGCGCGCCCTTGCCGCCGGAGAGCGCCGCGCAGGCGTCGACCCGCAGGTCCAGCTCGCGGCAGAGGTCGGTGAAGTCGCGCAGCGTGCAGAGGTGGATGTTCGGCGTCGACCACCAGGGGTCGGGGAGCGCGCGGGTCTCCGGCATCCGGCCCCGCGCCATCAGCGACACCCGCATCCGCCAGTGGCCGAAGTTCGGCACGGAAACGATGGCCTGGTCGGCGATGCGCAGCAGTTCGGAGAGCACGTGCCGGGGCTCGCGCATCTGCTGCAGGGTCTTTGACAGGATCGCGTAGTCGAAGGCGCGGGTGGGGAAGTGGTCGAGGTCGCGGTCGCCGTCGCCCTGCACCACGGCCAGGCCCTTGGCGAGGCAGGCGGCGACGCCCGCCGGGCTGATCTCCAGACCCTGGCCGTCGACCTGCTTTTCACGGGTCAACAGCTCCAGCAGCTCGCCGTCTTCGCAGCCGACGTCGAGCACACGGGCGCCGGGGCGCACGAGCCGCAGGATCTCGGCGAAGTCCTCGCGGGCCGCCACTTAAAGACCCCTGGCCTGGGCCGTCGAGGCGAAGAAGCCGCGCAGTGTCGCGTCGAGCTGCGGCTCGTCGAGGAAGAAGGCGTCGTGGCCCTTGTCGGTCTCGATCTCGGCGAAGCTGGCGCGGCAGCCGGCGGCGTTCAGTGCACGGACGATGTCGCGGCTCTCGGCGGTCGGATAGAGCCAGTCGGACGAGAAGGAGAGCACGCAGAAGCGCACGCCCCGCGCTTTCTGGAACGCCTGGGCGAGCACGCCGCCGTGCTGGGCGGCGAGGTCGAAATAGTCGAGCGCGCGGGTGATGTAGAGGTAGGAGTTGGCGTCGAAGCGGTCGACGAAACTGGTCCCCTGGTGGCGCAGGTAGCTCTCCACCTGGAAGTCGGCGTCGAAGCCCCAGGAGAGGCCGTCCCGCTGCAGCTCGCGGCCGAACTTCCGCTGCAGGGCCGGCTCGGAGAGATAGGTGATGTGGGCGGCCATGCGCGCGACCGCCAGGCCCTTCTCGGGCCGCACGCCCTGGCTCTCATAGGCCCCGCCGCGCCAGTCGGGATCGGCCATGATCGCCTGGCGGCCGACCTCGTGGAAGGCGATGTTCTGGGCCGAGTGGCGGGGCGCCGCGGCAATGCACAACGCGCTGAAGAGTTTTTCCGGGTAGTCCGCCGCCCACTGCAGCACCTGCATGCCGCCCATGGAGCCGCCGACCACGGCGAACAGGGTCTCGATGCCCAGGGCCTCGATCAGCATGGCCTGGGCGCGGACCATGTCGGCGATGGTGATCACCGGGAAGGCCAGGCCATAGGGCTGGCCGGTCTTCGGATTGGTCGAAGCCGGGCCGGTCGAGCCCATGCAGCCGCCGACCACATTGGTGGCGATGATGAAGTAGCGCTCGGGGTCCAGCGGCAGGCCTTGGCCGATGACGCTGTCCCACCAGCCGGGCCGGCCGGTCACCGGATTGACCGAGCCCGCATGCTGGTCGCCGGTCAGCGCATGGCAGATCAGGACGGCGTTGGTCCTGGCTTCGTTCAGCCGGCCATAGGTCTTGTAGGCCACTTCCAGGGGAGCAAGCGTCGCGCCGGACTCCAGGCGCAGCGGCTTGTTCGCCGGGAACCGCCAGGTCCCGCCGCCACTCTCGCTTCCGGGCTCGCCGCCCGCCGTGTCGCCCGCCTGGGCTTCGCCGCCTGCGTCCATGGGCGCCTTGGACCGCCTGGACCCCCCTGAGTCAATGGCTTCGCAGGCGGCGCGGGCGCGGCTAGAAGGGGGAATCTAGGGGTGGAGCGTCGATGGACCGGCTGATCCTTTTGCGCCACGGCAAGGCCGAGCCGGAGTCCGCCAGCGGCGAGGACTTCGACCGCCGTCTCGCCCCGCGCGGCCACGCCGAGTCGGCGGAGATGGCGGCCCGGCTGGCCGATCTCGGCTTCCTGCCCGACGTGGTGCTGGTCTCCACCGCCATGCGCACGCGCGAGACCTGGGCGGCGGCCGAGCCGCATTTCCCCAAGGCTGTGGCGCGCTTCGAGGACGAGCTCTATCACGCCGATTCCGGGGCGGTGCGCCACGCCGCGGCGCGGGCCGGCGCCACGGTCGGGACGGTGATGGTGGTGGGCCACAATCCGGGCCTGCAGGAGCTGGCGGTGCGCCTGCTGACGGAGGGCTCGGCGCCGGGGTCGCTGATCAGCCGCGCGACGCGGCAGTTCCCGACGGCGGCGGCGGCGGTGTTCCTGTTCGACGACAATGGCCGGCCGCACTTCGACGGCCTGTTCTTTCCGCAAGGCGATCTGGGGCGGGGCGATTGAGGATCTACAAGATCCTGCCGCGCGCCGACTGGACCGCGGCGCATGAGGCCGGGCGCTATGAGGGCTCGCCGCTGGATCTCCAGGACGGCTTCATCCACTTCTCCACCGCCGCCCAGGCGCAGGAGACCGCGCGCCGCCACTTCGCTGGACAGGCGGACCTGGTGGTGCTGGAGGTGGAGGCCGACGACCTGGGCGGGATGCTGCGCTGGGAGCCGTCGCGCGGCGGCGACCTCTTCCCGCACCTCTACGGCGCGCTGCCCGCCGACCTCGTCCGCTACGTGACGCAGGCGCCGCTGGGGGCCGACGGAACGCCGGTGCTCGGCGACTTGTCGTGAGCCTGCATGGCGCGGCGACCTGGGCGCTCCGCGGCCTCGATCCGGAGGACGCCCACGGCTGGGCCCTGCGGGCTTTGAGGCTCGGCCTGGGCCCGGTGCGCGCACCCGACGACCCGATCCTGGCGACAACGGTGGCCGGTCTGGCGCTGCCCAATCCGGTGGGTCTCGCGCCCGGCTTCGACAAGGACGCGCAGGTGTTTCGACCCATGCTGCGGGCCGGGTTCGGCTTCGTGGAGTGCGGGACGGTGACGCCCCTGCCGCAGGCCGGCAATCCGCGGCCCAGGCTGTTCCGGCTGACGCAGGACAGAGCGGTGATCAACCGCATGGGCTTCAACAACCGGGGCCTGGAAGCCTTTGCCGGGAACCTGGCCGGTCGCGGCGCCGGCGCCGTCGGCGCCAACATCGGGGCCAACAAGGACTCGCCGGACCGGATCGGCGACTATGTGACGGGTCTGACGCGTCTGTGGGGGTTGGCGTCCTACTTCACCATCAACATCTCCTCGCCCAACACGCCGGGCCTGCGCGCGCTGCAGACCAAGGCGGCGCTGGAGGAGCTGCTGGGCCGGCTGGCGCAGGCGCGGGACGCCCTGCCGCCGGCGGGCCGCGTCCCGATGTTCCTGAAGGTGGCGCCGGACCTGGCGGCGGGCGAGGTCGAGACCATGGTCGAGGCGTCGCTGGCCCAGGGCCTGGCCGGGATCATCGTCTCCAACACCACCGTCTCGCGCCCCGCGCTGGCCTCGCGGTTCGCCGGCGAGGCGGGCGGGCTTTCCGGGGCGCCGCTGCGCGAGCTTTCCACCCGGGTGCTCGGCGAATTCGCGCAGGCGGCCGGCGGGCGGCTGGCCCTGATCGGGGTCGGCGGGATCGGCTCGGGCGCCGACGCCTACGCCAGGATCCGCGCCGGCGCCTGCGCCGTGCAGCTGTATTCGGCCCTGGTGTTCGAAGGCCCGGGCCTCGTCGGCCGCATCAAGCGCGAGCTGGCTGGGCGCCTGCGCGCCGACGGCTTTGCTTCGGTCGATGCGGCGGTGGGCGCACACTAGGCGTTCTAGTGGCCTTGAGAGGCCCAAAGCTTGCAGAGGCCGGCCCCGCGTTGCCGAAGCGGCCACGCTGCATTAACTCGTTGAGGATCATGGCGGACCCCGCCCCTACGCCGCAGGAGCTCGACAGGCCCGGGAGGCCCCGCTTCTTCTGGCCGGGCGGTCTCTCCGCACGCCTGCTGACGCTGACGATCCTGTTCGCGGTCCTCGCCGGGGTCTGCGCGGTGCCCCCGGCCTTGGCGTCCTTCGAGGCCAAGTGGCTGCTCGACCGCACGCGGGCCGGCGAACTCGCCTCGATGGCGCCCGATGTCGCCCCCAACAAGAAGGTCTCGCAGCGGGTGGCGGCGCAGCTGCTGGATGGCGCGGGCGTGGTGCGCGTGGCGATCCAGACCGACGGCGCCCGCATCCCGATCCTCCCCGGTCCGGTCTTGAAGCGCACGCCCTATGTGGTCGACCTGCGCGCGCAGGATCCGCTGTCATGGCTGGCGGCGCCCTTCCAGACCCTGTTCGGTGGCGACGGCGGCTTTGTGCGGGTGATCGCCAAGCCCGGCATCTACCGCACCGCCGAGTTCGTGGAGATCGTCGCCCCGGACGCCGAGCTGAAGCGCGAGCTGATGTCCTATCTCTGGAAGCTGCTGCTGGTGGCGGCGGTCCTGACCAGCGGGGTCGGCGCGGTGGTCTATCTGTCGCTGAACCTGTTCCTGGTTCGGCCCATGCAGCGGATCACCAACGCCATGGAGCGGTTCCGCGCCGACCCCGAGGACGCCGCGGCCCGCGTGCCGCTCTCCGGGCGCCGCGACGAGATCGGCCGCGCCGAGGCCGAGCTCGACCGCATGCAGGCCGATCTGCGCGCCGCGCTCAATTCCCGCGCGCGGCTGGCGGCGCTCGGCGAGGCGGTGGCCAAGATCAACCACGACCTGAAGAACATGCTGACCAGCGCCCAGATCGCTTCCGAGCGGCTGGCGGCGCTGAAGGACCCCAAGGTCAGCCAGGCGCTGCCCAGGCTGGAGCGCGCGCTGGACCGGGCCGTGAAGCTGGCGTCGGGCGTGCTGGCTTACGGCAAGACGCAGGAGGCGGCGCCGGAGCCAAGGCCCGTGCCGCTGGCCGCCGCGGCCGCCGCCGCCGCGGAGGAGGCCAGGCTGGCGGAGCGCGGCGTGACGCTCACTTGCAGGATCGCCGCGGCCGAGCGGGTCAACGCCGACCCCGACCAGCTGCACCGCATCCTGGCCAATCTGCTGCGCAACGCCCGCGAAGCCATCGAGCACCAGGAGGGCCGCACGACGCCTGGCCGCATCTCGGTGAGCCTGACGCGCAACGGCGAGACCAGCCTCGTGCGGCTGACCGACAACGGGCCCGGCGTGCCGGAGCGCCTGCGCGAGCGGCTGTTCCAGCCCTTCGCCGGCTCGGGTCGGCCGGACAGCACGGGCCTGGGCCTGGCGATCGCCCGCGAACTGGCCCAGGGCCACGGCGGCGACCTGACGCTCGCTCAGTCCGGCCCGGCGGGCTCCACCTTCGAGCTCAGGCTGCCCGGTGCGCCGCCGCCCGCGCCGGCGCGGAAGCGAACGACGAAGAACGGGGCGGACTAGGGCCTAGTACCCGCGCGCGACGCCCTCGCGGCGCGGGTCCGCACCGCCCAGCAGGCCGTTGGCGGTCGCCTTGATTGCCTGCTCGCCGGAGCCTTCGCCAAAGCCGCCGCCCCGCAGGGCGACGCCCTTGGCCGCCAGGGCCGCGACCACGCCGGGCGGGAATTTCTGCGGCTCAGACGCGTAGATCGTGTCGAAGGCAATCAGGTTGGGCAGCGCCACGGCCTCCTGCGGCGGCAGCTTCCAGTCCAGCAGGCCCACCAGGACCTTAAGGTTGAAGGCGATGATCGAGGGGCCGCCGGGCGAGCCGGCGCCGGCGACGAAGCGGCCCTGCTTGTCCAGCACGATGGCCGGCGCCATCGACGAGCGCGGCCGCTTGCCGCCGGCCGGCGCATTGGCCGCCGGCGCGCCGTCCTGGTCCTTCGGCTGGAAGGAGAAGTCGGTGAGCTGGTTGTTGAGGAAGAAGCCGCCGACCATCTTGCCGTCGCCGAAGATGCTCTCGACCGTGGTGGTCATGGAGACCGCGTTGCCGTCCTTGTCGACGATCACCAGGTGGGTGGTGCCGCCGGGCTCCTTGGTGCGGTCGGGCGCGCGGACGCCGGCGCCCTTGGGATTACCCGGCCCGGGCGGCGGGCCGGCCTTGTCGGCCAGGATCAGCTTGGCGCGTTTGTCGAGGTAGTCGGGCGCGAGCAGGCCCTCCATCGGCACGTCGACGAAGTCGGGGTCGCCGTAATAGCGGTCGCGGTCGGCGTACATCAGCCGGCTGGCCTGGCTGAACAGGTACCAGCCCTGGGCGTCGTTCGGATGCCTGTCGATGTCGGTGCGCTGCAGGATGCCCAGGCCCTCCAGCACCGCCGGGCCGCCGGACGGCGCCGGCGGCACGCAGACGGTGTAGTCGCGGTAGGGCCGGCAGACCGCCTCGGTGGCCTTGGGCCTGTAGCTCGCCAGGTCCTTCAGCGTCATGGCGCTGGGGTAGGGCCCCTGATGCAGCTTGGCGACGATTTGCTCGGCGATCGGGCCTTCCAGGATCGCCTTGGGGCCCTGGGCGGCGATCTTCTTCAGGGTGTCGGCGTAGGTGGCGTTGTGGAACACCTCGCCGGCCTGGATCTTGGTCCCATCGGGCTTGGTGAAATAGGCGACGGCGTCGGGCTGCTTGGCCTGGGGCGCGTTGGAGGACGCGGCCGCCGCCATCCGGGCCGGCACGTGGAAGCCATCGGCCGCCAGGTGCTCGGCGTCACCGAACAGGTCCTTCCAGGGCAGCTTCCCGTGCTGGCTCTGGGCCAGGTAGAGCATGGCGATGGCGCCGGGCACGCCGGCCGAGCGGCCGCCGACGATCGCCTGGCCCTTGGGCATCGGCTTGCCGTCCGGGCCATAGAACAGCTCGGGCGTCGCGCCGGCCGGCGCGGTCTCGCGGCCGTTGTAGGCGGTCACCTTGCGGGTCTTGGCGTCGTAGTAGGTCATGAACGAGCCGCCGCCGAGGCCTGAGCTCTGCGGCTCTTCCAGGCCCAGCACCGCCTGCACCGCGACCGCGGCGTCGACCGCCGAGCCGCCAGCCTTCAGCACCTTCAGCCCCGCGTCCACCGCGTCCGGCTCGGCGGCGGCGACCATGGCTGTGGGCCCCTTTTCCGGCGCCCCGTGGACCAGCAGAGGGACGGCGGCGGCCGAGGCGGCCAGTGTGGCGGCGAGGCCAAGGGGCAGGAGACGCTTGGAGACGGTCACGTGTCGGGGAACTCCGGACGGAATGTTGCGGCTGAGCCTTCGCACGCCCGCCCCGCGCTCGGCAACCCGAGCGCCGCACCTACCGCCGCCCGATCGCCGGTTCAGGTCTTCACGTACCAGTCGTCGACGTTCGACAGGTGCTCGAACTTGCGGCGGAAACCCTTGGCGGTGAGCAGATCGAAGATCGGCTGGCGCTTGTCGGTGTGGTTGTGCTCGATGCTGATCAGGCGGACGTCGTAGCGGCCGAAATCGAAGGCCTCCAGGATCGCCAGCTCCGAACCTTCGGTGTCCATCGAGAGGTAGTCGATCCGCGACGGCGCGTTCCAGTGGGCCAGGAGGTCGTTCAGCGAGACCGTCTCGACCTCGTAGCGTTCGCCGTCCTTGCGGCTTTGCGCGTGCCCGTCGCTGTCGGAGAAGGCGTCGATGGTCGAGTGGAGCGCGACCGAGGCCTCGTTGAACACCAGGCGCTCGCCGCTGACCGTCCAGACGCAGCGGTTGTCGATGAAGCACTGGCGCTCGGCCAGCAGCCTGTCGCGCCAGACCCGCGCCGGTTCCGCCAGGATGCCGCTCCAGCCCAGCTCCCGCTCCAGGTAGCAGCTGTTGGAGGACTTCACCCCGTCGGCGGCGCCGAACTCCACGAAGAAGCCCTCCCGCAGGCCCGGCAATTCGTAGGTCACCCACATGTCCTGCAGGAACTGGGCGCGGCTGTCGGCGGCGTACCGCAGGCAGTGCTTCAGGAAGACCACCTCCTCGTTGCCCGCGACCTGCTGGTTGCGGATGGCGATCAGCACTTCCATCGCCTCGGCGAAACTCGTGGGTCGCATCGTGGAAGCCGGGTCCTCGCCCCTCTGGCCCGGAGCATTAGTCAGGCGGCGCGGTCTTGGGAAGCGACCGTTGCGGCGCCTGAATAGGCGGCTGGAGCCGGGGCCAAGGCGCTGCTAGCTTCGGCGTAGTCCGTTCAGTGAACGATGGGAGGCTAACGTGGGTATGGGCCGAAAGCTCGCCGTGCTGGCGGGCGCAGGGATCGCGGCGACGGCGGCGAGCGCCCAGCCGCCGCAGAAGGTCACCGGGCCGGTGGCGGTCTACTGGATGAGCGCGGCCACCCAGAGCGGCTTTGGCATGCCGGGCGGCGGCGCGGGCGGCGGGCGTCCGTCGATGAGCTCGATCATGCAGATGATGAACGGCGGCGGCGGCGCGAACCATTCGCTGACCCTGCAGCTCGGCTCCTCCGAAAAGCCCACAGCGGCGCCCAGCGCCGAGCACCTGCCGCCGCAGGTCCTGGGCGTCGGCCCGACCCTGCCGCTGGTCTCGCCCGAGCCGCCCAAGGTGGTCGCGCCGGAGCCGGAGGAGCCGCGCGAGCCGCCGGTCCCGCGGGAATACCAGCAGCCCAAGGGCAAGATGCTGATCTTCTGGGGCTGCGGCGAGCACGCCAAGCCCGGCCAGCCGGTGGTCATCGATTTCTCGCAGATGACCCCCGCCAATATGGCGGGCGGCAAGATGCCCGCCGGCTTCGAGATGCTGAGCAAGGGCTTCGCGATGAACCGCATGCAGCCGCCCTCGGCGCGCCGCTACACGAGCTACGGCGAATGGCCCAACGCCCAGGCGCGGACCACGGTGCCGGGGACCGGGTCGCTGATCGGCGGCCACACCATCCGTGGCGACTACTCGCCCGAGATCAAGTTCAGCCTCAACGAGAACCAGGACTTCCTGGGGCCGCTGGTGCTGACCACCAACACCAAGACGCCCGGCGGCCCGGCGCAGCTGGGCTGGGGCCCGGTCTCCGGCGCCAGGGCCTATGCGGCCATCGTGATCGGCGCCAGCGGCGCCGGCGGGCGGGGCGGCGGCGGCGGCGACCCGACCGTGGTCCTGTGGAGCTCGTCTGAGACGGGCGGCGGCGGCTTCGCCCTGCCGGATTACCTCTCGCCCGGCGACCTCGCCCGCGGCGTCGAGACCCGCGCCCTGATGGGCCCGGAGATCACCAGCTGCGCGGTGCCCAAGGAGGTGGTCGACGCCGCCCCGCAGGGCTTCCTGCAGATGGTCGCCTATGGCCAGGAGGCGAATTTCGTCTACCCCGAACGGCCGAAGGACCCGAAGATCCCCTGGAACCGCCAGTGGGAGGTCAAGGTCCGCTATCGCTCGGCCACCGGCGGCCTGCTCGGCATGACCATGCCCTCGATGGGCGGGCGCGCGGCGGCCGCGGGCCGCGGGGGCTATCCCGGCCAGGCCCCGCCCGGCGCGACGACCGACGGCCAGCAGGCCCAGGCCCCGCCCGCGCAGCAGACGCCGCAGGACGCGGCGGCGGCCCGGCGCAGGGCGATCCTGCAGGGTATCGGCGGCCTGATCCCGCACTAGGCGCGGCGGCGCCGTGGGACCCCGGCGGCGGCGGCGGGAAATTCTCCGCCGCCCCGGCTTGCGCTTGGCACGATCCGCGACTAGGTTCCGCGCCCTCGCCGTCAGGCGGTGCGCGCCCGTAGCTCAGCTGGATAGAGCATCAGACTACGAATCTGAGGGTCGGACGTTCGAATCGTTCCGGGCGCGCCAATTTTTCCAAGAAAATCAAAACGACAATTGCGAAGCTGCCGCAAGCCGCGGACCTTCAGACTCGCTCCACTGGCTGCTGGACATTTTTGGCCGCGGAGGCGAGGCCGATCTGGTTCGGCTAATTCGGCATCCGGCGCATGCTAGGCCGCGAACGAATTCACCAGGCCGATCGCGCGATCCAGGTCGTTGGCGTTGGTCGGCAGGCCCAACGACAGCCGGACGGCGCCGACGACCGATTGAGGCCCCAGGCTGCGTTGGAAAGCCTTGATCGTGAAACCATCCCCCAGGTCGTCCAGGGATTTCTCGACGTCGTAGCGGCCGAAACCGAACGCGCGTTCGGCGGAGCCCGGATTGCAGAAGCACCCGCCGCGCACCGCGATTCCCTGCGCGTGAGCGCGCTGCTCCACCAGGTCACATGGCAACGCACCGCCCCTTGGGTCGAGGACGTTGAAGGCCACGACGCCGCCACGGGCCTCCATGGTCTTGGGCCCATAGATCTCCACCAGCGGCGCGCCATCGCGGTGCGACAGAGTCTGGACGCGGCTGAGGAAGGCCTCCGTCAGCGTCGCCAGCCGCGCTTGGAGATCGGGCTGGGGAACCTGATTTAGAAAGGCGAAGCCGCCTTCGAGCGCTGCGATGGCGAGGAAGTTCGGCGTGCCGTCTTCAAAGGACTCCGGGCCCGAGCGCAGACGGTGGCGGCCATGCTCGACCGTCACATAGTCCACCGTGCCGCCGGCGAACCAGGGGCGGCGAAGCTTGGCCAGCGCGGTTCTCTTGGCAATCAGGGCGCCGACTCCGGTGGGCAGGCCGAACAGCTTGTAGAAGGAAAAGGCGAGGAAATCGGCGGGGTTGTCCCGCAGGCTGACATAGGCGGCCGCGCCCGTACCCGCGGCGTCCAGCAGAACATCGAAGCCCAGGGCTTGAGCGGCCTGCACGAGGTCCAGCGGATGACGCACGCCGGAGAAATTCGACTGCGCGGGAAAGGCGAGCAGGCCCCGGCCATTCCTGGCGACCTTCCGAAGGCCGGCCTGGGGCTCGAACAGCCGCAAGTCCTCGTCGAGCGGCAAGACCGCCACGGCCGCGCCGCTCGAGCGGGCATATTCCCGCACGCCGTTGACGGAGTTGTGGTTGTCGGCGGACAGCACCAAGCCCCGGCGCGGAGAGAACGGGTAGCTCTCCCCCACCAGCTTTATGGCGGCGCTGGTGTTGGCGGTGAAGCAGACCTCGTAGATCGCCGGGTCGGCGTCGAAGAAATCCAATGCGGCCGATCGCGCCTGAACCAGGGCGCGCTCGCTGGCCTGGGAGGGACCATGTTGGGAGTGGGGATTGCCGAAAATCCCCTCCTGCAACTGCTCGGCGTAGCGCCGGGCCTGGGAGGCGCCGTAGAGGCCGGCGGCGGCGTAGTCGAGATAGGCGAGGTTCTGGTCGTCCAGACGCGCGAACTCGCGCGCCCGCAGCGTGTCGAACAGGTCGGACCCCGGGCGTTTCAGAGCCTCTAACATCCGCGCCGCCTCAAGGCGGCCAGGTCGGCGGCGGCGCCGATCGCAGGCGCGTGGCTTGCGGTCATCTGCGTCGGCGACGAGCCCGCGGGGCCTATCTTGGGCGTTCCCCCGAAGTAGGCGCTGAGCTCGGCGACAGGCTGGAAGGCCCGCAGGACCTCCGGCGACGCGCCGGCCGGCAGGTTCGGCGCTATGACCTCGTCGCGCCAGTCGGCCAGGCCGCCGGCGATGAAATAGGCGTTGGGGACGCCCATCATCCGCAGCAGCATCCAAGCCTGGCCAGCATGGGCGCCGCCCTCCGAATAGAGGACCACGGTGTCGCCCCGGGCGAAACGCGCGCGGCTCAACCGATCCAGCGGAAGGTTCTCGGCGCCCGGCAGGCTGAAGTCGGCGAACTCCTGAGGCGAGCGGACATCGACCACCCGCAAACCCGGCTTCCGCGCCCTGATCCAGGCGGCCAGTTGCAGGGCGGAGACGTGATCGTCGCCGTGGGCGATCTCCTTGGCCAGGCGGTCCACCTGGTCCGCGGACGTGGCGGCATAGGGACTGCCGGCGAAGGGTGCGGCGGCGCCCAGGGCCAGGGCGCACAGGCCGAGATTGCGGTTCAGGCTCACACGCGTCGCTCCAGACGCTCGACGCCGGCGAAGACCGCCAGGGCGATCAGCACGATGGCGGCGACCACCGCGCCATAGGGCGCGCCGGTCAGCTGCGGCAGGGTGAAGGCGCCGTAGGCGGTGCTGGCGTAGAAACCGCCGATCAACGGCATCGCCAGGCCGGTGAGCAGCACGCCGGCCAGCAGCCCGCCGACTGTCGCGAGCCCATCGCCCCGGCCGCTGGCGGCGGCGACGCAGGAGGTGCCGGGGCAGAGCCCGGCGAGGACGAACCCGCCGCCGAAGATCAGCCCGCCGACGATCTGCGGCGCCAGGAAGGTCTCCGGCACATAGAGGGCGGCGAGGTCGATCACCCCCAGCCGGCTGAGCCAGAAGGCGCCCAGCATGGCGGTGACGATCGCGCTGAACATCACCTTCAGGACCGTGAAGTCCTTCAAATAGAACTGGCCGGCCAGCTTCTTGGCGTCCCCGAGCCCGGCCTTTTCGAGGGTGAAGCCGAACGCCGCGCCGATGGCGAAGGCGACCGGCAGGCTTTGCGTGAAGCTCATCGCCACAGCCTCCGGCACAAGGGGGCGGCCGCATAGCCGGCGATGAACACGGCGATCATGAAGGCCCAGCTGCCGACGCTGAGCAGGGCGCCGCCCGACAGGGCCTGGCCGCTGGTGCAGCCGCGCGCCAGGACGGCGCCTAGTCCCATGATCATGCCGCCCGCTGTCGCCGTCGCCAGGCGCGTGGGCTTGCTGAGACGGGGACCCGTCTCGATCCGCGTCGCGAACCGTCCGGCCAGGCGAGCCGAGACCGCGCCGCCCACGATCACGCCTGCGATCTCCAAGACGATCCAGGCCGACCAGGGCGCGCCGGCCCCAAGGTAGCTCTGGAAATAGCTGTTCTTCGCCGCCTGGGCGGGCGCCACGGCGGCGACCAGACCGCTGGCCGCATTGGCGAAGGCGCCGGACGCGCCCAAACCCTGGCCGGTCAAGGCATAGGCCGCCAGCAGGACGAGGCCGAGGGCGACGCCCGCGACATAGGGGCTGGCGTAGGGTCGGGCGGAGGTCATTTGGCGGCCGGCGCGGCGGTCGCCTCGACCGGCAGCTTGCGCCGCGACCAGTCCTCGAACGAGCCGTCATAGAGCACGGCGTCGATGCCCAGCGAGCGGGCGGCGAAGATCACGGCGGTGGCCTGCTGGCCCACGTGGCAATAGGCGACGACGTGGTCGCCCGGCTTGACACCGGCGGCCTTGAACGCCGCCGCCAGGTCGTCGGCGGACTTGAGCTTCTGGTCGGCGCCGGTGACCGAGGAGAACGGCAGGCTGGCCGCGCCCGGCACGTGGCCCTTCAACCCGTTCATGCCCATCACGCCGTCGTAGAAGGCCGGAGCCCGGGCATCGATGAGCTTGTAGCCGGGCGCCGTGGCGTGAGACTGGACGAAGGCGGCGTCGACCACGCGGGTCTTGTACTTGAGGGGGGCGAGCACGCCCGGCGTCACCTTGGGCTCGGCGGTGCTGGTCGGATAGCCCAGGCGCTGCCATTCGGTCATGCCCCCGTCGAGCAGCGCCGCGCGATCGCCCAGGCCGGCCGCCTCCAGGGTGAAGAGGATCCGCGTCGCCGACTGGGTGTCGTAGCGGCCGGCGTAGACGATGACCCGAGAGCGGTCGGAAATCCCCAGGCCCTGCAGCTTGGCGCGCAGGTCGGAGGCGTCCGGCAGTTCCAGCGTCAGGGCGTCGGGTCCGGACGAGGGCCGCGACCAGCTCATCAGCGACCCATATTCGGCGCCGGGAATATGCCCTGCGTCATAGTCCTTGCGATCGCCGACATAGAGGACAACCAGCCCCTTGTCGGCTTGATGGGCCTTCAGCCAATCGGCCGAAACCAGCATCTTGGCGCGGGTGGAACCGCTCTGGGCCGAGGCGGCTTGCGGCGCGGCGGCCGCCAGCATCAGGCCGAGAGCCGTGACGGCGATCAGGCGGTGGTTGATGGGCATGAGGAACCTCTTCGTCGCTGTTGAGGTGATCCTAGGGGTCCGCGTTGGGCGGCGGAGGCGGTGCGACGAGCCCCGCAAGCTTTGCGATGAAGGTCCCGGAATCGCCGATGAGCCGCGGCGCGCTAGAGGCTTTTGAACCGCGCCGCGAAGGTCTGGGACACGGGCAGGGTCTCAACGCGGCCGTGGAGGTGCAGCACCAGCCTGCCGTCTTCATCCCGCTTGACCAGCTTGATGGCCGAGAGCCGCACGATGGCGCCGCGATGCACCTGCCAGAACTGGTCGGGGTCGAGCTGGCCGATCAGCTCCTTCAGCGGGGTGCGGATGTGAGCGTCGTCGCTGGCGGTGACCACGCGGGTGTATTTGTCGTGCGCCTGAAAGAAGTGGACGTCGTCCACCGGCAGGATGCGCACGGCGGTCCCTACGCTGGCGGTGATCCATTTAATCGGCCGGGGCCTGTCCAACAGGCTTTCCAGCCGGGCGAGGGTCGCGGGCAGGCGGCTCGGCTCGCCCGCCGCCAGTTGCATCTGCAGCCGGCTGACGGCCAGGGCCAGCCGGTCGCGTTTCACGGGTTTCAGCAGATAGTCGACCGCGCCGTCCTCGAACGCCTGGACAGCGAATTCGTCATAGGCGGTGATCAGCACGACGCGAGTGTGGTTCCCGGCCGCGCGGGCGACCTGCAGGCCGTCCGCGCCGGGCAGCCGGATATCCAGGAAAGCGACGTCGGGGTTGAGGCGGGCCATCGCCTCGATGGCCGAGCGGCCGTCGGCGCACTCGGCCAGGACCCGCAGTTGCGGCCAGAGCGCGCCCAAAAGGGTCTTCAGCTGTTCGCGTTGCGGCGCCTCGTCTTCCGCAATGATGGCGGTGGGGCCGGTCATGCGGGCTCCCAGGGGACGGTGATCCGCGCGCAGACGCCGCCGCCGTCACGCCCGGCGACCTCCAGCCTGGCCCGCGGCCCGAAGCGGTGCTGCAGCTGGGCGTGGACATTGGCCAGGCCCACGCCCGCGCCCGAGTCGTCGCGCAACCCCACGCCATCGTCCTCGACGCTGACCTCCAGGCGGGTCTCGTCCGCGTCCCGCCGCACCCTTCCGCGGATGGCGATGACGCCCGGGCCGGCCTTGGGCTCAAGGCCGTGCTTGACCGCATTCTCGACCAGCGAGATCAGCAGCAAGGGCGGGAACGGCGCGTCAGCCAGCTCCGGTGGCGCATCGATCTCAACGGTGATCCGGCCTCCCATGCGGATACTCATCAGCTCCAGATACTGCTCGCAGATGCTGACCTGGTGGCCGAGCGTGGCGCTCTCCAGCCCGCCCTCCCGCCGCAGCTTCGGCAGAGTCGAGCGCAGGTAGTCGGACAGGGCGTCGATGGTCGAGACGGCGCGGTCGGGCGAGGTGGCGATCAGCGAACTCACCGAGGCCAGGGTGTTGAACAGGAAGTGCGGTTCGATCTGGGCCTGGAGCACGGCCATCTTCAAATCGGCGTCGGCCATGTCCCGGCGCAGCGCGTCGACGTCACGCCGCCTCTGCCGCTCCGCCAGACGCCGACGCTCGGTGATATAGGACAACAGCTCCGGCCCCCCGCCGATCAGGAACAGACCGATCCACCGGGGCAGCCGGCCCATCGCCACGCCCAGCATCCGGGAGAGGTTCGTCACCGCCGCCGGCTCGGACATCGACATGCCCATGTGCCGGGCCATCAGCATGGCGTGATAGTGGGCGACCGCGGTCCCCGCGGCGGACGCGATGAGCAGGCCCACGATCACCGCCACGACCACCAGGATCCGCTCGGCCGGATAGGGCAGACGGCGGTAGCGCACGGCCATGGCCAGGAGCGGCCCGGCGCTGACCTCGACGAGATTTCCGCCAGCTGCGCGGAGGCCGAGCGGCAGGGCGTCCTGCCAGCTGGTCATGGACGAGGCGTGCCACACCCCTTGGAACAGGCCCCAGGCGACCGCGAAGGGCCAGAACACCGCGGCCCGGCGCAGGAACCACGGCCAGGTGAAGGCCGGATATCGCTGGTAAAGCGCAAACCGCGCCAGTCCGCCCGCCTCGACATCCCGCGGCAGCGGTTCATTCAGCAGCTGCGGGCTTCCCGACGGCGCGGGCGTGGTCATGGTTGCAGCATAGCGCCTAAGGTCACAGCCGTCCTGGCGGGGGCTCAGGATTCCGGGCGGGATCCGGGGCGGCCGGTTTGCGGATCAAGGGCATCGAGCAGGACGGGCAGACACCCTCTTGGTCGAAGTCCTTGCCGTCGGACGGACAGCCACACGGCGGACAGATCCATTTCTGACCCGGCTGAGCCGGGGCCTGACCCTGTCGCGCCAGGCTTGGACCCGCCGCAAGCATCAGGCCGATGCCGCCCAGGCCCAGACTGGTGCTCAAAAACCGCCGACGATGCGCGTTACACATGATGCTGCCTCCCAAGATCGTCCTGTCCGGTGCAGCATACGGGCTTCGGGTCGTGCCGCGCGGCCGACAGACGAACGGCGGGTTTGGCGCGATGAAGGCCCGCTGAGACCGATGGACCGGGCCTGGGCCAAGCGCCCCGGAACCGCTGAGCGCCGGTAGGAGTCCGAACAACATCCCAAAGGCCGTCCGCTGGCGCCGGGCCCGCGGCCTGCGGTCGGGAATAGAATGGCGGTCCTCAGGGTCCTCTAAAGCGGCAGTCAATTCCGCCGCCCCGTTCCACGCCTCGTCACGCCCGACCGAGCCTCGCGATGCCCGCCAAAGCGATCCGGCCAAGCGTCACAGTCACACCCGCCGAGACCCAAATCATGAATGCCAGATCAACTTTCGTCGCCCTGATCGCCCTGTCGGCTCTGGGCTTCGCCGCCGCCCAGCCGGCCTACGCCGAGCCTGTATCCGGGGCGGAGCGTGGCGCCTCGATCAAGGTCTATTTTGCGGACCTGAACCTGTCTGACCCCGCCGGCGCCCAGGTGCTGCTCCAACGCCTCCGCCACGCCGCCACGAATGTCTGTGCCGTCGTGCACCGGAATCTGGATTTCGCGGGGTACTATGACAGCTGCATCAGCGGGAGCGTCGCCGACGCCGTCGCCAAGCTCAACAGCCCGATGCTCACGGCGTTGAACAGCGAATACGACCGTCCGCCGGCGGGATAGTCGCGGCGAGCAGCCGCTGGCCACACCTCGCCCAGAAGGTCGCCGCCGACGGGGCGTGGGTCAGCTCCGCACGGGGCGCCTGACCGTCCGGCGGCCGAATTCGCCGGCGCCGAACAAGAGCCGCCCAACACAGATTCTTCCGCCAAGGACCATCGCATGATCGGCAAAATCGCGCTTGCCGCGCTCCTGATCGCGGCCGGTTCGCCCGCCAGAGCGGACGACGTCCAGACCCTCATCGCGAAGTACCTCGCCTGGCGCGGCGGCCCCGCCTTCGAGGCCCTGCAGACCTTCCACGCGCACGGGCGAATTCGGTTCGGCGGGCAAGGCGGGGACTTCGACCAGTGGTTCGCGAGCGATGGGCGGTTTCGCCAGCACAGCAAGCTCGATTTCATCACCTATGACGAGGCGGTGACCTCCGAGGTGCAATGGACGCGGAACACGAGCGGTCAGATCGAAGACATCGGCGACCTGGGTGAGAGCGATCGCCGCACCGCGGCCCTGGCGTTCGCCAAGGGCGTTCAGGCCGACGCCGGTGAGAGCTACACCCTCCTGCCCTCCGAACAGCGCAACGGCCGCACCTGGGGGGTCGTCCGGGTCAGCTTCGGCGGTCCCGACACCTACGACCTGTTCATCGATCCAAGGACGGGCGAACTGCTGGGCGAGCGCATCACCGAGGACCAGAAAACCCGCTTTGCGCAATTCGACGACTGGCGCCGCGTCTCCGGTGTCCGCATGCCCTTCGCCGAGCACGACCGGGGGCCGAACCCCGCGGACGACCAGGACTTTCAGGCGAGCAGCATCCAGCTGAATGCGCCCTTGCCGGCGAGCCTGTTCGCACGCCCGGCGTCGGCGCGGATCTGGCGCTTCGCCGACGGGCGGGACTCGACGGGCTGGATGGATTTCGAGCTCTACGAGAACGAGCGGATCTTTATCCCGGCGACGGTCGAAGGCCGCCCGGTCGAACTCCTCCTCGACAGCGGCGCGGGGATCACGGCCCTGGACAGCAGCTTCGCCAAACAGGCCGGAATCAAGGCCGGCGGCTCCGTGGGCGTTATGGGCGTCGGCGGCTCCAGCACCATGCAGCTCGCGCCGAATATCGAGATCAAGCTGGGCGGCCTCACGCTCAGCCACATCACCGCGGGCCTGATGGACCTGTCCGGCGTCGCCTACAGCATGGGCCGCCCCTTGCCGCTGATCCTGGGCAAGGAGGTGCTGAACGATCTGGTGGTCGATATCGACTTCCAGCGCCGCAAGATCGCCTTTCGCGACCCAACCGGCTTTTCCGGCCCACCCGGCGCCGTGCGCCTGACGCTTGGCAAGCATGGCGACAATCACACCATCCCCGTCTCCGTGGAGGGCGCGGCGCCCGTGCCGTTCGATTTCGATCTGGGCAACGGCTCGCCGCTGATCGTCTACGGCGCCTATCGCGACAGCGCCCATCTTCTCGACGGCAAGCCTCAGTCGCTTACCCTGACCAGCGGTGTCGGCGGCGCCAAGCCGGACAAGATGGCCACGGTCAGCTCCATCGCCCTGGGCGGCGTGCAGTTGGCAAGCGTCCCCGCGGCGTTCCCCGACGCGGGGAATGACGCGCTCAGCTCCGACCGCGCCGGGGGCAATATCGGATTGCCGGTGTTCAGGCGCTTTCGGCTGGTCACCGACTATGCGCACAACGCCATCTGGCTCACCCCCAACGCCAGCGCCATGGCGGAGCCGTTCCCGAAGCGCCGGTCCGGACTCGTGGTCAGTCAGAACGGCGATCGCCTGAAGGTGGAGCAGGTCGCGCCGGGCAGTCCGGCGGCCTGGGCCGGCTGGAAGGAGGGCGTCGAGATCGTCGCGATCGACGGCCAGAAGATCGGCCCCGGCTACGTCGGCTCACCCTTGGCGCGCTGGTCGGAAGGCGCGCCGGGAACCGAGGTGACGCTGAGCCTCGCCGATGGGTCGACCCGCAAGCTTACGCTGGCGGACTACTATTGAGCTCCAACGAGAAAGACCGCAGGCCGGCGAACGAACGGTCCCGCACGCGGGAGCCGGCCGGCCGCTTCGACCACGTCAGCATCGCTTTGCACTGGGTCACCGCGGGTCTGGTCGCGGGCCAGCTCACCACGGCCTGGCTGGTCGGACAGGGGGGCCCTGGAGCCATGGTGGCGCTCACCGCGCATCGGTCCCTGGGCCTGCTGATCTGGTGGGTCGTCCTGGCCCGGCTGATGTGGCGGCGCCATTTCGCCGATCTGCCGCCCTTTCCGGCGAGCATGTCGCATCGCCAGCAACAGATCGCGAAGCTGAACGAGCTCGGCCTCTATGCCGTCCTGCTGTTCCAGCCCCTGACCGGCCTGGCCGACACCCTGTTTCGCGGCCGGCCGTTCGCGCTGTTCGGCTGGCGCGCCCCGGCGATGCTCTCCCCGGTCAGGGCCGTCGCCCACGGCTTCCACGCCGCCCACGAGGTCGGCGCCGCGGCGCTGCTGGCGCTCCTTGGCCTGCATATCGGCGCGGCTCTGTTCCACGAATTTGGGCTTCGGGACGGCGTGTTTCGCAGAATGCTGCCCTGGACCTCGCGAGCTCCGTTCAAAGCGCCTTGATCGCCGCAGCCGTTCGGCGTCCGCCGGACAAAAGCAAACTCGTCGCCGTTTTCAGGAATAAACACCGCGCGCCGGGGGTCAAATGACTGCCACCCCGCTCTTGCTGGGGATGATCGCCCAACCGCTCGTCCGCGCCTCGCCGCCGCTCTGCGCGCGGCCGGCGCGAGCGCAGCGGCCATCGGCGTCCTCCGCACGCGCCCCACCTCCCGGTGTCCTGAGGATCGAGTATGAAGCTTGCTGCTGAGATTTCTGTCCCGCTGCAGGTCCGTGACTTCGTCGAAGCCGGCGAGCACCAACGACAGCTTGAAGAGTTCCTGGACCTGATCCGCGCCCGCTACCCCGACGCCACCCTGACCGTTCGCGAGCGGCGCCAGCGCATCAAATCCCAGCCATCGCCGACAGCGGGCCGAAGGTTCGCGACCGGCGCCCTGCATCAGTATGACGAGTAGGGGGACATGCGCCGAACGCGAGACGCCCTGTTGCAGGCGATCCTGCTGCTGCGGGAATGGGACCAAGGCGTCGGCGTCTTTCACATCATGGCCTTCCTCTACGTCTGCGAGAACGAGGGGCTGAACGTTCAGGAGCTCACCGACATCTCCGGGATGAGCCAATCGTCCGCTTCCCGGTGCCTGCGTGAACTCGGCATGCTGGAGACCGACTCGCCCCGGTCCCTGCTGCGCGCGCATGCGAACCCGCGCGACGGCCGCAGCTATGTCATTCGCCTGACGCCTTGCGGCCGCCAACTGCGCGATCGCCTCGACGCCGTCATCCGGAAGGCCGAGCCGATCGTCCCGGACCCGGCACGGCGCGGATAGCGGGCCGTCGCCGTCTCAGCGTGGAAAGCCTTGGCCTGACGGCCTGTGGAAGCCGCCGTCCGCAGCGGTGCGGTCCACGCTTGCGTCCGACCCTGCGGCCCTCGCGGGGAGACGGGCCAGGACCGCCACCTCGCCGGGCCACGCGGCGAGCGCATGACGCAGGATCGCCAGTAAGGTCTCTGGCGAGACGTGGAGGTCGACGACCTGCGCGTCCTCCTCATAGATGAGGTGCGCATGCGCCTCGGGCACGGTGTCGAAGACCGCTTCCGCCTCGGTGGTCGGCAACCGTCCGAGCAGTCCGTGGTCTGCGAGCGACTCCAACTGGCGGGCGAGCCCAAGTTGCCCCGTGGGGAGTTCGTTCTGAGCGGCCAGCCGCATCACATCGGCCAGGCGCAGGTGGGTCTCCGGCGAATCGCGCAAGAGGGCGAGGAGACGAACCAGCGCTCGTGGAGCCGGCAGGCCGGCACGCTGCAATTCCTCCCGGAGCGCCATGTCCTCGACCCTTGGCATGCGATCGCAGTCCCCAATGTCCATCCCTGTCGAGACGTCCGGACGCAGCGGCGGTCGGGCTGCGTCCGGACGCCCCTAGGCCGTCATCAGGCGAGCTCGAAGCGGTCCAGGTTCATGACCTTCGTCCACGCCGCCGCGAACGCCTGCACGAACGCCCCTTGCGCGTCGGACTGGGCATAGGCCTCGGCCAGGGCGCGGAGCTGCGAGTTGGAGCCGAAGACCAGGTCGACGCGGGTGGCGGTCCACTTGAGGTCGCCGGTCGCCCGGTCGCGGCCCTCGAACTCGGTCTCTTCGTCGGAGGTCGCGGTCCAGGCCGTGCCCATGTCGAGCAGGTTGACGAAGAAGTCGTTGGTCAGGGTTCCCGGACGCTGGGTGAAGACGCCGTGCGGGGATTGGCCGGTGTTGGCGTTCAGCGCCCGCAGGCCGCCGACCAGCACGGTCATTTCCGGCGCGCTCAGCGTCAGCAGTTGCGCCCGGTCGAGCAGCAGCTCCTCGGCGGTCAGGACCTGCTCGCCGCTGAGGTGGTTGCGGAAACCGTCGGCGGTCGGTTCGAGCACGGCGAACGACGCAACGTCCGTCTGCGCCTGGGAGGCGTCAGTGCGGCCCGGCGTGAACGGAACCTGCACCGCGTGCCCCGCCGCCCGAGCGGCCTCTTCGACGGCCGCGGAGCCGCCCAGCACGATCAGGTCGGCCAGCGACACCATCTTGCCGCCGGACTGGGCCGCATTGAACGCGGTGCGGACGCCTTCAAGCGCAGCCAGCACGGTGGCGAGCTGGGCGGGCTGGTTGACGGCCCAGTCCTTCTGCGGCGCCAGGCGGATGCGCGCGCCGTTCGCGCCGCCGCGCTTGTCCGAGCCCCGGAAGGTCGCGGCTGAGGCCCAGGCGGTCGAGACCAGTTGCGACACCGTCAGGCCCGACGCCAGGATCTGGCCCTTCAGGGCGGCGATGTCCTGGGCGTCGATCAGCGGGTGATCCACGGCCGGCAGCGGGTCCTGCCAGATCAGCTCTTCCTTCGGCACGAGGGGGCCGCGGTAGCGGGCCAAGGGGCCCATGTCGCGGTGGGTGAGCTTGAACCAGGCCCGCGCAAACGCGTCGGCGAACTGGTCCGGGTTCTCGTGGAAGCGCTTGGCGATCGGCCCGTAGATCGGATCCAGCTTCAGGGCGAGGTCCGTCGTGGCCATCATCGGCGCATGCCGCCGCGACGGATCGTGAGCGTCCGGCACGAGGGTCTTCGCGGCCGGGTCCTTCGGCGTCCACTGGTTGGCGCCCGCCGGGCTCTTGGTCAGCTCCCAGTCATGGCCGAACAGGGTGTCGAAGTAGCCGTTGTCCCACTGGATCGGGTTGGGGGTCCAGGCGCCTTCGAGGCCGCTGGTGATGGTGTGGACGCCCTTGCCGCTCTCGAAGCTGTTCTTCCAGCCAAAGCCCTGCTCCAGGATTCCGGCCGCTTCCGGTTCAACACCGACCTGGGCCGCGTCGCCGGCGCCGTGCGCCTTGCCGAAGGTGTGGCCGCCGGCGATGAGGGCGACGGTCTCCTCGTCGTTCATGGCCATCCGGCCGAAGGTCTCGCGGATGTCGCGCGCCGAGGCGAGGGGGTCCGGCGTGCCGTTGGGGCCCTCCGGGTTGACGTAGATCAGACCCATCTGGACGGCGCCCAGCGGCTTGTCGAGCTGGCGGTCGCCCTTGTAGCGCGCGTCGCCCAGCCAGGTGTCCTCGACACCCCAGTGGATGTCTTCCTCCGGCGCCCAGACATCTTCGCGGCCGAAGCCGAAGCCGAACGTCTTGAAGCCCATGGTCTCCATGCCGACGTCGGCGGCCAGAATCATCAGGTCAGCCCAGGAGATTTTGTTGCCGTACTTCTGCTTGATCGGCCAGATCAGCCGGCGCGCCTTGTCCAGGTTGCCGTTGTCCGGCCAGCTGTTCAGCGGGGCGAAACGCTGCGTGCCGGAGCCTGCGCCGCCGCGGCCGTCGCCGATGCGATAGGTGCCGGCGCTGTGCCAGGCCATCCGCACGAAGAACGGACCGTAGTGGCCATAGTCGGCCGGCCACCAGGTCTGCGAGTCGGTCATCAGCGCCCGCAGGTCGGCCTTCAGGGCTTCGACGTCGAGCGTCTCGAGCGCCTTGGCGTAGCTGAAGGCGGGCGGCATCGGGCTCGACGCCGCCGAGTGCTGGTGAAGGATGCTGAGGTTCAGCTGATTGGGCCACCAGTCGCGGTTGGACCGACCCCCGAAGCTCGTGTGGAAGCGCACGCCATGCTTCAGCGGGCATTGGCTCGTGGGTTCGACGATATTGTCGCCATCCATGTTGGTCTCCGATCTTGCCGGGTTGGGTTGAGGGTTCGGGCGGGAAGGGCGCCTCGCCCGACGAGGCGGCGGCGCTGGCGGCGAGGCGGGGGTGCTTTGCGATGTCCTTCAGGCCCGGGGATGGCGATTTTTGCGGCATCTGTGCGATAAACGGAAGCACGATGGATCAATGAGGGTGATAGGTGTTACCTATGATGTCCGTGAGCTGAGCAGATGAACCTTCGAGACCTTCGCTACCTGCTGGCCGTCGCCGAGCACGAGCATTTCGGCCGTGCGGCGAAGGCCTGCGGCGTCAGCCAGCCGACGCTCTCCGTGCAGATCCGCAAGCTGGAGGACCTGCTTGGCGTCGCGCTCTTCGAGCGCACGAGCAAGACCGTGGCGCCCACGGCCGCCTGCGAGAGGCTGATCGGCCATGCCCGGGCCGCGGTGGCGGAAACGGAGGCGATGCTCGGCGTCGCGCGCGACCTGCGCGATCCGCTTTCGGGGCGCTTTCGGCTCGGCGTCATCCCGACCCTTGGCCCCTATCTGCTGCCGCTGGTCTTCGCGCCCTTACGCGCGGCCCTGCCCGCGCTGGAGATCGAGCCGTGGGAGGACCAGACCCTGGCGCTGCTCGAGCGGCTGCGCGGCCACGAGCTGGACGCCGCCCTGCTGGCGACCGAGGTGGACGGGCCGGACCTGGCGAGCCTGCCGCTGTTCGCCGAGCCGTTCATCGCGGCGCTGCCCCCCGATCACGCCCTCGCCGGGCGCGCGGTGGTGGCGGAGGCGGACCTGGCCGGCGACATCCTGGTCCTGGCCGATGGGAATTGTCTTCGCGACCAGACATTGGCCGCCTGCGGCAACAGCGCGGCGCTGAGCGGCGCCCTGCGGGCATCGAGCCTCTCGACTCTGCTCAACATGGTGGCGGCCGGCTATGGGACGACCTTGATCCCGGGCCTCGCGGCCGGGGCGGCCCAGGATGCGGGCCTTTCGCTGCGGCCGCTGGCGACGCGCTCGGGGCGCACGGTGCGGATCGTCTGGCGCCGGCACTTTCCGCGGCGCGCCGCGGTCGAGGCGGTGGGCGAGGTCATCGCCACGCGCCTTCGCGCGTTCGCCGCGGCGACGGCCGAAGGGGCGGTATAGGCAGGACGCAAGGCTGGTCGCCGCCTGAGCGGCGGCGCTCGCGGCGTGGCGGCGCCGCGAGCGCGAGGCCGACCAGCGCGCCGGCCGTGAGCAGGGCGAGCATCGCCCAGGCCTCGTTGGCGGCGCGCGCAAACGCCAGTCGCGAGATCATCGGCTGCAGCATCGCGCGCGTCGCTGAATCGATCGGGCCGGATACGCGCAGCGCGAACAGCTTGAGCGGAATGCCGACGGCCTTGGCGGTGTCGATATCACCGGCCCGCAGTTGTGTTCCGATCGCCCGGGCGTGATGCGGCGCGCGCCCATAGAGCACCGTATCGATGAGCGCCAGACCGATGGCGCCGCCCA
The DNA here is from genome assembly GCF_035309685.1 of Phenylobacterium sp. GTDB lineage: Bacteria > Pseudomonadota > Alphaproteobacteria > Caulobacterales > Caulobacteraceae > Phenylobacterium. The sequence continues at coordinate 96,150 of NZ_DATGEX010000014.1, forward strand.
GATTGCGCATCAGATTGAAGAGGCCGCTGGCGTCGGCGATGGAGTCCTCCGCCAAATGGCCCAGGGCCATCCGGGTCGGCGGCAGCAGGCAGAACATGATCGCCACGCCGCGCACGATCTGCGGCCACAGCATCTCCGCGAAGCCGGTGTGGATCGTTTCGCGCGTGCTCATTCCCAGACCGAGGGCGAAGAGGGCAAAGCCGAAGGCGCTCAGGGCTCGGGGGCTGGTCCGCCGTTCGAGTGCGACGGCGAGCGGGGCGGTGGCCAGCTGCGCGAGCCCGGTCGCCAGCATGACCTCGCCGGTGGCCAGCGCGCCATAGCCGCGCACCGCCCCCAGGAAGACCGGCATCAGATAGACCGACCCGAACAGCCCGCCGCCAAGGATGAAGCTCAGCAGGCAACCGAGGCTGAAGTCGCGGTTGGCGAAGGCGCGCAGATCGACCAGCGGATGGCGCGCCTTGAGGGTGCGGACGCCGAAGGCTGCGCCGGCGCCCACGGTGGTGGCCGCCATCCCCAGGATCGCCGGTGAGAGCCAACCCCGCCGCGGCGCCTCCTTGAGCGCGATCTCGAGGGCCGCCAGCGCCAGGGCCATCAGCGCCAGCGACAGCCAGTCCAGCGACCGCGCCTCCCTCCACCGCGCCGCCTCGCGCGGCAGCAGCGCCGCGGCGAAGACCGCGGCCACGGCGCCGGGCGCGAGGTTGATCAGGAACAGCCAATGCCAGCTGTAGGTCTCGGTGATCCAGCCGCCGACGATCGGCCCGACTGTGGGGGCCAGCACCGCCAGGACGCCGGCCACGGTGGTCGCCAGCGCCTGGCGCCGCTTAGGGAACAGCAGGAAGACCGCGGAGAACACCGAGGGGATGAGGGTCCCGGCGGCGAGCCCCTGCACGACCCGCCAGCCCATCAGGCCGGGGAGATCGCGGCTGAGGGCGCAGCCGGCCGAACTGAGGGTGAAGATCGCGATGGCTGCGACAAACAGCCAACGCATGGACAGCATCCGCGTCAGCCAGCCGGTCAGCGGGATCGCGATCACCTCGGCGATCAGATAGGCGGTCTGGATCCAGGAGATGCGGTCCGCAGGCGCCTGCAGCGCTTGCTCTATGGTGGGGATCGACGTCGCCACCACCTGCACGTCGAGGACGGCCATGAACATGCCCAGGCACATCATGGCGAACCCGGCGGCGGACCCGCCGGGTCTCGGGGCCGTCACCTCCACCGGCGTCGACCCTCACATTGGACCGGCGCCGTCCGGATCACTCAGGACGCCGGCGGCTGGCCGTTTTCACCGACCAGGATGGCGCGCGCCATGAGCAGGCCGTCGGGGCCGCGTGCGGCGCGGACCTCGACGGCGATGCCGGCCTTGACCTGGGTGCGATCGACCAGGCTCATCTCGCGGATCGCCACGTTCGCCGGCAGCACGAGGTGACGAACGCCTTGGCCGCCGATGCCGCTGTAGATGACGTCCATCTCTCGCCCGCGGGGCGTCGAGGCGACCTCGGCCGTGACGGTGCCGTTGGTCATCATGGTCCCCGGCGCCTCGCCAGCCATGGGGAAGTGGCCTTCGCCGAGGCCTTTGAGGGCCGGCGCGAACACCCGGAACTCCGTCGACACGCCGCTGCCGTCGGGCTGGTTCACATTGGCGGTGGCCACGAAGCTGCCGGGCTTGATCGCGCTGGGGTCGATCTTGCGCAGCCGCAGGACCCGCGCGTCGTCGGCGACGGCATAGGTCGTGACCATGCCATGGGCGTCTTTCACCGTCAGGGTCTTGTCGTTGAAGCCGACGACAACCCCCGCCGCGGGCGGCGCAGGGCGCACGGCTCCGGCCGGTGGCGCGGATTGGGCGAGGGCGGAGCCGGCAAGGCCGGCGGCGCCGAGCCCCAGGGCCAGGGCGGCAAGAAGGATCTTTCGCATCGAAACTCCAGGAGATGGAAGCAAGCCGTGGGCGGCTTGCGCAGGTGACGGTTGGGACGAGGGCCGAAGAGGGCGGTCCGGCGCGCGCCGGACCGCCCTGGCCGCTATTCGAAGCGGACTTTGAACGTGGCGCCGTAGAACCGCGGCTCACCGGGGAAGGCGTAGTAGTTGTTCATCCCCGGGTTGGCGGCCGGCGGCGTCGAGAAGGTCTGCAGCACCCCGTCGAAGGCCGTCTGCTTGTAGAACTGGTTGAACAGGTTGGTCCCCCAGACGCTGAACTCCAGCCGCTTGTCGTGGGTGGTGACGCCCACGGACCCGTTCACCAAGGCAAAGCCCGGCTGGTTCTTGTTCGGGTCCTCGTCGGAGCCGATCTGGTAGCTGGAGCTGTATTTGGCGTCGACGTTGACGAAGCCGTCCCACCCCTCGGTCACCGGATGCTTGTAGCTGCCGCCCAGGGTGATGGACCACAGGGGCGCGTAGGAGAGGCGGCTGCCCGGGAGCAGGAAGAGTTCGCTGCCAGGCGCCTGCAGGACGGCCTTGTTCTTGGCGTCGCTGGGGTAGGTGGTTTCGGCGTAGGTCACTCCGCCGTTCAGGGTGAGGTCCGGGGTGACGGCGAAGGCGCCTTCGAGTTCGGCGCCGCCGGTCTGGGCTTCGGGGATGGTGAACTCCACGAATTGCGTGCCGGTGAAGGCGTTCAGCTGGTGGTCGCGATAGCTCTGGAAGAACAACGCCGCGTTCAACGCCAGACGCCGGTCGAGCCACTGGGTCTTGGCCCCCAGCTCATAGGCGTTGACGTTTTCCGCCGGGAACGAGGTGTCGGTCTGCGGCGCCAGCGAGGTGTTGGGCGCCCCGCCCGGGCCGAACGGGGTGGTCACCTCGGCCAGGTTGAAGCCGCCGACCAGATTGCCCCGCGAGTAGGACCCGTAGACCATGGCCTCGTCATTGAATTTGTATTGCAGCTTGGCCGTGCCGGTGAGCGCGCCTTCATCGAGGCTTTGGGTGGTGTTCAGTCCCTTGAACGCCGGGTTCACCAGGCAGGCGGTGCCGAAGATCGCCTTGGAGAAGTTGCCGAAGGCCGAGAACGGGATCGGCGTCGGGCTGCCGGTGGCCGCCTGCAGGACGTTCGCACAGGTGTTGGCCGTGTCATTGTTGGCGTATTCGGAATTGAGATCCTTGTGCTCCCAGGTGTAGCGCAGCCCCCCGATCAACGAGAGCTGGTCGGTGAGCTTGAACTCCTCCTGGGTGTAGATCGCTTCGGAGTGCTCACGCTGGTGGAAGGTATCCATCGCGCCTTCTCCGGCTGGGAAGCCGTTGGCCGGCAGCGCTCCGGCGCTGAGGACGTTCAGATAGGGGCCTAGCGCCGGGCCGTTCTGCAGGAACACGCCGTTGTCGAGGAGCTCGTGGGAATAGAAGAAGCCCACCTGCCAGTTCAGCCGCGCGGTGGAGCCGCGGTACTGCAGCTCCTCGGAAAATTGCCGGAAGCGCGTGAAGTTGGTCGCCGGGTTGGTGTCGATGATGTCGGCCAGGGTCCCGTCGGTATCGCCGCCGGTGTTTTCCTTCGAGTCCCGATAGGCGGTGATGGAGGTCAGCACCGCATTGCCCAGCCAGGGCGTCTTCCAGTGGCCCTCCGCCGAGATCCCCTGGTCGGTGATCAGGTCGAGCGTCGAGCGGTTCAGGAAGGCGGTGTTGTTTCGGGGGCTGACCGGATTGGGCACCGTGCCCGGGAACACTTCGTTCTGCACGGTGGCCGGTGAGCCGTTCTGGTAGTCCACGGCCACGCAGCAGTGGTCACGGCGGCGGCTGTAGTCGGCGATGAAATTGACGTCGAGGTCGTCGGTGAAGTTGACCAGCAGCTGGTCGCGGGTGGTGAAGACGTGCTCGTCGTTCTGGTCGGGGATGTGGGTCGTAGGCGCCTGGACGACCGGGATATAGCCGTCGCGCTCGCGGTCGGCGACGTAGAGGCGGATGGCGACCTTGTCGGCTACCACCGGGCCGGTCAGCGACACCGAGCCGCCGTAGCCGTTGTAGTTCTGCACCGTCGCTTCGCCGAGCGCGCTGTAGGTGAACGAGGGCCGCTTGGTGGTGATCTGGATCACGCCGGCGATGGTGTTCTTGCCGAACAGGGTGCCTTGCGGCCCCTTCAGGATTTCGATGTCGTTGAGCTCGCCCAGGTCGTTGAACGAGACGCCGTTCCGGGGCCGGTAGATCCCGTCGATGTACAGGCCGACGGCGTCTTCCAGGCCGGGGTTGTCGGCGACGTTGCCGACGCCGCGGATGCGGGCGATCGTCGTGCCCTCGCTGCCGTTGGTGGTGGAGGTCAGGCCGGGCGTCAGGGTCACCAGGTCGGACACCGACCGGACATTGTTGGCCTCAAGCTTGGCCTCGGTCAGCACGGTGACCACCACCGGTACGTCCTGCAGCCGTTCCGAGCGCTTCTGGGCGGTGACCACGAGTTCGCTGACGGCGTTGGAGTCGGCGGCGGCGGCCAGCCCCGGCAAGGTCTGGGCCTGGGCGAACGCCCCGCCCGCCGCCATCGTCAAGGCCAGCCCCGAAGCGCAGCCGAACACGTACTTTTTCTGCAACATGGATTTCCTTGTTTCCTCTGTCCCCGACGGCCGCCCGCATCGGCGGGCGCCCGCCGGGGCGTGACCATCCCGTCCGCGCGAGCGTCTCGGACCACGCACCGGGCGCCCCGGCGCCAGACGTCCGGGTACTGCAGTTAGACCCGGGCTTACGGCGGTTTATTCCCGGCCCGGGCGCGCGCTTGGGGATAGCTGCTTGCGGGCGAGACGGGCCGGGCCTGGCGCGTGGAGGCGGCGGCGGGCCGGCGGGAATAAGTCGGCGGGCTGGGGCGTCTCAACTACTGAGACTTGCGATCAGGATATGCCGTGCACCGCCTTCAATCGCTCAGACCGCCGACCCTCGCCGCCCTGACCGGTGGTCTTCGCATGGACGGCTGAGCGTCCGCCTAGTCGGCGCGCCCGCTCAGCGGGCCGCCCTCGCCCTTCTGGCCCGGTGGCCTCCTCCGCCCGGCCAGAACGCCGTGCAGCCTTCCCGCCCCCCCAGGCAGGCGCACGGTTCTACCCGGGACCTGCCCCATGTGGGTCCTTGTCGGGAACGGGCGGCGCCACTGCCCCCACCCGGCGCGACGCGGGGCGCCGAACCAGTCCTTCCGGCGTCCCGCGTCTTTTTTCCACCCGGCCGCTTTCAGGAGACTTCGACGCCATGGGCGCGCTTTCCATCTCGCATGTTCTGGCGGTCGCCGCCGTCGTCACCCTGCTGTTTGGCGGGCGCGGGCGAATCTCCGGTGTGATGGGCGACGCCGCGAAAGGCCTCCGGGCCTTCCGGGAAGGCCTCAAGGACGAGGCGCCGCGGGATACCTAAGCGACCGCCGCCACCCGCCAGCGCTCGCCCACCGGCCCGGCGACCAATGATCGCGCATCCACGCACCGGTCCAGAATCTCGGCCACGATCTCGGCGGACTCCACCAGCCGCGGGCCAGGGCGGTTGAAGTAGTGGTGACCGTCGACGGCGAACACGCGCCCGGCCCTCACCGCGCTCAGGTCGCGCCACTCTGGCCGGGCGCGCAAGGCTCCCATCTCCGCCAGGGTCTGGCCGATCCGGTAGCCGCAGGGCATCAGGATGATGACGTCAGGATCGGCGGCGGCCAGGGCGTCCCACTCGAGCCACGGCGAATGCTGGCCGGGCGCCGCGAACAGCGCCTCGCCGCCGGCCGCGTCGATCAATTCGGGAACCCAGTTGCCGGCCGCCATCAGCGGTTCGATCCACTCGATAGCCGCGACCCGGGGCCGCCAGCCGCGCGCGGCGCCGCGCACCCGGATCGCCTCTAGCCCGGCCTGTAGCCGCCCGACCGCTGCCTCGGCCTCGCCCGCGGCGTCCACCGCCGCGCCGACCCGGCGCAGGTCAGCCCAGACGTCGTCCAGATTGTCCGGGGCCAGCGACAGCAGGGTCGGCGGCGCGCCCACCCAGTCGCAGAGCGCCTCTTCCAGGTCCGCCGGCGTCACCGCGCAGACCGCGCATTGCGACTGGGTCAGCACCACGTCCGGCTTCAGCGCCCGCACCAGGGCGGCCTTGACCTCATAGACCGACAGGCCCTGGCGGACGATCTCCTGCACCCGGTCTTCGATCTGGCGCGAGGTCAGGCCTTTTTCGAGCTTGGTGGCCGTGCAGACCGGCAGGGCCTCCACGAACGCCGGGAAGTCGCACTCGTGACTGCGCCCCACCAGGCCCTCGCCGCGCCCGACCGCGACGGCGATCTCGGTGGCGCTCGGCAGCAGGGACAGGATGCGCGGACCGGCCATCCCTTAGATCAGGCTGAGCGCCGGCGCGGCGCCGAACAGGCGGGGCGCGCGCCAGGTCAGCAGCAGTTGGACCGCGGCCAGGCCCACCAGCCAGAGCACCTCGTTGAGCGCGATCTGCGCCACGATGGCCGGGGTGAAGGTCGAAAGCCCGCCGCCGGCCAGGCCCCAGACGGCCATCAGGCCCTCATAGGCCGCGAAGCCGAGGACGAAAGCGCAGGCCAGCCGGGCCGCCGACAGCCGCCCGCGCGCCAGGACCAGGCTCGCCGCCAGCATGGCGCCCAGAGCCGCGCCCAAGGCCGCGGCGCCCCAGCCGAACGAGCTGGCGTTGGCCGGGAAATGCAGCACCGCAAAGCCGATCGCCTCATTGGCCGCCCAGGCGGCCGCCAGGGTCATCGCCGCCTGGCGCCGCGTCATGGTCGCCGCCGACATCACCGCCAGCGCCACGAAGGGCATCATGCAGGACGCCGCCAGGCTGCCGGCCACGGTGGCCACGGCCAGCACCAAGGCCCAGGCGAAACTCACGGTCGTGCGCGGTGTCATGACGGCTCCCTCGTTGCACGGCTAAGTCGCACAAGACTTCCCCTGGGTGAAGCCGTCACGCGGCCCGGATGGCGCAATAGCCGAAGCCGTCGCGAGCCTCGCGGCCGCCCACCTCGATCGGGATCGGGCGCGCGAAGTTGGGGCCGTCGAAAACGAAGGTGTGGAACTCGCCATTCTCGCCGCACGGATCGACGCCCGGCGGCAGGTCGGCGACCAGCGCCGCATCCAGTTCCCGTCCTGCGAAACTCAGATCGAGCCGGGCGAGGTCGACGCAGCACAGCACCGGGCGGAAACCATAGGCCGCGCACTCTGCGGCGAAGGCGCGGGTCTCGCGGCCCCAGACCGGATAGATCGGCGCCATCCCCAACCGCGCGCAGAGGGCGTCGCGGTAGGCGCGGATGTCCTCCAGGAACAGGTCCCCGAACGCCACTGTCCCAACGCCCGCGGCCCGTTGGGCGGCGAACAGGTCGCCGATCGCCGCCTCGTACTCGAGGTTGCTCGGCCGGCTCGGCAGCACCACCTCGTGCAGCGGCAGGCCCAGCGCCGCGGCCTGACGGCGCACCAGATCGCGCGGCACGCCGTGCACGCTCACCCGGTCGGCGTCGCCCGCCACCATGGTCATCAGCCCGGCGATTTCGCGGCCGGCGCGCTGCAGCTCGTGCAGCGCCACGGCGCTGTCCTTGCCGCCGCTCCAGGACATCAGGATCGGCTCGGCCGCCGCCATGGTTCGCTCCCGCCACACCCCGCCTCCTCTGGCCCGGAAGCCCCCCGGTTGCAATCGGGCCGCGTCCCTGGCCGATGCGCTGGTCCGCGGGCGGGTCGGCCGACGTCGCCGCGCGGCCTTGGCCGAATTGATATCAGGCCGCGGAGCCGACGGCCTCCGGCTCCGCGGGGGACGCCAAAGCCTGGTCGATCGCGTTGAGCAACGCCAGGATTTCGATCGGCTTGGCGATCACGTCGTCCATCCCTGCCGCGGCGTACTCCGCCACCTGATGCGACATCACGTTGGCCGTCACCGCCAGAATGGGTGTGCGTTCGAGGCCGCGAGCGGCTTCGAGCCGGCGGATGGCCAGGGTCGCTTCGACCCCGTTCATCTCGGGCATCTGGCTGTCCATCAGGATCACGTCGTATCGGGCGCAGCTGAAGGCCTCGACCGCCGCGCGGCCGGTCTCCACAAGAGTCAGGTCCACGTCGAGCGTCGCCAGCAGCGAGCGAAGGATCAGCTGATTGGTCGGGTTGTCCTCGGCCGCCAGAATCCGCAGCGGTCGTGTGAGGTCGCCGGGGTTGGCCTGTGTGACGCTGTCGACGTCGCTTGCCGCGGCGGTTTCGCGTCTGACCAACGGCAACTCGAACGCGAAGGTCGAGCCTTCGCCCTCGCGGCTCTCAAGGCTCAGAATTCCGCCCATCAGGCTGACCAGATGGCGGCTGATCGCCAAGCCCAGTCCGGTGCCGCCGAAGCGCCTGGTGGTGGACCCGTCGGCCTGTGAGAATTTCTCGAAGACGGTCTCGAGCTTTGCCTCGGGGATTCCGATCCCTGTGTCGGTCACCCGGAAGCGGACTCCATCGGCGACGCCCTCGACCGAGACGGTCACCGCGCCGGCGTGGGTGAATTTCACGGCGTTGGAGATCAGGTTGGTCAGCACCTGGCGCACACGCAACGCGTCTCCAGACCAGAGACCGGCGGCTGTGGGATCGACATCCACCTCGAACTGCAGACCCTTTTCCTCCGCCAGGACCCGCAAGGGATCGCAGGCGGCCGCGATCGTCTCGGCCAGGTCGAAGTCATGGGTGTCGAGTTCGATCTGCCCCGCCTCGATCTTCGAGAGGTCGAGCAGGCTGTTGAGGATGCCCAGCAGGCTCTCGCCGGAGCTCTGCAGCACCTTCAGGTGGTCGCGTTGCGCGCCCTGCGCCTCGCGCGCCATCACCTGGGCCATGCCAAGGATGCCATTCAACGGGGTTCGGATCTCGTGGCTCATGTTGGCGAGGAATTCGCTCTTCGCCTGGCTCGAGGATTCGGCCTTCTGCCGGGAGTCTTCGAGGGCGTGTTCCCGCTCGCGTATGCTCTCGGCCATGATGTTGAACGACCGCGCCAGGGCGGCGATCTCGTCGGCGCCGTCGACCGTCACCTGGGCGTCCTCGCCGCGCTCCATCCGTTGCGCGGCGTCGCGCAAGGCCAGCAGGGGGCGGGTGACGCTGCGGGCCAGCGCCCAGCTGCCAGCGGCTATGATGCCGAGGCTCAACACGCCCAGCGCCAGGATCTCGCCGAGCAGGGCGCGGTAGGGCGCAAGCGCCTTGGTCAGGGGGTACCGCAGGACCAGGACCGCCGGCGCGTCGGTCATCGACGGCAACGGCCGGAAGACCTCCATGGTCTGTCCCAGCCGCACGACGCCTTGCGGCCGGCGCGCCGGCGCGCCGGCCGCGCTGGCAAGGAAGCGGCCGATCGCCTGGCTTTCCTGGCTGGATGCGGCCCCGGCGCGCGAGCGCCAGCTGTTTCCCGACCAGGTGAGGACTTCGGGTTCGAGCGGGATCGCCGACAGCTGACGCAAGGAGGCCATTTCCCGGTCGTCGAGGCGGACGGCCAGCACCAGCCACCCGACCAGCTGTGGCGCCAGGATCGGCATGGCGACCGCCTCATAAGGGGTCCCGGCGCTTGTGAAGACGCCTGAGGTGCGGTCTTGTTGCGTGATGGCCGACACGACGCCGGCGTCCAGCGTCAAGGGGGTGGCGCCGCCCGCGGAAATCACCTGGCCGTCGCGTCCGACCAGGAAGGCGGCGTCGCTGCCCAGGCGGCCGTTGAGATTGCTGAGCGCCGACTGGACGGTCGCGCGGTCGTGGGTGGCCACCGCGCCGCGGAATCCGAAATCCTTCGCCAGCAAGCGCGCGCCGCTTTCGAGCGACGTCGTGCGCATGACCCAGTTGCGGTCGAACACCGTGCCGCTGGAGCCCAGCTCGGCGCCAACGATCCGTTGGGCGTTGCGGCTCGCGGCCACGTACATGACCGCTAGGATGAGGGTCAGGGTCACGACAAACAGCCCGGCGTAGAGGACCGTCAGCCGCGTGCGCAGCCGCCCGAAGGCGGGGGGCGACCAGGTGGCGCGGCGGGGGCCTTGGACGTCGGCGGCGCCTGCCGTCTCCTGCGGGGAGGCTGTCATCTCGGAGAACTCCTCAGGCCTCAGTTCATGTGCATCGGGGCGGGGCGGACATCCATCTGCAGCGCCAGCGACGCCGCCCCGCTGGCCGGCACGACGATCCTGCGCACGCTCTCGCCGTTCGCCGTGCGGCTGTCGGGATGCCACACCGTGACCGTGGCCGGACCCGGCGGCAGATCGCGGATGACCGCCGCGCCGCCCGCCAGGGTCTTGGCCGCGTAAGGCGTGTCGACCACACGGATATAGGCCAGCATGGTGTCGTGGATGTCGCAGCCCAGCGGCACCACACCGGGCTTGTCCAGCCGCACGACCCTCGTCATGTCGCGGCCGTAGAGTTTCAGCCGAAACGTCTTGGCCTCGGAGTAGGAATAGACTGTGTGCTTCACGCCGTCGAAATTGGGGAAGGACACCTCCGCGCCCACGGGCACGATCAAGACATAGGGCGAGAATTTCAGGTCGCGCTGCGCCACCTCGTAGGCCCAGGAGAACTTGATGGGCGCGCGGGGCACGCCGGCGAGCGGCCGAACCATGACCACGGCGTCGGCGACGGGTTTGCCGTCGCGCGCGGTCACCGAGACCGCCAGATCGTGCGCCCAGGCCGGGTCGGCCGCGAGAGCCGGCGCCATTAGGAGGGGCGAGGCGCATGCGCCGAGGCGGGACCAGGACATGGGAGACTAGACCCCTGAGCCCGGCGGTTTATTCCCGCTGTGGCGTCACCTCATGGAGGGCGCGCGCGCCACGGTTCAAATCAGTAGTAGTCCGCGAGGATCAGCGAGACCGCGCGGCCATCGGCCAGGCCGAGCGCCAGCCGGGCGCCTCCGGCGCGCGCGCCTAGCCGGGGACGGTTCGCAAGGAAGCCGCCATCGAGGATCTGACCGTTCACCGAGGTGATCGCATCGCCTGGCCTGAGGCCGACCCGGCTCGCCGGGCTGCGCGGCGCGACGAAGGCGATTTCGAGCCTGTCTCCGGCCCGCGTCACGGCGAGTCCGGAGCGGTCTTTGCCGAAAGGACGCGCGATCCGCCGGGCGGGGGCTTTCATCCACAGCCGGTCGCGCGGCGCGCAGAACGTGAGATCGAAGCGGGCGAAGATCGGCAGGCCGATGACCGCCGGGGCCTTGGCGGTCCAACTGCTGGGAATCCGCGTCGGAACCTGACGCAGCACGACGCCTCCCACCTCCAGGCTGGGGAGGGTGAAGACGGTATCGACGCCGACCCCCTCCGCGCCGACGCTCATCGACCGGGAAAGGGGGCGGCCTTCGAGGAGCCGGTGCTGCGCGGCGAACTCGGCCGACATATAGAGCGGGGCGTCGTTGCCGAGGTCGGCGACGGCCTCCAGGGCCACGCCCTTCCCCAGGGAGGCCGGTATCAGCAACCGGCCAAGCTCCGGCTCGCGGGTCAGGGGGATTTCCGCGAAGCCCGGGTGCGGCATCAGGGTCGACGGCTCCGCCACCAGCATCCGGTCGGCGCCGAAGTCGAAGCTGACGGCCGCCCGTCCGAAAAGATCGTTCCCCAGCACCACCCCGACGGGGCGGCCGTTGATGGCGCTCAAGGCTCCGAGATCGAACAGGGACGCTTCGCGCATCGTGATCGCCAGGTTCTGCAGCTGCAAGTGGACCGGACCGCTGGTGCGGCCCTCGACGCGGCCGGTCAGGCCCACGCTCACTGTGTCGCCGAGCGCCGCGATCCCGCAGCGCGCCGCCGTCGCGGCGTCGATCACGGTGCGGTCGACGCCGGTGTCGAGTGTGATTTCGACCGGAACGCCGTTGAGCGCGCCCCAGGTGACCACCTGCCGGTCGTCCGGCCGCTCAAAGCCGAACCAGCCGCTGCTATACGCGCCGTGCGCGAAACCTAAGGCGGTCATCGAGCCTCCGTCCGGAACCGGGTTGGGGCATGCAGCCCTCAGTGTGGGACGCCCCAGGGCCGCGACTTATTCCCGAACGCCCGCCGCGCCGCCGCCGGCTTCCAACGCCTCCCGACGGCGAAAGCCCTCGATTATGTCGGACTGAACGCTCCAATCATGATCAGTATAGTTCCAATTGTAACCTCGAAGAATTTGGCGAGATGTAATTAAAATCACACGAAGCCAGCGTATATGGCGTGGCAGATTTGCAATCACGCCAATAGTTGTTTCCCATATCACCCATGTATGCTTGACGAAGCTCCAGGGGTCCGGCAGGGGAAAAGAAAAAATCATCGGAGTCCTGGCCTGCGGGCCCATGGGAGGTTCAAGTTGCAGACAAGAAGTCGTCTTTTAGCGTCCGGCGCAGTGCTGTTCGCCGTCGCCCTCGGAACATCGGCTCAGGCTCAGACGAAGCCCGCCACGACCGCCGCAGCATCGGCCGCGGCCGGCGGCGGCAGCACCATCGAGGAACTGGTGGTCACCGCCGAAAAGCGCAGCCAGAGCCTGCAGGACGTGCCGGTCGCCATCTCGGCCTTCAGCTCGAAGAACCGGGACCTGGTGGGGATCAACTCCATCCAGGACCTGACCAACTTCACCCCTGGCCTGAACTATTCCTCGGCCAACGACCGCAACTCGATCCGCGGCGTCGGTCGTCTGACCAACTCCCACCCCATCGCCAACGCCGTCGCGCTCTATGACGACGGCGTCTTCAGCGCCTCGACGGTCCCGGCCGGCAAGACGCCGATCTTCACCGATCGCGTGGAAATCCTGCGGGGCCCGCAGGGCACCCTCTACGGCCGGAACTCGATCGGCGGCGCGATCAACGTGATCTCTGTACGCCCAACGGAAGACCCTTACGCCGAGGTGCGCGCGACCCTCGCCAACTATGGCCGGACCCTGCTGGAAGCCGCGGTCTCCGGCCCCCTGGCGCCCGACCTGCAGTACCGCCTGGTCGGCAACTGGGAAAAGCAGACCGAGGGCTACTTCAAGAACGTCGTCCCCGGCAAGCCTTCCGAAGGCAATGTCATCGACCAGTGGTTCCTGGAAGGCCAGCTCCAGGCGAAGGTCAACGACAGGCTGGACCTGTGGGGCAAGGTCGACCTGACCGGCTGGAACAACGGCGGCGGCGGCCCCGGCGCCCGCAACGGCTATACGGCTGCGCCCTTCAACTTCGGCGAGTTCGGCGCGCTCAACCCCAACGCCGGCTTCGCCTGCGCGCCGGGCGGCGTGGTCAGCAATGTGGTCAACACCTCGCCGCTCGGCTGCACCAACCCGGCTTCCACCGATCCGCGGAAGTTCGCCTCGAACTTCGCGCAATCGGTTTCGCTGGACGAAACCTATGTCATCTCGGTCCAGGCGACCTATCACTTCGACAACTTCGACCTGAAGTACGTCGGCGGCGGCAGCAACTATCACTACAAGCTGGAAACCGATAACAGCGGCAGCGACGGCTCGATCAGCTCGTTCACCATCAACCCGGCGTCCTTCAACCCGCTGCTGCCGGTCGCCTCGCAACCTTGCCCGGCGATCAATCTCGGAACGCCCCACGGCTGCGCGGGCCTGACGGTGTTCCCGACCAACATCCAGACCTATCAGGAAAACTTCCTGAACTTCAGCCACGAGATCAACATCGCCTCGACGGGCAACGGCCCGTTCCAATGGCTGGGCGGCCTCTACTACTATAAGGAACACATCGTTCAGCCGGTGTTCCAGTCCCTGCCGCAGCAGCCTCAACTGGCCGCCGCGCTCCCGAACGGCCCCCTGGACTTCCAAAACCGCATCTTCGACGACCGGCCGGACATGCAGGACGAGTCCTACGCGGTGTTCGGCCAGATCGACTGGAAGTTCACCGATACCTTGAAGACCACCATCGGCCTGCGCTGGAGCCACGACCGCGAGTTCGGCACGGAAGCGGCCCGCTTCGTTTGCTTCGCCACCACCGCCTGCACGGTGACGCCGCAGTTGCTCGGCCAGTTCACGCCGGCAGTCGACATAACCAGCTCGCAGTTCCCTACGGCCAGCGTGCCGCCCGGCGTCGTGCCAAACGGCCAACCTGGTGGCGTGACCTTCACGCCTGACGGCTTCGCCCACCGCTCCTACGACGGTTCCTGGTCGGCGACCACCGGCACCCTTGGCCTCGAGTGGGATCCCGATCCGGGCACCCTAGTCTACGCCCGCTACAACCGCGGCTACAAACAGGGCGGCTTCCAGGTCGGCGCCGTCGCGTCGGTTGGCACTCCGTTCGTGGAGACCAACCCGGAACACCTGAACGACTACGAAATCGGCCTGAAGAAGGACTTCTTCAACCGCACGCTGCAGACCGACATCGCGGTCTTCTACTACGACTACGAAGGCCTGCAGGCGCCGCTGACCGTGGTGAACAACACCGGCGGCCTGGCGCCCTCCCAGAACATCTTCCTCAATGTGCCGAAGTCCTACAGCGAGGGCGTGGAGTTCGAGACCACCTGGGCCCCGATCGACAAGCTGCGCATCCTGTTCAACTACTCGTTCAACCCGACGGGCATTAAGAGCCTTTCGGGCATCGTCGACCCCACCGATCCCCTGGCCCAGCAGCCGGGCGCCAAGCCGCTGACGGCCCTGCAGGCCTGCTCGGGCACGGGCACGACCGCCACGGCGGCGAACCCGAACCCGAACCCCCTGTGTGACGTGAGCACCGGCTTCGTGCAGCGGCCGCAGAACCTGAAGGGCAACGTCCTGCCGAACGCGGCGCGCAACAAGGTGGCGCTGAACATCCTCTACACCTTCGAGACGGAGCGGGGCTCGGTGATCCCGTCGGTCAGCTACACCTGGCGCGACAAGGAGTACGCGAGCATCTTCAAGCGCGACTACGACGCCGCCCCGTCCTGGGATCAGGTGGACGGCCGCGTGACCTGGAAGCCTACGGACGGCCACTTCACCGTCATCGCCTATGTGAAGAACCTGTTCGACACCCTGGGCTACGACAGCGGCGTGACCGGCACCCGCAACACCGGCGTCTTCCCGCTGTCGACGATCGCTGCCGCGCCCGGGCTGATCACGCCCGGCGCGCCGTCCGTCGTCGGCAACACCAACGGCGCCGTCCCGGGCCTGTCGCAAAGTGGGCTGCTCACCGGCTTCGGCCCCGGCGGCATCACGCGCAACTACGCCCTGACCCCGCCGCGCACCTTCGGCGTGGAGTTCCAATACCGCTTCTAGGCCACAGCGATCGCCGGAGCTTCGGGGGGGCGCGTCCGCAAGGGCGCGCCCCTTTGGATCGTGGCTAGAATCCGCAGGAGGCAACTTAGATGGGCCAGCGCACGCGGGCGCCCATCCGTCCGTTCGCTCGCTCACGGCTGCGCCGTGCGCTGTGCTTGGGCTGTCTCTCCCGCGGTCTCGGCCGGGCCGCGCCGCCAAGCCCGCCCCAGAACTCCACCCTTTCGAGGTGGCCAGCCATCCGAAGCCAGACGACCGAGAAAGCGGTTCAGATCAGCGTCACAGGCGCGCTCAGGGTATATCCCGAGCCGCGGATCGTTCGGATGATTTGCATCGCCGAACTCTCGCGGATCTTACGACGCAGGCGGCTCACCTGGACGTAAACGGTGCGGTCCAAGACGTCGGCGGCCGCCGTTCCTGTCGCCTCCAGCAGTTCATTTCGGCTCAAGATCTGCCGTGGTCTTGCGGCAAGCGCTAGGAGCAACGCCATTTCCACAGGGCTCAGGGCGGTGATCGCGCCGAGGGGGCTATGAAGGTTGCGGTGTCGCGTTTCCAGTGTGAAGCCGTCTATCCGGTGGCGCCGCCCGGCTTCGGCCGAGACGCCGCTTCGCAGCCGCCGGCGAAGCACGGCTCGAATTCGCGCGAGCAACTCGCGCGGGCTGCAGGGCTTGACGAGGTAGTCATCCGCGCCAAGTTCCAGGCCGAGCACGCAGTCGACCTCTTCCGCCGTGGCGCTCAGAAGGATGACGGCAGGGCCTCCGGGCGCCGTCAGCCGCCGGCAGATCGAAAAGCCGTCCTCACCGGGCAAGGTGACCTCGAGCACCACGAGGTCGGGCCACCCGAGGTGAAGGCATTGTTGCATCGAGGCGCCGCCGGCCGCGCAGCAAACCTGAAAGCCCTCGCACGTCAGGTACTCGGCAAGCCGGTTTCTCAGCGGTTCGTCGTGGTCGACAATGAGGATCGTCGGCGGACCTGAAGCTTGAACTCCTGAGCCAAGGTTGCAAACGGCCGCGAGGCTCGTGCGATCGCACCGGACAGGCTGGGACATGTCAGCCGGCGGGCGAGGGGTGGCTGTCGTCAGTGGCCCTGCGCACCGCGCTTGCGATGGTGGCCCGCTGCTGCGAGCCCAGCGCGCGAACCTGCACGGAATAGAGGGCGTGCAGCAGCGCGAAGTCCTGCCGGGTCGTCGTTTCCGGCCGGTCGGCGCAATCCTCGGCCAACCGATTCAGGATCGTCGGGATGGTGTTGCATTTTTCCAGCCCCTGCCAGCGGGCCAGGGCCAACACCGCGACGTAGTCGGCGATGACCTCGATCCTCTCGTCCGCCAGCTTGCGGGTGTCGGCCAGGATCAAGCTGTGAACGATTTCGCTGCTCAGATCGGCGCCGAGCCGGCTGCCGGGACGGCCCGAGGGCCGGTCGCCGCAGGCGCCGTCGTCAACAAGGAAATTCGACGGGCAGGAGGCCGCGCCGTCAATCCAGCTATTGCCGACCGTGTCGCGGGTGCGGGTGACGTACCAGGCCTGTACCGGCCGATCGACCGCGGTCAGCCTTTTGAACTGCGACGGGAAGTGGAAGCCGGTCAGGAGATCGCGGCGCTTGGCGATGTCATCGAGCTGCGCCTGGGGCTGAGGGGAGAAGATGATGTGGATATTCGGCTTGCAGTCGCCATCGGCGACCGGCGCCTTCACCTGCCGGGCCACCTCGGCAATTCGCTGGGCGATGAATTGGCCGGAATTGGGCTCGAGGCCGATCACCTTGACGCAGACGCCGTCGCGGAAGCGGGCAAGCTGGTTTGACGGACCCTCCGGCAGATGCTCGCGGACGAATTGCGCTGTCGGATCGGCCAGGGGGGCCCGTCTCTGGGAGGCTTCCACCGTGACGTCGCCGATCGTAGATGAAGCCGGCGCTTTACCAGGTTCAGGACCAGGCGAAGCGGCTGAAGCCGGCGCCGCGGCCAGGAGGCTCGCGCCGGCGACCACGGAGAGGGTCAGATGGAGCCTCGCCACAACGCCCATCGGACTATTTCGCGGCCGCCGCCGCTGCTCCGGCCGCCGCCGCTGCTCCGGCCGCCGCGGCCTGGTACTGCGCCGGGTCCATATCCGGCATCTTCTTCAGGAAGGCCACGATGTCCCAGAGCTCGTCGTCGCTGTGGGTGCGGCCCCACGACGGCATGGCGGTCAGCTTGATGCCGTGCTTCAGGATCCAGAATTCCTGGCTTGGCGTCAGGTCGGTGCCGTAGGCGAGCGGCGGCGGCTTGGGATAGAGGCCCTTGCTCAGGTCGGTCTTCTTCATTTTCGGCGCGAGGTGGCAGCTGGTGCACAGCTTGTCGTAGAGACCGGCGCCCGTGGCGATCCGGCTTGGCGCGGCCAGGTCGGCGGGTGGTGCGATCCCGCGGGCGCGAACCGCGATCGAACGGTCGCGCAGCTGGCTGATCGCCCAGAACACCGGCTTGGTGTGCGGCGCGTCGGCGCCGATGTCGTAGACGCCGTCATAGATGAAGAGCGCCGCGCCCGCGGGAATCGCCAGCACCACGACCACCGCAAGAGCCACCCAGAGGAGGCGACGGCGAAGACCGGTCAGTTTGCGCTCGCTCATATCGAAATCGCCCCTCCCAAGGCAACGGTGGCGGCCGCATCAGTGCGCCCGCCCTCGCCATCTAGACCCGCGGCGCGGGGCCTTTATTCCCAGCCGGTCGGGAGGCGCAGGGGTCGGGCAGGGCTCAATTGGCGCGGGAGAGACCGCAATTCCTGTGATGGCGGCGCATCGGGAATAAGTCGGCGGCGCCGGGTGTCTTCCCTAGTGAGTATCGCATTGGGGCCGAGACCTTGAGCCACGTCGACCACTTCGAACCGTCATCGGGTTCCTGCCCCAACGCCGCGCGCCAGCGGTCACCCGACCGATCGCTGAGACCGCACCTGGCCCGGTCCCGTCCCTACATCCGAGCCGGGTAGGGCGCGGGGCGCCCATTAGAAGCCAGCCGGGCGTCCCGCGTCATCCTCTTCAACGATCTCTCCGATCGTCCGCCAATCTGGTCCGCTCGCCCCCAAAGCTCTTGGACCAGACGACTGGCGCGGGACTCCTGTCTACCCCAGGGGAGTCCCGCGCCTTTTTTCTGACCTGTGACCTCAACCGTCGGATCGTTCGGCGCGTCCACGGGAATTGGACATCGACCGTGTGTGATGGCGACGACCCCTGGGCGCCCGGACGCGCCGCGGAGGTGAGCGATGCGGGGCCCCGAACGGACCTTCGCCCAGTAGGCGCCGGGCCCGCCCACCGGCGGCCCGACGCCTGGGCCCGCTAGGCGACCGCTGGGACCGGCCAGCGGGCGATGTCCTGCAGCACTTCGTTCTCGGCGATCTTTTCGGTGAGGCGCGCCTTCACCGTGTCACCGAGGCTGATCAGGCCGACCACCCGTCCGTCGTTCAGGACCGGCAAGTGGCGGACGCGCTGCTCCGTCATGATCGTCATCGCGTCACGCACGCTGTCGGTCAGTCCCACGGTGGGCCGGTTGGCTGGCATCAGTTCCGCGATCGGCTCTTCAAGCGCGTACCGGCCATGGTCGGCCACGGCCACAACGATTTCGCGCTCCGAGAGCACCCCCTTCAACTGGCCGGTGGCTGTGAGCACGACCAGCGCGCCGACGCCGCGCTCATGCATGACCCGCGCGGCGTGGTGGATGCGGATGGTATCCACGACGGTGATGACGATGTCGCCCTTGGTCTTGATCAGGTCCTGCACGCGCATGGCGGCTCCTTCGCTGGTTTGAGGGCCGGGCGAGAGATCTGCGACGCACGAAGCCCATCCGGAGATGAGCGCCGCCCGCGTCCAGGCTGCAGAAGCGGCCGCCAGGCGCCTGACATAACGACCACCGCGGCGTGGGTTCTATTCCCGGGGCCGCCCGGCGGACGCCGCCGGCCGAATGTCCTGCGGTCACTCGCTGACAGGGACGCGGCCGACCCCTTGACCCCTCGCGAACCGTCGGCGCGCGCGCCGAACGCCTCGGACCTTCGATCGGCGCAGGCGCCAGCCGATCTCCGCCATTGCGTCCCGACGGCCACAGTCGCCTGCAGGGCTTCTGTCTGGCGGGAGACGCCGCTTCGCCCCGGCGGCGACGCCACGAACCACGGCCGCTTCGGGGTGGTTCCAAAAGGTCGCCGTGAACCGCCATGAAGAACACAAGAAAGTATTGTTCCCAAGTGTATTTTATTTAGACCAAAAATAAGAAGATTACGGGATTTACGAGAAGTAGTTATAGCAAAATTGCGCCTGTATATCCGGAATATGCCAAGCAATAGTCGTGGCGCCAACGGCGGACACGTCGGCGATGACAGCGTTCAATCTCACGCAGGTACGATAGATATATGTTACGAATGTAACCTCAATCAAAGACGACATTGCCAGGATTGAAGTTCACATACGAATTATAGACCGATATGGGATCAATGAATGCTGTTATATGAACATGAGTTACTGTTATAACTCTTCATATCGATGTGACTAATATGCGACATGTCTGGAATTCGGTCGGATAGAACTGATGAAACGACGTTGACCTCCAAATAAAGTCGCACATACCTACGGCGCAATCGGAGCCGCTCACGGCGCCGGTGGGCAAATTGTGGGATGCGGACCTGCCTTCGGCGGGTTGCCGCCGGAGGATGCTGATCTTGAAAATGCAAAATACGCGTGAGCGCCTGTTGGCCTCTTCGATGATCTGCGGCGTCGCCTTCCTGGGGCTGTCCGCGAGCCAGGCCTTCGCGGCCGCGGCGGACGCGGCGAGCGGCGACGTGGCGGAGATCGTCGTCACCGGCACGCGGATCCCGTCGCCGAACCTCACCTCCATCGCGCCCATCACCACGGTCGGCAACGCCGACATCAAGGCCCAGGGCGTCACCCGGATCGAAGACCTCACCAATTCCCTGCCGCAGGTGTTCGCCGGCCAGGGCTCCTCGATCAACAACGGCTCCAACGGCACCGCGACCGTGAACCTGCGGGACCTGGGCGCCGCCCGCACCCTGGTGCTGATCGACGGCCGCCGCGCGCAGCCGACCCCGGCTGACCTGAACTTCATCCCCTCGGCCCTGGTCGAGCGGGTCGACGTGCTGACCGGCGGCGCCTCGGCCACCTACGGCGCCGACGCGGTCGCCGGCGTCGTCAATTTCATAATGCTGAAGAACTTCGAAGGCGTGCGCCTCGACGCCGAGTACAACGGCTACCAGCACGACAACAACAATTCGACCGGCCAGAACGCCCTGTTGGCCGCGCAGAAGACGGGGATTATCCCGTCCGAGTTCGCGCTTCCGCAGAAGAGCCTCTTCGAGGGCGAGGGCTCGCAGGTGACCATGATCCTCGGCGCCAACGCGCCGGACGGTAAGGGCAACGTCACCGCCTACGCCACCTACCGTCAGAACAACCCGATCCTGCAGGCCGACCGCGACTTCTCGGCTTGCACCCTCGCCACGACGGCCGCCGGCTTCACCTGCTCAGGCTCGGGCACCTCCTTCCCGGCCCGGGTCGGCAACTTCACCATCGACCCCACCACCTTCAACACGCTGCGGCCGCGCAACGCGACCACCGACGTCTTCAACTTCGGCCCGACGAACTTCTTCGTCCGGCCTGACGAGCGTTACAGCCTCGGCGCCTTCGCCCACTACCAGATCGCGCCGTGGGCCGACGCGTACATGGACACCATGTTCCTGGACGACACTTCCACCGAGCAGATCGCCTCGGGCGGCATCTTCGCCGGGACCCATACCATCGACTGCGCCAACCCGTTCCTGACCGCCCAGGAAAGGGGCGTGCTGGTCCCGACCGCGGCCACCGGCGGCGGCACCTGCGCCACCAACCCGGCGGGTATCTTCAGCGGCACCGTCGCCCGCCGCCTGCTGCCCAGCGAGGGGACCGGCCGCCTGCAGACCTTCCGCCACGAGGACTACCGGATCGTGCTGGGCCTGCGCGGCGACCTGGGAAAGACCTGGAACTACGACGGCTACATGCTGCTCAACTCGGTGGCGGACAACAACAACCAGTCCGGCAACTTCAACCTGGCGCGCGAGAACCAGGCGCTGAACGCGGTGGCCGGTCCCAACGGTCCGGTTTGCGCCCCCGGCGCCGACGCGGGCTGCGTGCCGATCAACATCTTCAGCAGCCAGACCATCAGCAACGCCGCGGCGAACTTCCTGCAGGCGCCCAGCTTCGCCAAGCAGAACACCCAGGAGCGGGTGGTCAGCCTGGCCTTCACCGGCAAGCTCGGCGACTACGGGATCAAGAGCCCCTACGCCTCTGAAGGCGTGGGCGTGGCGTTCGGCGGCGAATACCGCCGCGAGCATCTGGACTCCACGTCCGACTTCCTGTCTCAGAACGGCCTGGTGGACGGCAACGGCGGCGCCAACCCGCCGGTCAATGGCAGCTTCGACGTCTACGAGCTGTTCGGCGAAGCCCGCATCCCGCTGATCAGCGACATGCCCTTCGCCAAGGATGTGTCCCTGGAGCTGGCTTACCGCTTCTCCGACTACTCCTCGGTGGGCAACACCAACACCTACAAGGTGGGTGGCGACTGGGAAGTCGTTGACGGGGTTCGCCTGCGGGCCGGCTACAACCGCGCCGTCCGCGCGCCGAACATCAACGAACTGTTCGCGCCGCAGAACGTCGTCCTCGACGGCAACGCCGACCCCTGCGCCGGCCTCACCGCCGCCAACCCGCTGGTTCAGACCTGCGCCAACATCTTCCACCTGACCCCGGCGCAGGTCGTGGGCATCGAGAAGAACCCGGCCAACCAGTATAACGGCCTGACCGGCGGCAACCCGACCCTGAATCCGGAACTCTCCGACACCTACACCGCCGGCTTCGTGCTCCGTCCGGCGTTCGCCCCGGGCCTTTCGGTGTCGGTCGACTACTTCAACATCAAGGTCGACCACTTTATCGCCGGCCTGGGCGCGACGCTGATCCTCAACCAGTGCGTCAACACCGCCAATCCGACCTTCTGCAACCTGGTGCACCGCGACGCGAACGGCTCCCTGTTCCTGTCCAACCAGGGCTTCGTGCAGGACACCACCCTGAACACCGGCTCGCTGAAAACCAGCGGCGTCGACGTCGACCTGGAATATCACACCGACCTGTCGGCCATCGGGCTGGGCGACAACGGCTCCCTGTCCGCCAAGCTGGTCGGCACCTGGCTCGACACCCTGCAGACGCAACCCCTGCCGGGCGGGGCGAGCTTCGATTGCAAGGGCCTCTACGGCTTGACCTGCGGTGAGCCCGCTCCGGCCTGGCGCCACACCTCGCGGGTGACGTGGAACACGCCCTACAGCTACGGCGACTGGATCAAGCAACTGAGCTTCTCGGCGCAATGGCGCTACTTCGCCAAGGTCACGCTGGACGCCTTCCAGTCCGACCCGCAGCTCAACAACCCCGGCAACCAGTTCGCCATCGAGCAGACCCTGCCCTCGCAGAACTACATCGACCTGACGGCGAACTTCACGATCCACAACAACCTGAACTTCCGGGTGGGCGTGAACAACGTGTTCGACAAGGACCCGCCGCTGGTGGGCACCAACTGCCCGGGCACGGTTTGCAGCGGCAACACCTTCCCGCAGGTCTACGACACGCTCGGCCGCTTCGTCTTCGTGGGCCTGAGCGCCGACTTCTAAGTCGACCGATACGCCCCAAAGAGCGCGGGCGGCGGAGCAATCCGCCGCCCGTTTTCTTTGTGCGGCTCATGGCGGCCCAATGTGGACTGGCCGCCACGCCGCCGGTGAGGGAAGGGCGTACCTTGAGCGGTCGATTTTATTCCCGGAGAAAGTGGAATAAAGTCATGAAAATACTAGATAAATTGAAAGACTAAGGCGCGGTTCAGCGGGTAAATAGTCGGCGATTTCGTGTCCGGGAGCGGCGCAGCTATGCGCGATCCGTCAATGCCAGCCTCGGCCGTCGCCACCTACTCCAGCGCCGGTGCGCGAAACCGCAGTTTCGCGAAGGACATCGCCGAACTCGCGCTGTTCCTGGATGTGACGGAGCGCGTCGTCCCGGCGGGCTACCTTGAGGCCGCTACGGCCGAGCTGGCCGCCGATCGCGGCATTCCGGCGACCACCCTCAAGCGCTGCGCTTCAGAGGCGCGCGCCCTGATCGAGTTCGCCCACGAGAGCGGGGCCGTGCAGCGGATCGCCTCGCGGATCAACGGATCGCCGCTTGGCCTGCGCGAGGATCTTGCGATCTGGCTCGACGAGACGAATCTCACCGAGGTGTTGAAGCGGCGGGCCCGTCGCCTCCAGCGGCGGTTCGGCGGGCGGCCGTCGACCAGGACGCGCACCCTGCGCGCGGTTGAGGAGCTCCTGGAGCTGGCCGGCGACGGCCGGCAGGACGCCCTCGATGAACTCGACGCGATCCGGGCGTTGATCACCGCAGCGATGCCCGGCGCGATGGCGAACCGCCCCGCTGAGCTGCACCGTCCTGCGGCGCCTCGCCGCGTCCGCTCCGCCCGGATGCGATAGGCGCCGGGGCGGGAGCGCTGGTCTCGAAGCGACTAGGGCTGTTCAAGCCGGACAGGGTCGAGGGGAAGGGGGTCATCTTGATGCAAACGCTCTTCGCCGCCGGCGCTCTGTCCAGCCTTTTCCACGCCGATAGAGGTCATCCGTGAGCTGACGGCCAGCCTCGGCGGCGCCTTGACCATCGAACGGCATGACGCGCCTCGCCCGGAATATGAAGTCGAATTAATGGGCTCCGATGCGAGGTGATCGCTAAGCGTCGCTCAAGGGGCGAGGGGAAGTCATCTATGGTCCGCGGAGTTCTGTACGGCCTGGTCGCCGCATGTCTGATGGCGACGCCGGCCGCGGCCGAGCCGTTGCCGGCGCCATCCGTCGTGCAGGACCTGACCTTCGCCCGCGACGTCTGGGCGGTGCGGGAGCGGAGCTTCAGCCCCGAGGCGCGAACCAGGATGCTGGCCTTCCTTGGCGACCAGATCGCCCATGCCCGCCCGATGGAGCGCACCGAACTGGCGCTGGTCTTTTCCGAGGCCCAGGCGATGTCCGGCAACGACCACACCCAGAGCGACTACCTGGGCGAACCGGACCTCTTCCACAGCCTGCCTGTCTCGTTCTGGCTGTTTCCCGAAGGCGCCATGATCACCCGCGCTCATCCTTCGCAGGCCGATCTGCTTGGGGCGAAGATCCTGCGCATCGGCGGCGTCTCCGTCCCCGAAGCGGGGCGGCGCGTCGCCAAATACATTTCCGGAACCAACGCGCGCCATCGCTTCCTGACGCCCAGCTGGCTGACGCGTATGGAGGTGCTGGAGGCCGTGGGCCTGGCGGATCGCGGCGCCGCGACCCTCGACTTGCAGCTGCCAGACGGGCGTATGGTCACTCGGGTTCTGGGCGTAGCGCCGACGCCCGATCCGGCGGCCGCCTCGCCCACCTGGCGCCAGAGCATGGTCCCGGGCAAGGGACCGAACCCCTGGCCGCATGTGCTGGATCGCCTGCCGACCCTGCCGCTCTACCTGCAGGCGCCGGACGAGCTCACGGCGACGTCGCTTGAGAACGACCGCGTGCTCTATGTGCGCAGCACCAGCCTTTCGCCCTACACGGACGACGCGTTCGCGGTCCAGCTCAAGGCCTATCTGATCGTGGATAAGGCCTTCAAGTCCGGCCACACACCCACCGATGTGGTTGTCGATCTCCGCTACAACGGTGGCGGCAATTTCCTGAACATCACCAACTTGACGACGGAGCTAGTCCAACTGATCGGGCCGCGCGGCCACGTCTACGTCATCACTGGCCGGGCCACCAATTCGGCGGCGATCGTCTTCACCGCCTTGTTGAAGGCCGGGACGCACGGCCGGACCACCATCGTCGGCGAGGAGGCTTCGGACAACCTGTGGTTCTGGTCGGAGGGCCAGACCTTGCAGGCCCCGGCGTCCAAGCTGCCGCTCCACTATACCGACGGCTTTCATGACTGGGCGCACGGTTGCACCGACCGGTCCAAATGCTACTGGCCGGCGATGTTCCACGGGGTCGCAGTGGGCTCCATCAGCCCCGACACGCCGATCGACATAACCTATGCCGACTATGTCGCCGGTCGCGACCCCGCCCTCGAGGCCGCTCTGGCGCGGGCCCAATCGGGTCGGTGAGGGGGTTCGGTCGGAAACCCTTCGCGAGGCCCGGTTCCGCTTGAACCTGGCCGTCGGCCGCACGTTCGAAACACTGCGGCTGAGCCTAGTGTGAGGGATCCGGAGAATGGGCCTCGAAGGCGGCCTTGAACAGCTTCAACTCCTTCGGATCGACATCCGAGACCGCCGCATAGCGCAGGCCGCCGGCGGTCCATTCCTCGACGGTGTAGCCGTCGCGGCGCACGGTCTTGCCGCCATTGAACAGCCGCTCATCGGCCGGCCAGGCGAACAGGTTCACCGTGTGCAGCCGGCGCTTGTAGACGATCGCCGGGGCCACGCGTCCGTCGATGTAGTCCAGCCGGCCGCCGACCAGCGGGAAGCCCTGGTCGGCCAGCTGCGGCACCGGCGGGGCCACGTCGACCTTGCCGTTGAACCAGGGCCGCACGACGTGCTGGTCGGCGGTCGCCACATCGGTCAGGTGATTGACCAGCAGCGAGCGCACATGGCTGGCCACCAGTTGGCGCTCCAGGCCATTGTCGGCCATCTGCGGCACGATCAGCATGAGGCCCAGGCCGGCCGCCAACAGACCGCCGGCCCCGCCGATGTTCCAGGGGCTGACGCGCGCGCGGGTCGGTCGCGCGACGGCCAGAGCGGCGCTCTCGTGGGCGCTCAGCATGGCTTCGATATTGTCGCGAAGGCGCTGGGGGGCGCGATAGGTGACGCTGGGCGCGGTGACCGCTTCGCGCAGGGCCAGCATCCGCAGAAAGTCCGCGTGGCAACCCTCACAGGTCTTGAGGTGCGTCTCGAACGCAGCGGCGTTGACGGCGTCGAGCTCAGCATCGACCAGGCCCTGCAGCAGGATGGTTTTGTCGAGGCAGGCGCTCATGGCAGGATCTCCCGGAGTCCGGAGTTGTTCGGGTCGCCCCCCGGCAGCAACATGTCGCAGAGCATCTGGCGCGCCCGCGCCAGGCGCGACATCACCGTGCCGATCGGCGCCGATGTCAGCGCGGCGATCTCCTTGTAGCTGAGCTCTTCGAGCTCGCGCAGGACCAGGGTCTCGCGGAACGGCTCGGGCAGGTTCTCGATGACGGCGCGCAAGGCCGCCGCGTCGCGTTGACGGATCAGTTCGTCCTCGGGGGTGTCCTGATCGGGGTCAGCGATATTGGCCAGGGCCAGCGACTGGGCGTCCGACAGCTCACATTCCTCCACCAGGACGGCCGACGAGCTTTTGCGGGCGCGCGCCGAATTCAAGAAGCAATTGCGGACGATGGCGAACAGCCAGGCCTTCGGCGCGCCGCCGCGGTAGTCCGGGAAGGCGCGGAAGGCGCGGAGGAAGGCGTCCTGGACGAGATCCTCCGCGGTTCCGGCGTCCCGCGTCAGGTAGCGGGCGAAGTTGTAGGCGCTGTCCAGGTGCGGCAGGACCAGTTCACGGAACTGACGAGCCTGCTCCGCCTCGGCGGCGCGGTCCGAAGCGGCCGCGCCGTCAGCCGCTAGCCGCGGTCTGAAGAAGGGTTTGCGCTCGGACATCGCCATACGCCCCTAGGTTGCTAGGCGGCCTTCACGATCACCTTGCCCACCATGTGCGGGTGAAGCGAGCAGAAGTAGCCGAACTCACCAGGCTTGGTGAAGGTGAAGGAGAACTTCTCGTCGGTGTCCATCACCTTGGATTTGAAGCTCTTGTCGTTGGCCACCACGGTGTGGGGGATATCGTCCCGGTTGACCCAGGTCACCGTGGTCCCGACCGGGACGGTGAGCGCCTCCGGCCCGAAGACGAAGTTGTCGATATTGACGGTGGGGCCGGCGGCCGCCGCGGCGTGGGCGCCGGGGCCGGTGATCGCGGCGGCGGCGACCACGCCAAGGCTGAGGGTGAGCGCCAGGGCGCCCACCTTGAAGGTTTTCAACATAAGGGTATCCGTCTCTGAAATGGCTGTCGGGGTCAGGTCGCGAGGGTTTGATCGACCAGCGCGATCGGGGCCTTGCCGCGCACGAAGGTGGCGGTGGTGATCCCCAGCATCGAATGCAGCTGCTCGGTCGGCACCTTCAGCGGTCCCGGCGACGGCCCCTGGCCGCCCACCGGCTGCGGGAAGGCGGTCGAGCGGGCGGTGTGGAAGGCGATATTGCCTTCGACCTTCTGGGTGATCTGGTGGATGTGGCCGTTCAGCACCGTCACCGAGCCGAACCGCTTCATGTAGGAAAGCGCCTGGGTGGCGTCGTCGGTGCCCCAACCCCAGTCGGCGTAGACCGTCCAGAGCGGAATGTGGGCGAAGACCACGATCGGCTGCGACGACGGGCGTCCGGCCAGGTCCTTCTCCAGCCAGGCCAGCTGGTCGGCGCCGAGCGAGCCCATGCCGCCGGCCTTCAGGTTCACCACATTGATCAGGGCCACGAAGTGCACGCCCTTGTGGTCGAAGCTGTACCAGCCCGCGCCCTTGGTCCCCTTGCCGAAACGGTCGAGGTAGGCCTTACCGGCCCCCTCATCGAGCATGTCGTGCTCGCCGGGGACGTGGAAGACCTGCAGGCCGGCGGCCTTGATGATCTGATCGGCGTCGTCGAACTCCTGGTCCTTCGACAGCTGGGTGATATCGCCGGTGTGGATGATGAAGTCGGGCTTCACCGGCATGGCGATGATCTTGCTCACCGCCTCCTTGTAGGTGGCCGCCGAGTCCGGGTTGGCGGGCTTGTTGAAGCCCACGTGGCTGTCGCTGATCTGCAGGAAGGTGAAGCCCTTCGCCGCCGCGGGGGCGGCCACCGCCTCGTCGAGGCTGATGGAGCTCAGCAGGCCGCCGCTGGCGGTGAACAGGGCGCCGGTCCCGGCCCAAGCCATGCATTTCAGGAAGCCGCGGCGGTCCTCGCCGGCATTGTCATGGTCGCTCATGAGAAAGTCTCTCCGTTCATTGTCGCTAAGATGACGCGCGAGCCCGGCGCTTTATTCCCGGCGGGGAAGATTTCTCGCCGCGCCCGGCAGAAGAGGCGCCCGGAAGTGCGCCTGAAGGGTGAGGGGGCGCCGGGAAGCGACGCCCCCTCTTCGCCGCCGCCACGTCCGGTCTTGGGCGGCGGCGAATGGGATGGCTCAGGCCCGTCTCGGCCCTGACGCGCCGTCATGGTGCGGCGCAGCGGCGCCGCGCGGCGAGGCGTGGGGACGACGGCGGGGGAGCATGGTTTGCAGCACGCCGTCCTTGAGGATGACGCCGTGCAGCAGCGCGGCGCCGACATGCAAGGCGATGAGGCCGAGGAGCAGCCAGGCCGCCAGTTCGTGGACCTGGTGGAAGATCATGGCGAGGCCCTTGTCCCGGGCCATCACCTGCGGAGCCTCGAATCCGAAGAGCTGGAAGGGTCGGCCGCGGGCGAAGGTCTGCATCAAGCCGGTGAACGGCTGGACCAGCAGCAGGAGATAGAGCCCGCCCTCGGTGATGGCGGCGGCGCGCGCCTGCAGGGGCGCGACGCTCACCGGCAGCGGCGGCCGCAGCGCAAAGGTCAGCCGCCATCCGAGCCGGCAGAAGGCCAGGACCCAAAGCGTCACGCCGGCCGACCGGTGGAGCGTCAAGAGATCGGCGCCGGCCGGCGTGTCCTCGCCGATGAAGCCCCGACTCCAGATGCTGGCGAACATGGTGACCAGCAGGACGACGGTCGCCCAATGCAGCGCGATGGTGACCGGGTCGAAGCGAAGCACAGGCGCGATGGTCCGGGGCTGGGCGATCGGCTTGAACTGCGCGACGTCGTTCATCGGGTAGGCTCCACCGCGGTCCTTACGCCCGGCGTCGGGCAGGCCGCATACTCAGGAGACCTTGGCCGGCGCGGATTTATTCCTGAGGCGAGACAGCTGACCCGTCGGCTCCGGCCCGCTCGGGCGCTGTCCGGCCTGTCGGTCCGGCGGCGAGTGCGGACGAGGCTGTCACTCCGCAAGCTGCAACAGGGCGGGCAGCGCCGAGGTCTGAAGGTGCGTCCGCCCGCCGCGCCGCCCGTGCGGTCAGGGCCGCCACGAACGCCGCTGAGATCCTGCTGGCGGCCGGCGCTCTCATCGCGTGCAGATGGGGCGGATCGGCGGCGTGGGTCAGCATCGCCACACCGGCCTCGAAGACCAGCAGGCGCCCGTCGATGCTCTCGGCGCAGTCGATGTCGAAATAGTCGAGCTGAACCGCCTCGACGAGGGTGTCGAAGGCGACGCGGTGACGGAGGGCGAAGGTTTCGGTGAAGGTCGCCATCAGGCGCGCCTCCTGGGTGCGATCGCCCAGGCCCCAGTCCAGGCTCGCGAGGCTGCAGTAGCGCGCCCGCCAGTGAGGTGAGACCGCGACATGGTCGATGTGCGGCTTGCCGTCGATGACCGCGACTCGGAACTTGCGGAAGAGACCATCCTGGCCGCTGTAGTCGTAGAAGGCGGCCACCTCGACGTCGCCGTCCGGGATCTGCGCGAGGCAGGCGTCCAATGCCCCGATCAGATCGACCTTTTCGGGCTGTCGGCCGGTCTCCGCCGCCACGGGGCGGATCACGACGGGAAACAGCGGGCCGTCCCATGGCTCCGGCGAGGTCGAGCGGGTCGCTGCGAGCAGCCGTCGGCGCGAGAGGCGCCGGGTGTCGGGGCACGCCAACCGCCGGTGGCCGGCCAGCGTGGCGGAGAGACGGTTGGGAGTCAGCGCGGCGATCCGCTCGGGCCGGCCGTTGACCACCGGCCGCGGCCAGTCGTCGAAGACGCCCTGCAATTGCGACAGCAGATCGGCGGTTTCCTCGGACCGGTTGACGGCGAGGATGGCGACGTCGTGGTCGGGGAGGTCCTCGAACGCCGGCGGCGGCCCGTTGCAGTAGACCAGGGTCAAGTCGACATCCGACGCTTCGAGCAGGTAGTCCAAGGGGGTGTTGGCCGCCAGGTCGCCAGGGGCCAGGAACGCCAGCACGCGCAAGCCGCGGCCGTTCCCGAAGACCCGTCGGTAGACCTGGGTCTGCGCGAGGGCCATGGCCTGCATTTCAAGGCCGGATTTCCGATCCCCGGCGAGCAGCAGCAGGCTTGCGAAGTCCAGGCGCGCTCCGGCGTCATGCGGCGTGATCTCCAGCCACCCGGCCAGTTCGCGCGCTGCGCGATCGAACGCCCGGCCGAACGACGCCTCCCGCAGGAGAACCGAGAGACCCATGGTCTGAGCCGGTTCGTGGGCGCGCCGCGGCGGCGCTGTCGTGAGCGCCGCCTTGGGCCGTGAAGCCGGATTCGTGGCCGAGCGAACCGCGCCGTCCCGGCGCCTGACGGACCGCGGCCCGTGGCGCGGCAGGAGGAAGCCAAGATCGGCGACGTTTCCCATGGTCCACTCCCGACAGAGCCTCGCGGTTCGCTCAAAGGTGACACCTGGGAGACGCGGTTTATTCGCCCCGCCCCAGCCACCTCGGGTGGGGAATAAATCCACGGCCGCGCGGGTCCTGTTGGATATCGGTCGCGACCGCGCGAGGCCGCACCTTCGGAGGGCGCGATGTTGAGGATTCCAACCGCAGGTCGGCTTGGTTTGATCGCAGCCGGCCTTCTCGGCCTTGGCTCGGGCGCCGTGGCGGCCCAGGAGGCTCCGCCCCCGCAGGCCCAGCACAGGAGCTGCTTCTTCATCCACGAATGGCAAGGCTGGAAATCGCCAGCGCCGACGATCCTCTATCTCCGCATCAACCGGCGGGACGTCTATCGCGTCGATCTCACCTCAGGCTCGCCGAACCTGCAGCGCTCCGACATGCACCTGATCTCGGAGACGCGGGGGAGCGACCTGATCTGCTCGGCGCTCGACCTGGAGCTGACCCTGGCCGACACCCAAGGCTTCCGCGAATCCCTGATCGCCAAGACCCTCACCCGGCTCAGCCCGGAGGAAATCGCGGCGATCCCCCACAAGTCACTGCCTTGACGCCGGCGGCCTTGGGCGTCGGCGCAGCCGGCCGCGCCGGCCGGTGATCAGGCGCCTGGCGATGGCTGGCTGGCTGGGGCTCCTGTTCGCCGCGCCGGCGCAGGCCCAATCGGTGGACAGCGTGCCCGGTCCTGGCGCGCCGCCCCATGGTGAGCTCTCGGATGACATGCCGGGCGTGACGATGCCGGGGATGAGCATGCCCGGCATGGACAGGTCGGGAAAGGACTGGGGCGACGGCATGGCCGGGGCGCTCGGCGCCTATCCCATGAGCCGCGAGGCGTCGGGCACCGCCTGGCAGCCGGACGCCTCGGCCACCGATGGATTCCTCCTGGTTTTCAGCGACTGGAGCGTGATGTTCCACGGCCTGCTGAACGGCGTGTACGACAAGCAGGACGGGCCGCGCGGCGGCGAGAAGTCGTTCGCCTCCGGCATGCTGATGGCCATGGCGCAGCGGCCGGTGGGCGACGCCGGGACCCT
>NZ_DATGEX010000015.1:0-114873 GCF_035309685.1 Phenylobacterium sp.
GGTCTGGGCGGCCTCCTTGTCGCCAGTCTTGGCGCGCTTATCGAGGTTCACGACCCGCTTCTCGAGGCTCTCGAGGTCGGCCAGCATCAGCTCGGTCTCGATGATGTCGAGGTCGGAAATGGGGTCGATGCGGCCCTCGACGTGGGTGATGTCGTCGTCGACGAAGCAGCGGGCGACGAAGGCCACCGCATCGCAGTCGCGGATATTGGCCAGGAACTGATTGCCCAGGCCCTCGCCCTTGGACGCGCCGCGCACCAGGCCCGCGATATCGACGAAGTTGATCCGCGCCGGGATGATCTCCTTGGAGCCGGCGATCTCGGCCAGTGCGGCCAGGCGCGGCTCGGGCACCGCCACGTCGCCGGTGTTGGGCTCGATGGTGCAGAACGGATAGTTCGCGGCCTGGGCCGCCGCGGTCTGGGTGAGCGCGTTGAACAGGGTCGACTTGCCCACGTTGGGCAGGCCGACGATGGCGACTTTCAGGGCCATGGGGTCTTTCGGATCGTGGAGAGGCTAGCGGTCGGGCGACCTAGCACGCGCGCGGCGTTTGCGACAGGGGAGGCGGGCTCAGCCAGACCCCAGCGGCCCGGACGGACCGCGCCTTAAGTTCAGGGCTATCCGGCAATCTGAAGATTGCCGGCTATCACTCCCCTCCACTTTCTCTGATCGTCATGGCCCTTGTCCGGGCCACCCATGATCTCCGCGCGCGCCGCAGATGGCGCAGCGCCGCAGTGCGCACCCAGCGCCTCGGTGATCATGGATCCCCCGGACAAGCCCAGGGGATGACGAACGAGAGGGGGCGGAGCCTACGGCTTGGACAGCGGGTCCGGCTTCATGGTGTCGAGGTCGACGGGCACGGAGACGTGCTCCTGCACGATGAGCCACTTGCCGCCGACCTTGCGGTAGACGTCGGTCACCCGGACGACCAGTTCGGTCTTGCCGCCGTCCTTGGCGGTGAAGTGGGAGTCCTGGATGCTGTGGCCGTAGGCGACGTCGCCGGCGACGGTGATGCTGAGGTCGCTGAGCGCAAAGCTCACCGGCCCCGGGAAGCCGGCGAACAGGTCGTCCCAGTCCTTCTTGTAGGCGGCCCAGCCGACGTACTGGCGGGGCGGGACGACGTCGAACACGAACAGCCCCTCGTGGGTGTAGTAGGACATGATCTTCCTGACGTCCTTGGCGTTGAAGGCGGCGGCGAAGCCGCGCTCCAGGGCCTGGATCTGGGCCTTGTCACTAGGCCCGGCCGCGGGCGCGGCGGCCGCCGCCGGCGCGGGGGCTTCGGCCGCCAGGGCCGCGCCGCTCAGCGCCAGCGAGATCGCCACGGCGCCCGTCAGAATCTTCAGCTCACGCATGACCTGTCCCCCTTTTGATGTTCCGCCAGTTGGGCGGGATGAGATGGTGGACCGCGTATCGCCGTTATCAAGTGCATATTTTTGACGGCCGCCGCTCCGAGCCCGCGGATGTTCAGCGGCGCATTGGCGGTCTAGGCTCACCGCAAACAACAGGCGGGGACACGATGGGCAGGGGCAAGAGCGTTTGGGCGGCCGCTGGACTGATGGCGCTGGGCCTGGGACTGGCGCGATCCGCGAGCGCGGCGGCCATGCCGCAGGTGAAGGCGCCGCCCGCCGCGGGATCACCTTTCTTCAGCGCGGGCGCCTTCGACCTGAAGAGCCTGGGTTACGTGGAAGAGGAGTTCCTCATCTCCGGGACGGCGACCTCCTACAAGCTGACCGCAGAGCCGACGGCCGACGGCGCCTGGGCGGCCAAGCCCGCCGAGACCGCGCCCTACGCCACCCGCGTCGTCGTGATCCGCCCCGCCGATCCCAAGGCCTTCAAGGGCACGGTGGCGGTGGAGTGGCTGAACGTCACTGGCGGCCTCGACGCCGGCCCCGACTGGACCTACAGCCACCGCCAGATGCTGCGCGCCGGCATGGCCTATGTGGGGGTCTCCGCCCAGAAGGTGGGCGTGGAGGGCGGCGCCAGCCTGGGCGGCGGTGGCATGCCGCTGAAGAAGGCCAATCCCGCCCGCTACGGGACCCTGGCGCACCCCGGCGACAACTTCTCCTTCGATATCTTCTCGCAGGCCGGCGAGGCGGTGAAGTCGGGCGCGGTGCTGGGGCCGCTCAAGGCCAAACACGTGCTGGCGACGGGCGAGAGCCAGTCGGCGGTGTTCATGACCACCTACATCGACGCGGTCGATCCGATCGCCAAGGTCTACGACGGCTTCTACGTCCACTCCCGGTTCGGGGGCGCGCCGCCGCCGGAGACCGCGTCGATGCGGGCGGGGCCGAACACCCCCGGGCTGAGGGGCGTGAAGTACCGGCCGAACCTGCGCGTGCCGGTGATGACGCTGATTTCCGAGACCGATCTGATCGGCAGCGGCCTGTCCGGCTATTGGGCGGCGCAGCAGCCGGACAACGACAAGCTGCGCATCTGGGAGATGCCGGGGACGAGCCACGTGGACAACTACATGTTCTTCGTCGGCGGCCACGACGACGGCCACGCCAGCGCCGCCGAGCTCGCCCCCTACTGGAAGCCGAACGACGCCCTGTTCGGCGCCAAGATGGCCAAGCCGATCAATTCGGGGCCGCAGCACCACTATGTGGCCGAAGCCGCGCTGGCGGCCCTCGACCGCTGGGTGGCGGACGGCAAGGCGCCGCCCAAGGCCGCGCGGCTGGAGTTGAACCCGCCGGACAAGGAGGGCGTCCCGCCGGCGCTGGCGCTGGACGGCTCGGGCAACGCGCGCGGCGGCATCCGCACGCCCTGGGTCGATGCGCCGACCGCCAAGCTCTCGGGTTTCGGCAACTCCGGCGGACCCTACGGCTTCCTGGTGGGCTCGACCCAGCCCTTCGACGCCGCGACGCTCGCCAAGCTCTATCCGGGCGGCAAGACGGACTATCTGAAGAAGTTCGACGCGTCGCTGAGCGGCGCGGTGAAGGCGGGCTTCATCCTGCCGGCCGACCAGGCGGAAATCCGCGAGCTCGCCGCGGCGGGTTGGCCGGGCGCCTGAGGGGCGCCCGTTCGGAAGCAGAGATTCCAGTCGAAATAAACGGTTGCACGCCTCGCTCGGCGGGTGCTGGCTCGTCGCTGAGCAACGAAAAGGGGCGGGCCATGGCGACCTTTCAACTCAACGGCCGGTCGGTGACGCCGAAGTCGCCAGACGACGCGCCGCTGCTCTGGGTGATCCGGGACGAGATCGGACTGAAAGGGACCAAGTTCGGCTGCGGGGTGGCCCAGTGCGGCGCCTGCACCGTGCATATCGATGGCAAGGCGACCCGCTCCTGCGTGACGCCGCTGGCGGCCGCAGCCGGCAAGTCGGTGACCACCATCGAGGCGCTGGACCCCAAGGGCGCGCACCCGTTGCAGGCGGCCTGGATCGAGCTGCAGGTCCCGCAGTGCGGCTACTGCCAGTCGGGCCAGATCATGCAGGCGGCCTCGCTCCTGAAGACCACGCCAAATCCGACCGACGCCCAGATCGACGCGGCGATGAACGGCAACCTCTGCCGCTGCATGGCCTATGTGCGGATCAAGAAGGCCATCAAGCTGGCCGCCACCCGCATGCAGGGAGCGCGCGCATGAACCGGATCGTCCAGCCGGTGGGCCCGGCCGAATCCCTTGAGGCGCTTGCAACCTCGCGCCGCAGCTTCCTGATCGCCGCCGCGGGCGCCGGCCTGATGTTCAGCTTCGCCGGCGGCGTGGGCGAGGCGCAGGCGGCGACCGGCTACGCGCCCACGATCTGGTACAGCATCGATCCACAGGGCGTGGTCACCGTGAACGTCATCCGCTGCGAGCTGGGCCAGCACGTGGGCACGGCGATCGCGCGGATCGTCGCCGAGGAGCTGGAGGCCGACTGGTCGAAGGTGCGGTTCGACCACGTGGATTCCGATCCCAAGTGGGGCCTGATGGTCACCGGCGGCAGCTGGTCGGTGTGGCAGTCCTTCCCGCTGATGAGCCAGGCGGGCGCGGCCGGCCGCATCGCGCTGATCGACGAGGGCGCACGGCTGATGGGCGTGCCCGCGGCGTCGTGCTCGGCGCGGGGCAGCGTGGTCAGCGGCGGCGGCAAGTCGATCAGCTACGGCGAGATCGTCGCCAAGGGGGAACTGAAGCGCAGCTTCACGCCCGAGGAGCTCGGCAAGCTGCCGATCAAGCCGGCGTCGGAGCGGCGCCTGATCGGCAAGCCGGCGGCGGCCCGCGACATTCCGGCCAAGACCAACGGCACGGCGGTCTACGGCCTGGACGCCGTGGTCGACGGCATGGTCTACGCGCGGCCCAAGCTGCCCCCGACCCGCAACGACTCCAGCGTGGTCTCCATCGACGACAGCGCGGCCAAGGCGGTGCCGGGTTATCTTCGCGCCATCGCGCTGGAGGACCCGTCGGCCACCGTGCCGGGTTGGGTGATGGTCTATGGGACTAGCTTCGTGGCCGCCAACCGCGCCGCGGACCTGGTGAAGGTCACCTGGAAGAGCGGCCCCAGCGCGACGGTCTCGGAAGCCGATATCCAGGCCCATGCCGCGGCCCTGATCGCCGACCCGAAGGCGGGTTCGCTGGTGGTCGCGGACAAGGGGGTCGACGCGGCGTTCGCGTCGGCCAAGAAGAAGCTGGAGGCGACCTACACCACCTCGACCGCGCTGCACTTCCAGATGGAGCCGATCAACGCGCTGGCCTTCGAGAAGGACGGGGTGTTCGAGATCCACACCGGCAACCAGTGGCAGTCGCTGGTGCTGCCGTGGCTGGCCAAGGCGCTGGGGCGGCCGGAGGACAAGATCGTCATGCGCTCCTACCTGCTGGGCGGCGGGTTCGGGCGGCGGCTGAACGGCGACTATGCGGTGGGTGCGGCGCTGGCCTCCAAGGCCATCGGCGGGAAGCCCGTGAAGATGGTCTGCACGCGGCCCGACGACTGCCGGTTCGACAGCCCGCGCTCGCCTTCCGTGCAGGTGGTGAAGATGGCGTTCGGCGACGGCGGCAAGGTCCTCGCCATGGACCACGCCGCCTCGGCCGGCTGGCCCACCGAGGTGATGGCGCCCTTCTTCATGCCCAAGGGCGAGAACGGCGTCGCCTACGATCCCTTCGCGATCAACGGGGCGAACCACTGGTACAACGTCGGCGCCCAGCGGGTGCGGGCGGTCTCCAACGACCTGGCCAACAAGACCTTCCGGCCGGGGTGGCTCAGGTCCGTGGGGCCGGGCTGGACCAACTTCGCCGTGGAAAGCTTCATGGACGAGGCGGCCCATTCGGTGGGCAAGGACCCGGTCGCCTTCCGCCTGGCCTTGCTCGACGCCAGCGGCCGCAATTCCGGCGTGGCGGATGGGCCGAGCGCCATGGGCGGCGCCAAGCGGCAGCATGCGGTCGTGGCGCGCCTGGCCGAGGTTTCGGGCTGGGGCAAGCCGCTGCCGGCCAATACCGGCCTTGGCATGGCGACCACATTCGGCCAGGAGCGCGACATGCCGACCTGGACGGCGTGTGCGGCGCGCGTCCACGTCGACCCGGCCACCGGCAAGGTGAAGGTCGAAAAGCTCACCCTGGTGATGGACGCCGGGACCATCGTCAGCCCGGACGGGGCGCGGGCGCAGGTGGAGGGCTCGGCGCTCTGGGGCATGAGCCTGGCGCTGTTCGAGGGCACCGAGTTCAAGGACGGCCAGGTGAAGGACACCAACCTGGGCGCCTACACCCCGCTGCGGATGGCCGACGTGCCGGAGATCGAGATCGTCTTCGTCGACAGCGCCGAGGTTCCGGTGGGCCTGGGCGAGCCGGCGACGACGGTGGTGGGCCCAGCCATCGCCAACGCCATCTTCGCCGCCTGCGGCGCCCGGGTCCGCGACCTGCCGATCCGGCCCAAGGCGGTGCTGGCGGCGATGAAGACGAAGGTCTAGGGGGCGGAGGTTAGCTGGCGCGGGAAGACCCAAGGGCTCGACCGCTCATCGGCAGTCTGCAGCTTAAATCTCATGTCGGCCAGTCTGCCTTGGGGTCTCGGCTTCTCAAGGACGCGCGGAACGCGCGCCGCCCTGCGGCGGCCCCAAGGGGCCGTCCTTGACAAGCCGAGACCCCAAGGCTCGCATCTAACCATGAGGTTTAAGGCGTGGTGGCGTCGGGGCGACGCGCCGTCAGATAAGAAAGTCGCTACGAGATGAGTCGTGACGCGGTCGAATTGCTCTTGCTGATTCTACTCTGCGGTTTCTCCGGTTTTGCCCTCAGGCGGCGCGACGTTTGGCGCCGGCGCCGTTACTTGATGGGCGGGATCTGGCTTCTGCTCGGGGCAGCTCTGCTCGTCGCGGTCGGCTTCTAGTCAAGCCTTACCGCAGCGCGCTGGCCGCCAGGTCGCGCCAGGTCTGGGCTTCCTTGCGGAATTGACCTTTGAGCTTGGTCATGCGCTGGTCGAGTTCGCGGACGACGTCGCGGGCTTCATCCTTGCGGCCGGCGTGGGCCATGAAGGCGGCGTAGCGGGCCAGCGCCTCGAAGCCCGGCATGCGCTCGCTGGCCCACTGGAACGCGCGGTCGGCTTCGTCGGTGCGGCCGAGCGCGTCGTAGGCGCGGGCCATGGCCAGCGCGGCGGGCGGGGTGCGGCCGTGGGCGGCGTCCTCGCCGAGCTTTTCCAGCGTGGTCAGCGCCTCGGCGGCGCGGCCGAGTTCCAAGAGAGCCTTGGCGCGGCCGAGCAGCAGGGCGGGGTCGTCGGCGTGGACGCCTTGGGCCGCGGCCGCATAGAGCGCCTCGGCCTCGGCGTAGTGGCCCAGGTGCGCGGCGGCGTGGGCGAGGCGGCTCTGGTTGCGCACCGTCGGCGTCTCGGCGTGGGCCAGCTTGGCCTCGCGGTACTCGCGGTTGGGGTCCAGCGTCTCGCGTGCGGCGCGGCTGACCTTCTGGGCGGTCGTCCCGCCGAAGATGTCGGGGACTACGTTGAGGAAGAAATAGACCGCCCCGCCGATCGGCTGGAACATCAGGATGATCCACAGCCAGAAGCTGTCGCGGCCGGTCTTCACCGCATGCCAGCAGAGCAGCACGGCGACGACCAGGGAGACGAGGAAACCGGAGATCAGCATCTAGTGTCCGCTCTCCTGGCCTCGGGCCGCCTTGCGCGGATCGACCTTTTCCGCCGGCGCGAGGCGCATGACCTCGGTCTGGTACTTCTCGTCCTCGCCGGCCGCCAGCAGGGGCGCGGAATCGGCCAGCGCCTGGATCAGCGGCTCGACCCACTTGAGGTCGGCCTTGTGGAAGCCGGAGAGCACGTGGCCGTGCACCAGCTCCTTCTCGCCCGGATGGCCGGTGCCCAGGCGGGCGCGGCGGAAGTAGGGGCCGATCTGGGCGGCGATCGAGCGCACGCCGTTGTTGCCCGCCGCGCCGCCGCCGGCCTTCATGCGGAAGCGGCCGGGCGCGAGATCGATCTCGTCGTAGAAGACGATCAGGTTTTCAGGCTCGATCTTGAAGAACTTCAGCGCCTCGCCGACCGCGCGGCCGCTCTCGTTGTAGAAGGTCTGGGGCTTGAGGATCAGGGTCTTGACCGGTCCCTCGGGCGTCGGGATCGCGCCCTCGGCGGCGAAGCCCTGGAAGCGCGAGCGCCAGGGGCCGAAGGCCCAGCGGCGCGCGATCTCGTCCACGGCCATGAAGCCGATGTTGTGGCGCGTCTTGGCGTAGGTCGGTCCGGGATTGCCCAGGCCCGCGATCAGCAGCATGCGCAAACGCTCCGATCGAAACCGGAGCGGCGGGACTACTCCTCGCCGCCCTCTTCAGCCGCGGCCTCGGCGGCGGCTTCAGCCACGGCGCCTTCGGCGGTCGCCGCGTCGGCGGCTTCGTCCGCGTCGGCCATGGAGGACGCGCTGGCGACGGTCGCCACGGTGGCGTTGGCGTCGACGGCCGCTTCCACGCCTTCCGGCAGCTTCAGGTCGGACACCCGCACCGAGGCGCCGATTTCCAGGCCGGTCAGGTCGACGACGATCTCTTCCGGGATGTGGTCGGCAAGGCAGGAGACCAGCACTTCGTGCAGCACGACGTTGAGCGTGCCGCCGCGCTTGAGGCCCGGCGACTCTTCCTGGTGGGCGAAGTGGACGGCCACGCCGATCTTGATCTTCTGGTGGGCGTCGACGCGGTAGAGGTCGAAGTGCGTCGGCACGTCGGTGACCGGGTGCATGTCGACGGCCTTGGCGATCACCGGCTGGCTCTCGGCGCCGTACTTCAGCGTGACGAGGTGGCCCAGGAGCTTGCCCGTATAGAGCGCCTTCTTGAACTCGTTCATCTTCACGGAGATGGCGACGGGATCCTTGTCGCCGCCGTAGAGGATGCCGGGGACCAGGCCTTCGCGGCGGGTGTTGCGGGCGTTGCCGGTGCCGGTTTGCTCGCGCACTTCAACGTTCAGAACGATATCGGCCATGGCCATGCCTCAGAAACGAAACCGCCGCGCGACGCGCGCGCGGCGAGGGAGTGTGGGCCCAGTTGGGCCGAAAGGTGCGCGTAGATACACAAAAGCCCGTGTCCGCGCAACGGTCGGACGGCTGAATTCGTGAGCTCAGATTGGGGCCTTAGTTCTTGGAACGCTTCTTCGCCTTGGCGCGCGCGCTGCTGTTGGCCTGGGCCTCTTCCAGGGCCGCGGCGTCGGCGGCCTGGCGCCGGCTGTCGACCGGCTCGGCGACGCCAACGCCCTTCATCAGGCATTGGCCGGTGTCCTCCAGCGCATGCTGGCCCAGGCAGAAGACGTCCTCGTAGTGCGGTCTGGCCACCGCCAGGCACTGGTAGAGATTGAGCTTGGCCATGTTCAGGCAGAGCGCGCCGTCGGGCTCGGCCAGGATCGGCATCACCTGGCCGAGGCTGCGGTCATCGGCGTAGCCGAGCGCGGCGAGGGCCGCGACCGCCAGGCTGTGGATCACCTCGGAGGTATAGGGCGGCTCGGCGGACTGCGGGGTGAGGCCCATCTGGCCGGGGCCGGCGACGGCGGTCTGCAGGCGCTGGGTCTCGGCGATTTCGCCCAGGCCCGCCTGGGAGGAAAGCTCCTTGGCGAGCGCGAGACGGCCGTCGCGGCCGGGCACGTCGCTCTTCGACCAGGCCTGGTGCTGCACGTCGTAGGCGGCCTTGTGGACATTGCGGCCCTGATCGAGGACCTTTTTGCCGTCTTCGCCCAGGGCGGCGATCACCAGGCCCGCGGCGCTGGCGGAGCCGGCGAAGCCCACGGCGTAGGCCGGGTCCTTCATGATCTCATAGGCGACGGTGCGGCGCTGCTCGGGGTCGCCGACGTATTTGCGGACGCCGGCCACATAGGCCGGATCCTGCAGGGCGACGACCGCGCCATAGGCGATGGCGCCGCGCAGCAGGGCGCCGGGCTCGTAGGCCTCGCCGGTCTTCAGGCTCTGGGCGACGTCGGCGCCGTTGGCGAAGTTGGTCGAGATGCCGCTCGCATGCGCCACATAGGCGCGGTAGGCGGCGGCCTGCTCGATGACGCGGGGCGACAGGCTGACCGGCGGGACGACGGCGGCGACGGGCGCGGGCGGCGGCGCAGGCGGCGGGGCCGGCGGCGGCGCGCTCGAACAGGCGGCCAGCAGCGTGGTCAGGGACAGAGCCGCGCTGGTCAGCGCGATGGCGAACGGCCGGCGGCGGTTGGGCGTTACGGAGGTCATCGGGAAGCCTTCCCCAGGGACGCGTGGCGTCTCAACTTAAAGATTCGTCCCCCGACGAGAGTGGACTCGCACAGTAAACGCTTGCTGAGCAAGCGTGGCCGCACGAACAACCCTTCTCAGTCGAACAGTTTCGACACGCTTTCCTCATTGGCGATGCGGCGGATCGCCTCGCCGATCAGCTTGTCGCAGCTGACATAGCGGATCTTGCCGCCTTCGGTGGCCCGGTCCGGCGGCGAGATGCTGTCGGTCATCACCAGCTCCTTGAGGATCGAGGCGTTGACCCGCTCCACCGCCGCGCCCGACAGCACCCCGTGGGTGACATAGGCCGAGACCTCGGCCGCGCCATTGTCGATCAGGGCCTGGGCGGCGTTGGTGAGCGTGCCGCCGCCGTCGATCATGTCGTCGAACAGGATGCAGCGGCGGTCCTTGACGTCGCCGATGATGTTGGCGACCTCGCTCTTGCCGGGGCCGGTGCGGCGCTTGTCGACGATGGAGAGCTCGGCGTTCAGGCGGGTCGCCACGGCCAACGCCCGGACCACGCCGCCGACGTCGGGCGAGACGATCATCAGCTCGCTGGTCTTCTTGTGGTTGTCCTTGATGTCGGCGGCCAGGATCGGCGCGGACAGCAGGTTGTCGGTGGGGATGTCGAAGAAGCCCTGAATCTGGCCGGAGTGCAGGTCCATGGTCAGCACCCGGTCGGCGCCGGCGCGGGTGATCAGGTTGGCGACCAGCTTGGCCGAGATCGGCGTGCGGCCGCCGGTCTTGCGGTCCTGCCGGGCGTAGCCGAAGTAGGGCATCACCGCGGTGATCCGCTTGGCCGAGGCGCGTTTCAGCGCGTCGATGCAGATCAACAGCTCCATCAGATTGTCGTTGGCCGGGTAGCTGGTGGACTGGATCACGAAGACGTCCTCGCCGCGGACGTTCTCGTCGATGGTCACCCAGACCTCGTTGTCGGCGAAGCGTTTGACCTGGGCCTTGGTGAGCGGCAGGTCGAGGTGCGAGGCGACAGCTTCCGCCAGCGTGCGATTGGAGTTGCCGGCCAGCAGCTTCATCGTAAGCCCCGCGAGACGAAAAGCGATTATGGCCGGGCTTGTAGCAGGGGCTGGCGGCGAGTCTAGCGTTGGACGACGTCCCTCCTCTTTAGGGGAGGGTGGCCGAGGCGAAGCCGAGGTCGGGTGGGGAAATGTGGGCCGGCGTGCTGACCTCGCGGTTGAGCGCGACTCCCCCACCCGTCTCGCTGCGCTCGCCACCCTCCCCTAAAGAGGAGGGAAATTCAGGACGTGAGAACAATTGCTGAGAGCAATCTTCCATAGTCCGGTTCGCCGGTCTTGAAGGCGCGTCGGTTGGAGAAGAAATCGTCCGCCTCCGCACAGGTGTCGTGGCCGATCCACTCGGCGCCCTCGACGCCGGCGGCGGTCAGGCGGGCCAGCACGAAGGCCGGCAGGTCGAACATCCGCTTCTCCGGCGAAGCGCCCGGTTTGAAGAAGTCGCCATAGGCCGGATCGAAGTGCAGGAAGCGCTCGAGGAACTCGACGCCGACCTCGTAGGACCTGGGCCCGATGCAGGGGCCCACCGCCGCGCGGAGGCGATTGCGGTCGGCGCCCAGGCTTTCCATCCGCGCCACGGTCGCCTCGACGACGCCGGTCAGCGCGCCCTTCCAGCCGGCGTGGCAGGCGGCGACGACGCGGGCCTGCGGATCGGTGAACAGCACCGGCGCGCAGTCGGCGGCGAGCGCGCCGCAGACGACGCCCGGCGTCGCGGCCACCACGCCGTCCGCCTGCGGCGGCCCCGCCGGCCAGGGGCCGTCGGCGACGAGCGCGGTGGCGGAATGCACCTGATAGGCGGTGACGATCTCTTCGGCGCCAAGGTGGGCGGCGCAGCGGCGGCGGTTCTCGATCACCGCGTCGGGGTCGTCGTTGGAACCCAGGCCGACGTTCAGGCTGGCGTAGATCCCCTGCGAGACGCCGCCCCTGCGGGTGAAGAAGGCGTGGCGGACGCCCGGCACGTCGAGGCGTTTGGAGGTGAGGACGCTCAGCGCGGTCATGGCGTCCCATCCATAGCTTGAGTCCCCGGAGGCCTAGTCTTCAAAGGCCGGCGGCGTCCAGCCGGGGGAATGAATGGCGCAGACCTTGAAGAGTTCACCCATTTCGTCGGCGGCGATCAGGCGGGTGAGCTGGCGGCCGATCCGCCCCGTTCGCCCGGGGGAGGCGCGGACCAGGGCCTCGGCGCGCGCGCCGATCCCCATGCGGGCGAGGAAGTCGGCCTGGGTGAGGATCGCGGCGTCGACGCCCTCGGCGCGGGCGGCGGCCATCACCGCCGGGAAGTCGGCGTGGACGGTGAGGTCGGCCTCCCCTGGCCGATCCAGCGGATCGACCTTTTCGTGGCGGCGCAGCGCCTGCAGGGTGTCGCCGAAGCCGGGTTCGGCGCGGCCGTAGTCGATCAGGAGCGCCGCGCCGCCGTCGGCGGCGATGCGGGCGCCGAGCTGGGCGCCGAGCGCGGCCTGGGGCGCGGACTGCTCGAAGACCTGGCCGGGCTGGGCGTCGGGGAGCAGGGCGCCGGCCGGCGTGGAGGTCAGGCCGAACGCCAGCTCGCCGTCGGCGTCGAGGCCGACCACCTGCTCGGACCAGCCGATGGCGGTGCGCACGAACTGGCGGGCCGGCAGGCAGTCGAGCAGTTCGTTGGCGATCAGGATCGTCGGCGCGCCGCCGGGGACCTCGGCCAGGCTCGCGGCCCAGCGCACGCGCTCCCCGAGCCCGTCGGCCTGCAGGGCGCGCAGCGGCGGCGAGGTCTCCACCAGCCAGACGTCGGCGGCCTCCAGGAAGCCTTCGGCATGGCGGACGGTCTTCAGGATGTCGCCCATCAGGGTCCCGTCGCCTGGGCCCAGCTCGATCAGGCGCAGCTCGGCCGGCCGGCCCATCAACTCCCAACTGGCGGCGGCCCAGAC
Source organism: Phenylobacterium sp. (assembly GCF_035309685.1). Taxonomy (GTDB): domain Bacteria; phylum Pseudomonadota; class Alphaproteobacteria; order Caulobacterales; family Caulobacteraceae; genus Phenylobacterium. The sequence goes on from NZ_DATGEX010000015.1 coordinate 12,532, forward strand.
GCCGATCAGCTCGCCGAACATCTGGCTGACCATGGGGGCGGTGATGAAGTCGCCGGTCTCGCCGATGGCCGGACGCATGGCGTAGTAGCCGAAGTCCGGGTCGTGCAGGCAGGCGGTCATGTACTGGGCGACGCTGATCGGGCCGCCGGCCGCGATCAGGGCGCTCAGCCGGTCACGCAGGCTCATCAGCCGCCGCCTGGCGCTTTCAGGGCCGCAGGCGCCAGGTGGGCTTCTTCCAGCGCGATGGCCGGCGGCAGGGGTTCCTTGAGGCCGCGCCAGATCAGCCAGGCGCCGATCAGCACCATGGGCGTCGACAGCATCATCCCCATGGTCAGGCCGAGCGGGAAGACCGGCATCCAGCTGTCCGGCGCGCGGACGTTTTCCAGGGCGATGCGGATCAGGCCGTAGCCGACGAGGAAGGTCCCCATCACCACGCCGCGGCGGTTCAGCCACTTCTTGCCATGCGTCGCCCAGCGCAGGACGCAGAACATCAGGACGCCCTCGAGGGCGGCCTCATAGAGCTGGCTCGGGTGGCGCGGCAGGGGGCCGGCGTCGGGGAAGACCATGCCCCAGGGAACCGTGGTCGGGCGGCCCCACAGCTCGCCGTTGATGAAGTTGGCCAGGCGCACCAGGAAGCCGCCGATCGGCTCGGCCGCGACGATCAGGTCGCCCAGGCGCAGCGCGTCGAGCTTCTTGAAGCGCGCGAAGGCGAGGCCCGCCAGGAAGACGCCGATCGCGCCGCCGTGGAAGCTCATGCCCCCGTGCCAGGTCTTCAGGATCTCGACCGGATCGGTCCAGATCAGGTTGGTGCGGTAGAACAGCACGTCCCCCAGCCGGCCGCCGACGATGACGCCGAAGGTCAGCCACAGGATCAGGTCGTCGATCTGGTCGGGCGTGGCGGTCGGCGGGCGATGGGTCCAGAGCTTGCCGTTGCGGACCATGCCGACCACATAGCGCCAGCCCAGCAGGATCGTCGCCACATAGGCCAGCGCGTACCACCGGATCGCGAAGGGCCCGATCTGGACCAGCACCGGATTGATGTCGGGGAAATGCAGCAGCGGACCGCTCCAGCGTTAAGGTTGCCTCACGCTTTAGAGGAGAAGCCCTTCGCTTTCACCCCTCCAGGCCCATATAAGGGGCCTTCGGCGGACCCCTTGCCCGCCGTTCAGAGTACGAGATGCAGACACAGAATCCCTTCCTCGACGAAATGGCCAAGCTGTCGACCGCGGCCATGGGCCTGGCCCAGGCGGCCGGCGAGGAGGCCAAGGCGGCGTTCCGCGCCCAGGCCGACCGGATGGCCGCCGAGTTCGACCTGATCCGCCGCGACGATTTCGAGGCGCTGAAGGCCGAGGTCGCGGCGCTGCGCGCCGAGGTCGAGGCCCTGCGCGGCGCAAAACCGACCGCCAAGGGGTCAGCGGCCAAGCCGAAGTCAGGCGCCAAGGCCTGAAAACCCACCTGCACACAAGAATGTGGGCGGCTGGGCGGAAGAACCGCATGACGGTCTTCGCCCGAAGCAGCTTAGTTTCAGTATCGCAGGCGATTCGGGGGCGGCCGTCTGCTCCCCGCCCGCTGCGAAAGGATCGTTATGGACACCAGCCCGTCTGACGACAGCGTCCAGCTTGGCGCCGATCCGCTCGATGTCGTTGAGCATGTGCTCGCGGCGGAAAACCTCCCCTTCGACCGCACCGAGGATGGCGATCTCGCCTTCTCCCTGGCCGGCGACTGGAAGGATTACGAACTCTGGTTCGCCTGGCGGCCGGAAGGCGACTGCCTGCAGCTGTGCCTCAGCATGGACCTGACCATCCCCACGGAACTGCGCGCCGGCGCCCAGGAGCTGATCGCCCAGGTCAATCCGCGCGTGTGGCTGGGCCATTTCGAACTCTGGGAAGACGGCGAGGTGATCTTCCGGCACGGCATGGCGCTGATGACCGGCGAGCAGCCGAGCCTGGCCCAGGCCGCCGCCATGATCGACGTGGCCGTGGAAGGCGCCGACCGCTTCTACCCGGCCTTCGATTTCCTGGCGAAGGGCTCCAAGTCCCCGGCCGAGGCCATCGCCGCCTGCATGTTCGAGACCGTCGGCGAGGCCTGAGGGCTTCGATCTGATTTGAGAGATTGGGTGCGGCCCTTTAGGGTCGCCCCATGATCACGCCCATCCTCTTCCTCGGCGCCGGCAATATGGGCGGGGCGATCGTCGAGGGCTGGCTGAAGGCGAAAGCCTTCGCCGCAAGCGATCTGATGATCGTCGACCCCCGGCCCGGCAAGGCGGCGCTGGCGGCGCAGGCCGCGGGCGCGGCGCTCAATCCCGACAGGGGCGAGTTCGCCAGGGCCCGCACCGTGATGGTCTGCGTCAAGCCGCAGATCTGGCGGGAAGCCGCGGCCATGTACGCCTCGTGGCTCTCGGAAGACGCGGTGGTGGTCTCGGTGGTGGCGGGCGTCGGCACGCGCGATCTGGCCCAGGAGTTCGGCGGCCGGGTGGTGGCGCGGGTGATCCCGACCACGGCGTCGGCGATCAACCGCGGGACCGCCAGCCTCTATGCCGACGACCCGGCCGCCATGAGCCGCGCGCATGCGCTGTTCGAGCCCTTAGGGACCGTCGTCGACATCCTCGACGAGAACCAGATGCACGCGGCGACCGCGGTCTCCGGCTCCGGCCCAGCCTATCTCTATGCCTTCATCGAGAGCCTGGAGGCGGCGGGGGCCGCGACGGGGCTCGCGCCGGCCGACGCCAGCCGCCTGGCGCGGGCGACGATCATCGGGGCCGCGGCCCTGCTGGCGCAGAGCGGCGAGGAGCCGGCGGAGCTGCGCCGCCAGGTGACCTCGCCCAACGGCACCACCGAGGCGGCGCTGAACGTGCTGCTGGGCGAGCACGGCCTGCCGTCGCTGATGCGCGAAGCGGTGGCGCACGCGCTGCGGCGCTCGAAGGAGCTCGGCGGCTAGTGAGCCGGACGGCGCGCCCGGCGGTTGAGGTCGTCGGCGTGGTGGCGGCGCTCAAGCGCCATCTGACGCCGGGTCCGGTCCCGACCGAGCCGTTCCGGATGATCCTCTGGGAAAACATCGGCTACCTGGTCGACGACCCCAGGCGGCGCGAACTGTTCGATGGCTTCGAGGCGGCCATCGGCCTCGATCCGGCGGCTATCGCGGCGGCGAGCGACAACGAACTCCTGCCGCTCGCCAAGCGCGGCGGCATGCGGCCGGAGACCCGCGTCGAGCGCTGGCGGACGATCGCGCGGATCGTGCGGACCCAGGCCGCCGGCGACCTGGACGCAGCGCTGCGCGCCCTGCCGCTCGCCAAGGCCCGCGCGCTTTTGAAGACCTTTCCGGTGATCGCCGACCCTGGCGCCGACAAGATCCTGCTGTTCGCCGGCATCGCGCCTCGGCCGGCGCTGGAGTCCAACGCTGTGCGGGCTCTGGCGCGGCTGGGGTTCTTCCAGGAGCAGGCGTCTTACGATCGGTCCTACAAGGCGGCCATCGCCGTGCTGGTCGAGGGCGGGCGACCCGACGGCGCCTGGCTCATCGAAGCGCATCAGCTGCTGCGCGAACTCGGCAAGACGACCTGCAAGCGCGGCGAGCCGATCTGCGCGGCCTGCCCGGTGGACGGCCTCTGTGCGCATGCGGCGGTGAAGGCCCTCTAGTCTTCGGCGCGTCCGACCTTGCGGCCGCGGACCAGCAGGGTGGCGCGGCGCGGGGAGTGGACGATCTCGCGCTGGCGGACCTGCAGGCCCAGCGCCTTGAGCATCTCGACCGCGGCCTTGGCGGTGGCCGCGCCCTTGCCCGCCGGCTCGAGACGGCCATCCGCGCGGAAATCGCGGATTGAGAGCAGGAGGTCGCCGCCGGGCTTCAGCACGCCGGCCATCTCGGCGAGCGCGCGCTCCCGGTCCGGCCACAGGTGGAAGGAATTGACCGCGAAGACCACGTCGAACCGCTCGTCCGGGAACGGCAGGTCGCCGGCGTCGCCCAGGCGCAGGTCGAGCGCGGCGTCGCCCCGGCGGCCGTTCAGCCGGCGTTTGGCGCGGGCCACCATCAGCGGCGAGTGGTCGATCCCGGCGACCAGGCCGAGCGGGCGGCTCATGGCCAGCATCTCGAGCGCGTGGCCGGGGCCGAAGCCGACCTCCAGCACGGCCGCGCCGGGCGGCGGGTCCAGCGCGTCCACCGTCGCGCGGTTCTGGGCGGCGTTCAGGCTGCCCATCAGCCAGCCCATGACGACGCCAAAGGCGCCGCGCGGTTTCGCCGCCTGATGCATGACCGGTTCCATCGTATCGCTCATGCCCCTAGTCGCCGCGGGGCCGGCAAACGGATGCGCCGCGGTTAACCGGGGAGGCGCACCGCCGCGCGCAGGCCGCCGAGCGGCGAGCGGGAGAGCGTGATGTCGCCGCCGTGGCCGCGGGCGACGTCGCGGGCGATGGCCAGCCCTAAGCCCACGCCCTTGGAGTTCTGGTTGCGGGCCTCGTCGAGCCGCCCGAACGCCTTGAAGGCCTCCTCGTAGCGGTCCTCGGGGATGCCGGGCCCGTCGTCGTCGACGAAGATCTCGACGCCGCCCTGGGCGCGGACCTGGGCGGCCACCTCGACGTGCTCGCCATGGACAGCCGCGTTCATGATCAGGTTGGAGAGCGCGCGTTTCAGGGCGTTGGGCCGGACCGAGGCGGTGAGCTCAGGGTCGGCGGCGACGGCGACCTGGGCTCCGGCCCTGAGCGCGCCTTCGCTGACCTGTTCGAGCAGGGCGCGCAGATGGACGGTCTCGGCGGCTTCCCCGCCCTCGCCGCGGGCGAAGGCCAGGTACTCGTCGATCATGTGCTCCATCTCGGCGAGGTCGGCCTTCATGGCCTCGTTGCGCTTGGAGGGCTCGTTGAGCGCCAGCGCCAGCTTCAGGCGGGTGAGCGGGGTTCTGAGGTCATGGCTGACCGAGGCGAGCAGGGTCGTGCGCTGGTCGATGTGGCGCTGGATGCGGCCGCGCATGTCGAGGAAGGCCGACGCCGCGCGGCGCACCTCGCGCGCGCCCTGCGGCTTGAAAGCGACCACGTCGCCGCCGCGCCCGAAGGCCTCGGCGGCGTTGGCCAGGCGCTCGATGGCCTTCACCTGGTTGCGGATGAACAGGATGGCGATGGCGGTCAAGAGCACGGTCGCCACGGTCATCCAGAGGACGAAGATGTGGCCCTGGGTCGCGAAGGCGCGGTCGCGGGGCGCCAGGATCCGCATCACCCCGCCACGCACCGCCACCCGGATGTCGACGTAGGCCGGGTAGCGGGTGGTGTCGAACCAGAACGGCTGGTCGAGGCGCTGCGACAGCGCCTGCTGCATCGACTGGTCGATGGGGACGAAGAGCGCGTGGTGGGTGCGGTCGGGCAGCGCGCGGCCGGGCTGCAGGGCCACCGACAGGCCCATGGAGTCCTCGGCCCGCTTGGAGATCCTGGCGAAGGAGGCGGGGCTCGGGTCGTCCTGATAGCTCTCGACCGCCCAGGCGACATCGCCGGCCAGGCCCTCGGAGAGGCGGCTGGTCACCGTCTCCCAGTGGGCGTTGAAGAACACGTAGGTGACGGCGATCTGCATGATCGCCACCGGCAGGACGATGATCAGCAGCGAGCGGCCGAACAGGGTCTTCGGCATCTGCCGCTTGATCCAGCGGCCGATCACGCGTGGGCGTCTCGCCATTCGCTAGTCCGGAGCCAATCGGTAGCCGATGCCGCGCACGGTCTGCAGGTAGCGCGGCGCCTTGGGGTCGGCCTCGATCTTACGCCGAAGCCGGGTCACCTGCACGTCGACGGCGCGGCCGGAGGGATCGACCGTGTCGCGGGCGAGTTCCAGACGCTCCACCGGCTCGTGCGGCGTGCGCGCGAGCTGGCGCAGCAGGGCGACCTCGGCCTCGGTGAGCTTGGCGGGTTCGCCGTCGATGGTGAGCTCGCCACGGTCGGGGTCGAAGCTGCAGCGGCCCATGATCAGCGGCCCGCCCTGTGCGGGGCGGTCGGAGGCGCGGCGCAGGATCGCCTCGATGCGCAGCAGCAGCTCCTCCGGCTCAAAGGGTTTGGCCAGATAGTCGTCGGCGCCCAGCTTGAGGCCTTCGATGCGGCTGGCGGACTCGCCCATGGCGGTGAGCATCAGGACCGGCGTGCGGCCGGCCGGCCCCTTCTGCTCGCGCAGCCACCGGGTGAGCGAAAAGCCGTCCTCGCCCGGCATCATCACGTCGAACACCGCCAGGTCGAAGTCGAGCGTCCCGATCAGCTTGCGGGCCGGCGCGCCGCCGGACGCCGCGGTCACCCGAAACCCCGCGCGGGCCAGGTATTCCTTGAGCAGCTCGCGGATGCGGTCGTCGTCGTCGACGATCAGCAGATGGCGGGCGCGGACCGGCGCGGTGGCAGGCGCGTTCATAGCCAAGCTCCTAGGGGGCCCAGTCCATTTTGTTTGACGGGGCTGCGCCGGGAGGGTTCTAGAGGAGGTTCAGGAAAGGAGGTCACCCTCTCATGTCTATCGTTCCCTTCGACGACCGCGATGGTTGGATCTGGCTGGACGGCCAGTTCGTGCCCTGGCGCGAGGCGACGGTGCACGTACTGACGCACGGCCTGCACTACGCCTCGGCCGTGTTCGAGGGTGAGCGGATGTACGGGGGCGAGATCTTCGAGCTGACGGCGCATACCGAGCGTCTGTTCAAGTCCGCGGAGATCATGGACTTCGAAATCCCGTTCACGGTGGCCCAGATCGACCAGGCCTGCAAGGACACCTGCGCCAAGAACGGCCTGACCGACGCCTATGTGCGGCCGATCGCCTGGCGGGGCTCCGAGATGATCGGGGTCTCCGCCCAGAACACCAAGATCCACGTGGCGGTCGCCTGCTGGGACTGGCCGAGCTATTTCTCGCCAGCCGAGAAGGCCAAGGGCATCCGCATGTGCTGGGCCAAGTACAAGCGCCCCTCGCCGGAGACCGAGCCGGTGCACGCCAAGGCCGCCGGCCTCTACATGATCTGCACCATCTCCAAGCACGCCGCGGAGAAGGACGGCTTCACCGACGCCATGATGCTCGACTACCGCGGCTACGTGGCGGAGAGCACCGGCTCGAACGTGTTCTTCATCCGGGACGGGGTCATCCATACACCGACGCCGGACTGCTTCCTGAACGGCATCACGCGGCAATCGGTGATCAAGCTGGCCAGGTCCAAGGGTTTCGAGGTGATCGAGCGGCACATCCGGCCCGAGGAGCTGATCGATTTCACCGAGTGCTTCGTCACCGGCAGCGCCGCCGAGGTGACGCCGGTGGCGCAGATCGGGGAATATACGTTCACGCCCGGCAATATCTCGCTGAGCCTGGCAGACGACTATTCCAAGATGGTCCGGCGCGAGCTGGTGAGCGCCTAGGCGCTCACCAGACCCAAGGCGTTTGGCTAGACCGCCCAGCCGTAGGGTTGGGCGATCGGCCGGCCCTCGGCGAGGCGCACCGCGCCGACGATGCAGCGGATCATCGCCCACAGCCAGGCCAGGAAGCAGATCACGCCGCCGGCCCAGGCGATCGGGATGCCGATCAGGATGAAGCTCAGAGGGATGCCCACCCCCACCAGCGCGCAGCCGATCAGGAAGCCGACGAGCGCCGTCCAGAAGGTGCGGATCTGATAGGTGTAGTGGCTGGCGTTGGCCGGGCCGGCGCTGCTGCGCAGCACATAGGCCATGATCAGGCCGATGATCAGCGTCAGGCCGTGGAACAGGCCCAGGATGTAGAGGGCGTAGACCACCGCTGGCATGGCGCGGTCTTCGTAGATGACGCCGGGATCGCGGTCGTATTGGTAGGTCATCAGAGGTGCTTGGCCCCTTGCAGGTGACCCCAATTCCGGATCCAGGTCCCCGACCTGAACTCACCAGGGTCAGGTCATATGTTGGCGCCGAACGGCGTTCCCACAACAATAAGCTTTTGTAATTCAGTCGGAGACGACTGTGATCTCGACGCCGGCGGCCACCGCGTCGGGCGCCAGCGCCAGGGGTTTCTCGACCCGCACTCGGGCGCGGGTGACCCGCGGATCGGCGAGGCAGGCCTGGGCCAGGCGCTCGGCGAAGGTCTCGACCAGCTCGATGTGGCCGCCGCCGGCGATCTCGCGCGCCGCCGCCAGGATGGTCTCGTAGTTGAGGGTTTCGGAGAGCCGGTCGGCGCGGGCGGTGGGCACGTCCAGCTCCACATCGACCACCAGCGGCTGCTTGCGGCCGATCTCGTGCTTGTAGACGCCGATCTCCGCCTGGACCTTCAGGCCGGTGACGAAGACGCGGGTCATGACGCTGCGGGTGGTCATCAGGGTCGCCTGGCCAGGTGCTGGCCGGCGTCGACGGCGATCATCTGGCCGGTCACGGCGGTGGCGTCGATCAGGTAGCGCAGGGCATGCGCGATCTCCGCCGGGCTGGAGGGCCGCTTGAGCAAGGTGGCGGCGACCTCGGCGTCGAAGGCCGCCTGGTCCTGGTGCACCGACGGCAGGCTGGGGCCCGGGCCGATGCCGTTGACGCGGATGCGCGGGCTGAGCGCCTGGGCCAGCATCCGGGTCGCGTCCCACAGCGCGGCCTTGGAGAGCGAATAGGAGAAGAACTCGGGGCCCAGGTTCAGCACCCGCTGGTCGAGGATGTTGACGATCAGGCCCTCGCGGTCGGCGGGCAGGCGGCGCGCGAACACCTGGGCCAGCACCAGGGGCGCGCGCAGGTTGGTCTCCATGTGGGCGTCCCAGGAGGCCCGGTTCATGTCGGCGAAGGTGTCCTCGTCGAAGACACTGGCGCAGTTGACCAGCAGGGTGACCGGTCCGAGCTCCGCCTCAGCCTCGCCGACCAGGGCGACGGTGGCCGACTCCTTGCGAAGGTCGCAGGCGAGGATGGTCGACTTGCGGCCCCGCGCCCGCACCTCGGCGGCGGTGGCCTCAGCCTCGTCGTCCATGGCCCGGACGTGGATGGCGACGTCGAAGCCCGCGTCCGCGGCGGCGGCGGCCAGGGCGCGGCCGATGCGGCGCGCGCCGCCGGTGATCAGGGCCGCGCCGCGTTCCCCCATTAGTCGAACCGCTTGAAGTCCAGGAAGTTCAGCGCCCCGAACAGAACGACGACGACGGCGATGGCGACGAGGGCCATGGTTTGGCTCCGTATGAAAGGTCTTCCCGGGCTTTATCGGCGGCGAGGCTGCGCCGCAAGCTCGGGCCTGCGCCGGCGCGCTCTTCGGATGGCCGGTCGAGCGCCGATTGGGTCATCGACTAAGGTCATTCTGGGGCTTTTAGGGAATCTGTCTTCCCCACTTACCGCCGATCACTAAAATGGGCGGCGAAGCCAGACGGGGACCTCCCGGCCGGCCATCCGCCAGAACCGAACGATCCCGGGAGGACGTCATGCGCGAGTACCTCAAATTCTACATCGACGGTAAGTGGGTCGAGCCCGTCGAACTGAAGACGCTCGACGTCGAGAACCCGGCCACCGAAGAGGTCGCCGGCAAGATCGCGCTGGGCTCGGCCGCCGACGTGGACAAGGCCGTCAAGGCCGCCCGCAAGGCCTTCGCCTCGTGGTCGCAGACCAGCCGCGAAGAGCGCCTGGAAGTGCTGGGCCGCATCCTGGCCGAATACCAGAACCGCTTTGGCGACCTGGCGACCGCGGTCACCGAGGAGATGGGCGCGCCGTCCTCGCTGGCGCAGCGGGCCCAGGTGCCGATCGGCATGGGGCACCTCTCGACCGCCATCGAGATCCTCAAGACCTTCAAGTTCGAGGACGACCGCGGCCCGACGATGATCGTCAAGGAGCCGATCGGCGTCTGCTCGTTCATCACGCCCTGGAACTGGCCGCTGAACCAGATCGTCTGCAAGGTCGCCCCGGCCATCGCGACGGGCTGCACCATGGTGCTGAAGCCCTCGGAAGTGGCGCCGTTCTCCGGCCAGATCTTCGCCGAGATCATGCATGCGGCGGGCGTGCCGGCCGGCGTGTTCAACCTGGTGCACGGCGACGGGCCGACGGTCGGCGCGGCGATGTCCAGCCACCCTGACGTGGACATGGTCTCCTTCACCGGCTCGACCCGGGCCGGCATCGAGGTCGCCAAGGCCGCGGCCCCGACCGTCAAGCGCGTGGCGCAGGAACTGGGCGGCAAGAGCCCGAACATCGTGCTGGACGACGACGCGTTCGCGAAGGGCGTCGGCCGCGGCGTCGCCTCGATGATGCCGAACTCCGGGCAGTCCTGTAACGCGCCCTCGCGCATGCTGGTGCCGAAGACCCGCATGGACGAGGCGATCACGGTGGCCCGCGAGGCGGCCGCCGGCGTGACGGTCGGCGACCCGAACGGGAACAGCCAGTTGGGGCCCGTGGTCAACAAGACCCAGTTCGAGAAGATCCAGAAGCTGATCCAGTCCGGCATCGACGAGGGCGCGACCCTGGTGATCGGCGGCACGGGCCGGCCCGAGGGCCTGGACAAGGGCTACTATGTGAAGCCCACGGTCTTCGCCAACGTGACCAACGACATGACCATCGCGCGCGAGGAGATCTTCGGCCCGGTGCTCTCGATCCTGGGCTACGACAGCCTCGATCAGGCGGTCGATATCGGCAACGACACCGAGTACGGCCTGGCCGCCTACGTCCAGGCGGGCGACATCGAGAAGGCCCGCGGCGTAGCCCGCAAGCTGCGCGCCGGCCAGGTCTCGATCAACGGCGGCGGCGGCGACCTGATGGCGCCGTTCGGCGGGTACAAGATGAGCGGCAACGGGCGCGAGTGGGGCGACTTCGCCTTCCACGAGTTCCTCGAGGTGAAGGCCATCCTCGGCTACCAGCCGAAGCAGGCCGCGGAGTAAGGATCGCTCAGCGCTCATCCCTCCTCTTCAGGGGAGGGATGGCCGCGCAGCGGCCAGGGTGGGGGAGTCGCGTTCAAGCTCCGAAGTCGGAGATTTGGCTCGTAAACCCTCACCCGTCCGAGGCTTCGCCTCGTCCACCCTCCCCTAGAGAGGAGGGATGAAAGGTGTCCCATGTCCGCGCTCGACCCCGCATTCCAGGCTCTCGTCGAGGCCCAGGCCAAGCAGGCGGCTGAACAGCCCTTGCCGCCGCTGGACCAGCTGCCGCCGGACATGGTCCGCGCGGGCTATGTCATGCAGCGGCAGAGCCAGGACCAGAACGCGCCCAAGGACGTGGAGACGCGGGATTTCGCGATTCCTGGGCCCCACGGCGACATTCCTGTGCGCCTCTACGCGCCGGCCGGCGTGGCGACGCCCAGCGGTCTCCTAGTCTACTACCACGGCGGCGGATGGGTGATCGGCGACCTCGACACCCACGACGGCCACTGCCGGCGGATGGCGGCCTGGGCCGGCTGCCGGGTGATGGCGACGCACTATCGGCTGGCGCCGGAAAACCCGTTCCCGAAGGGGCATGACGATGCCTTGGCCGCGGTGACCTGGGCCTTCGATCATGCCGGCGAGATCGGGGTGGACGCGAAGCGCATCGCGGTCGGCGGAGACTCGGCGGGCGGCAATCTCGCGGCGTCGGTGGCGCTGGACCTGAAGGACGACGCCGCGCGTCAACTGGCGTTCCAGCTGCTGCTTTATCCCGCCACGACGCCGGACTGGAAGACGGAGTCCCGCAAGACGCTCGACGGGCCGATCCTCAGCTTCGAGGCCATGCGCTGGTTCGAGAAGCTGGTGGCGGCGGTCGGACACCCGCAGATGCACCGGATGGCGCCGGGCGACGCGGAGGACCTGGAGGGCGCGGCGCCGGCGCTCGTCGTCACCGCCGGCCACGATTGCCTCAAGGACGAAGGCGCGGCCTATGCCGAGCGGTTGAAGGCCGCCGGGGTCGCGGCGCGGCACGTGGAATATCCCAGCCTGCCGCACGACTTCTACATCATGGCCGACGTCTCGCCGGCGGTCGTGGAAGCGGCCAAGGAGACCGCCGCGGCGCTGAAGGCGGCGATCGGCTAGTCCTCGTCGCTGACGCGTTTCCGCTGGGCCCAGGCGAGCACGGCCATGCCGGCCAGCGTCGAGGCGAGCGAGCCCACGACCACCCCGATCCGCACCTCGGCCTGGGCGGCGGCGTCGCCGAGCGGGAAGGCCAGCTGGCCGATGAACAGGCTCATGGTGAAGCCGATGCCGCACAGCATCGAGAGGCCATAGAGCTCGATCCACTTGGCGCCGGTCGGGCGCCTGGCGAGCTTGAGGCCGATGACCAGGGCCGAGGCGCCGAACACCCCGATCTGCTTGCCGAAGAACAGGCCGGCGGCGACGCCCAGCGCGACGGGCCCGAAGATCTCCGGCAGGCCGATGCCGCGGATCGAGAACCCGGCGGCGACGAAGGCGAAGAGCGGCAGGATCAGGAAGGCGACATAGGGGTGCAGGCCCTCCATGAAGTCCTCCAGCACGCCGGGCCGGCCGGGCTTGCGCGGCTCCAGCGGGATGGTCGCGGCCGCGGCGACGCCCGCGAGCGAGGTGGAAATCCCCGACTTCAGCATGAAGCCCCAGACGATCACGAAGCCCAGGGCGTAGAGCAGATAGGGCGCACGCCGCCAGCTGCCCAAGAGGCCCATGCCGGCCAGGCCGACGAGCGCGCCGGCCAGCTCGAAGATGCGGAAGTGATGGGTGAACAGCGCCCCGATCAGGCCGACCGCCCCCAGGTCGTCGACGATGGCCAGGGTCAGCAGGAAGACCCGCAGGTTCGGCGGCAGCTTCGGCCCCGCGACGGCCAGGGCAGCGATGGCGAAGGCGATGTCGGTGGCGACCGGCACGGGCCAGCCCTCCGGCCGCACGCCCGAAAAGCCGGTCATGTTGATCGCGAGATAGACCAGCGCCGGGCCCAGCATGCCGCCGAGCGCGGCGATGATCGGCAGGGCCAGGCGGCGCGGATTGGCGAGCTCGCCGCGGACGATCTCGTATTTGATCTCCAGGCCGACCACGAAGAAGAACACGGCCATCAGCCCGTCCTTCACCCAGTCGACCACCGGCAGGGTCTCGGTGAAGGCGCCCAGCTGGACGGTGAAGGGCTCGGCGATAAAGCCGAAATAGAGGTGCGCCCAGGGCGAGTTGGCGAGCGCGATGGCGGCCAGCGCGGCCGCCGCCAGGATCGCGCCCGAGGCGCTCTCCGTCTTCAGGAAATCCAGCGTCATACGCTTGGCCATGGCTTCGGTTAGCATGGCCTCGCGCCCACCGCTAAGGTATCCGGACACGGGCGCCCAAAAGCGGTGACGGAGGGACGAGATGCGACTGACGAAGCCCCGGTTTTCGCCGCTGAGCGACGCCGAACTCTCGCCCGAACAGGAAGAGGCGCTGAAGGATTTCCGGCCCGGCCCGGTGCTCAATATCTTCCGCACCTTGGCGCGCGCGCCCAAGGCCCTGACCCGGTTCAACGCCTGGGGCGGCTATGTGCTGTCCAGGCGCAACGACCTGCCGGCCCGCGAGCGGGAGATCGTGATCCTGCGCACCGGCTACCTGTGCAAGTCCGGCTACGAGTGGACCCAGCACCACCGGATCGGCCTGCGCGAGGGCCTGACGGCGGACGAGATCGAACGGATCAAACAAGGCGCGGGCGCCGGCTGGAGCGCCGCGGACGCGGCGCTGATCAAGGCCACCGACGAGCTGCACGCCGACCAGTTCGTCGGTGACGCGACCTGGGCCGAACTAGGCAAGCACTTCAGCGACAAGCAGCGCATGGACGTGGTCTTCACCACCGGCCAGTACACCCAGGTCTCGATGATCCTGAACACCTTCGGCGTGCAGCTCGACGAGGGCCAGACCCTCGATCCCGACCTGAAAGGCTTCTGACCATGGCCGGTCGCCTGGAGGGCAAGATCGCGGTCGTCGTCGGCGCCGGCCAGACGCCGGGCGAGACCATCGGCAACGGACGCGCCATGGCGCTGCTGTTCGCCCGCGAAGGGGCGAGCGTGCTCTGCGTCGACCGGGTGGCCGAGCGCGCCGAGGAGACCGCGGTGCTGATCGCCGAAGAAGGCGGGACGGCCTCGTCGCTCGCCGCCGACATCGTCAAGGCCGCCGATTGCGCGAAGATCGTCGAAGAGGCCAAGGCCCGGTTCGGCCGGCTCGACATCCTGATCAACAACGTCGGCATCGGCGGCGGCGACGCCCCGGCGCACCGGCTGGAAGAGGCGGCCTTCGACCGCATCCTGAGCGTCAACCTCAAGGGCATGTGGCTGACCATCAAGGCGGCGCTGCCGGTGATGCGCGAGCAGGAGGGCGGCTCGATCGTCAACATCTCCTCCCTCGCCGCGCGCGCCGGGGGCATCCAACTCGCCTACGAGGTCTCCAAGGCCGGGGTGAACCGGCTGACCACCTCGGTGGCGCAGTCCAACGCCCGCTACGGCGTGCGCTGCAACGCCATCGAGATGGGCTACATGGACACCCCCATGGCGGTGGGCGGCATCGCGTCCGCCACCGGCCGATCCACCGCCGAGGTGCGCGCCGAGCGCGACGCGCGGGTGCCGCTGAAGGGCAAGATGGGCGACGGCTGGGACACCGCCCACGCCGCCCTGTTCCTGGCCTCGGACGACGCGCGCTTCATCTCCGGTGCGATTCTGCCGGTGGATGGGGCGATGGGAGTCCGCATTGGATAGGCGCCGAAGGCCGAAGAAGATCGAATTTGACCAGCCGGGTGGCGCGTTCGTCGAAGCTGGGATGGATGTGCTGCGGCCAGGTTGGCGCGCACGTGCCGAGGCCAATCGCTCTTGGTGGAAGCCGATCGAGATGATGCTGGTGATCGGCCTTTGGCTGGCGATGTGGTGTTGGACTTGGCGCTACGGCCTGTGGTTCGTCCATACGGCAGCCCACCCGGCGAAGAGCTTCCAGGACTTCTATCAGCACAACGTCACGGCCTACTTCTCATTCGCGGCCTTGGCGCTAGCTGTGCCGCTCTTTTGCGTTGCTGGGATTTTGGTGAACTCTGCCGTCGGCTTGGTGCCGCTGCTACGGGAGGTGTCCGAACGTGGCAGCGACAAGTTCCCGCAGCTGACTTTGCAGCGCTCCAACCGCGATCTGGCTCGAGCCTGCCTGAAGATAAGCCTTGTTGCGTTGCCGGTAGCTCTCATTGCCGCCGCTGCGCCGTTCTAGCGCTTTCGCGCCCGACAGCTGAGTTCTAGAAACAAATCTAGACATGCGCTGAAGGGCCCGAAATGCATCCCCGCTTCCAATATGACCTCGACGGCTGCGCGATCCTGGGCGCCATCGAGGCGGTGGGCGACGGTTGGACGCTGAAGATTCTGCGCGAAGCCATCTACGGCCTGCGCCGGTTCGACGATTTCGCCCGCGCGCTGGGCTGCGGGCGCGGCGTGCTGAGCGACCGGCTGAAGAAGCTGACCGCCGCGGGCCTGTTGGAACGCCGTGCCTATGCCGAGCCCGGCCAGCGGCCGCGGGCGGAATACCATCTGACCGACATGGGCTGGGACGTGGTCCCGGCGCTGCTGGCGCTCGGCCAATGGCGGGAGCGCTGGGCGCCCAGCGCCGGCGGACCGGCGATCCGGGTGACGGAGCCGAAGAGCGGGCGGCCGGCGCAGGTGGTGCTGACCGCCGACCCGAAGGCCGCCGCGCTCAGCATGGAGGACGTGCGGATCGCGCTCGGTCCCGGCGCCCGGCGGATCGGCTAGTGCCTGTCTCGAGCGCCTATCGGCCCGATCCGCAATATCCCGCGCTGGGCCCAGAGTTCGCCGACGCCGTCCAGGCCGAGGTCTTCCCCAAGACCATCCTGCGGTTCCGCAACGACCGGGCCGCGGCGAGCGTCGGCCTCGACACGCTCACCGACGACGAATGGATCGCCCATTTCGGGCGTTTCGAGCCGCTGCCCGGCAACATCGATCCGCCGCTGGCGCAGCGCTATCACGGCCACCAGTTCCGCACCTACAACCCCGAGCTCGGCGACGGGCGCGGCTTCACCTTCGCCCAGATGCGCGAGGCCCCCTTACCTGGAAAGACGACCGATCGGCTGCTCGATCTCGGGACCAAGGGCTCGGGCAAGACGCCGTGGTCGCGGACCGCCGATGGCCGGCTGACGCTGAAGGGCGGGGTGCGCGAAGTGCTGGCGACGGCGATGCTGGAGGCGCTGGGGGTTCCGACCTCGCGGTCGTTCTCGCTGATCGAGACCGGCGAGGACCTGAAGCGCGGCGATGAGCCCAGCCCCACCCGCTCGGCGGTGCTGGTGCGGCTCTCGTGGAGCCACATCCGCTTCGGCAGCTTCCAGCGCCACGCCTTCTTCGAGCGCCCCGACCGGCTGACCCAGCTCACCGACCACGTGGTCGAGACCTACTATCCGGAATTGGCCGGCGCGAACGACCGGCCGGTCGCACTCCTGCAGGCGATGGTGGGCCGCGCGGCGCGGCTGACCGCGCGCTGGATGGCGGCCGGCTTCGTGCACGGGGTGCTCAACACCGACAACATGAACCTGACCGGCGAGAGCTTCGACTACGGGCCCTATCGGTTCCTGCCGCACAACGACCCCAACTTCACCGCCGCCTATTTCGACCATGCCGGGCTCTACGCCTTCGGCCGCCAGCCCGAGGCGGTGTTCTGGAACCTGCAGCAGCTGGCCGGCGCGCTCAGCCTGGTCGCGGAGAGCGACGCGCTGGTGGACGCTCTGAACGGCTTTTCCGCCGCCTACCGCGCGGAGCTGACGACCGCGATGCTGGACCGTCTGGGGATGCAGGCGCTGGGAACGGAGGCCGACGCCGCGCTCGTCCAGGCGGCGTTCCGGGCCTTCGCCGAGGGCGGTGAGCGGCTGCGCTGGGAGCCGTTCTTCTTCGACTGGTTCTGCGGCGGCGGGGATCGCGCTCTGAGCGGTCCGCGCGGCGACCTCTATGCGCAACAGGGCTTCGCCGAGTTCCGGCGGATGCTGGCCGGGTTCAAGCCCGAGCGCCCCGAGCGCCTGAGCCACCCCTATTTCGCCCAGCCGGAGCCGGAGGAGCTGCTCTACGACCAGATCGAGGCGCTGTGGGCGCCAATCGCGGCGGACGATGACTGGTCGGCTTTCCACGCCAAGCTGGCCGGCATCGAGGCCGCGCGGCGCGCCTGGGGCCTGCCCGCGCAGGGGACCTGAGCGCAACCTTGAGCGCGCGCTCCGAGTTCTGAGGCTCATCGTCAGCTTGCGGACCCAAGCCTATGAACATCGCCCGGATCGCGGCCGCCGCCGTGTTCGTCGCCACGCCGGCCCTGGCGTCCGGCATGGTGTCGTTCGAGCGGCCGGAAACCCAGACAGACGCCCGCCTCACCGTGACCTCCTCGGCCTTCAAGGCCGTCCAGCCGATCCCGGCGCAGTACAGCGCCTTTGGCCAGAGCATCTCGCCGCAGCTCTCCTGGAGCCTTTCGACCAAGGCCAAGTCCTACGCCGTGCTGGTGGACGATCCGGACGCGCCTGCGGCCCAGCCCGTGTCGCACTGGGTGGTCTGGAACATTCCGCCCGATGTCACCCTGCTGCCGGAGGGCTCGAACACCGGGGTCCAGGGCGCCAACAGCCACAAGGGCAGGGGCTACACGGGCCCGCATCCGCCCGCCGGCGATCCGCCGCACCACTATCATTTCCAGGTCTTCGCGCTGGATCGGATGATCGACCTGCCGGCCGGGGCGACGCGCGACCAATGGCTGGCGGCGGCCAGGGGCCACGTGGTGGCCAAGGGCGAGCTGGTGGGGACCTTCCAGGCGCCTAAGGGCTGACGCTGGCGGGTTTCGGGCGCGAGGCCCACTGGGCCAGGACCACGCCGCTCAGCGCCACCGCCGCGCCCAGGGTCTGCAACGGCCCCAGCGCCTCGCCGAACAGCAGGAAGCCGGCGTAGGTCGCCACCACCGGCTGCACCAGCACCACGACCGAGGCGAGCGAGGTCGGCAAGCGTCCCATCGCCCAGGCGATGGAGCCCTGGCCGGCGGTGTGCACCAGGCCCAGGCCCACGCAGGCGGCGAGGCCGGCCAGCGTCGTCGGCAGGATCTGCTCGCCCAGCAACAGGGCTGAGACCAGCAGCAGCGGCGCGCCCACCACACCCGACCAGAACATCAGCCGGCTCGCCGCCTCGGTCCTGCGGCCCTGCGCGATGGCCAGGAAATAGAGGGCGTACCAGAAGGCGGTGGCGAGCGAGAGCAGGTTGCCGAGCGGGGCGTTGAGCACGGGTGCGCCGGCGCCGCGGCCGATCCCCATCATCCAGGCGCCAGCCACCGCCACCGTCATGGCCAGCAGGAAGAGGGCGCGCGGCCGCTGCTTCAGGAAGATCCAGGCGAAGGCGGTGACCACTACCGGCGCGAGGTTCGAGAGCACCGTCGAGGCGCCGACGGAGGTGTACTTCAGCCCGTAGTGCCAAAAGCCCAGGTCGAGCGCGAAGAACAGGCCGCAGGTGAGCGCGATGGGCGAGGGCCGGCCGAGCGGCCCGCTGGCGCGCCGCGTCATCACCGCCAGCAGCGGGAGCGCGAAGACCAGGCGCCAGAGGCCGGCGGCGGCGGGCCCCGTGCCGGTCAGCCGGACCAGGATGCCGGAAAAGCCGATGACGCAGGCCCCGAAGACCAGCGCGCCCACCGCCTGCCAGCGGTGGGCGCTGTCGCTATGGATCGCCGTGTCGGTCAAAAGCCCAGGTCCCCGCGAAGCTCGTCCGCCGTCATACCGGATGCCCGCAGTTCGCGCAGCGTCTGGGCGCGGTCGCGCTTGGCGTAGCGCTTGCCGTCGGGGCCGGCGAGCAGGCGGTGGTGGCGATAGCCGGGGGTCGGGAGCGCCAGCAGGGCCTGCAGCAGGCGCTGGACGTGGGTCGCCTCGAAGAGGTCGCGGCCGCGGATCACTTCGGTGACCCCCTGCAGGGCGTCGTCCACCACCACTGCCAGATGATAGGCGACCCCGACATCCTTGCGCGCCAGCACCACGTCGCCGCCCAGCTCGGGGCGGGCCTGGATCGTCCCGCGCTCGCCGCCTGGACCCTCGCCGCGCTCGTCGAAGGTCAGGTGGGCGAATCCACCCAGGGCCCGGTCGGCGGCGTCCAGCGACAGGCGCCAGGCATAGGCCTCGCCGGCCTCGACGCGGCGGGCCTCTTCGTCGGGCGGCAGGGGCGCGCCGCGGAAGGCTTCCATCGCGCCATGCGGCGCGCGCTCGATGGCTTCGGCGACCTCGCGGCGGGTGCGGAAGCAGCGATAGATCAGGCCGCGTTCGGAAAGGTCACGCAGCGCCGCGCCATAGTCGGCCATGTGCTGCGACTGGCGGCGGACCGGCTGCTCCCAGGCAAGGCCGAGCCAGGCCAGGTCCTCGTAGATCGCCGTCTCATATTCCGGGCGGCAGCGGGTGGCGTCGATGTCTTCGATGCGCAGGCAGAAGCGGCCGCCGGCGTCGCGGGCGGCGTGGAAGGCGGTGAGGGCGGAAAAGGCATGCCCCCGGTGCAGGTAGCCGGTGGGCGAGGGTGCGAAGCGGGTGACGAAATCGGGTGGGGACACGGCCCCTAGCGTTTAGTCCGCGCCGCCCGGGTGAAACAGGCCCATGTGGGCGAAGATTGCGCGCAGGAACGGGACTTCGCCGCCGCAGGCCGCCTTGATGTGCTCGAACTGCTTGAAGCCGGCCATCTCGGCCAGGCCGTGGGCCGAGCACCAGGCCGCCGTGGTGGCCAGCTCGATCTCGTGGGTGTCGTTGGGGTCGGCGCCGCCCTCGATCATGGTGTCGCGGACCTTGCAGTAGGCGCTGTCGTCGCCCTCCTGCATCTTGTCGGGGAGGTCGGCCCGGTCGCGGGCGGTGTCGTACATCACCCGATAGAGCGCCGGGTTCTCGCGGGCGAAACAGACATAGGCGACGCCCAGGTTGCTCATGGCTTCGCGGGGCGCGCTCGCCGCCGCCTTGGCCTTGGCCAGCGCCGCGTCCAGCAGGTCCCAGCCCTCGTGGGCCACTGCCTCCAGCAGTTCGCCCTTGTCCTTGAAGTGGTGATAGGGGGCGGCCGGACTGACGCCGGCCTCGCGGGCCACGGCGCGGAGCGAGAGCGCGCTCGGCCCTTCAGCTTCCAGGAGACGCCGCGCGGCGTCGACCAGGGCGCGGCTCAGATCGCCGTGGTGATAGGGGCGGGCTTCGGCGGCTTGAGAGTCTCTCATTACCTGACTGTAATACGCGATCTGGGCGCCGTAAAGATATCTTGACACCGCTCAGATATGCGCTATCTTGACGCTGCTCAGATAACCAATGCGCTGTACGCCCATCTGTTTCAACCGATGAATTCGGGGATGGGCGGCGGCTCCAACTTAAAAGGTGTGTGTCCCATGTCTCTCGCCCGCTTCTTCGACAAGATCGCCCCGGCGTTGATCCTCCCGGCCCTCGTGCTGGTGGTGGGATCGTCGATGGCCACCGTCGCCGGCATCTGATCCTCCCCCAGCCGTCAATGCCGGCCGGAAAGGGCTCCCGCGCACGGGAGCCCTTTTTCGTCGCCGCCGCGGCGCCGATCGGATGCATGCATTTTTGCATAGCTGCACTGCACAATTCGACATCTAGGCAACGCTTAGATTAGTGCTATCTAAGCAGTGTCCAAATGGGACTGGGGGCGATCGGGAAACCGGGAGCCGCTAAAAAAAGGAACTAAGTCATGTCGATCCAAATGAACCGCATCCTCGACGTCGTCGCCTCCTTCGCGATCGTTGTCCTCGGCCTCAGCCTCGCCGGCGCCACCGCCGCCGTCGGCGCCTAAGCCAAAGGATGCCTTGCCGATAAGCCTCGCCCGCGCTCAGACGTGTGGCGAGGCCCGGCGCCTCTAATCTCCGGGCCAATTCTGCGTCATGGAGATGTCTCCGAATCTTTCCTATAAGGGTCCCATCAGCGGGGACCGCCCGACTTAGCTGAAGGGCCGCTCGCCGCATCCACGCGTCGCGAACAGGGGCTTAAGTCTTCAGTTCATCAGCGTTCGAAATAGGCGCTCAGCGCACCCCACGTCTCCTGGATCGGGAGGCCGCCCATGCAGGTGCTTAGCCGCCCGCCGTCCGGTTGGCCCGCGCTCGTCCTGAACGCCGATTTCAGGCCGCTCAGCTACTATCCACTCTCGCTCTGGCCCTGGCAGGACGTCATCAAGGCCGTCTTCCTCGACCGCGTCGACGTAGTCTCCACCTACGACCAGGTGGTGCATTCGCCATCCTTCGAGATGAAGCTGCCCAGCGTCGTCTCGCTGAAGCAGTATGTGACTCAGGACCGGCCGCCGGCCTTCACCCGGTTCAACCTGTTCCTGCGCGACGCCTTCACCTGCCAGTACTGCCGCGCGGGCGAGGACCTGACCTTCGACCACGTGATCCCGCGCTCGCGCGGCGGGCGCACCACATGGGAGAACATCGTCACCGCGTGTGCGCGCTGCAACCTGACCAAGGGCGGGCGCACGCCGCGCGAGGCGCACATGCACCCGCTGCACACGCCGCACCGGCCCTCGGCCTTCGAGCTGCAGCAGCATGGCCGCCGCTTCCCGCCGCACCACCTGCACGAAAGCTGGCTCGACTACCTTTACTGGGACATCGAGCTGGAGGCTTAGCGGCGCCCGTGTGTGCTTCGGCGCACATCGTCGCGGTGACGATGGGGCCATGACCGTCAGCCGGGCTCTTGGTTCGGACCTGACGCGGCGGGTTGCCGGGAAAGCAGGGCTGCGGCCTCCGTGCGGTTGCGGGCGCCGGTGAGCTTGAGGATCGCCTGGACGTGTTGTTTGACGGTGGCGACCGAGATCGCCAGTTCGCGGGCGATCAGCTTGTTGCTCTTCCCCTCTCTCAGAGCCTGAAACACGTCGGTCTGGCGCCTTGAGAGTTGCGCGGCCAATTCGCGGCCGTTGGACATGGGCGACCGGCCATTGAGCGGGGCCTGCGGGAAGTAGGCGCCGCCCGCTGCGACAAGGCCGATCGCTGCGGCGATCAACTCAGGACGGGTGGTGGCCGGGATATAGCCGTGGACGCCCGCGGCGATCGCTTGCCTGACCCCGACTCCAGGACCGCATGCGCCGAAGACGACGACCCGCCCCGGCGCGGCGCTGCCCACCATGTCCGACAGCGCCTGTTGCGCCGCGGGCCGATGGTAGACGAGATCGGCGACGATCAGGTCGACGGGCTGGCGGCGCACCGCGGCGGAGGCGTCCTGATGGGATTCCGCCACCGACAGCTCGGCGGTCGGAAAGGTGTTCCGCAGCACGTTTTCCAGCGCGGTCCGAACCAGGGGGTGCTCGCTGACGAGTAGCAACTGCATCCTAGTGCGCTGCGCCCGAAGTTGAGAAACGGCGCGGCGACAACCTTACGGAATTGGCGCCTTCCCCCCCTTCCAATGGGGTCGGCCCTCCCATTTCGGCCACGTTCGAAGCCAGCGCCAGGCGGATGAGCCCCGAGAGGGTCCCGACCCCGGTCTTGCGCATGAGGTGCGCCCGATGCACCTCGACAGTGCGCGGACTGATCCCCAGGCGCTGGGCTATAGCCTTGTTGCGTAGTCCGTCGACCAGGGCGGTCAGGACCTCCCGCTCGCGCGCCGTCAGCGGCGTGAAGCGCTCTCCCGTGTCGGATGGGGAGGCCATGTCCCGACCGCCTGCGCCGCCCGCAAGGGCCTCGGGGGCGAACTCCGATGGAAAATAGGCTCCGCCTGCGGCGACCAGGCTGATCGCGGCAGCGATCACTTCGAGACCGCTGGACGCCGGAATATAGCCATGGGCGCCCGCCGCGATCGCCTGCCGCACGCTCGCCGCCAGGCCGCATTCGCCGAAGACGATGACGCGGCCGGGCGCGGCCCCATCGACCAGGCAAGCCAGATCGTATTGCGGGGCCGCCGAATGGCAGACCCAGTCGGTGACGATCAGATCGACGGCGCGCCGGCGGACGGCCGCAGCCGCGGCCTCCTGGGATTCCATCACCCAGAGCTCGGCGCCTGGGAACATGTTTCGCAGCAGATCTGCCAGCGCCGCCCGCGCCAGAGCATGCTGCGCGGCGAGGAGCGCCCGCATCCTTAGCCCACGACCTCCGATGGGCGCGCCGAATTCCTAGCCGCTAATCTAACAAGTTCAGCGAACGGACTCGCGATTTGGGGACCGAGCAACGTTGTGACGCCCGATACTGGCAGTCGGCTGGAAGCAATATTACAAATTTGGAAGCCCTTTCTTCTCTTTTCGACTGAGCATCCAATCCTCTATGGGCCGCGATAATCTTTAGGGCCAGTGCATGTTCTGCACGCGTGAATTCAACGACTGAATACGCGGAGCCTCGACAGCCGTCGTTGCGTGACGGGATCGTGACGTCCGCGGCCCAGCTCTGACCACACCGCCGCGCCGCGTCCGGTCTCGGCCGCCCTGGCCAATTGGCTAGGGTCAAGTGGCCCAACGGCCCAACGGCCGATTCAGAAGTATTAAGCCCATCTGATCAAAGTATATAGTTCCAATTAGTCTCATTTGGACAAATTCATGGCCCTTCAGTTACTTAGCATTAATGGGGCGATCAATAGATTGGCGAAGACATTTGAATGATCATCATCGTTTTATCAACTTGGGGCGGGAAGGTCTGCCGCAAGTTCGTCAGGAACGCGGAGTTAGACGTGAAAAACATCCCGATCATTGGAAAATTCCTCGCGGTGCTCGCCCTCTTCGGACTCTTTGTCCTTGGCGTGGCGTTCTACGCGACGAGTCAGCTCAAGAAGATCGACGCCGGCTACAGCGCCATAATCGACGCCGACGCAGCGACCCCGCTCCTGGCGCGCGGCAGTCGCGCCGCACAATCGGCTCGCGCGAGCATCGGCGATCTGATGATCGCCACCAGCGACGAGACCGACCGCAAGGCGGAAGCCGCGATCGCCGAATCTCGCAAGAGCCTGGTCGACTTCATGGATCAGGCCGCAAAGGCCTCCCCGTCCGACGCCCCTGACATCCAGGCATTGAAGGCCCAGAGCCTTTCGGTCATCGACAACGACTGCGCGGAGTCGATGCGCCTGGGCAAGGCGGCCACGGCCCCCGCCGACGTGATCAAGACCCTGCCGGTCTATGCACAGCAGTGCGCGCCCAAGTTCGGGCCGCTCGAACCGGCCTTCGCGGCCAAGATCGACGCCATGACCAAGGCCGCGAACAAGGCCAGCGACGACCTGACCGCCACCACCAACCGCACGATCATGTTGACCTTCGGCGTGATCCTGGGCGGCCTCGTCCTGGTCGTCGGCTTCGCCTTTTTCGCCATCCGCACCTGGGTCGCCCGCCCCTTGAAGGGCCTCAACGAGACCATGGAGAGCCTGGCCAAAGGCGATCTGACGGTTGCGGTCGCCGGCGAGGACCGGCGCGACGAGGTCGGCTCGATGGCCAAGACCGTGCAGGTGTTCAAAGACGCGGCGATCGAAAAGCAGCGGCTGGAAGCCGAGGCCGCAGATCAGCGCCGCCGGACCGAGGAGGAGCGCGCCCGCAACGAGGCGGAGCGCGAAGCCGCGGCCAAGCAGCAGGCGACCGTCGTCGAATCCCTCGCGACCGGGCTGGCCAGGCTGTCCGAAGGCGACCTTGTGTACCGGCTGAACGCCGCCTTCGCGGCGGAGTACGAACAGCTCCGCTCCGACTTCAACAGCGCCATGGACAAGCTCGAGGAGACGATGCGGGTCGTCTCGGCCAACACCGACGGAATCCGGTCGGGCGCGGAAGAGATTTCCCAGGCCTCCGACGATCTGTCGCGGCGGACCGAACAACAGGCGGCCAGCCTTGAGGAAACGGCCGCGGCGCTCGATGAGATCACCGCGACGGTGCGCAAGACCGCCTCGGGCGCCAGGGATGCGAGCGAAGTGGTCACCGCGGCCAAGGCCGAGGCGGAGCACTCCGGCGCGGTGGTGGCCGAGGCGGTTCAGGCCATGGGCGAAATCGAGCAGTCCTCCGGCCAGATCAGCCAGATCATCGGGGTGATCGACGAGATCGCCTTCCAGACCAACCTGCTGGCGCTGAACGCCGGCGTCGAGGCCGCCCGCGCCGGCGACGCCGGTAAGGGCTTCGCGGTCGTCGCCTCCGAAGTGCGGGCCTTGGCGCAGCGCTCGGCGGAGGCGGCCAAGGAGATCAAGACTCTGATCTCGGCCTCCTCGCATCAGGTGGTCCAGGGCGTCGCCCTGGTCGGCGACACCGGCCGGGCCTTGCAATCGATCGTCACCCAGGTGGCCAAGATCGACACCCTGGTCCTGGACATCGCGGCCTCCGCCCAGGAGCAGTCGACCGGGCTTCAGCAGGTCAACACCGCGGTCAACCAGATGGACCAGGTGGTGCAGCAGAACGCCGCCATGGTCGAGGAACAGACGGCCGCCACGCACGCGCTCAAAAGCGAGACCAGCGAGCTCTCCGGGTTGATTTCGCGGTTCAAGGTGGCTGCCGCCAAGGCGCCGGCGCGATCCGCCCCGCGGCCGGCCGAGGCGCGCGACCGGGCCGCGCCGTCGCCGGCGCGGGCCATAGCCCGCAAGGTCGCCGCCAGCGTCGGCGGGGCGGCGATCGCGGAAGACGAATGGTCGGAGTTCTGAGGATGGGTCCGCCTGCCCTCCATCAGGGTTCGCCGCGCGAACTGATCTCCTTCCGGCTGGCCGCCCAGGACTTCTGCGTCGACATCATGGCGGTGCGTGAAATCCGCGGCTGGACGCCCGCCACGGCGCTGCCCGGCTCGCCGAACTTCGTCTGCGGCGTGATCAACCTGCGCGGCGCGGTTCTGCCGATCGTCGACCTGGCCTTTCGGCTCGGTTTCGACACGACCGATCCGACGGCCAAGCACGTGATCATCGTGGTGGAACTCGGCGGCCGGGTGATCGGCCTGCTGGTCGACGGCGTGTCGGATATCCTCACGGTGACCGACGACGCGATCCAGCCGACGCCGGATGTCGCGTCAGACGCCGCCAAGTCCTTCGTCCGCGGCTTATTGCCCGGCGAGGGGCGCATGATCAGCCTCCTTGGCCTCGACCACATCGTGCCGCAGTCCGATCTGGAGGCGGCGTGACCGCCTCCCCGAAGGGTTCCCCCAAAAGCTTTCCCTCCATTCTTGTCTCGTGAGATCTGTTCATGAACGCTCCGAACCGCGCCAACGACACCAACCTGCAACTTCGGCTTGCGGCCCTCGAAATCGACCTGGGCAGCGTCGTGGCCCTCAGCAACGCCCTGTTGCAAGGGGTGAGCGCGACCGGGCCGCAAATGCATCACGCCATCGACCGGGCGCTGGAGGAGGCGTTGCACGCGATCGCGACCGAAGATCGGCGGGGCTCTGCCGCGGTGCATTCGATCGTCACGGAAGTCCGCGAAAGACTGCGGACTGAGACCGGCCTGCGCAATCGTATGGCGCAGGACGTCGAGCGCCTGATGATCCGCAAGGCTGATGCTCTTCCGAGCGAACGCGGAATCGTCGTCGAGGGCGATTTCAATGGCCCTAACGCCCGGCGACCCTCGGCGAAACCCGTTTGAGGCCGCCCGGCGGGGTTCACTAGGGGAATGGATCTGCTCGCGCGCCGTTACCTGCCCGCGGGCGCTTGAGCGCGGCGCGCATCGCCCGCGAGTCCCCACCAGGCGCAAAGCGCCGCCATCATCGCCAGGCCGGCCCCGACCAGCGCTGCCTGATGCAGGTGGGCGATCAGGGCGGCGCCCCGGCTGGCCAGCACCGCGCCCAGCAAGGCGGTCGCCACCAGGCCGCCGGTGCGCGACACCGCGCTGTTCAGTCCCGAGGCCGATCCCGTGTGCCGCCGATCGACCGCCGAAAGCACGGCGGTGGTCAGCGGCGCCGCCGCGCCCGTCATGCCCGCCGCCACCAGCAGGACGCTCGGCAGCACCGCCGACCAGTAGCTGGCGTCCCCCTCGATCCGCAGCGCCAGCAGGAGCCCCACGCCGACGATCGCCGAGCCGACGGTCAGCAGCAGCCGCGCCCCGAAGCGGCCTGCGAGCGTTCCCATGACCGGCCCGCCGACCGTCATCACCAGCGGAAAGGGCAGCAGGGCCGCGCCAGCGGCGGTGGCCCGGTACCCGGCGCCGACGATCAGCACATAGGGCACCAGCAACAGGAAGCCGCTGAGCGCGCCGTAGAGCAGCAAGGTCATCAGGTTCAGGCCGACCAACTGCCGCGAGGCGAACAGCGCCAGCGGGGTCAACGCCCGATCGCCCTGACGCCCCTCGACCCAGACGAAGGCGGCGGCGATCAGCGCCGCGGCGGCGACGGCGCCGATGCTGGCCGACGTCCATCCCCTGGGCTCGGCCCCGACGGTAAGGCCCCAGACGCTCAGGCCCAGGGCGGCGGTGGCGAGAATCGCGCCCAACAGGTCCAGGCGGCCTGTCTCCGCGCGGCGTGGCGGGGCGGCGACCACGGCGAGGGTGAGCGCGATGGCCCCCGCGGCGAGCGGCAGGTTGATCAGGAAGATCGCGCGCCATGACCAGAGGTCGATGAGCGCTCCGCCGAGCACGGGGCCGACGGCGGCGGAGATCGCCGACACCGCCGCCCAGACACCGATCGCGCGGCCGCGCGCCGCGCCTTCGAAAGTCGAACCGAGGATCGCCAGGCTGTTGGGGAGGAAAAGCGCCGCCCCGACGCCCTGGACCGCGCGTCCCGCCAGCAGCCAGGCGAGTCCCGGCGCGGCCGCGCAGCCGGCGGAACCCAGGGCGAACAGGGCGACGCCGATCACCAGAATCCGGCGCGATCCGAAGCGGTCGCCCAATCCGCCGCCGAGCAGCAGGAGGGCGCTCAGGGGCAGCAGATAGGCGTTGATCACCCATTGCAGCCCAGCCGCGTCGCCGCCCAGGCCCCGCCCGATCGCCGGCAGCCCGACGTTGACCACCGAGCCATCCACAAAGCCCAGGCTGGAGGCCAGGATGCAGGCGATCAGCACCAGCCGCGGATGCCGGGGATGATCGCCCGATGCTTCGACAGCCGCGAAGCCGGCCTCACAGCTTGGCGGTCCGGAAGACATCCTTACTCCGTGGCTGACCGCCGTCGCATCTACAGAGATATCGGCCTTCTGAGGCCCAGTTCAACCGAAGAGCTTCGCGGCCGTCCGGGCGATGAGCTGGCCGTGATGGTCGGCCATCGGGCTTGAGGCTTAGGCGCTGCTCGTCGCCACGCTCGGCTGCATGAACTATGCGCGCCCGGGCAGGGACTTCGAATGTTCGCGAAGAAAATGCTCCGAGGGCGGGCTATTGTGCCTGGCGTGAAGACTTCGGGGGACGATGGCATGGCGCGCTGGGCGGCGACGGCGATGGGTGTGTTGGCGGCGGCCGCTGTGGCGAGCGCGGCCCGGGCCGCGGTCCTGCCGCCGCTGGTCGCCGGCGACGAGCCGGTGGTGATCACCCAGCACAAGATCACCACGCCGCGCGGGGTCCTGTCTTACGAGGCGCGCGCCGGGCGCATCCCGATCCGCAACGCCGAGACCGGCGAGGTGCGGGGCCACGTCTTCTTCACCGCCTATGTCGTGAAACAGAAGCCGGGCGCGCCGCCCAGGCCGCTGACCTTCGCCTGGAACGGCGGGCCGACGGGCCCAGCCGTGTTGGTGCAGACCGAACTCCTGGGTCCGCGCCGGATCGAGGGGGCCAAGTTCGTCGATAACGCCGAGAGCCTGCTCTACACGTCGGACCTGGTGTTCATGGACCCGATCGAGACCGGCTTCAGCCGGCCGGAGAAGCCGGAGTTCGACAAGGAGTTCCTCTCGACGCTGGGCGACTTCGCCCAGACCGCCGAGTTCATCCGCGCCTGGCGGGTGAAGTTCGCCGCCGAGAAGCAGCCGCTGTTCCTGTTCGGCGAGAGCTACGGCACCTGGCGGGTGAACGGCGCGACCGAGCTTCTCGAAAAGCGCGGCATCAAGGTCGCCGGCGCGATCCTGCTCTCCGGCGGCGTGCCTGGTTCGCTGATGCCGTTCGAGTTCCAGGACGCCTATTATATCCCGGCGCGCACGGCCTCGGCCTTCTACTACAAGCGCCTGCCGCCCGATCTGATGGCCGACCGCGCCGCCACGCTGAAGGCGGTCGATGAGTGGGTGGCCAACACCTACATGCCGGCGCTGGGCCATGTGAATCAGCTCTCCGACGCCGAGAAGGACAAGGTCGCCAACGACCTGGCGCGCTTCACCGGCGTTCCGGCGTCCTCCATCGACCGCAAGACCCTGGTGATGAGCAACCGCGCCTACCTCCAGGGCTTCTTCGGCGGCGACAAGGCCAAGACGCTGAACACCTACGACATGCGCATCTTCGGGCCGGAGCGCGAGGCGCCCGGCTACAAGGCGGCGATCGCCGACTATCTGCGCGGCGAGCTCGGCTACCGGACCGACCTGAACTACGTCGACATCGAGCAGGGCTATATGCCCATGCCGGGCCCCGCGGCGCGCTCGACCGGCAGCCGCTGGGACTACAACCACACCACCATCACGCCGGAGATGATGGCGCACATGAACGCCGGGGGCGGGCCGCCCGCCTCGCAGCCCTGGCTGCAGAACGCCATGCGCGCTGACCCCAACATCAAGGTCTTCGTCGCCGCCGGCCGCTACGACAGCCTGAACATGTGCGAGGGCAACGAGAAGATGACCGGCAAGCTGGAGCCGGCGCTGTCGGCCCGCTTCGCCGACCACTGCTACGAGGGCGGGCACATGATGTACAAGGTGCAGACCACTCGCCTGCAGCTGTCGAAGGACCTGACGGACTTCATCAAGGCCTCGAGCGCGCCGAAGCCATGACCGGCCGCCGCCTTCGAGCCGCCGCCGTCGCCGCGCTGGGCTGCCTCAGCCTCGCCGCCGCGCCGGCGCCGCATGCGGGTTCGGCTCCGCCTGCGGTCAGCGCCTTTGTCACGCCGCCGGACCAGATGGTGGTCACCCACGGGCAGGTGACGATCGCCGGCAAGCCGCTGCGCTACGCCGTCCGCACCGGCCTCCTGCCGCTCTACGACAACGACACCGGCGCCCTGATGGGCCGGATCTTCATCATGGCCTATGTGGCCGAGCGCGCGCCGGGCGCGCCGCCCAGGCCGCTGACCTTCGTCTGGAACGGCGGGCCGGGCTCGAGCTCGTCGCAGGTGCATCTGGTGGGCTTTGGGCCGAAGGGCTTCAAGACGCCGCCGACCTATCCGCAATGGAAGGGTCCGCCGACCCAGATCGTCGACCGGCCGGACACCTGGCTCGCCTATTCGGACCTGGTCTTCGTCGACCCGCCCGGCACCGGCTACAGCCGCGCGACCAGCGAGGCGTACCGCGATGTCCTCTACAGCCAGCACGGCGACGGGGAGGCGGCGGCCGAGGCGATCCGGCTCTACCGCACCCGCTACGACGCCTTCGACCAGCCGCTGATCCTGGCCGGCGAGAGCTACGGCACCACGCGGGCCATGGAGGTCGCGGGCGACCTGGCGCGGCGGCGCACGCCGGTGGCGGGCGTGATGCTGATCTCCGGCTTCTACGACGTCGGCCAGAGCGTGCCGCGAGCGCTCAATCAGGCGCTGGAGCTGTCGATGTTCACGGCGACGGCCTGGTATCACAAACGGCTGCCCGCCGACCTGCAGGACAAGAGCCAGCAGGGCGCGATCGACGAGGCGGTGGGCTGGGCGCGCAAGACCTATGCGCCGGCCCTGGAAAACCCCGACGCCGTCAGCGCCGAGACCCGCACGGCGGTGCTCGCGGGTCTGAAGCGCTACACCGGCCTCGATCCCAAGTACGTCGAGGCCAAGACCCTGCTGATCGACAAGGGGGTGTTCACCGACCACCTGCTGGACGACCGGGGCGAGGAACTTGGACGCTACGACGCGCGCATGGTGCTGCCCAAGCGGGCCGGCGCCCAGCCCTGGCTGCCGACCCACGACCCGAGCCTCGCGCCGATGCTGGACATCATGGAAGGGACCTCGGTCCCGATGATCCGCTACATCCGCGACACGCTCGGCTACCGCTCGGACCTGCTCTACCGCGGCCCGTTCGGCGAGGCCTTCCACCCGACGCCGCTGGTCATCAACGGCGGCGGGCTGGGCGACGACTGGATGACGCTGATGTGGAACCGCTATCGGGCGTCCAAGGCCGAGGGCCCGCCGGGGCCGCCACAGGCGCCGCCGCTGCGCCAGGCGATGGACGCCCAGCCGCACCTGCTGGTCTTCAATGTGCGCGGACTCTACGACGGCGACTGCGCGGGCCTGGACGAGGCCGTGGCGCGGTCCGACGCGAGCCTTAAGCCCCGTATCCGCAACCGCTGCTACGCCGCCGGCCACATGGTCTACACCGACGACGCGACCCGCCTGCAGCTCTCCCACGACTTCGCCCAGTTCGTGCACGACGCCACAGCCGCCCGGTGATCCGATGAAGCTTCGCCCGATCCTCGCCGCCGCCGTCTTGGCCGCTGTCGCCGCGACACAGGCCCTCGCCGCCGACCCGACGCCGCGCGTCGCCGTCACCCAGCATGTCGGCCACTTCAACGGCCAGACGGTGAACTACACCGCCACCGTCGCGGAGCACTTCCTGCACGACACGAGCGGGGCGGCGACAGCCTCGGTGATCACCATCGCCTACGTCCGCGACGGGGTCGCCGATCCCGCCAAGCGGCCGGTGCTGTTCGCCTTTAATGGCGGGCCGGGCGCCTCGTCCTCGCCGACCCACACCCAGGCGCTGGGCCCGATGATCCGGGGCGACGCGGGCCTCAACAACCGCTCCGCCGAGGCCTTTCACGAAAACGCGTCGAGCCCGCTGGACGCCGTCGACCTGGTGTTCATCGATCCGGTCGGCACCGGCTTTTCGCGGCCCCTGCCGGGCCACGACGGGCGGCCCTACTACAGTGTCACCGGCGACGCCCTGGAGGTGAAGGGCGTCATCGCCGACTGGCTGAAGGAGCATCACCGCGAGGCCTCGCCGCGCTACATGCTGGGCGAGAGCTACGGCACCAACCGCGCCGCCGCCATCGTCAAGAACGGCAAGGATCTGCCCTTTGACGGGGTGATGCTGGTGGCGCTGGCGGCCAATGTCGGCGGCCGCGAGATGCCCTATGTGGCGGCGCTGCCGACCATGGCGGCGGGCGCCTGGTATCACCAGAAGATCGACCGCAAGGGCCGCACCGTCGAGCAGCTGTTCAACGAGGCGCTGGAGTTCGCCCGCACCGACTATGTCACGGCGCTGATCAAGGGCGGCAGCCTGCCGGCGGCAGAGAAGCACAGGATCGCAGTGAGGATGTCGTCGCTGATCGGCCTGCCCGTGGCGCTGATCGAGAAGGACGACCTGCGGATCTCCAAGAACGAGTACATGTTCAACCTGCTGAAGGACAAAAGCCTTCGGACCGGCCTGCTGGACGTGACGGTGACCGGGCCGCTGCTGCCCAACGCCGACGGCGGCATCGACGACCCGGCGCTGGGCGTGCAGCCCAAGGGCCCGCCCGGCGCGGCGCCGCTGACGCCGGACAAGATCGGCCCGGTGCCGAGCCCGGCGGTTGGCGCCTATCTCACCAACGACCTGAAGTTCCCGAGCAGCGACACCTACATCGGCGTCAATTTCACGGTGAACAGCCAGTGGAACTATGAGCGGCGGACCAACGACTTCGAGGATCTGGCCGCGGCCATGCGGGCGGACCCGAAGATGCGGCTGTTCTGGGCGGGCGGCTACTACGACCTGACGACGCCGGCCTATGGCGCGCACTACACGCTCGATCAGGTGGGCGTGCCGACCGCCCAACTCACCGCCAACTATTTCCCGGGCCCGCACGGGGTCTATACCGGCGAGGCCAACCTGAGGCGGTTCAACGCGGCGGTGCGGGACTTCGTGCTGGCGGGACGGCGCTAGGCCGGCGGGCTGGCGGGCAGGGCGGCGAGCAGGCGGTCGACGTCGTTCATGTCGTTGAACACCGACATCGAGGCTCGGAAGCGGTGCTGCGAGACGGTGATCTTCACATTGGCCTTGTCGAGCAGGGGCGGCAGCTTCCTGCGCGCGTCCTTCAGCGCGAAGGCGACCAGCGGGGTGCGCGTGTGCTGGGGCGTCATGGGCTCGTAGCCGCGGCGGCGCAGCTCGGTCTGGACGGCGTCCATCATCGGCTGGCGGTAGGCCTGGATCGCCGGGACCGTCAGGGCCTCGATCAGGCCCAGCGAATAGTCGAGCTGGATCGCGCCGGTCCACGAGGTGGTGCCCATGCCGAAGCGCCCGGTGGCGCCCGGATCGTAGCCGTAGGTGGCGTCGGTCGGCGCCGGATCGTCATAGGGATAGACGTGGGTGATGAAGCGGCCGCCCACCTGGTGATAGCCCCACCAGGGCCTGGGGAACTTGTCCTGCACCTCTTTGCGCACATAGAGGAAGCCCAGGCCGAAATCGCCCATCAGCCACTTGTAGGAAGACGACGCCGCGAAATCGACGCCGGCGGCCCGCAGGTCGATGGGCGTCGAGCCGCAGGCGTGGACCATGTCGACATAGACCATGGCGCCGTGTGCGTGGGCGATGTCGCACACCTTCTTCAGGTCATGCTGGAAGCCGTTGGCGGTGGAGACGGCGCTGACCGCCACCAGCTTGGTCTTGGAATTCACCGCGGCGGCGAAGGCGCCATAGTCGATGGCGCCGTCCTTGGCGAAGGGGATGGTGGCCACGTCGACGCCGAGCTTGGCGAGTTCGCCATAGGTGTAGAAGGAGCCGAAGAAGTGGGCGGCGTCGGTGACGATGCGTCCGCCCGTCTGCGGGTAGCCCATGGCCTTCAGCACCAGGTTCTCGCCCATGGTGGTCGACTGGATGAAGCAAAGCTCGCTGGGATCGGCGCCGACGAGGCGGCCGAAACGCTCCATGACCCGCCGTTCGGCGGCGTCCGGGTCGACATGCGGGGCATCGGCCGCGCGGGTCTTGTAGGCGAGGTAGTCGGTGAGCGCCTTCTGCGCGCCGAGCGGCATCGGGTGCGTCGAGCCGGAGTCCAGATAGGCGTAGGGCATCTTCGCGAACAGCGACTTCGCCGGCAGCGTGGGGGCGGACGCCTGGGCCGTGGCCTGGGCGGCGGCGGCGATGGCCGGCGCGGCGGCGGCGGCCGTGACCAGCGCGCGGCGGGTGAAGCTCATGGACGTCCCCATCTGTCGACGCGCGATGCTAGGCCTGCGCCGCCGAATTATCCTTGCTTAGTTGCCGAGGCGCACGCGGCGCGCGGGCACGCCTATGCGGCGGACGGGCTTCGCTGTGCATCGCCTATGCGCGGCGTCAGCGGAATTGGCGTGCGCGCAACGGGATCGCTGTGGTGCTCTTGGATTCGGCGAGCGTCACGATGGAGCGCACGTCGATCACGCCGGGCAGCTTCAGGATCACATTGAAGATGAAGTCCTGATACCAGGTCACGTCCGGCGCCAAGACCTTCAGCATGGCGTCCATCTCCCCGAACACGGTCCAGCATTCGAGGATCTCGGGGATGTTGTTGATCGCCTTATGGAAGGCCGCGCGCTCTTCCTCGCTGAGCGTGGTCATCTTCACCTGAGCGAAGATCTGCATGCGGAAACCCAGCATCTGCGGGTCGACGATGGCCACCACCGCCTTGATGTAGCCTTCCTCGCGCAGCCGCTGAATGCGCCGCCAGCAGGGCGATTGCGACAGGCCCACGCGCTCGGCCAGCTCGGCCGTCGACAGCGAGGCGTCGCGCTGCATGAGGTCGAGGATCTTGATGTCGATGGCGTCGAGCGTGACTGGCATATCTTATGTCCATGCGACGTGGATGCTGCATAGCGGATGCGCCATCGGAGGTCGACAAGCAGCACAAAGGCAAGAAAAACCATGGTCCGCGGATAGGATTGCTTTCAGGATCCCGGCGCCTGCGCAGGGACGGGATGGTTTTGGTTCTGTGGGGGCGGCGCTTGAATTTTCCGCACGCGGCGGCGGGTGGCCACCCGGCCAGGGGCGAGGCTGGCGACAGCTATTCGCGCTGGGTGCGGACCGCCATGAAGGCGGCCAGCGACTGGCCTGAGGCCGCCGCCCTATTCGAATCCACGATGCGCGAGCCCACCGAACTGCTGATCGGGGTGGTCCGCGACGCCTTCGCCGGCGGCATCACAGACCGCTATGAAAGCGTCTTCGCAGAGGGCAACCGCTTCGTGGTCGGCCACGTCGCGGCGCGGCACGGGGTTCCGCCGGAGCAGGTGATCGGCACGACCGGGGCGACCGCCGCGCTGGCGCTGGTGCTCAAGGCGCTGGTCGGGCCGGGCGACGAGGTGCTGATCGAGCATCCGCGTTTCGACCTGTTGCCGGCCTTGGCGCGCGACGCCGGGGCCACGGTCGCCGACCTGCCGCGCCGGGCGCCGGACTACCGCGTCGACCCGGCCGAACTGGCGCGGCTGATCACGCCCAATACGCGGCTGATCGTGCTCACCCAGGTGCACAATCCGTCGGGCGCGGTGCTGGATGTGGCGGAGCTGCAGGCCCTGGGCGCGGTGGCGGCGCGCGCCGGCGTGCCGATCCTGATGGACGAAGTCTATGCCGACTTCACCGGCCAGGATGTCTATGCCGCCCAGCTCGGCCCGCAGTTCATCAGTGTCGGCAGCCTGACCAAGGTGCAGGGGCTGTTCGCGCTGAAGTGCGGTTGGGCGGTGGCTTCGCCGCAGATGGTCGCCGCGATCCACGCGGCGAGCCCGCAGGGCGACCTTGGCGTCTCCAAGCTGGCGCATGCGGTCGCAGCCCTGGTGCTGGAGCAGCGCGAGGTGTTCGACGCCCACTGGCGCAACGTCCTGGCCGGCGCGCGGCCGGTGGTGGAAGAGCATGTCGCGCTGATGCGGGCCGATGGCCTGATCGAGGGCGAGCTTCCCAACTTCGGCTGCATGTATTTCCCGCGCATCGTCGGCGTGGACGACACCCGCGCGCTCACCGGCTGGCTGTGGAGCGAGCACGGGGTGGTGCTGCCGGCCGGCGAGTTCTTCGGCCAGGCCGGACATGTTCGGATCGGTTTCGGCAGCGGGCGTGTCGACGCGCTGGACCGCGGCTTTTCGCGGCTGCGCACGGCGCTGAAAGCCTATCCGGGGCGGTGCTGAAGATGGCCCGCCGCACGGCGATTCAGACGTCGTTCAGGGGGTCGGCGCATGGTCAATGCAGAGCTTGGGTCAGGCGCGCATAGGGAATGTTTGACGGTCCGATGACAGTTTGAAGAACGAAAAGAAAAACCGGCGTGCTGCGACTAGGGTTTTCGACGATGCGAAGGCTCTGCGTGAGCCGCGGCGTCACAGGAGTCGCAAGGCTCCGGGGGCAGAACTGGGGGATAGGATGAAATCGGTTTCCAATCGGCGTCGGCTTCTCGCCTCGACGATCTTCGCGGGCGCCGCGATCGGCGGCGCTATCGCGGCCCTGCCGGCGGCGGCCCAATCCTCGTCCGCCGCGGCGGCGAAACCCAACGACGTGTCGGAGGTCGTGGTCACCGGCTCGCGCATCAAGCAGGCCGCCACCGACACGCCGGCGCCGGTTGAGGTCGTGACAGCGCAGGACCTGACCGACCGCGGTTTCGTCACCGCCGGCCAGGCGCTGAACGACCTGACCTCGATCACCACCGCGATCCCGGAGGCCAACGGCAGCGGCACCGCCTCGGGCCCGGGGCAGACCTTCCCCAACCTGTTCAACCTGGGCGCCGGGCGCACGCTCACCCTGGTCGACGGCCGCCGGTTCGTCAGCTCCGCGACCCCGATCACCTCCAGCACCGCGGGCGCGGGCTCGGGTGTCGACACCAACCTGATCCCCGTGGGCCTGATCGACCGCGTCGAGGTGGTCCAGGCGGGCGGCGCGGCGGTCTATGGCTCCGACGCCATCGCCGGCGTGGTCAACTACGTCCTCAAGCAGAACTTCCAGGGCCTGGAGATGGACGCTCAGGCCGGGCAATCCTCGCGAGGCGACTATCCGCAGTACAGCCTGCGCGCCACCGGCGGCACGAACTTCCAGGACGGCAAGGGCAACATCGCGCTGGACGTGGAATGGTCCAAGACCGATCCGCTCGGCACCAATTCGCGGCCGATCTCCTCCCTGTCGCGCAGCACCAGCGGCACGACGGAGATTCTCAATTCGCGGTTCTGGGAGTTCAATACCGCCGGCGTGATCTTCACGACCCCGGCGCCGGTGCCGATCTGCGGCGGCGCCAACTGTTTCCTGCGGGTCGCCGGCACGCCCCAGCAATTCTCGCCGGACGGCACGTCCATCGTCGCCTTCAACCCGGGACTCAACCCGGCCAACCACGGCAATCTGCTGACGCCGCCGTTCGCGACGGGCGGCGACGGTTTCCCGCTGAACCAGCTCTTCGCCCTCTACACCGGCGTCGAGCGCTACAACGGCAACCTGCTCGCCCACTACGACGTCGACGACCACATGAAGCTGTCCGGGTCGATCCTCTACGGCCGCACCAAGGGCGACGACATGGCCGGCAGCCAGGGGTTCAGCCAGACGATCCTGAACACGCCTGCCTCCGGCTCCGGCTACATCGTCTTCACCAAGGCGAACCCGTTCCTCTCTGCGGCCGAGGTCGCCTCGATCGCCGCCGCCCAGCCGAGCTTCGGAGGCGGCGCGCCGCTGTTCCTGTCGAAGGACTTCGTCGACCTCCTGCCGACCAACCACTTCTTCACGACCACCGACAGCTATCGGGTGCTGCTGGCGGTGGATGGCGACTTCAACCGCCTCGACCGCGATTTCACCTACAGCCTGAACTACACCTACGGTCAGGTCGACCAGAAGCAGCAGGGCTGGGCGGTCGACAACGCCAAGTTCAAGAACGCGATCAGCGCCACCACCAACGCCGCGGGCCAGATCGTCTGCTCGATCAATGCCGTGACCGTGGTCGACCCGAACTGCGCCCCGGTGAACCCCTTCGGGATCAATTCGGCGAGCGTCGGCGCCGGCCGCTATGTGTCCGATCCCGTGGGCTACAGCTTCGAGAACCAGACCAACGACTTCCTGGCGGTGCTCAACGGCGACGTCGTGAAGCTGCCGGGCGGCGACAGCAAGTTCAGCGTCACCTACGAACACCGCGAAGAGTCCCAGGTGTTTCGCCCGGACGCGGCCGAGCTGCAGGGCCTGACGGGCACCGGCAGCCCGGTCGTCCCCACCTCGGGACGCTACTACACCAACGAAGTCTCCGGCGAGCTGGTGGTCCCGGTGATCGGCAAGGACATGAATGTCCCAGGCTTCCGGAACCTCGAGGTCAACGGCCAGTACCGCTACGTCGACAACTCGATCGCCGGCACAGAGGACGTCTGGGGCCTTGGCCTGCATTGGGAGGTGGTCGAAGGCTTCACGCTGCGCGCCTCCCGCAGCCGCAACTTCCGCGCGCCGACCCTCTATCAGCTGTTCGCGCCGTCGACGACGACGCTGGCCGGCGGCATCCAGGACCCCTGTGACAGCCGCATCATCAACGCCGGTCCAAACCCGTCGGTGCGGGCCGCGAACTGCCTGGCGCTGTTCACCGCCAACCCGCTCTTCGGCACCGGCAGCGCCGGGGCCGCGCCCGTCGGCTCCAGCGCCGCGACGCGCCTGGCCACCTTCCAGGACACCGCGTTCAACTTCTCCACCGCGTCGGTCACCTCGGGCGGCAACGGCAAGCTGCAGAACGAGATTTCCGACACCACGACCTACGGCTTCGTCTTCCAGCCGGCCTTCGTCCCCGGACAGCTGGTCATCACTGCGGACTACATCAACATCGACCTGCAGAACGGGCTGACCGGCTTTACGCCGACCAACTTCAGCCAATCCTGTTTCGATGCGGTCGGCGCCAACGGCTCGACGTGCGGCTTCTTCACCCGTGACGCGGTGGGCAACATCGCCACCGCGCAAAGCACCACCTTCAACGCCGCCTCGCTGAAGTACCAAGGCGAGACGATGGACATCAACTACCGGTTCCCGACCGCCTGGTTGATCAGTTCCGACACCGACGGCCATGTGGAACTGGGGGCCGAGGCGACCCACAACGAGATCCTGCGTCAGACCGTGCAGGGCGCCACGACCCAGATCGTCGGAACCGTCGCCGAGCCGCGCTGGCAGGTGCGCTTCGACGCGCGCTACATCCACGGCCCGTGGCGGTTCACCTACGAAGCCTTCTACCTGCCGCCGGCCTATGCGGTGCAGGGCGCGACGGCGGCCAACAACGCCCACCCGTTCATCGACTCGAACCTGCGCCACTCGGTGTCGGCGACCTACGATTTCCGGAACTTCCAGGTCCGCGCGGGCGTGAACAACCTGACCGACGAACAGCCGTCCTACCCGACGCTCAGCTACGGCGACATCCTCGGGCGGACCTACTTCGTGGGCCTGAAGGCGCGCTACTAGGCTTACTCGCCGGGCCGGAGGAACGGTCCGGCAAGAGGGCGGCGGCCGACCCCAACCGGGCGCCGTCCTCGTCTTTTTTCGGAGTCGCGGGATGCCGAGCGCGGTGGGCCGCCTGATCGTGTTCGACGCCGCCGAGGTCCGCCGGCGGCTGGATCCGGACGCGACGCGCGAGGCGG
The DNA here is from genome assembly GCF_035309685.1 of Phenylobacterium sp. Lineage (GTDB taxonomy): Bacteria > Pseudomonadota > Alphaproteobacteria > Caulobacterales > Caulobacteraceae > Phenylobacterium. The sequence continues at coordinate 51,755 of NZ_DATGEX010000015.1, forward strand.
TGCGAGAGGCGATGATCGCGCTCTCCGACGGCCGCGTGCGGCAGAACCTGCGCAGCTTTATCGGCCTGGGCGAGGGGCGCACCTTCGCGATCATGCCGGCGGCGTTGGGCGACCGGGCGGCGTTCGGCGCCAAGCTGGTGAGCGTTTTCCACGACGGCGCGGGGCGCAAGGCGCATGAGGGCCTGGTCGTGCTGTTCGACGGCGACAGCGGCGCCCCCATCTGCGTCGCGGACGCCGGCGAGGTGACCGCGATCCGCACACCGGCCGCCAGCGCGGCGGCGACGCAGACGCTGGCCCGGGAAGACGCCGACAGCCTGGCCGTGCTGGGGCTGGGACGTCAGGCCCTGGGCCATATCACGGCGCTGGCCCGCGTGCGGCCGCTCAGGTCCGTGCGGGTCTGGGGCCGCGACGCCATGCGGGCCGCAGCCTTCGCCGAGCTGGCGTCGCTGGAGACCGGACTGCCGGTCGAGGCCGTGGCCGACGCCGAGCGCGCGGTCGCCGGCGCGGCCATCGTCTGCACGGTCACCGGCGCGACAGACCCGATCCTCAAGGGCGCCTGGCTCACGCCGGGGACGCACGTGAACCTGGTGGGTTCGTCCGGCCCGGGGCAGGCGGAGGCGGACGCCGATGTGGTGACCCGCGGCCGTCTCTTCGCCGATCACCGCGAGCACGTCCTGGCGCACGGCGGCGAGTATCTGCGGGCCAGGGCAGCGGGCCTGGCCGACGAGAGTGTCATCGCCGCCGAGATCGGCGAGGTCTACGCGGGCACGGCGCCGGGTCGCACGTCAGTCGACCAGATCACCGTCTACAAATCCCTGGGCCACGCCGTACAGGACCTGGCGGCGACCGCCTGGCTGTACGGCCAATCGCAAGAGACCCGCCTATGACCCAGCGCCTCGCCGCCCTCGCGCTCAGCGCCGTCTTCGCCCTGGGATCGCCCGCCGCCGCCCGCGCCGCGGACGCCGCGCCGAACCCCTGGCGCCAGATGCTGCGCCAGGATCTGGCCTTCGCGCATGAGACGCTGCTGAGCCGCTACATCTATGCGCGCACGCCGGGCGGGCCGGCCTGGGATAAGCTGCTGGCCGACGCCGACAGTCAGGCGGCCGCCGACGTGGACAAGGTCGGCGACATCGCCGGCTACCAGGCGGTCATGCGGCGCTATCTGGGCAATTTCGGCGACGCGCACCTGGGCGTGCGGCTGAACGTCGAACCGGCGCGCCTCGCCTGGCCGAGGTTCCTGGTGCGCTATCGCAGCGGCGCCTATGTGGTGGTGGAGTCAGCGACCCCGACGGTCAAAACAGGCGCGGCCATCACCGCCTGCGACGGCAAGCCGATCGCAGACCTGGTCACTCAGGTGGCCCCGCAGCTCGGCCGCGCCGCCGGGGCCGAGAAGGGCCTGGAGACCACCCGCGACGCCATCGCCCATAGCCTTTTCGTGGACGCCAGGAACCCGCTCTATGCGCGGCCCGCGACCTGCCGGATCGACGGCAAGGACGTGGCGCTGAACTGGACGCCCATCGGCGCCGACCAGCTCGCCGTGAAGAACGCGCCGCACGACCTGATGCGCGATCCGGTGACTGCGATCAGCAGCTTCGGCAAGAACGGCGCCCGGGTGCGCATGGCGACCTTCGGCCCCGGCACGCTGGAGGAGGCCCAGCAGTTCCACGCGATCATCGACGCCGCGCCGACCCTCCGCGACAAGGCCTTCGTGGTCTTCGACGTGCGCGGCAATCCGGGCGGCAGCTACAACTGGTTCACCGGCTTCCTGGAGGCCTTCTATGGGCCGGCCTACGCGGACCATTACGCCACGGCGCGGCTGAAGATCCGGCCGGTGTTCGTCGACCAGCCCGGCGGCCAGCTGGCCGGCAAGCCCGGCGCGGCCGCGCCACCGCCGCGCGAGCGCGCCGACCCGTTCAACACGCCACCGGACCGGGCCATGGACGGTCTCCTGACCGGCTTCGAGGCGCGGCCGGCGGCGCACGGCACGACGGTCTATGCGGCGAAGATGGGCTCGCTGCCGGCCGCGGCGCTGGCGCCAGCGCCGCCCAGTCCGGTGCATGCGCGGGTCTATGTGCTCACCGACTACGCCTGCGCCAGCGCCTGCATCGCCTTCGTCGACGAGCTGAAGCGCTTCCCGGGCGTGCTGCAGGTCGGGCGCGAGACCGCGGTCGACAGCCGGAGCGGCACGCCGCTCACCTATCCCCTGCCCAGCGGCAACGGCGAGCTCACGGTCCCCAGTCTGGTGCGCGAGGACCGCGAGCGCGGCGACAACATCCCGCAGAAGCCGGACATCGCCTACGACGGCGACATCGCCGACACGGCCGCCGTCCTGGCCTGGATCCAGACGCTGCCGGCGAGGGCCAAATGAGACGGTTCGCGTCCGTCACCGCGGCCCTCGCCGCGCTTAGCCTGACCGCCTTCGCGCCGGCGCCTCAGCCGGCTCCGGGCGCCTTCGAGGTGCGGCTCGCGCCCGGCCGCATGGACGAGAAGGCCGGCCGCGGCTTCGTGGACGTGACGCTGAAGATCCCCGGCGTCGAGGCCGCCGCCGGGGCGCCGCTGCTGACGCTCCCGGTGGTCATCGCCAACACCGACACCATCGCCACGACGCTCGCCGGCCTGACCGCCAGCGACGCCGCCGGCCCGATCCCACTGACGGTGAGGGACGACCCCGTGGCCATCGCCTATTCGCGCCACTGGCTGGCGGGCCGGGCGGTGAAGGGCGATCTAACCGTCCACTACCGCGCCCCGGTCGACGATGCGCCGCCGCCGCGCGGGTCCGGGCCGCCCTACAGCCTGCGCACCGAGGGCGGCGGGGTCAGCGGCGTCGGCAACACCTTCATCCTGCTGCCGGAGGGCCGGCGCGCCTATCCGATCGTGCTCAGCTGGGACCTTTCGGCCCTGCCCAAGGGCTCGGGCGCCATGTCGAGCTATGGCGACGGCGCGGTCATCCTGCCGCCCGGACCAGCGACGCGGCTGCACTCGGCGCTCTACATGGCCGGGCCCATGCATCGGGAGCCCGCGCAGGTGAAGCCCGCGGGCTTCTCCGCCGCCTGGCTGGGCGAGCCGCCCTTCGATCCCCGGCCGCTGATGGTCTGGGCCGGCAGGCTGCACGGCTGGATGAGCGGCTTCTTCCAGGACCCGGCCGAGCCGCCCTATCGGGTGATCCTGCGCTACAATCCGATCAACGCCGGCGGCGGCGCGGCGATGACCAACTCCTTCCTGCTGACCTGGGGCGAGAGCGCCAGGGACCCGGAGAAGCTGAAGGGCACGCTGGCGCATGAGATGATCCACACCTGGACCACCTCGGCGCTCGGCGGCCAGTGGTATGGCGAGGGGATCGCGGTGCACTACCAGGCGCTGCTGCCGTGGCGCGCCGGGATGATCTCGGCCGCCGATTTCCTGAGCGACATCAACGCCACCGCGCGGCGCTACTACACCAACGCCCTGAACGGCACGCCGGACGCCGAGGTCGCGCCCAGGTTCTGGGAAGACACCCGCATCCGGACACTCCCCTACGACCGGGGCGCGCTCTATTTCGCCGTGCTGGACGGCAAGATACGCCGCGCGTCGCTCGGCAAGCGCAGCCTGGACGACCTGATCCGCGAGATGGTGCGACGCCGCCGCGCCGGGCAGGCGGCCGACGAGGCGGTCTGGCTGGACCTGATCGGCAAGGAACTCGGTGAAGACGGCCGCAAGCTCCACGCCGACATGCTGGCCGGCAGGCTGATGCTGCCGGAAAGCGCCGACTTCGGCCCGTGCTTTGCGCGCACGACCGCCAAGTTCCGCCGCTTCGACCTGGGCTTCGAGCCCAAGTCGCTGGTCGGCGACGTGAAGACCATCCGCGACCTGCAGCCCGGCTCCGAGGCCGCCAAGGCGGGCCTGAGGAACGGCGACGTCGTGACCTATTCGGTGGCCATGGACAGCGTGCAGGGCGATCCCACGCGGCTCTTGACGCTGAATGTCACCCGCGACGGCAAGACCTTCGGGGTCACCTATCTGCCGCGCGGCGAGACGGTGGACGCCTATCAGTGGGTGCGGCTGGCGGACGTGCCGGAGGCGCGGTGTGCGTACTAAGGAGTTGGCGATGAGGTTCAGCCACAGCTTGATCCTGGGCGCGGGCCTGGCCCTGGCCATGGCCTTCGCGGCTCACGCGGAGACCCAGAATTTCGTCGCCATGGCGGGCGGCGAGAAGGTCGGCCATCTGACCGCCGAGGTCACCGGCCGCCACGTGGCCATCGACTACGCCGTCGTGAACAATGGCCGGGGCCCCAAGGCGCGCGAGCAGATCGACCTGGACGCGGCGGGCTTCCCGACCGCCTGGACCATCGAGGGCGAGAGCCTGTTCGGGGCGCCGGTGCACGAGCATTTCACCTGGAAGCCGGGCGCCGCGGAATGGGCGAGCCAAGCCGATAAGGGCGCCGTCCCCGCCGCCAAGCCGATCCTCTACATCGGCAATGACGTCAGCCCATGGATGCTGGGCGTCTATGTGAAGGCCTTGTTGAAGGCGCCTGGCCACAGCCTGCCGGTGCTGCCGTCCGGCGCGCTGCGGGTCCAGGAGATGCGCAAGGTCACGCTGGGCGCCGGCAAGACCGCCCAGGCGCTGACCATCTACGAGCTCTCCGGCATCGACCTGTCGCCGGAATATGTGCTGCTGGACGCCAAGGGCGAGCTGTTCGCGGCCGGAGGCGTGATCCGCGCGGGCTATGAGGGCGAACTGTCAAAGCTCGCCCAGATCAACCGGGAGATCGCCCAGGCCCGCGCCGAGGACGCCCAGAAGCAACTCGCCCACCGCTTCTCCGGCCCGGTGCGCATCCGCAACGTGCGCATCTTCGACCCCGTGGCCCTGAAGCTCACCGGCGCCTCGCAGGTGGTGATCTATGGCGACCGCATCGCCACCGTCACGCCGGAGGACGGCAAGCCGGCCCTGAAGGGCGAGACGGTGATCGACGGGCAGGGCGGGACCCTGGTCCCCGGGCTGCACGACATGCACTCGCACACCAGCCTGGCGTCCAACCTGTTCAACCTGGCCGCCGGGGTCACCGCCACGCGGGATATGGGCAACGACAACGACGCCCTTCTGGCGATGATGGACGGGCTGAACGCCGGCAAGCTCGCGGGTCCAAGGATCGTTCGCAACGGCTTCCTGGAGGGCCGCAGCCCCTACTCGGCGCGCAACGGCTTCATCGCCGACACCCTGCCCCAGGCCATCGACGACGTGCACTGGTACGCCGACCACGGCTACTGGCAGATCAAGATCTACAACAGCTTCCCGCCGGACTGGGTGGCGCCGGTGGCGGCCGAGGCGCACCGGCTGGGCATGGGCGTCACCGGCCATGTGCCGGCCTTCTCCTCGCCCGACCGGGTGATCCGCGACGGCTACAACGACATCGCCCACATCAACCAGCTGATGCTGGGCTGGATCCTCGATCCGAAGGAGGACACCCGCACGCCGCTGCGCCTGACCGGCATGGCGCGGGCCAAGGACCTGGACCTGAACTCCGCGCGGGTCCGCACCACCGTCGAGCTGATGAAGAGCCACCACATCGCGCTCGACACCACGACCATGACGCTCGAGCGGCTGATGCTGTCGCGCTCGGGCGAGGTGCAGGCGGGTGACGCGCCCTACCTCGACCACGTGCCGATCGGCTACCAGCGCTACCGCCGCCGCAGCTTCGTGACCATCAAGACGCCGGCCGACGACGCCGCCTACCAGGCGAGTTTCAAGACCATCCTGCAGGTGATGAAGCTCCTCGACGACGAGCACATCCAGATGCTGCCCGGCACCGACGACACCACCGGTTTCGCCCTGCTGCGCGAGCTTGAGCTCTACAACATGGCGGGCATCTCGCCGGCGCGGGTGTTGCAGATGGATACGCTGAACGCCGAGCGGTATTTCGGCCGCGACAGCCAGGCGGGCAGCATCGAGCGAGGCAAGCTCGCCGACTTCATCCTGGTGGACGGCGACCCGACGGCGGACATCCGCAAGATCCGCAATACGCGCATGACCATGGTCGGCGGCGTCGCCTACTACCCCTCGGAGATCTATCAGTTCCTGTCGATCCGGCCGTTCACGCCGCCGCCGCCGGTGAGCGTGGCGCCGTGACCTGTGAATGGCTCGCCATCGTCGCTGCGGCCGTCGCCGCCAACCTCGCGGTTGGGGTCGGCGCCAGCCAGGGCCAGGAGGAGGCGCCGGCCTTCGATGCGGTCTTCAAGCCGGTGCGCGACGGGGGATCGGACGTCACGGCTATCGCGGTGACCGAGACGATCCGCGGCCTCGCCGCCGGCAAGCCGCTCGTGCTGTCCGCGCCGGTGATCTACGCCGGCGTGCCGGGGATCGCCGACCGCGTGAAGGACCTCGCGGTGCGCGACGACAGGGGCGACGTGCCGCTGGCCGTAAGCGAGGACGCCAAGGTTCCCGGCGGCTTCCCCTACTATCGGCGCTGGACGACGGCGCGGCCGACGGTCGGCGCGGTAACGATGAGCTTCCGCTCGCTGGTGCAATCGCCGGAGGCGGCGCGTGGGCCGCCGTTCGGCATCCGTGCGGTGGCGGGCGGGGTCAGCGGCGCGGGGTCCGGTTTCCTGGTCTTTCCGGAGATGGGAAAGGCCGACCTGCATGTGCGCTGGGACCTCAGCGATCTCGCAGCCGGCTCGGCCGGCATCGCGTCGTGGGGCGAGGGCGAGACGCGCTGGCATGACACGCCGCGCAGCCTGACCCAGGCCTGGATCATCGCCGGCCCCGTGAGCCGCTTCCCGGCGGCAGGATCGAAGAACGGTTTCAGCGCGGCCTGGCTGGGTCAGGCGCCCTTCGACGCGCCGGCGGAGATGGACTGGGCCTCGCGGCTCTACGCCTATTTCGGCAAGACCTACCGCTACCTCGACCCGCCGCCGCCCTACCGGGTGTTCATGCGCTTCCTCACCAGCGGGACCGGTGGCGGCACGGCGCTGCCGCGCTCCTTCATGCTCTCGGCGCTTGCCGGCCCGCCCAAGCCCGGCGCCATCGCCCCGCACGGCACACTGGCGCATGAGATGACCCACCAGTGGGTCGGCGGCATCGCCGAGCCGGATGGGATCAACAGCTGGTTCTCGGAAGGGCTGACCACCTATTTCTCGGCGCTGGTCCCCAAGCGCGGCGGCTTTGCGACCCTCGACGACTGGACCCGCGAGATCAACCGCATCACCCAAAGCTACTACGCCTATCCGGCGCGCACCTGGCCGGCGGCGAAGATCGCCGAGGCCGGCTTCGGCGACGAGAACATCCGCCACATCCCCTACAGCCGCAGCGCCCTCTACTTCGCCGACATCGACGCGAAGATCCGTAGCCGGAGCGGCGGCAAACGCCGGCTGGAGGACGCCCTGCAGCCGATCTTCAAGAGCCGGGAGAAAGGCGTGCGTTTCGACCATGCCGCCTGGCAGGCGTTCCTGACGAAGGAACTGGGGGCGGGCGAGGCCGCGCGCTGGAAGCGGATCGTCATCGACGGCGAACTCTTTACGCCCGGCGAACACGCCTTTGGCCCCTGTTTCGAGCGCAAGCCCGCGACCTTCACGTTCGACGGTCAGGCCCTGGACGGCTACCAATGGGTGCGGGTCGCCGGCCAGCCCGACGCCAGGTGCGCGGCGTGGTGATCCTGCCGGGGGAAGACGTCGAATGAGCGAGGCCGCCAAGCCGCCCGCCGCCAGCCTGAAGCGCGGCGTCAAGCTGATCGACCTGATCATGCTGGGCGCCGGCACAGCCATTGGGGCGGCGATCTTCACGGTGCTGGGGCCGGCGGCCAAGGTCGGGGGCGCGGGCATACTGATCGCCACCGGCATCGCGGCGCTGCCGATGGTGCTGTTCGCGCTGGTCTACGCCTGGCTGGCCTCCACCGCGCCGGTCACCGCGGCCTCCTACGAATGGCAACGCCGGTTCACCCATCCAGCCTTCGCCTTCGGCATCGTCTGGATGCGGGTGCTGGCCAATGCGGTGGTGATGATCGTCTACGGCCAGACCCTGACCAACTATCTGGGCAAGGTCTGGGACTTTCCCGCCAAGCCGGTGATGCTGGCCTTCTTCGCCGCCCTCTTCGCCGTGAACTATTTCGGCGTGGCGATCGCGGCGCGGGTGCAGACGGTGCTGATGCTGGGCCTCTTGGCCGTGCTGGCGCTGTTCGTCGGCGCGGCGGGTCCGCACCTCAGGCCCGAGCTGTTCGGCGAGGCGCTCAGCGGCGGCTGGCTGCCGATCGCCGCGGCGCTCCCGCTGATGATTCAGCTGTTCCTCGGCATCGAGACGGCCACGGAGGTCGGCGAGGAGGTGGAGGACGCCGAACGCGTCGTGCCGCTGGGGGTCGCGGGCGCGCTGGCGCTCACCGTGGTGGTCTATCTGTCGGTGGCGTTCGCGGCGCTCAGCCTGATCGGGCCGACGGCGCTGGCCGCCAGCAAGGCGCCGCTGCTCGACGCCGCCCAGGCCGCCATGGGGCGCTGGGCCACACCGCTGATCGTGGCGGCCGCGACGCTGGCGCTGTCAAAGTCGATGAACGCCACCTTCCTGGTCTATTCGCGCTTCCTGTTCGCCATGGGCCGGGCCGACACCCTGCCCGCCGCGCTGGGGCGCATCCATCCCAGGTACGGCACGCCCTACGTCGCCACCATCGTCGCCTTCGCGGCGTCCTGCGCCGGCCTGTTGCTGCCGACCAGCCTGCTCTTCCTGCTGCTGGCGGTCAGCGTGCCGACGCTCCTGAAGTACATGGGCACCTGCATCGCCGCCTGGAACGCGGCGTCCAGCCATCCCGATGTGGTCGCCGCCGCGCGGTTGAGGTTCAGCCCGGGGCTGGTGAAGCTGCTGGCCGCGCTGGGCGTGGTCGCCGCCGTGGTGATCGCCGCGCTCGGCGTCACCACCGACGTTCGCCCCTACGGCCTGATCGGCGGCTGGCTGGCCGCCGGGATGATCTACTACGCGTGGCGGCGGCGCCGCGTCGCCCAAGCCGCCTAGAGGATAGGAGACGAGACAATGCGCGCGCGCCTGATCGGCGGATTCGTCCTGACGCTGATGGCCGGCCCGGTGTTAGCCGCGCCGCCGGAGTTCTACCCGCCGGCCAATCCGAAGAGTCCGTTCTCCGAAGCTGTGAAGGTCGGCGACCTGCTGATCGTCTCCGGCCAGATCGGCGTGCGCCCCGGCCAGCCCGCGCCCTTCGAGGAGGAAGCCAAGCGGGCGATGGACGGCGTTTCCGCGATCCTGGCGCGGCACGGCGCCTCGATGAACGACGTGGTCAAGTGCACGGTCCTGCTCACCGACATGGGCAAGTTCGCGGCCTTCAACGAGGTCTACGCCAGCTACTTCAAGCCGGGCCGTCTGCCGGCGCGGACGGCGATGGGCGTGGCCGCGCTCGCCGCGGGGGCCTCAGTCGAGGTGGATTGCTGGGCCTCAGTCGCCCACTGAGGCCATTCGGCTACACCATCGGCCTGAATTTTGGGGTGTTTTCGGACCGCCCCTAGGGTTCGCTTACGCCGTCATCGAACCTTCGCAAAACTGACGGCGATCGTTCACGGGCGCTTGGTAGCGCAGCTTCCGACGGCCGCAACGCGCGGCGTGGGGACAAGGATTTGGTCATGACCATCAAAACGTCGCTGCTCGGCAGCGCGGCGCTGGGTGTCATCTGTGCGCTGAGCATGGTGGGCGCGGCGGACGCCGCGGCCAAGCACAAGGCGTCCGGCGAGCCCAGCCTCGCCGAGCAGGTCAAGCAACTGCAGGCGACCGTCGAGTCGCTGGAACAGACGGTGCAGGCCCAGGCGGCCGCCCAGCAACAGGCTCAAGCCACGACCGCGCAGCAGCTGCAGGACGCCCAGGCCCGCGCCGACGCCGCCACCGCCGCGGCGAAATCCGCCCAGGCCAAGCTCGACATGCAGATCCAGCAGATCCCGGGCACGGTGCAGTCGACGGTGCAGTCGACAGTACAGGCGTCCCTTCCCAAGCCCGGCAACGTCAAGATCACCATGGGCGGGTTCGCCGCGGCTGAATCGGTCTACCGCAGCAAGCAGAACGTCTCGGACATCGGGTCGAACTTCTCGAAAATCCCCTACGAGAATAACCCGCTCGCCCGCCTGGACGAGTCGCGCTTCACCGCCCGTCAGAGCCGACTCTCGGTCCTGGTGCAGGGCGACGTGAACCCGACGACCCACGCGGCTTTCTACGGCGAGTTCGATTTCCTCGGCGCCGCGCAAACCGCGAACTCGAACGAGAGCAACTCGTACAACCCGCGGATTCGCCACGTCTACGGCACCGTCGATTGGGACGACATTGGCGTGCACCTGCTCGCCGGCCAGAACTGGTCGCTGACGACCATGAACGGCAAGGGCATCACGCCGCGCAATGAAGTCATCCCGGCGACCATCGAAGCCCAGTACGCCGTGGGTTTCGTGTGGCAGCGCACGCCGCAGATCCGCATCGTCAAGGACCTGATGGATAAGCAGCTGTGGCTGGCCGCGAGCCTTGAGAACTCGCAGACGACCTTCGGCGCCGCCCCGACAGGCGTCAGCGCCACCGCCGCGGGCGTGACGGCCAACACCAGCGCGGCCGGCATCGGCCTGCTCGCGAACGTCAACAACTTCTCCTACAACCAAGTGCCCGACGCGGTCGTCAAGGCCGCGTTCGAACCCGACATCGGCGGCTCACGGCCGCTCCATGTCGAGGCCTTTGGCGTCTTCAGGCAGTTCTATGACCGGGTGACCTACGCGACGGGGAACGCCCTCGGCCTTCCGGCGCAGATCACCAACAAGACCACCGAAGGCTCGGGTTTCGGCGGCGGCCTCACCTGGACTGTGGTGCCGAAGATCCTCGACGTGCAGGCGTCCGGCCTGACCGGCAAGGGCATCGGCCGCTACGGCAGCGGCCAGTTGCCGGACATCATCCCGGGGACGGACGGCAGCCTGCGGCCCATCAAGGAGACCATGTACCTCGTGGGCGCCACCCTGCATGCGACCCCCACGCTCGACCTCTACACCTACTGGGGTCAGGAAAAGCAGCAGGCGACCGGCGTCACCCAGATCGGGACCACCTTCTTCGGTTACGGCAACCCGAATGCGAACCTGGCCGCCTGTCTGGTCGAGGGCGGCGCGTGCTCGCCCGACACCAAGCAGGAGAGCCAGATCAATTTCGGCCTCTGGGACCGGTTCTATCAGGGCAAGTTCGGCAACCTGCGGATCGGCCTGCAGTACTCTCACATCGAGCTGGAAGCGTTCAGCGGCTTGAACGGTGTCCGGCCGAAGACGAACGACGACATGTTCTTCACGAGCTTCCGGTATTACCCGAGTTTCTAGTCCGGAGAGATGCGGAAATACGGGGGAGCGCCGCGGGCCGGCGCTCCCCTTTTTCGTGCCCGCCCGCTCGCCGGGCTCGCGCGCTCAGCGCTCGCAGGCCTCTTCCATGGTCTTCATGTGCTCCCCGGACGGCGTTCCGTCGCCCAGGCTGGCGTCGGGCGGGACCAGGCTGGAACTGATGTCGGAGCCGCGCTCCAGGGTCAGGTGCACCGGGCAGCGTTCGGCGATCTCCATCAGCCGCGCGCGCTGAGTCTCATCCAGCGGGCCTTCGAGCGTGATCTCGCGATGGAAGCTGTCGCGCGCCTGCAGGGTCCCGCGGTGGTGCGTCACCCGCACCCGGGCGCGGGTCAGCGGCCAGGCTTTGCGTTGCGCGTAGAGCCGCACGGTCATCGCCGTGCACGACCCTAAGGCCGCGCAGAGCAGGTCGAAGGGGTTGGGGCCCGTGCCCAGGCCGCCGGCCGAAACCGGCTCGTCGATCAGTATGGCTGAGGCTCCGGTGCGCGCCTCGACCTGGAATCGGCCGAGCCCGGTCTCCTCCACAAAGGTCGGTTCGCCCTCGGGGTTCGGATTGGCGGGGGTTTCACTCAAGGCGCACGTCCTCTTCGCTTTCGGCTTCACCTGATCGTCTCTGCCGGGACATCTGCGGCGGCCAAATGTCAACTTCGTTCGACTTCGCCACGTTTTCGAGACGCTGGCGATACGAACCGGCCCAACTCACGCCTTGCGGGGCGGTCAGTTTGTGGGCGTGCGGCGAGGCGGTGCTTCCTCCCCCCTAGTCCGGCTCGGCGCACAGGAAGACCGGTTCCGCTCGGCCATCAGCCCCCAGGCTTCGCGGCGCCGCTAACGGCTCCTCCGTCCCACACGGAGGGGCCGTCTTCGTTCGCGCCACAGGACAGACCTGCCCCGCACGTGCAGAAATGGCCGGAGCGGTGGTCTCGCTGGCGCGTTTCGGTGTAAGAGGCCTGCTCTCCGGCCCGGCTTCCCGCGCGCCGCCTGTCCTCTCCGACGAAAGACCCGACCCATGGCGCGCAAGCCCAACTATCCCTTCGAGCGCATGGAGCGCGAGCGGCAAAAGGCGGCCAAGGTCGCTGAGAAGGCCCGCGCCAAGGCCGAGGCCCGCGAACGCGCCCGCCTCGACGCCGGCGGCGCGCCGGCCGCGGATTCGTCCGACGACGAGCAGGCCTGACCCGTGGCCGACGGCGCGATCTATAACCACGAAACCGTGACGCTCGACGGCGAGCACTTCTCGTCCTGCGAATTCCGCGACTGCCGCCTGGTCTATTCCGGGGGCGAGCCACCGGTCTTCCAGGACTGCCGCATCGAGGACTGCGACTGGAAGGTCGAGGACGCGGCGGCCAATACGCTGGCGTTCCTGAAGGCCGTCTGGGGCGCGGGCGGTAAGGCCCCGGTGCAGGGCATGATCAAGGAAATCACCGGCGGCGGCGGCAAGTAGCCGCCTAGTGCCCCGGCGGTCCGCCGGCCGCCATCATGGCGGCGAATTCCTCGCGGGAGTTGACCTTCGGCGTGCCGCCCTCCGGGACCGGCACGCCAAGGAAGTCGCAGAGCGGACCCCAGCCGTCGGACACGTGATAAACCAGTAGGCGATCGGCCGGGATGGTCTCCCGGACCTCGGCGTTGTGTTTGCGGTAGGCCGCGATGACCTTGTCCCTATCGTTCTTCTGGCCGTCGAACAGCTGGTAGATGGCCTTGCCCATCATCCGCATCATCGGGTTGCCCGGGTCCGGCGGTCCGCGGTCCATGAAGATCGTCGCCTGGGTTGAGGCGAACCACTGGTCCTCGTTCCGTTCGGTGTGGACGATCTTGGCGTCTGGATAGGCGTCGGCCAGCTCCTTGTAGTAGGTGGCGTTGGGCCAATCGACGGTGGCGTTGTAGCCGGCGAAGATACGCCCCCAATCGGCATGCGCCGGGTCGTCGGCGGCCTCCGACCACCAGTCGAACGCGGTCGGGTTCTTGAACACCTCGACCATGTGATAGCAGGGCCCAAGGCCGATCTGCTCCAGCGCCAACTTCAGGGACATGGTCCCCGTGCGGCCAAAGCCCGATCCGATCACCTTCAACGTCATGCGCAGGCCTCCCGAACAGCGACGAGCTTGGCCTTAAAGACGGCCGGACCTCAAGAGCTTCCCAGAAAAGGTTCAAGCCGACCCCTGTTCTGCTGAATTGACTTCGCGCCCGGGTCTTGCGCCTTTGTCCGCCGCCAAGAGGGAGACGCTTTGATGGCCAGATACGACAGCATCCTGGGAACCGTGGGGAATACGCCGGTGGTGCGGATCAACCGGCTCGCGCCGGCCGGCGTGAACCTCTTCGTCAAGGTCGAGGCGTTCAACCCGCTGGGTTCGGTCAAGGACCGCCTGGCGCTGGGTGTGATCGAGGCGGCGGAGAAATCCGGCGAGCTGAAGCCCGGCCAGACGGTGATCGAGGCGACCAGCGGCAACACCGGCATTGGGCTGGCCATGGTCTGCGCGGCCAAGGGCTATCCGCTGGTGGTGGTGATGGCCGACTCGTTCTCGGTGGAGCGGCGCCGGCTGATGCGCTTCCTGGGCGCCAAGGTGCTGCTCAGCCCGGCCGCGCACCGCGCCACCGGCATGGTCGAGAAGACCGCCGAGCTCGCCAGGACCCACGGCTGGTTCATGACCCGCCAGTTCGAGAACGAGGCCAACGCCGACTACCATTCCAAAACCACCGCGCCGGAGATCCTCAAGGACTTCGAGGCTGACGGGCTCGACTATTGGGTGACCGGTTATGGCACCGGCGGGACCCTGAAGGGCGTTGCGCGCGTGCTGCGCGAGAAGAGCCCAAAGACCAAGGTCATCGTCTGCGAACCCTCCGACGCCGCCCTGGTCGCCAGCGGCGAGCCGCAGGCCTACAACCCCGACGGCACGCCGGCCGCCGGCCACCCGGCCTGGAAGCCCCACCCGATGCAGGGCTGGACGCCGGACTTCATCGGCAAGCTGACCGGGGACGCGGCGCACGATCACCTAATCGACCAGCTGCTGGCCATCCCGGGGCCCGAGGCGATGCGGCTGAGCCAAGAGCTGGCCAAGCAGGAGGGCATCTTCTGCGGCATCACCTCCGGCGCCACCTTCGCCGGGGCCCTGAAGATCGCCGCCGAGGCGCCGAAGGGCGCCAACATCCTGGCCATGCTGCCCGACACGGGCGAGCGCTATCTCTCCACGCCGCTGTTCGCCGACACGCCCGCCGAGATGACCGAGGAAGAGCTGGCGATCTTCAAGTCCAGCCCGATGTTCGCCGACTAGGTCACCGGAAGACGTAGATGCCGCCGGCGCCCGACGCCGGCGCTTCGGAAAGGCCGCGGATTTCCAGCCGCGCGCGGCGCGCGCCGCAGAGGCAGCGCAGGCGGGTCTCCAGGCTGGCGGTGGCCTGCCGCGCCAGGCCCTGGCCGACCCAGGACTTGGGATCGATCGGCGCCTCGCGTCCGCAACGGCACACCGCCCACAGGCTGGAACGCGCCGCCAGCGCCTGATTCAAGCGCGGCCAGGCGGGCCAGGTCTCAAAGCTGCTGCGAAAGGGTGCGCCGTCTGCCATGTCCGTTCTCCGCGAAAAAGAACAAAAACAGAACTCTGGGAATCGCGCGAGTCCCCAGAAGCTGTGTTCGTCCCAAGGTGCAACCGCTGATGCCCCATTCGCCCGACCGGGCTTTCGCTCGGCGGTTCAAAACCCTAGATAGGCCGCTGAGGTGGGGCGGGCGTTATGGCGTCCTTATGTGATGGGGCGGCCCGGCGGGCGAAATCGCGGACAAGCATGCGTATCATCTGCGATTTCGACGGCACGATAACCCGTCAGGACGGCACGGACCTGGTGCTGGAGGCGCTGGCGGCGCCGCAATGGCGCGTGCTGCAGGACGAGTGGACCGCCGGACGCCTGCTGGGCGCGGACTGCATGGTCGGCCAGGTGGCCCTGATCGGCGGCTCCGACGCAGACCTCGACGCGACTCTGGACACCGTCGAACTGGACCCCGATTTCGCGGACTTCGTCGCCTGGTGCGAGGGGCTGGACTTTCCGATCAGCATCGTCAGCGACGGCGTCGACCGCTTCATCGGCCGCATCCTCAGCCGTCACGGGCTGGACCGTCTGCCGGTCACCGCCAACCGCCTGGCCGGCGGGCCCGGCGCGCGGCGGCTGGAACTGCCCTGGCGGCGCAGCGACTGCGCGGCGGGGTCGGGCGTCTGCAAGTGCGCCGCGGCCGCCGTCGGCCAGGCGGCCAACGTGCCCACCGTCTACATCGGCGATGGCCGCTCCGATTTCTGCGTCTCGTCCGGCGCCGACATCCTGTTCGCCAAGGGCGCGCTCGCCGAGCATGCCGCGACCCGTGGTCGCCCCTATTATCCGTTTGTCACATTTGCCGACGTCCGGCGTAGGCTGGCCTCGCTTATGGCCGCCGATACGGCCGAGCCAGGCCGCCAGACGACCCATCCCTCCGGAGCTTCCTGATGTACGACGCCGCCGCCCCGCTGACCGAAGCCGAGCTTCGGCAACTCGACGCGCAATATTGCTCGTGGGGGGACACCGTCCACTACGTCGACCAGCCGAAGTTCTTCGAGAGCTGCGAGGGGTCGTACATGTTCGACGCCGAGGGCCGGCCCTACCTCGATCTGCAGATGTGGTACTCGACGGTCAACTTCGGATACGCCAACCCGCGCCTGAACGCCGCCGCCCACGCCCAGCTGAACCGGCTGCCGCAGGTCGCCTCCTCGCACCTCCACCGCGAGAAGATCGAACTCGCCGCGCTCATCGCCCGCGACGTGGAGGCCAAGTTCGGGCGCAAGGGCCGGGTGCACTTCAACGTCGGCGGAGCCCAGGCCATCGACGACAGCCTGAAGATCGTGCGCAATTCCGCGGGCGGCCGGACGCGGATGTTCTCGTTCCAGGGCGGCTATCACGGCCGCACGCTCGGCGCGTCGACGATCACCTCGTCCTACCGCTACCGCCGCCGCTTCGGCCACTTCGGCGACACCGCCCACTTCATCGAGTTCCCCTACGCCTTCCGCGGGCCGAAGGGCATGAACAAGGAGGAGTATGGCGAGAAGATCGTCGCCGACTTCGCCCGCCTGTTCGAGAGCGACTTCCACGCCGTCTATGACGTGAAGGCGCAGCAGTCCGAGTTCGCCGCCCTCTACGCCGAGCCGATCCAGGGCACCGGCGGCTATGTGATCCCGCCGCTCAACTTCTTCAAAGGCATCAAGAAGGTCCTCGACCAGTACGGCGTGATGCTGGTGGTCGACGAGGTGCAGATGGGCATGTACCGGACCGGCAAGCTGTGGGCGATCGAGCACTTCGGGGTGCAGCCCGACGTCATGGTGTTCGGCAAGTCGGTGACCAACGGCCTTAATCCGCTGGCCGGCGTCTGGGCGCGCGACGAGCTGATCAATCCCACGGTCTTCCCGCCCGGCTCGACGCACTCGACCTTCAACGCCAACCCGATGGGCACGGCCGTGGCGCTGGAGACCCTGCGCATGGCCACGCAGGGGGACTACGAGCGGACGGTGCCGGAGAAGGGCGCCTATTTCCTGGAAGGCCTGAAGGAGCTGCAGCGCCGCTGGCCGCAGGTGGGCGACGTGGACGGCCTGGGCCTCGCGCTCCGCTGCGAGCTCTGCCAGGCCGACGGCTTCACGCCAGACAAGGCGCTGATGGACCGTATGGTCGCCGAGGGGCTGAAGGGCGACTTGGACGTCGACGGCAAGCCCATGGGCCTGATCCTCAACGTCGGCGGCTACTACAAGAACGTCATCACGCTGGCGCCTTCGCTGGAGATCACCAAGGACGAGATCGACCTGGCGCTGAAGCTGATCGACATGCTGCTCGCCCGCTGCGTGGCAGCCTGAGCCGCCAAGCGATGCGCGCGGCGCTCCTGCATCTCGACGCGGCCCTGACCGCTCAGGACGCGCTCGCCGCCCAGGTGGTGGGTGGCGGCGGGCGGGACGTGGACGCCCGCGACCTGGGGCCGGCGCTTCGGCTCTGGAGCCGCCCGCAGGCGCTGGACGCGCTCGCCGAGCGCCTGCGCCGCGACCTGCCGGCCAGCGCCGGCCCGGCGCTGGTGTTCTCGGGCTCCGGCGACTTTCACCACGTGAGTCCGATCCTCCTGCGCCGCGCCATCGAGGCGGCCGGCTGTGAGGCGGTGACCGTCCTGCACTTCGACAACCACCCCGACTGGGTGCGGTTCGTGGGCGGCGTCCATTGCGGGTCGTGGGTCGGTCAGGCCGCGCGCCTGCCGGGCGTCGCCAAGGTGATCACCGCCGGCGTCTGCAGCCCGGACATCCGCAAGCCCAGCCCGCGCCGCGCCGACCTCGAGCTGCTGACCGAGGAGCGGCTGGAACTCTACGCCTACCGCAGCCCGGACGGCGCGGCCTCGGTCGAGCTCTGCGGCCAGAGCTGGCCGACGATAGCGGCGATGGGCGAGGCGACCTTCGCCGCCTTTCTGGCCGACCGGATCGCCACCGACGCCATCTACATCACCATCGACAAGGACGTGCTGCGCGCCGACGCGGCGGCCACCAACTGGGACCAGGGCCAGACCAGCCTGGAATTCCTGAAGGCGCTGATCGGGCCGCTGCTGGCCAGCCACACCTTGATCGGGGCCGACGTGGTCGGCGACTGGTCGCCCGCGGTCTATGGCGGCGGGCCGATCGCGCAGCTCTTGAAGCGCGGCGAAGCGATGCTCGATCAGCCCTGGTCGAAGCCGGCGCCGGAGGCTTGCGCCGCCAACGAGGATGTCAACCTGCAGCTTTTCGACCTGATCGCCGGGGGCGCGCCATGAACGCCTTGGGAAACACGCCCGGAAGCACGCTCCGGCGCGCGCCCTACAAGCTTCCCGGCAAGGACCGCAGCTTCCGCATCCGCGGCGAGGGCAGGAAGGGCGTCCTCCTGATTCACGGCCTGACCGGCGCGCCCAGCGAGATGAAGTCGGTGGGCCGGGTGCTGCACCGCCGGGGCTTCAGCCTCTACGCCCCGATGCTGGCCGGGCATGGCGGCACGGAGGCCGATCTCCTGAAGACGGACTGGCGCGACTGGGTCGAGAGCGCCAAGGCGGCTTATCTCGAGTTCGCCCAGGAGGTGGACGAGGTCTATGTGGCCGGGATCTGCGCCGGCGGGGCCATCGGCCTGGAGCTCTGCGCGGCCTTCCCCGAGATCAAGGGCGCCGCGGCCTATTCGATGCTGTTCGAATACGACGGCTGGAACATGCCCAAGATCACGCTCGGCGCCCCGGTGATCCAGGCGGTGGCCAATCTGCCGGGTCTGCGCGCCTTAAGCTTCACCCAGCCGCACCCTTACGGCTTCAAGGACGAGCGCCTGCGGGGCCTGGCGGAGAATGCGCTCGACGCGCTGATCCCCGGCGCGCTCGCCCGCATGCCGATGGGCTGCATGTACCAGCTCTACCGTCTGGCGCGGCACGTGGAACGGGTGGCGCCGACCATCAAGGCGCCGGTGCTGATCGTGCACGCGGCCGAGGACGACATGGCCAATCCGCGCAACGCCCACCGGCTGAAGGCTGCGCTCGGCGGGCCCGCCGAGGTCGTGCTGCTCGAGGACAGCTACCACATGGTCCATGTGGACCGGGAGCATGTGCGGACCGGTGAACTGACCGCGAGCTTCTTCGGCGCGCCGTTGGCGGCGGCGGCGGCCGGCGAGGCCCGCGCCGCCGTCGTCAATGCCTGAGAGGGGGCCCAAGACCGGCCCCGAGATCGGCGTCGTCGACAGCCTGGCCGCCGTCGACAGGGCGCAGTGGGACGCCCTCTTCGCCCAGACCCTGGAGGGCTATGACTATCTTCTCGCGGTCGAGCGCGCGGGCCTGGAAGGGTTCCGCTGGCGCTATGTGCTGGCGAGCGAGGATGGCGTCCTGATCGCCGCCGTCCCGGCCTTCCTCACCGACTACGCGGTCGAAACCACCCTCACCGGCCCCGGCAAGCGGGCGATCGAGGCCACGCGCCGCGTGCTGCCGGGTTTCCTGACGCTGGGCCTGGCCTGTCTAGGGTCGCCGTGCACGACGACCGCGAGCCTGGGCCTCGCGCCACAGGTCGCGCAGGCCGACCGGCCGGCCCTGCTCCGCGCCCTGCTCGCCGCTTTCGAGGCCGATGCGCGGGCCAACGGCTGTGGCCTGTTCGCCTCCAAGGACGTGGTGGCGGACGACAAGCCCCTGTGGGACGCGGCTGCGCGGCCGCTGGGCTACCGCCCGATGGCCAGCCTGCCGATCGCCGGCCTCGACATCGATTTCCCGGACATGGACGCCTATTTCGCCCGCCTCAGCTACTCCGCGCGCAAGGACATGCGCCGCAAGCTGCGCGTCCTGGACGGCCTGCGGATCGAGGTGCGCGCCGACGCGGACCCATTCGCCGACCGACTGATGGCCCTCTACGAACAGACCCGCGCGCGGGCCGAGATGTCGTTCGAGCACCTGACCGCCGGCTACTTCCTGGGCGTTCCACGCCAGATGCCGGGCCGCGCCTTCTGGGTGCTCTACTTCGAGGGCGAGGACCTGCTGGCGGCCAACCTGCTGGTGCAGGACGAGACCACCCTGCTCGACAAATACTTCCTGATGGACGCGGCGCGCGGCCGCGCGCTGAACCTCTATTTCGTGAGCTGGTTCACCAATCTCCGCCTGTGTCTGGAACGCGGCCTCAAGCACTACCGATCCGGTCAGGCGGCCTATGAGAACAAGCTGCGGCTTGGCAGCAATCTCACCCGAACTTCGATCTATTTCCGCCATCGAAATCCGGTCTTTAACGCGGTGATGCAGCTGTTCGCACCCCTGTTCGCCGCTGACCCAACGGCAGGCGAAATTACATGAACACGGACAATGTAACACGCCTGGGCCCTTGCCTTGAGGCTTGGCGCGGGCCACCTGAGGCTGTAACCCTCCCGCGGCGTCCGGAGGGGTGTGGCGGACGGTTTGGCGACCCCGCGAAGGTAATGGAAAAAGCGTTGGCATGGCTCAGGTGATCCCCAGCGACGATGAGCTGTTCGACGTGATCTCCAAGGAGGCGTTGATCGACCGCGCGACGCTGACGCGCGAAGCCAATCTGGAAGATCTAGGCATCGCCTCACTCGACGTGATCAGCGTGCTGTTCGAGGTCGAGGAGCGGTTTGGCATCCTGGTCGAGGCCGAGGAACTGACCGACTGCAAGACGCTCGGCCAACTGATGGACAAGGTGAAGGCCAAGGCCCAAACCGCGGCCTCCGCCTAACGCAAGGACGCCCGTGAACCGCATCGCTGTCACCGGGTTGGGCGCGATCTCGGCGCTCGGAGCTTCCCTGGAAGACAACTGGCAGGCCGCGGTCGCGGGCCAGAGCGGCATCGCCCGCTGCATCATGGGTGACAGCGAATACGGGCCCGGCGGGCTGGAGCTGCCGATGGCGCGTGTCGCGGACGGCTATGAGGCGGCGCTGGACGCGAAGTTCGGCCGGCCGGTGGCGGCGGGCCTCGACCCCTTCGCGCGGTTCATCCTGGCGCCGGCGTTGGAGGCGCTGGAACAATCTGGCCTGCGGGGCCACGAGGTCCTGAACGAGCGCACGGCGGTGATTTTCGGTCACGGCCTGGGCGGCTTGGCGACCCTCGAGGCGGGCTACGAGCGGTTCTTCGGCATGAAGTCAGCGCGCATGCATCCCTCGACCGTGCCGCGGGTGATGCTGAGCGCCGGCGTCAGCGCGGTCGCCATGGCCTTCGAGATTCGCGGGCCGGTGTTCGCCACCTCCAGCGCCTGCGCCTCTTCGGCGCATGCCATCGCGCAGGGCGCAGCGATGATCGCCATCGGCCAGGTCGATTGCGCCTTGGTCGGCGGCAGCGAGGCGGTCTCAACGGCTGGCTCCGTGCGCGCCTGGGAAGCCATCAAGGCCATGTCGCCGGTCACCTGCCGCCCGTTCTCCGCCGACCGCGACGGCATGGTGCTGGGCGAGGGTGGCGCGGTCATGGTGCTGGAGGCCTGGGACCACGCCACGGCGCGGGGCGCGACCATTCTGGGTGAACTGGTCGGCTGGGGCATGTCGTCGGACGCCTTCCACATCACCCAGCCCTCGCCGGAGGGACAGGCCCGCGCCATGCGCCAGGCGGCCACGCAGGCCGGCGCGCTGAACCGCGACGACATCCTGATCTCCGCTCACGGCACCGGCACGCCGCTGAACGACGCCGCTGAGACCCAGTCCCTGGTAGACGTCTTCGGAGAGGCCGCGCGCAAGTTGCCGGTGATCGCCACCAAATCGGCCCACGGTCACCTGATCGGCGGCTCGGCGGCCCTGCAGGCGGCCATCGGCCTGCGCGCGCTCGCCGAAGGCCTCGCCCCACCGATCCAGAACTTCACCGCCCGCGACCCGGCCTGCGACCTCGACCTGGTGGTCGGCGAGGCGCGGAAGATCGGCTCGAAGCTGCTGCTGCAGAACGCCTTCGCCTTCGGCGGCCTGAACGTGGCGCTGATGTTCGCCGGCGCTGAGGACTAGCGCGCGGCGGTCTCGGCCTCGGCGGCCGCCTTGACGATGCGGTCGGCGATTTCCATCCGCTGCTGCGAGCCGCTTTCGCGCGGATTGACTAGGTAGAGCGCCTTCAGGAGGTTCAGGTCATAGGCGGTCACCGTTTCCGGCGGGTCTTCCTGGCAGGCGTCGGCCATCAGGTTGAGGATGGTCAGGATCACCGAGTTGCAGCGCTCCAGCCCCTGCCAGCGGGCGAGCGCCAGGAAGGCGATATAGTCCGCCACCGGCCCGATCTTGGCGTTGGAGACCTTATTGCGGTCGCCGATGATCAGGGCGAAAGCGATATCGCTCGACAGCTCTGCGCCGAGCCGCGAGCCGGCGGTCCCGTGCAGGCTGTCGCCGCCCAAGACTGATCCGCCGCCGAACATGGCGGTCCTCGGAGCGATATCGCCCTGCAGGCCAGCGTGGGCGAAGTCGAGATAGTTGCGCCCGCGTGGGTCGCGGGTGCGGGTCACGTACCAGGACTGGATGGGGCGATCGAATGTGGTCAGCTTCTTGAACTGCGCCTGGTAGTGGAACCCCAGCACCTCCTCGCGCTTGCGCCCGATGTTGGTCAGCAGGCGCTGCGGCTGGTCGGTGAAGATCACCTGGACGTTGGGCGTGCAGGCCCAGAAGGTCGAGACCGGCGCGTTCACCTCCCTGGCCAGCTTGATGATGCGCTCGCGGATGAAGCTGTTGAACGAATCCGGCATCCCCTGAACGGCGACACAGATCGGTTCGCGGAAGCGGGCGTACTGGCCGGTGGACGGGCTCTCGGGCATCCGCTGGCGGACGAACTCCGAGGCGTTGCTGATCACAGGCGGCGGCTTCTTGGCGACGACGGTGACGCCGGCCAGGTTGGCCGCGGTCGCTTTCGGGTCGGTGGCCGGCGCCGAGGCCTTGGCGCCGGGCGCGCCGGCGGCGAGAACCGTCAGGGCCGTCAGGGCCGTCATGGCCGCCAGGGCCCTCAGTCCGAAACGCCGCGTCATTCGCCCCCGCGCCTCCGCCAGCCGATGTAACAGGCTAGCACGCCTGTGACGCTTGGCGAGGATCGGGCTCAGGCCACCGCCTGCCAGAGGAAGACCAGGCCGCCGGCCATCACCGCGCCGCCGCCCGCGCGGATCGCGTAGCCGCCCCAGCGCCAGCGGTGCAGCAGGCCGATGACGATGCCGCAGACGTGCAGCAGGCCCGTCGCGAGTACGAAGCCCGCGCTATAGAGCAGCGGATTGTGGCCGGGCGGCATCTCCGCGCCGTGGGCGTGGCCGTGGAACAGGCCGAAGATCCCGACGATCGCCGCGACGAGCCAGAGCGGTGCGCGGAACTGGCTGAGCACCGCGGCGCCCAGCACCACGCCGGAGAGCGCGATGCCGATCTCGGCGCCCGGCAGCGGCACGCCGATCAGGCCCAGGAATCCGCCAAACGCCATGACCAGCGGAAAGGTCAGCGGCAGCACCCAGATCGCCGGCCGGCCGAGTTGGGCGCCCCACATGCCCACCGCCACCATGGCGATGATGTGATCCAGCCCCGACACCGGATGCAGGAAGCCGCTGACAAAGCCGATCGCCTCGCCCTTGACGATGTGCGCCTGGGCCGCGCCGGGCAGGAGCAGCAGGCCAAGCAGGAGCGCCGCGATGGCCGGGCGCCGCAGGGCGGGAGACAGGTTGGATCGCGTCATCGGGCGGCGAGGTTAGTCAAACATCCGCGGGGCGGCCATGGACCGCGTTGCATCGTTCCGCACAGAGGAAAACGCGGGGGCGCCGCGCGGCGCCGTTAGCGGGCTGTGAACGGTTTGCGTGTAAATTTCGCGCACAGGTAGTTTTTTACGTGCGGCGCGCACCCAATGACGTCCTCACCTCAGACCTCGCGCGCGCAGCGCGGCCCCGGACTCCTCGCTTCCTTCGCGGAGGCCGCGCGCCGGCTGTTGGAACAGCCCTCGGGGGCGCGGCCCCTGGGCGGTCTCGGACGCGCGGGGAGCGCCGACAAGGCCGCGGCCGAGGTGATGGTCCCGGTCTGCGCCTTCCAGATGGTGGGCCTGAGCGAGGTGCAGGCGAACCTCGCCCAACGCTGGCCCGAACTGGCCGAGAAGGTTCACGCCACCGCCCAGGCGATCATCGCCCGCCATCTGGTGCGCGGCGACGTCTTCGAGCGGCGCGGCGACGACGGCTATCTGGTGCTGTTCGCCACGCTCGGCGCCAAGGAGGCGGAGTTCAAGAGCCGGGTGATCGCCCGCGAGATCGCCCAGCGCCTGCTGGGCGAAGGCGAGGGCGCCGAGCGCCTGGAGGTCACCGCGCGCTGCGCTGAGGTCTCGGCCGACGCCCTGGCGAGCGGGGATTGCGAGATCGCCGTCGACATGGCGTTGGCCCAGGCGACCAACGCGCCGCTGGACGCGCCCGGCGCTGCTGTGGCCCCGCCGCAGGCAGTCGTCGCCTCCGCGACCGCTGTGAGCATGGTCCGCAGCTACAGCCCGGTCTGGGACACCGAGCAGATGACCTTGCTGCGGTTCCGGGGTTACATCCCGCGCGAGCCGCCGGGCGCGATGGAGGACCGCGCCCGGGAGGCGGCGGCTTTCCAGCAGGACCTCGCCGTGGTTCGGGCCGTGGCCGGAGATCTGCAGGTGCTCGCCCGCCAGAACCGCCGCCTGCCGACGACCATCGCCATCGACCACGCGAGCCTTGGCGTCACCAGCCAGCGCGCCAGCCTGCGCCATGCGCTGTCGAATATCCCAGCCTCGCTGCGCAAGTTCGTGACCCTGGAGATCTGCGGGCCGCAGGAGGCGTTCTGGACCTATGGCTGCAAGGCGTTCCTGGAGATGACCAAGCCGCTCGGCGTCGGCGTCTCGGCCCTGGTCCCGCTGGAGCAGACCCATCTGATCCCGGCGTCGGGGACGCTGAAGGTGGTCGCCACGGACCTGAGCGACATGGACGGGCGCGAGGCCCAGGCGCTGGCCATGCTGGCCGCCTTCGCGAGCGTCGCCCGCGCGCAGGGCCTGGACGCCTGCGCCTATGGCCTGAATTCCCGTGCGCTGGTGCTGGGCGCGGTCGGGGCGGGGTTCCGCTATCTGGCCGGCTCGGCCATCCACCCGGACGTTGGTGCGCTCGCCAGCGCGCTGCGGTTCGAGCCCTCGGACCTCTACGCCGATATGACCCGGTCGCCGCCGCCGGCGCGGTGACGACTGGCGAGGCAGGCGTCCACCGCCGCCAGCAGCTCGGCTTGACGGATCGGCTTGGCCAGCGTCTGGGTCGCGCCCAGCCGCGCCGCCAGCGACAGGAACAGTTCGCCGCCGCGGCTGCCGCCGCCCGACATGGCGATGATCGGCAGGTCGGGCGCGGCCGCGCGCATCTCGCCGATGGTCTCCACGCCCTCGCGGTTGGGCATGATGATGTCGGTGATCACCAGGTCCGGCGTGTTGACCCGGAAGAGCTCCATGGCCTTGGCTCCGTCCTCGGCCTCCGCGACCTCGTGACCCGCCCGCTGCAGGATCGCCCGCAGGGTCGTGCGGAGCATCTGTTCGTCATCGACCACCAAGATAAACGCCATCACAGGTCTCCAGGGAATTCGGCCTAGCGCCCGCGCCCGGCCGCGGGGGCGACCTGGGCGTGGGCTTTGTTGATCGGGGGTTCTTCGCTCAGGGATTGCGGTGTCGAGGCCAGGGCCTCGCGCAGCTTGGCCGCCAGGTCCGCGACCCGGTAGGGCTTGCTGATCATCAGGTCGGCGCCGGTCACCCGGTTGTTGTTGGCGGTGGCCGCGCTGGTGAAACCGGTGGTGAACAGCGCCTTCAGGTCCGGGTGGTCGCGCCGCGCGGCCTGCACCATCTCGATGCCGGTCATGCCGCCGGGCATGACGATGTCGCTGAACACCAGATCGACGCCGTGGTCGAGGCTGAGCGTCTCCAGGCCGGCGGCGCCGCTGTCGGCCTCCGCCACCTGATAGCCCAGGTCGGTGAGCTGGCGCACGGCGACCCGGCGCACGTCGGGATTGTCTTCCACGATCAGGATGCGTTCGCCCTTGCCGCGCACCGGGCCCTTGGCCGCGACAGGGGCCGCGGCGACCGCCTCCAGGCAGCGCGGCAGATACAGCCGCACCGTCGTGCCGTGCCCGACCTCGCTGTAGATGCGCAGCTGGCCGCCGGACTGTTTGGCGAAGCCGTAGATCATGCTGAGGCCCAGCCCCGAGCCCTTGCCGACGCCCTTGGTGGTGAAGAACGGCTCGATGACCTTGGCCAGCACCTCGGGCGGCATGCCGTGGCCGGTGTCGGAGACGGCGACGACGGCGTAGTCGCCGGGCGGCAGCTCCGGGTTGTCGGGATCGATGGTGGCGTTGCCGGTCTCCACCGTCAGCACCCCGCCGTCGGGCATGGCGTCGCGGGCGTTGATCACCAGGTTCAGCAGCGAGGATTCCATCTGGGCGCGGTCGAGCTTGGCGCTCCAGGTGTCCGACGAGGCCACCAGCTTGACCACGACGTTCTCGCCCAGCGTGCGCCGCCACAGGGGCGCCATGCCGCTCACCAGTTCGTTCAGGTCGACGGTCTTGGGGTCCAGGGGCTGGCGGCGCGAGAAGGCCAGTAGCTGCTGGGTGAGTTCCGAGCCCTTGAGCGCGGCCTGCAGCGCGGTCTCGGCAAACTCCTTCTCCAGCGAGTCCTCGGCGAGGTCGGTGGCGATGAGGTCGAGGTTGCCGATGATGATGGCCAACAGGTTGTTGAAGTCGTGGGCCAGGCCGCCGGTGAGTTGACCCACCGATTCCATCTTCTGCGCCTGACGCAGCTGGGCCATGGCCGCCTCGCGCTCGGTGACGTCCTGGCAGAAACCGGCGACGCCCAGCCGCACACCCGCCGCGTCGAACTCCGGCCGGCCTTCCACCCAACAGACCCGTGTCTCGCCGTCGGGGCGGAGCACCTGCAGGCTGAAGGTGAAGGGCTCGGCCGCCGAAGCGTCCAGCACGGCGCGTAGCCGGGCCTGGCTCTCTTCGTCGAGCCGTTCCATGACCTTCTCGACCGACGGCGGTCCGTCCGCGGCGTCGAAGCCGAAGATGCCGTCGAGCTCCGGCGACCAGTCCAGGTGCGGTGCGCCAGACGTCTTGCGCCAGGAGCCGATCTTGGCGATCCGCTGGGTTTCCTTGAGCGCGGCCTCAGCCTGGGTGACGCCGGCCAGGGTGGCCATCAACTCGCGCCAGGCGGCGGAAAGCTGTTGGCGGGCCGACCAGAACTCCACGCCCAGCATGGTGATAACGAAGATGGAGGTCACGACCCGCAGCATGTCGCCCGCCTGCCAGGCCGTGCGCGCCAAGCCGAACCCCACGAGACCCAGGATGCCCGCCCAGGGGATGAGGCTGAACGCCAGGATGACCGGGGAGCGGTAGTGGCGCATCAACACATGCACCAGGGCGGCGCTGATGATCGCGAAGCCGAACAGGCGCTCGCCGGGCCCGCCGCCCTTGCCGACGATGAGGATGAAGGTGGCGAGCGCGAAGAGGGTGGTGACCACGATCCGCATGACCGCCGCGTACCGCGCGGTCGCCCGCGCGCCGGCCGGCGCGCGTTCGGCCCGGGCCAGCAGCCAATCTTCCAGCAGGGCGGCGGCGGCGGTGGCGAGCGCCCAGCCCAGCACGATCGGCCGGGGGACCATGAGCAGGCCCGTCAGGCTGATCATCGCTATGGTGACGGCCTGGACGATGAGGTTGCGCGGCCCGTGGAACGCCGAGGTCGCCGTGCGCCGGCGCGCGGCCAGCACCCGCGAGATCTGTGTCGCAGCGTCGGCCATGGCGGCGAGCCTCCTCAAGCGCACCGAGTCCTGCGTCCGCGGAGAACATCTGGCGCGAATTGGCGCGCTCAGGGCCGCCCGCGGGTCATGCTCAGCGCGTCCCGGGCGAAGGTTGCAGCCTAGAGGTGAGTTTTTTATGAAGAACTTATGCGGTTGACGTTTGGCTGTTCGGGCTCGGCGCGCCCTAGGGGTTGAGGTTGAGGAGCGCCGGGTCGCCGCCCTGGGCGGCGATGTTGACGCTGAGCGCGCGTTCGACCGCATAGCGCAGCAGCGCATTGGGGCCGCCGGCCTTGGGGCCGGTGCCGGAGAGGCCCTCGCCGCCGAAGGGCTGCACGCCGACCACCGCGCCGATCATCGAGCGGTTGACGTAGGCGTTGCCGGCCGGGACCGCGGCGCGGACCTGCTCGGCGAAGGCCTCGATGCGGGAATGCACGCCGAGCGTCAGGCCATAGCCGGCGGCCGCCAAGGGCGCAGCGGCGGACGCGAGGTCGTTCGCGTCATAGCGCACCACGTGCAGGATCGGCCCGAACACTTCCTTTTGCAGGAAGGCGGCGGAGGGGATTTCCGCCAGGACGGGCCCGAAGAAGTGGCCACCGGCCGGAGCCTTGAGTTCGTGCAGCACCTTGGCTTCCTCGCCCAGCCGCGTGCGATGCTTGGCGAGCGCGCCGCGGGCGTCCTCGTCGATCACCGGGCCGATGTCGGTGCGCGGGTCGGCCGGATCGCCCAGCACCAGGGCGTCCATGGCGCCGGCCAGGCCTTCGATCAGGGCGTCGGCGGTATCGTGCGGGACGAACAGCATGCGCAGCGCCGAGCAGCGCTGGCCGGAGGATCCAAACGCCGAGGCGATCACGTCGTCGATCACCTGTTCGCGCAGCGCCGTGGTGTCCACGAACATGGCGTTCAGGCCGCCGGTCTCGGCGATGAACGGGACGATGGGACCATTGCGGGCGGCCAGCGTCCGGTTGATCGCCCAGGCGGTCTCGGTGCCGCCGGTGAAGGCGACGCCGGCGCAGGTCGGGTGTGCGACCAGGGCCTGGCCAACGGTCGCGCCATCGCCGGGCAGCAAGTGCAGGAGGTTGGGATCGAGCCCGGCGGCGTGGAACAGGCGCACGGCGGCGGCGGCGATCAGGGGGGTCTGCTCGGCGGGCTTGGCCAGAACCGCGTTGCCGGCGGCGAGCGCCGCGGCGATCTGGCCGGTGAAGATCGCCAGCGGGAAGTTCCAGGGGCTGATGCAGGCAAAGACGCCACGCCCATGCAGCGACAGCTGGTTGGTCTCGCCGACCGGCCCTTTCAGGGTCTCCGGCGCCCCGAACTGGCGCTCGGCCAGCGCCGCGTAGTAGCGGCAGAAGTCGGCGGCCTCGCGCACCTCGGCGACGCCGTCGGCGAGCGTCTTGCCCGCCTCGGCGGCGCAGATGGCGATCAGCCGCTCGCGGTGCGCTTCCAGGGCGTCGGCCATGGCGCGCAGGACCGGCGCGCGGCCCTCGCCGCCCAGGTCGTTCCAGACGGGCTGCGCCCTGGCCGCGGCGGCGTAGGCGGCGTCCACGTCGGCGGTCGTCGCGTCGATGGCCGTTCCGACGGTCTTGGTCAGATCGGCGGGCGACAGGCGCGAGGCGACGATCCCCTTCGACCAAACGCCGCCGACGATGGGCCCGGCTTCGAGCGGCGGCAGGTCGGCGATGGCGGCGGCCAGCGCCTCGCGGGTCTCGGCGATGGAGAGGTCCATGCCCTGCGAGTTCTTCCGCGTCGCGCCATAGAGGTCGACCGGCAGGGGGATGCGCGGGTGCGGCGCGCCGCCGGCGGCTTCGACTGTGGAGATGGGGTCGGAGACCACCTTCTCGACCGGGGTCTTTTCGTCGAGCAGGGCGTGGACGAAGGAGGTGTTGGCGCCGTTCTCCAGCAGGCGCCGCACCAGGTAGGGCAGTAGGTCCTCGTGGCTGCCGACCGGGGCGTAGACCCGCAACGGGAAGTCGCCGTAGCGGTCGCGCGCGCCGGCGTAGAGCGCCTCGCCCATGCCGTGCAGCCGCTGGAACTCGGGCGACAGGCCGGCCTGGCGCGCCATGACGCGCACGGCGGCGAGCGTGTGGGCGTTGTGGGTGGCGAACTGGCCGTAGAGCGCCGGCGCGGCCGACAGAAGCGCGCGGGCGCAGACCAGGTAGGAAAGGTCGGTGGCGGCCTTGGTCGTGTAGACCGGATAGCCCGGCAGGCCGGCCACCTGGGCGCGCTTGATCTCGCTGTCCCAATAGGCGCCTTTCACCAGGCGAACCATCAGCCGGCGGCCACTGGCGCGGGCGATGCCGGCCACCGCCTCGATCGTCTGGGGTCCGCGCTTCTGGTAGGCCTGGACGGCCAGGCCCAGGCCCGTCCAGCTGCCCAGCTCCGGCTCATTGGCCAGGCGCTCTAGCAGCTCCAGCGAGATCACCAGCCGGTCGGCCTCCTCGGCGTCGAGGGTCAGGTTGATGTTGGCCTCGGCCGCCAGGACGGCGAGCCGCTTGATGCGCGGATAGAGCTCGCCCCAGACCCGTTCCGGCTGGCGCGCCTCGTAGCGCGGCGAGAGCGCCGAGAGTTTCACCGAGACGCCATGGCCGGCTTCCGGGCCCAGAGGGCCTTGGGGCGAACCCGCGTGCTTGCCGACGACCTTGAGCGCCGCGGCGTAGGCGGCCTCGTAGCGGTCGGCGTCGGCCTCGGTGCGCGCGCCCTCGCCCAGCATGTCGAAGGAGCAGGTAAAGCCGTCCTGCGCCGCGCGCTTGATGGCCTTTTGGATGGTGGCCCCCAGGACGAACTGCTCGCCCATGATCTTCACCGCGGCGCCCACGGCGCGGCGGATCACCGGCTCGCCGAGCCGGCCCGCAAGCCGGCGGATGAAGCCCGGCAGGTCGGCGCCGGCTTCCTCGTCCGGGTCGATCAGCTTGCCGGTGAGCATCAGGCTCCAGGTCGAGGCGTTGACCAGCAGGCTGTCGGAGGCGCCGGCGTGGCTCGCCCAGTCGGCAGACGCGATCTTCTCGGCGATCAGCTTGTCGCGGGTCTCCTCGTCCGGCGTGCGCAGCAGGGCTTCGGCCAGGCACATCAGCGCCAGGCCCTCGCGGGTCGACAGGCTGAACTCCTGCAGGAAGCTCTCGACGACGCCCTGGCGGCGCGCGCCGCGGCGGGCCGAGCGGACCAGCGCGGTGGCCTCGTCCAGCACCGAGCGGCGGTCCTCGAGGCTCAGCGGCTTGGCGGCCAGCGCCGCGGCGACGGCCTGACGCTCGTCCGTGAATTTTGCTGAATCGAGCTGATCGAAGGGCATAGCCGGATCTCCGCGAGAGTGGCTTCGGTCTACGACCCCATTCGTCGAATGTGCTACGAGATTATGCGGCATATGTCGGATGATTCACGGTCAGGAGCTCAATATGTCGAACATTGATCGGTTGGATGACATCGACCGCCGGCTGCTGCGCCTGCTGCAGGCGGAAGGGCGGATCTCCAATCAGGAGCTTGCCGAGCGCTGTCACCTGTCGCCCTCGGCCTGCTCGGACCGCGTGCGCCGGCTGCGTGAGAGCGGCTTCATCCGCGGCTTCTCCGCGGTGCTGGATCCGCAGAAGGTGGACCGCGCCCTGCTGATCTTCGTCGAGGTGGTGCTGGACCGCACGACCGGCGATGTGTTCGACGCCTTCGCCGCCGCCGCCCGGCGCGCGCCGGACGTGCTGGAGTGCCACATGGTGGCCGGCGGCTTCGACTACCTGATCAAGGCCCGGGTGAAGGACATGGCGGCGTACCGGACCTTCCTTGGCGACGTTTTGGTGCAGATGCCCGGCGTGCGCGAGACGCGCACCTACGCCGTCCTCGAAGAAGTGAAGTCGACAGGGCAGCTGCCGGTCTAGACACGAGAACCGGCGGCGCGCGTGGCCCTCGACGCCGGGGCGGGACTCGACGATCTTGTCTCCCGCGCCGTGCAAAGCCGCCACCGGCCGTGCGCAAACCTTCGCCGGAGAGGCCTGACCGCGATGCGCCACAAACTGAGACCTCGCCTGGTGCGCGCCGCCGGCCTGGCCGCCCTGTTCGCCCTCAGCCTGTCCGCCTCGACCGCTCGAGCGGCGGACGAGGAGATCCAGGTCTATATCGACGACCTCCTGGCCAAGGGCGCCTTTGGCCTGGATGTCCACGTCAACGACGTGTTGAAGGGCCGCCTGGCGAACGTCGACTATGTCGGCCAACAGACGTCGCAGGATCGGGTGAGGGTCACCCCCGAATGGGCCTACGGGCTCACCCCCAACATCGAGCTTGGGGCCTATCTGCCGCTGATGACCTTCGCCGACGGCCATGGCGAGATCGGCGGCGCCAAGGGCCGCATCAAGTTCATCGCCCCGCGGCCGGAGGGCGACGGCGTCTTCTGGGGCGTGAACTTCGAGCTCGGCCGGGTGCGCAAGGACATCGACATCAATCCCTGGAACGCCGAGCTGAAGGGCATCTTGGGCCTGCACAAGGGCCCCTGGACCCTGGCCGAGAACCTCAACATCGACTGGGCGGTGAGCGGCCCGGAGCGAGGCCCCGCCAGCTATCAGCTGGCCACCATGGTGACCCGCAAGATCGGCGGCGACGACTTCGACGTGGGCTTCGAGAGCTACAACACCATCGGCGACGCCAAGCGCCTCGGTCCGCTGAGCGTCAACGACCAGCAGCTGTTCCTGATCATGGACAAGGGGTTGGGCAAGTGGGACCTGAACCTCGGCGTCGGCTGGGGCTATGGCCGCCCGGAGGACCACCTGATCCTAAAGGCGATCATCGGCGTGCCGATCGGCTGAGCCGCGCGGGCGCGCCCCGCCGCGTTTCAACGCCGCCGCCGGGGCTTCTGATCAGGACGATGGCGCCCGAGGTCGGGCTCGAACCGACACACCTTGCGGTGCCGGGTTTTGAGCCGCACACGTCTGCTTTATAGATTTTATTTTGCTTGGTATTGTAGAAATGTCAAGCGAACTGTGTAAGAGACTGCGTAAGGCGCACCAGTATACTTACGGGTTGTATGCGATTCCGCTGATCATTGGGACTGACTAAGGTCTGACTGCCGTTGGCGTCGCTCTAGGTCGGCTGGTCTGCCAGTGAATGGCGGATTCTACGCGGCGGCCTCGTGATTGGTGATGAAGTCCTCGGGAGGCGGCGGACCCCAGAGATAGAGGCTGTTCTCGGGGGCTGGGTGTCCCGTCTCCCAGTCCAGGTCGGCCGGCACATAGTCGATGTCGAAGCTGTACTCGGCGAAGCTGCCCCAGGGGTCCTGGACGTAGTGGAAATAGTTGGAGCCCAGCACATGCCGGCCGACGCCCCAGCCGCGGGTATGGCCGGCCTCGGCCATCTGGGCGGCGCCGAGACCCACCTCCTCCAGCGAGCCGACATCCCAGGCGCTGTGGTGATAGCCGGGCGCGGAGGACTGGGCGAAGGCGATCAGGTGATGGTCACTGCCGTGCACGCCATGCAGGAAGGCGACGGGGCCGGGGTGGTCCGAGATTCTCAGACCTAGGACCCGGCTGTAGAAGTCGAGCGTCGCGTCGATGCCGGGCGTGAAGAAGAGGGCGTGAGACATCCGCCTGGGCCGGACGGGAGGGACGTCCCCACGCATCGGAGCGCCTCGAAGCGACGGTGTCGGCGCGGGCGAGTGCGGTGACGGGGCGTTGGGAGAGCTTTTTTCCGCCGGCCGCACCCGCAGCAGGACCCCATGTGGGTCGCGGAACCAGAGCGACAGGTTGTCTGCGGGGTCCGGGCTTGGAATGAGGTCGACGCCGAGCGCGTCCAACTGCCCCCGGAAGGCCGTCATATCGTCGTCAAACGCGCCGAAGCTGATGTGTCGCAGCGCCTTTCGGGGGCCTTCCACGACCCGCGCCCAACGGTGTGGATGGCCGTAGGTGTGGAGGTCGAGGCCGCCCTCGGCCGCGCGCACGTCGAGGCCGAAGCGCTCGTAGAAGGCTTGCGCCATGGCCAGGTCCGGCACGGCGAATTCGAAATGGTCGAGCGAATGGACGCCCAATACGCCGGGCCGGCGAGAAACGACTTCCATGATCAACTCCCTTCTGAGGCGGTTTCCTGCGCGATGGGATTGATCAGCTGGCCCACGCCTTCGACCGCGACCTCGCAGACGTCGCCTGGCTTCATCCAAAGCGGCGGCTTGCGGGCGAGCCCGACGCCGGCCGGGGTTCCGCTGACGATGACGTCGCCGGGCGAGAGCGTGATCGCCTCGGAGAGGATCGAGACCAGGCGCGCCACGCTGAAGATCAGGTCGTCGGTCGAGGCGCTCTGGACCACCTCCCCGTTGAGGCGCGTCTCAAGCTTCAGCCCGCTGCAGCCGGGCGGCAGTTCGTCAGGGGTGACGAGCTCGGGGCCGAAGCCCCCGGTGGCGTCGAAGGTCTTGCCTACCGTCCACTGCGGCGACTTGAACTGATAGTCCCGGATCGAGCCGTCGTTGAAGATCGAATAGCCGCCCACGTGGTCCAGCGCGTCCGCCTCCGAAATGTGCCGGCCGCCGCGTCCGATGACGACGGCGAGCTCGCCTTCGTAGTCGAGCTGGTCCGAGCAGTTCGGACACACGATCGGCGTCCCATGGCCGACCAGGCTCGTGGCGTAGCGTGCAAAGACCGTCGGATAGGTCGGCGGCTCGAAGCCGCTCTCCTTGGAGTGGTCGACGTAGTTCAGGCCGATGCAGATGATCTTGTCCGGCGCGGGGATCGGCGGCAGGACCCGGACCTTTTCAAGGTCGAGCAGCGCGCCCGCCGAAAGGCGCTCGGCCGCCACGCTCAGGGCGTCGCCGCCCCGCGCCAGCAGTTGCTTGAGGTCGGCGCCGAGCGAGGCGACCGGCAGGCCGCGATAGCCATCGGAGTTCGCGACCGCGATCCCTTCGCCGTCGGCCCCGAGATAGGTGATGAAACGCATGAGTCCTCCAGGGGTTATTCGACGGGGGTAGGATGGTGGCGGCGAGAGACGATCAATTCAGGGCCTCGAAATCTCCACCGGTCAGCCAGCGCCGGCTCATTTGCTTCAAGGCTTCGATTTCGGGCCCGCGCGTGCCGGGCATGGTTCGGCTGACCTCGAAGCCCAGCTTGGTCTGCAGGTAGGCGAGGCGCCGGTAGCCCTCCGGAAACTGGGCCAGCAACTCGGGATCCAGCGACAGCGGCTGGCCCGGATCGACGGTGGACAGGGTGTCGTGCTCATAGACCGGTTGACGGAGCCACAGCCCCCATCGGCCATCGACCTTCTCCAGAAGGTCCCAGAACCGGCCCCGACAGGTGACGTCCACCGCGACGCCGTCGATCTCGCCGCGCTGCAGGATGTACATCTTCGTCTGCGCCACGGCGCGAGAGGCCTCGATGGCGATCGTCGTGCCTTCGAGGCCATGGAGCACCTTGAGCGCCCCGCCCTCCCAGGCGCGCTTGCTGCGTTCGATGAAGTCCGCGGCGGGCGCCTGGCTCCAGGTCGTGATCATCCGGCCGTCCGGGCGCCAAAGCGTCGCGAAGCGGTCCCACTCTCCGGAATCGCGCCACAGGACCCAGTTCTCGATCAGCGTCCGGATCTCCAGCTGCTCCAGCAGCGCCGAGGGGTCGGTCTTCATGGCGCAGCTCCTGGAGGTTTTGGCGGGTCCAGCCAGGCTTCGGGCAGACGCCCGTTCGTCCTGAAGGCGCTCAAGAAGCTGAACCGGGATGTCGCGCCCTCGGGGCCAGCCGCCGCGCCGTCGCCGAAGATCATGGCTTCAGGCCGGTCCGCGCGATAGGCGGGCCAGCGCGGCAGGCCGGCCCCGTTGGGATCGCCGTTGCGCGCGAAGTTGATCCAATAAGACATCATCCGGTCGGACAGCTCGCGGTCGCCGGCGTTTGGCGTGGCGTCCGGCTTGGCGAGGCGCTGGGGCGCCAGCGTGCCGAATACGAAGTCGATCTCCGCGGAGTGGATCGGGACCGGCGCGTAGGCGGAGCGCCGGTCGAACTGGTAGGCGAAGACCGGCGTGCGACCGGTCCTGGCCTGCATCTGCAGCCATTCCCAGACCTGCTCGCGGATCACCAGGTCGCCCATCAGGGTCTCGGCGCTGGCGTTCAGCTGGGAGTCGGTCGCAGCAGGGTAAAGTTTGGCGAAGTCGTCTGATCGGGCAGCGCCGAACTTCGCCGCGGCGGCGGCATAGAACTCGGACGCCGTGCCGTGAGGCAAGGACCGGCCCATGAAGATGGCGCCCTCCGCGCCGTTCGACCCCGCCAGCAGCGGAACCTTAGCCTGCCGTCCCTCGGCGAAGGCCTTGGCGGGCGCTTCCGGGACGACGAAGCTGTCGATGTTCGGCGAGAAGGCCTGGGTGACGGGATCGAGGGCGAGGGTCCAGGGCGCCTTGGCCGCAAGCTCCTCCGCCGGGATCGCCCGCAGGCCGGCGACGGTCCCGCCGCCGAGCCGGTCCGCCAGCGCTCTCCCGCGCGCCAGCGCCTCGGCATGGGTGCGGATCGATCCCTGCTCCGAATCCCAGAAGGCGCCGCTCTCGCCGATCGCCCGCTGGAAGAGCCCCTTGGCCAGGGGCGAAGTCATCAGTAGGCCCACCGAGTTGGCGCCGGCGGATTCGCCGAAGAGCGTCACCTTGTTCGGATCCCCGCCGAACTTCGCGATGTTCGCGCGCACCCACTTGAGGGCGGCGATCTGGTCCTGCAGGCCGAAGTTGCCGGAGGGCGCGCCTTCCTTGTCCAGGTCCGGATGGGCGAGGAACCCGAAGACGCCCAGACGATAGTTCAGGCTGACGAGGACAACGCCCTTCGCGGCGAGGCGGGCGCCGTCGGTGTTCGGCTCCGCGCCGGCTCCGAACTGGAAGGCGCCGCCATGCAGCCAGACCATCACCGGCCGCCGTTCGGCGGAGGATTTGGCGGCCGTCCATATGTTGAGGGAGAGGCAGTCCTCGCTCGCCGGGCTGTCCAGGCGCGCGAGGCCCCGGCCGGGTAGGGCCATGCAGCGCGGGCCGAAGGCGGTGGCGTCATGCGCCCCGCTCCAGGGGCGGGCCGGCTGCGGCGCGCGCCAGCGCTGCGCGCCGACGGGTGGGGCGGCGTAGGGGACGCCCTTGAAGGCCAGCACGCCGGACACATCGCGCGGAGCGCCCCGCAACGCCCCCTGGGTCACGGTGACATCGGGCGAGAGCGTTGCGGCCTGCGAGCCGGGCTCGGCGTTGGCGGCCGCCGCTTGCAGGGAAAAGCACGCCGCGACGACGAGCGCCGGAGAGAGGCGGCGGCTCATAGCGCTCGTCGCGGCGCGGGCCATCAGCGCGCCTCGCCCAGCCACGCGGCCTCGGCGGCCCGCAACGCCGTCACCGACTCCGGACGGTCGACGCCCGGCAGGTCGTCGCGCGCCGGCATGCCGTTCTTAGTCAGAACGTAGCTGAGGTAGCGGTAGGAGGGCCGGTAGGTGGCCAGCAGGGCTTCGTCGATCACCGGCGGCTTGGCGGGATTGCAGGGCAGCAAGAGCCCCCGCACATAGACGCAGTGCAGCCCGGCGATCAGCCACCGCTCGTCCAGAACCTGGGCCCGCCAAAGGAGCCGCACCTGGTGGACGCCGCAGACGTCCACGCCGTCGAGGGTGGAGAAGCCCAGCATCTCGGCGTCGGTCTCGGCCAGCGCCCGGTCCTCGTTCAGGGTCACCACCGATGGCGACAGGCGGTGGAGGCTGAGCGTCCGGCCGGCTTCCGCCACCCGCTTGGTCGCCGCGACGAAATCGACGGCGCCGCCCTTGAACCAGGAGACATCGATCATCGCGTCCGGGTGGAAGCAGGCCGCCATGACGTCCCAGCGGCCCGCGTCGCGGGCGGAGCGCTCCCTCTGGATCAGCTCGGCGATCGCGGAGCGGTCGAGCTGGCCGAGGTCGCCGCGTTTCGGGCAGACGCTCCGGTCGACCGGGGTTTCGGACGGCGTCTCTGGATGAGCGCTCATGGCGCGCTCCCTGGAAGTCCGGCGTTCACGCGGTCTCTCCGATGGCCGGGTCCCGCAGCGCCAGGGCGGCGAACCCCGCGACCTGCCGGCCCACGAGGGCAAGTTGCTTGGCGGCGTTGGCGTCGGAGCACACGCCTTCGCAGAAGATCGACCGCGAGGTGTTGATCGCCGCGCCAAGCGGCGTCGGCCAGCCACGCAGCGCATGCACGATCGAGCGCATGGTGGTGAGCGTGCTGCCCGTCGCCTGCCAGCCGAAGGCGGTCACGATCAGGCCCACGGGCAGGCCGTCGAGGTAGGGCCGCGTGTCCCCAGCGGTCTCCTCCAGATAGTCGATCGCATTCTTGACCGCTCCGGAGATGCTCCCGTGATAGCCCGGCGAGGCGATGATCAGCCCATCGGCCGCCCGGACCGCCTCGATGAGATCCTGTCCCGCGTCCGGGCTGCCCTCGGCGAGATAGAGCGGCAGCTTCATCAGGTAGCGCCCATGGATCAACCGGGTGCGCGCGTTGGCCTGCTCGGCGGCGCGCAGCGCAAGTTCCAGCGCCTGCTCGGTCGAGGAGTTGGGATTGGGCGTGCCGCCGATCCCGACGATGAGGGGGCGCTTCATCGCGCGGCGGCCGTCAAGGCCGGCTCCGCGAGCGGCGCGGGCGCGCCCAGGGTCGCGAGCAGGATCGCGCAGAGCGCGAAGAGTGGGCCGGCGACCAGCAGGGCCTGATCGTAGCTTGCGAAGCGGTCGAAGCTGTAGCCCGCCAGCCACGGGCCGACGCCCGCGCCGACGGTGAGCAGCGCGCTCATGACGCTGAAGAGCGTCCCGAAGTGCCGCAGGCCGAAGTGTCGGGGCACGAGGTAGGCGATGACGCCGATCTCGGAGCCGCCCGATCCGCCGATCAGCGCCGCGGCGGTGATCGCGCCGGCCAGGCTGTGATCGACCATCAGGAGCGGGCAGGCGAGGGCGGAGATGGCGCAGGCGGAAAAGCCGATCAGGCAGGCGCTGAACCGGTCCAGCAGCAGGCCGCCCAGCAGGCGTCCGGCCATGGTGGAGATCCCGATGACGCCCGCCACCTCTGCGGCCGCGCGGGCGGTCATGCCGCCGTCCTTGAGGATGGGGACGAAGTGAACGATGAGTCCGATGCTGCAGGTCGAGGACAGCAGGCAGACCAGGGCGAGCTGCAGGAAGCGCCGCGACCGAAGCGCCGGCCCGAGCGACATGCCGGAGGTGTGCGCCGGCTCGCGCCGCCCGGCGTCTTTCCTCGGCCGATCGCCTGCATCGTAGAACCACAGCCAGACCAGCGGTAGGGACAGCGCCGCGGCGCCGGCCGCCAGGATCGCGTAGGTCCCGCGCCAGCCGAAGGACTCCTGCAGCACAGTCGCCAAGTATGGAAGGCAGGTCGTCGCGATCCCCGTCCCCGAGAGCGCCACCCCGATGGCCAAGCCCCGCGTCCGCTCGAAAAGGCCCACGACCGCCGTCGTCCAGACCGTGGTCTTTATCAGGACGTCGGTGAGCGCCATCAACGTCCAGGCCAGCCACCAGGTCGCCACGCTCCCGCCGCTCAGCGAAACGCCGCCCACCGCCAAGCAGAACAGCGCCAGCCCAGGCAGAGCCACCCGGCGGGCGCCGAAGCGGTCGATGGCGCCCCCGACCAGCGGCGCCAGCAGCACCGCACCGATGCTCAGGATCGTGGGGCCGAACGAAATCTGGCCGCGCGTCCAATGGGTCGCGTGCTGGATCGAGGGGATCAGCGCGCCCAGCGAATAGAGCGGCAGCATCGACACCGCCATTCCTGCGGCCGACACGACGGGGACCGGCCAATGGGCCGCCCACTCGCCCCTGCTGACCACCGTTTCGGTCATCGTGACCCCCGTGCGCCCTCCTTCGAGGGCGTCGCTGCGCGGCCTGGGATCGGGGAAGCCGAGGGCATTAGAACCTGGCTGAGAGGGTGACGCCATAGGTACGCGGCGCCAGGATCGAGTAGTTATGCATCCCCGGCGCCTGGCCGTAAGTGTTCACCGGCGTGTTCTCGATGTTCTTGACCCATCCTCGCAGCGCGTAGCGGTTCTCATCCCAATCGTAGGTGAGGCTCGCGTTGGTCATGGTGTAGCCAGCCTGGTTGTCGAAGGGGTCGCCGACGGAGCCCACCACAAGCGGGTACTTTGTGGAGAGCTTGGTATTGATCGCGCCCACCAATTCGCCGCCGCGGCCCAGGTCCCAGGTGTGTTCGTAGCCGAGTTGGGCGGTCCAGCGGGGGAGGTTCACCAAGGGGGTGCCGCCGGGCAGATCGATGGCCTTTGGCGTGAAGCCGGTCACCGGGTTGCCGGCGATGGTGGCGAGATGGATCGCCCCGAACGTCCCATATCCCCACAGGAAGGAGGCGCTCAGGCGGTCGCTGGCGGTGAGCGCAAATTCGCTGTTCACCTCGACGCCATAGGTCTTCACCGTGCCGGTGTTCTCGATCACCAGGAGCTGGCTTCCGGACTTTTGCTGTCCCGCGCCGTTCAGGAAGGCGGGTTCGGTGACCTGGTAGTTGCTGAAATCGTAGTAGTAGGCCGACGCGTTGAGCTGGAACCGGCCGTCCAGAAACCGGTTCTTGGATCCGACTTCGTAGGCCGTGATGGTCTCCGGCTGGAAGGTCGGCGGCGCCAGGGTGGGCGGCGCCGGGAGGGTCGGATTGCCCCCGTTCGGACCGCCCGCGACATAGCCGGTCGAGATATTGCCGTAGAGCATGTGGGTCGGCGCGAGGTCGTACTCGAGCCCAGCCTTGTAGGTCCACTTGTCGCCTTCGGCCGAGATGGCGCCGCCGCTCCCGACCAGTCCCTTGAAGTCGTGGGTGTAGCGCGCGCCAGCGGTGATGCGTAGCTGGTCGGTGACGCCATAGGTCACCTGCGCGAAGCCGGCCTGCGACCGCTGGGGGAGGGAAGTGAAGATGAAGGGCAGCCCGAAGCCCGGCTTTGAATAGTTGTAGTCGCCGGTGCTGGTGAAGAAGTATCCGCCGGCCTGCCACTGGAGGCCGCCCTGATGGTTGGCCGTATCGCGGCCCGTCAGCCGGATCTCTTCGGAATAGTCGTCGTTGTTGGCCGTTTCGTTGGCGTTGAAGAGGATGCCGTTGGGCTCGTTCGAGAAGCGCTGGTGGGTCCCGATGTAGCCGGTGATCGACGTCAAGGTCGCCCAGCTGAGGTCGTAGCTGACGTTCAGCTGGTTCGCCCAGACGAAGGTGCCCAGGCGGCCGTTGGTGGGCTCGGTGCCGCCCTTCAGCGTGCTCGGGCAGTTGGCGGGGACCACCAGGGACCAGGGTTGGGCGCCGGTGCAGGGCCAGGCTTCGTTGGCCTGCCCGTGACCCCCGGTCTGCAGATAGTCGGACTCCAGATAGACATTGAGCCGATCGGTGGGCCGCCAGAGCGCCGAGATCCGGCTCGTGTCGCTGTGGAGGTCGTCATAGTAGTCGCCGAGGTAGCCGTCCCGGCGATCGCGTGCGTAGGCGACACGGACAGCGAGCGTGTCGCCCAGCGGAACATTGACGACTGCTTTCAAGTCGTTCGCGTTCAGAGACCCTAGCGTGCCTTCGACATAGCCCTCGAAGTGGTTGGTCGGCTGGTTGGTTATGATGTTCATGGCGCCGGCGGCGGCGTTGCGCCCATAGAGCGTCCCCTGCGGACCCGCGAGCACTTCCACGCGGGACACGTCGAGGAAGGCGAAGCCATTGGACAGCGGGCGGTCGAAGTAGAGGCCGTTCAGGCTCGCGGCTACGCCGGGATCGGCGCGAGGATCGATGAAGTCGGAGCCGATCCCGCGGATGGTGACCTGCAGCGAATTCACCACCGGCACGATCTGCGCGTTCGGCAGGATGGAATTGAGATCCTTCACGTCGACGATCTGCTGGCGCGCCAGCGCGACCCCGGTCACGACCTCCAGGGTCGCGGCGGTGCGCTGAACGGTGGATTCCCGCTTCTCCGCGGTCACGACGAGTTCCTGGACGGTTCCCGTCTCCGGGCGGGCGGGAGTCGACGCTGTGGCGGCTGGCGCCTCCGCGGCCTCGGCTGCTGACGCGTGAACTGGCGTCAGGGCGGCGATCATCAGGAGCGGAGCCGCTGAGCCCAGCAAGGTCTTCCGGAGCATCGTTCTTCCCCAATGCGGCCCGTCTGCGAGGGCCTTTTTGCGCAGGCCGATCGACCGCGACGCTTCCCCTTTGCCGCAGGACCTTGACCTCTGTCAATACATAAAAGACACTAAGGTCATTATGACGAAATGGAGGAAAATAACCGACCCGAGAAGGATTTCCCTTGAAAAACTGAATGATTACGCAAACCGCGGGCATCCGTTGACAGACCTCAGAAACGAGCCTAATCATCAAAATAGCCAAATAGACTAATATGAGGAATCTCCAGGATGAACGTCAGTGTCGCCAAAGCGCCGGCGCAATCGTCGGCGCACGACATCGTCGCGCGCGCCAGCGCCCTTGTGCCGCGGCTGCGGGAAGCCCAGGCGGAGATCGATCGGCTCGCGCGGATTCCGGACGAGCTGGTGGAGGCGTTCGAGGCCGCCGGAATCTATGCGCTGACGATCCCCAAGGCCTACGGCGGTCAGGAGTGTTCCGTCTCCACCTGGCGCGAGGTCGTGACCGAGCTCGGCCGCGGCGATGCGGGCGCGGCCTGGGCCGTCACCCTGGTCACGGCCTGTAACTGGATGGCTGCCGGCCTCTAC
This sequence comes from Phenylobacterium sp., assembly GCF_035309685.1. Classification (GTDB taxonomy): domain Bacteria; phylum Pseudomonadota; class Alphaproteobacteria; order Caulobacterales; family Caulobacteraceae; genus Phenylobacterium. The sequence goes on from NZ_DATGEX010000015.1 coordinate 93,871, forward strand.
CCCCGCCACGTGGCCGATGAGGTGTTCGCCAAGCCCGGAGCCCGCGTCGCGGGCGTGTTCTCGCCGCGCGGCGTCAAGGCCCGCCGGGTGCAGGGCGGGATCATGGTCGAGCAGGGGATCTGGTTCTTCAACTCCGGCGTCTACCAGGCGGACTGGGACCTCCTGGGCGTACCGATGCTGAACGACGCCGGCGAACAGACCGGCGCCGGTGTGGCGATCGTGCCGATGAGCGACGTCAAGCTGCTCAACGACTGGGACACCTCCGGCCTGCGGGGCAGCGGCAGCACCAACGTGACGATGGAGGACGTCTTCATCCCCGACGAGCGGATCGTAGGCCTGCAGGCCTCGAACGACGGCCGCCAGCAGCGCACCTTCCCGGACGCCGTCCTCTACAGGAGCGCGTTCGCGCCGCTCATGGTCTCCTGCCTGACGTTCCCGACCCTTGGGGCCGGCATGCACATGCTGGAAGAGTTCATGCAGACGCTTCCCAAGCGCGACATCAAGCTGACCCCCTACGCCAAGCAGGGCGAGGCGCCAGGCACGCACATCATGCTCGGCGAGGCTGCCGCGAAGCTCGACGCGGCGAAGCTGCTGATGTGGAAAGCCACCGCCGACATCGATGAGTGGGCCGAGCGGAGAGAGTACATGCCCGAGGCGGACCGAGCCCGGCTCGTCCGCGACAGCTCCTACGCCGACCAGCTGGTCTGGGAAGCGGTCGATCTCATCGCCGGCGCGGGCGGAGGTTCCTTCGCGCGACGCACCAACGTGCTCAACCGCGTCTGGCAGGATGTGAAGGTCGCCAATATGCACCCGTTCATCACCCAGGCGGTGAACTACGAGGCCTACGGTCGCCTGATCTGCGGCGTGCGTCCTTTGCTGATGCCGATCTAAGCCGCGCCGCGAAGGCCGGATTGGGACCCTCGATTTATCGGCGCAACGTGACAAGCTCGGGCGGCGCGCCGTTTCGCTGCAGCGTTCCGGTGTCGTTGACGTCCAAAAAGCCTCTGAGGCGCCAAACGATGAGTATGCGGGATGACCTGGCGCGAAACGGGGAGAACTTGACCCCGGTGGCGGAAGATCACCGCGTGCGGGTCGCGCGTGAGCGCCGAGACCGCATGCGCAAGAGACTGCTGACGGCTGTGGTCGAAAGCTTCTCCCGGCCTCAGCGCAGCGGGCCGCCCACCGTCGATGACATCGTCGAGGCCGCCGGCGTCGTCAGGGGAACCTTCTACAAATACTTCGCCTCGATCGACGAAGCCATCGACGCCGCCGGCCAGGAGCTGTTCAGCGATATGGACAGCAGCAGCGCCCAGCTCCTCGAGGAGTCAGGCGACGGCCTGGCGCGGCTCACGACCGGGATCGAGCTCTTCCTGTTGCGGGTGATCATCGATCCGTTCTGGTCGGCGTTCATCGCCCGCGCCGACTACCTGGGCCGCGAGACGGCCCTGCGCCGCGCCGTGGCGATCGACCTTTCGCGCGCTGACGTCGAGGGCCGGATTTCGATCGAGAACGTGAGCGCGGCCTCGACTCTCGTCGTCGGCGCGTTGACCCACGCTATCCATGACCTGACTCATGGGGTCGATGATCAGCGCGCCTACATCGAAGCTCTCACCGTCCTGATCCTCCGCGGTTTGGGCGTACAGGCCGACGAGGCGAAGGCGGTCATGCGTGACCGGGCGATCTTCATCCGCGGCCTCGCGCCCGACCGGATCACCTGGTGGCGCGATCCATGGCGCTGATCACGACGCATCGACGGGTTGACAGTCTTGCCAGGCGCCGTCGAGCGTCAGGCGAGATCGCACCGTCTCCCTGGGGGAGTTGCCTTGGGCCGGATCAGCGGCTAGACCGCGCCGGACAACAGGACGCCTCATCGCTCATGCGCAGCTGCGCCAAACGCTTCGCCATCGCCGCCGCCGGGTCGCCCGGGGTTGCGGGCGCGCGCGCGATGATGATGGCCATGATTATCATTATCCCCACCTCCGAAGCGGGGCGATCGCGCGCGAGTTAGAACCTCCGGCGGATCGCAAGATCAGAACCCCGCTTCCGAAAGGCAGCGGGGTTTTTTTATGCGCGCTTCGCCGGTCCCTCCCACCAAAGGACCGACCCATGACCACTTCGAACCCCGATCCGCGGAGCCAGGCGATCCGGCGCGCCGCGCGACAGTTTGCCGACGCCCTGGCCGCCCAGTCCCTGCTGGACGCCACCACCAGGGTCGAGGCCTGGTTCAGCGCCGCCGCGCCGGACTCGCTCTTCGCCCTGGATGAGGCGCTGGCCGCGGCCTGGCCGCCGGCCGACGGCGCGCGTCCGCACCATGAGATGGTCTGGGCGTCGGGAAGCGGCGACGGCCTGAGGCTCAGCGCCTTCGACGCCGCCGGCCGGGTGCTGCTGCGCCGCAGCTACGCCGCGGGCCGCGAACGAAAAGGCGCCGGCCATGTCTGACGCCGCCCGCCGGTACGCCTTCGTGATCGAAGCGGTCGATGCGCCCGACACGCTCGTGCGCGTGCTCACCCTGTTCGCCGTCCAGCCACTGGCTCTGGCGAATGTCAGCATGGTCCGCCGCGAGCGGGGATGTGCGATCCGCATCGAGGCCGATGGCCTGGATCCGCAGCGGGCCGAGACCCTGCTGCGGCGGCTCGACGGCTTGGCCGTCGTGCGCAGCGCGGGCCTCGGCTGGCGCGGTCTGAGTCAGGTCGCCGCTTAAGGTCTCGCCCAGATCACGGCGACGGCCGTCCCAGCCGCGGCATTGGCGATCCGAGCGCGGTTGGGACCGGCTGCAGGATGAAGCGCCGAGGCGATAGGGTCTCGGGGGGCAGGTCCAACGCTTCGAGGTCGGGGTCAAGGGGCGACTGCGTCAGCAGGTTCGCGGCGAGGCGGCTGAGGGCCGGCGCGGTCTGGATGCCGTAGCCGCCGAGCGCTGCGAGCCAGAAGAAGCCGGGCTGCAGGGGGTCGAAGCCGACCACGGGCGAGCGGTCGGCGACGAACGACCTCAGTCCCGCCCATCGGTGAGAGACCCGCCGGACTTCCAGCGTCGTGGCCTGCTCGATGCGGTCGACGGCGATCGCGACGGTCATCTCGTCGGCCTGGGCGTCGCCAGGCGGCGACGGCGCCTCGTCACAGGGCGAGAGCAGCAGCTTCCCTGCGTCCGGCTTCAGATAGTACTGCTCGCCGGCGTCCTTCAGCATCGGCCACCGTTCGACGTCCACGCCGGGCGGCGGGTCGAGCAGGATGGCGGTCCGCTTCAGCGGCTGCAGTCCGATGTCCACGGCGCCCGCCAGGGCGGCGATCTCGCCCGCCCAGGCTCCGGCTGCGTTCACGACGATCGGCGCGCGAACCCGCCGTCTCCGCGTCTCGATCGTCCAAGCTCCTCCGAGGCGCTGCAAGCCGTAGGCCGGACTGTCGAGGATCAGCTCACCGCCGTTGGCCTGGAACCGGCGCAGATAGCCGCGGTGCAAGGCGTCCACGTCGATGTCGGAGGGCCGAAGCGACAGGACCGCGCCCAACAGCCCCTCCGGGCGTATGATCGGCACCAGGGCGCGCGCCTCGTCGATCGACTTGGTCTCGCGCTCGTCCGGCGGGGTGATCGCCAAGTAGGCGTCGAGATCGGCCTGGTCACGCGCGGTGTGCAGCACGCGGCGCAGCTTCAGCAGGGGCGCCTGGGTGAAACCCGGCGGCGGCGCGTCGAAGAAGGGGCGGCTCGCGCGCGTCAGGTCGCGGATCAAGCCGTTGCCGTAGCTTTCGCTGAAGATGGCGGCGGAGCGTCCGGTCGAGTGGTAGCCGGGTTGGTCCTCCATCTCGAGCAGGCCCACCCGCGAGGTCGCGGCCAGGTGCGCCGCGATCGAGGCGCCCGCCATGCCCGCGCCGATCACCACCACGTCGAAGTCGTCACTCACCCATATCCTCCTGCCGGGGCGCGGCTTTGGGCAGGCCGAAGCACGACCTCGTGCGACCAGCTATGCGGACGAAGTGCGGCCCGCGCGCGCCAGGGCGCGCCGGATTGTTCCGTCACGGCCGCAACGCTGCCGTCCGGCGGCTCTGGACGAAAGGCCGCATTATCGCGGCGCCCTATAGTCGCTGCCTATGGGATGGGGTCACCGCGCCTGCGCCGAGCGGCCTTCGCCGATCCGAAGCCCGGCGCTGGCCTCGGCGGGCGAGTACCCGGTCATTTCCCCGATCAGGGAGATGAACGACCGGGTGATCCGCGACAGCGGACGATCGGCCAGGCAGACGGAATAGACCCCGAAGGACAAGGCCGGGGCGAAGGGCCGGTAGTCCATGTCGTCGGCCGCGCAGACCCGCGCCGTGAAGTCGTCGACGACCGCCACGCCGACCCCTTCACGCACCAGCGCCGCGGCGACGTACATGGTGCTGATCGTCACGGTCTCGCGGATGTCGAGGTTCAACCGGGCGACCTCGCGGCTGAACAGCGTCCCCAAGGGGCCGCTGTGCGCCAGGCTGACAAAGTCGCGGTCCTCCAGCATGTCCAGGCCGACCCGGGACGGCAGATCGGGCATGCCGAGCTTCCGGTAGAGCAGCACCAGCTCGCGCCGGCCGATCTCGGCGTACTCCAGCTTCTCGTGGCCCGCGTTCTCATAGGCGATGGCGATGTCGCAGTGCCGCTCCTGCAGCAGCCGCGGGATGTCGGCGTGATGGAGGGTCTGGATGTCGAAGCTCACCTTCGGGTGCTTGCGCCGGAAGGCGGCCACGGCGAGGGGGGCCACATCGATGCCGAAGCCTGGCAGGACCCCGATGCGGATGTGCCCGTCCGAAGCGTGCGCGAGGTTCTTCGCCGTCTGCCTGAGGGAGCCCACGCGGTCATAGATGTCGGACACCTCGAAGAAGAGGGCGTGGGCCTCGTCCGTCGGGACCAGGCGGCCCTTGGCGCGCTTGAACAGCGGGAAGCCCAGCCGCGATTCGGCATGACGCAGGACATTGCTGACCGAGGGCTGGGAGACGGTGAGGGCGCGGGCGGCCGCGCTGACCGAACCGTTGATATAGACCGCGTGGAAGACTTCGATGTGGCGCAGGTTCATCATGCTCGGGTTCCTCCTCGACGATTGGACGCGTCCAACGCGTGCCGGAGCCCGCCTGCAACCGCAGGCTATGGATCATGCGCCGCCTACCCGCCGCCAAACCCTCAAACCATAACGAAACGCTATAGCTCACGGAAGAGATGCTGCCTTGTCGGCCTCGTCATAAAACCTTGATCGTTCCCCCAAGGACGCGACCGCGTCATCCGGGGGACTACGATGCGAGCCCAGCCTGTTACCGATCGCCGCGCGCTCCAGGTCGGGGCCAGCGCGCTTGTCTTAAGCCTGGCGTTGATGGGGGCGAGCGCCGCGTCGGCCGCTGCCGCCGACAACACTGTCACCACGTCCGAAGTGGTGGTCACCGCCGCGTCGCGGATCGACAAGGCCGGCTACGATGCTCCGACCCCGACGACGGTGGTCGGGCAGGCCGAGCTGCAGTTGGGCGCGCGGGCGAACGTGGCCGCCGTCCTGGCCGACCTGCCCGAGGTGAAGAACACCTTCAACCCGACCAACACGGCGCGCAGCGCGGTGCTGTCGGGAGAGCAGGTCATCGACCTGCGCGGCATCGGCTCGACGCGGACTCTGGTGCTGCTGAACGGTCACCGCTTCATCGGCGACAACGACCTCAACACCGTGCCGTTCGACCTGGTGAAGAACATCGAAGTGGTGACCGGCGGCGCGTCGGCTGACTGGGGTTCTGGCGCGATCGCCGGCGTCGTCAACATCACCCTGGACGACAAGCTGGACGGCGGGGTGTTCAACGTCGCCACCGGCATCTCGTCCCGCAACGACGGTCGGGAGTACCGGGGCAACGCCGCCTATGGCGCGGAGTTCGCTGACGGCAAGGGCCACTTCATGCTGGACGGCGAGTGGTACGACAACCGCGGCATCTACGACCTGACCTCCCGCTCGAACGTCGGCGGCTGGGCCGTGCTCGCCGTCCCGGGCGCGCCGGCGAACGGCCAGCACGCCTTCGTCATCACCAACCAGGTTGGTCCCTCCAACCTCAGCGAAGGCGGGCTGATCAGCGCCGGTCCGCTGAAGGGGCTGTCGTTCAACCCCGACGGCTCTACGAGCGCCTTCAACTTCGGCACGCTCACCGGCGCGGCGCTCACCAAAGGCGGTTCCCAGGTCACCAATGACGCCTTCAACTACCTGACGGTGCCGGTGTCGCGGGCGAACTTCTACGGCCGCGCCACCTACGACCTCAGCGACAAGGTCATGCTGAGCGCCGACATCCGCTACACCGACGTCTACAACCACTACAACTTCGCGCCCGATACCCTCACCGGGGCGACGATCAAGAACGACAACGCTTTCCTGCCGGCGGCGGTGAAGGCCCAGATGGCCGCGGCGGGCGTCACGACCTTCACCTTCGGCCGCAACAACGACGACTTCGAGTTCCGGGACTACGACTACGACCGCCGCGATCTGCAGGCGACCCTGGGGGCGCAAGGCGCGTTCGGAAAAACCTGGAAGTGGGACGCCTACTACACGCACGGCGAACGCACCGTGCAGGAGGTGTTCAACCACATGCGGATCACCGCCAATTTCAACTTGGCGATCGATTCCGTGATCAGTCCCACGACCGGCCAGCCGATCTGCCGGATCGCGCTGACCGTCCCCACCACCAACTGCGTGCCGATCAATCTCTTCGGGTTTGGCAACGTCTCGCAGGCGGCCGCGAACTATGTGAACGGCTCGTCCCTGCTGCGCTACCAACAGCAGTTGGACGACGGCGGCGCGACCCTGCGCGGCGACCTCTTCGACCTGCCGGCGGGATCGGTCTCGATCGCCACGGGCATCGAGGTCCGCCATGAACAGATCAAGACCCTCGAGGACGACCCGATCTCGCTGACCAACGGCTTCACCACGGTGAACCCGAAGGGCTTCGACGGCGGCTTCTCCGCACGCGAGGCCTTCTTCGAAACCGTCGTACCGCTGGTCAAGGATGTGCCGGTCTTCGAAAAGCTGGACTTCAACGGCGCGGCGCGGGTCAGCGACTACAGCAATTCGGGCACCATCTGGGCCTGGAAGGCGGGCCTGACCGACGAGGTGTTTCAGGGCTTCACGCTGCGGGCGGTCCGCTCGCGCGACACCCGTTCGGCCAGCCTGACGGAGCTGTTCACGGCCGGCACCCAGGCGACGGGCACCATCTCCGACCCGGTCACCAAGACCCAGTACACGGTCACCCAGCAGAACGGCGGCAACAAAAACCTGCTGCCGGAGCTCTCCGACACCACGACCTTCGGCTTCACCTATGCGCCGTCCTTCCTGGAAGGCTTCGAGATGTCGATCGACCACTATGACATCGACATCAACCGGGCGATCACCACCCTGTCGGCCCAAGACATCGTCACCCGCTGCTTCAACGGCAACACGGCGCTCTGCGCCCTCATCACCCGCGCCGGGGCCGGCAATACGATCAGCAAGATCCAGTCGACCTTCATCAACCTGGCCAACTACACGACCCGCGGCGTCGACTTCGAGGCGTCCTACAACCTGCCGCTGGAGCGTGTCTCAAGCCTGCCGGGGACCCTGCGCTTCCGGGCGCTGGCCAACCACATCGACAGCCTGAAGACGAATGACGGCGTCAACGTCATCGAGTGGGCGGGCTCGGTCGGCTCGGGCCTGTCGTTCGGCGCTCCGAAGTGGCAGGGCAGCCTAGAGACCACCTACAGCCTGAACGAAACCAATCTGCTGTTGCGGGCCCGCTATGTGGGTGGCGGCGTCTACGATCCGTCGCGCGACATCGCCAACAACAGTGTGTCCAGCAAGACCTATTTCGACTTCGCCTTCCAACAAGGCCTGTCGATCCTCGGGCACAAGAACTTCACCGTGTACGGCAACATCAACAACCTGTTCGACCAAGCCCCGCCGCCCGCGCCGAACCCGCAGTTCTACGATGTGGTGGGCCGATACTTCGAGTTGGGCCTGAAGGCCCGCTTCTAAGGCCGGCGCACCCTGCCGCACCCCCAAACGCGGCGACGCCGGCCTGCGCGCAGCCAAGGCCAGGGTCCTTTCCTCCCCCTGAGCCTTGGCTGCGCGCCTATTGGCGGACCTGTCGGTCGGGCAGGTTCGCGATCTCCAGCGGCGCGATGTCATCGGCGGGTTCGAACCCCAGGATCTTGCCGTAGAACCAGAGTTCCACCTCCTTGGCGCGGACGATGGTCTCCGCCCGCCGCCAGCCGTGGCTTTCGCCCGCGAACACCAGGCAAGCGACGGGCGTGCCCCGGGAGACAAGCGCATCGCGGATCATGTGCGCCTGGTTCTGCGGCACGACCGGGTCGTCGGCGCCCTGGAGGATCAGCAATGGGGCGGTGAATTGGTCGATCTGGTGGATCGGGGAGCGGGCGTCGTAGACCGCCTTCGCCTCCGGCCAGGGCCCGATCAATCCGTCCATGTAGCGGCTCTCGAACTTGTGCGTGTCCCGCGCCAGGACCGCGAGGTCCGCCACCCCATAGAAGGAGCCTCCCGCCGCGAAGACGTCACTCTGCGCCAGGGCCGCCAGCACCGTGAAGCCCCCCGCGCTGCCGCCGTGGATGACCATCCGCTTGCGGTCCACCCGGCCCGAGTCGGCCAGGTGCTGGGCCGCCGCGATCACGTCCTCGACGTCGACGACGCCCCATTGGCCGTTGAGCCGCTCGCGGTAGGCGCGGCCGTAACCGGTGGAACCCCCATAGTCGACGTCGACCACAGCGAAGCCCCGTGTCGTCCAGTACTGGATGGCCAGGCTGAAAGCGCCCGAAGCCGCGCCGGTCGGACCGCCGTGGGCCTGAACGATCAAGGGTGGAAGTTCGGCCGCCGGCCCGGCGAAGGCGCCATTGGCCGGCGGGTAGAAGAGGGCGTGGGTCGGCCGGCCGCCCGTGCTCGGAAAGGTGATCGCTTCGGGCCGCGAGATGTCGTCCAGCGCCATGTCGAGCGCCACGGGCTGGCGCAGGACCTTGTGGCTACCGGCGGCAAGGTCGATGACCACGACCTTGGAGGTGTCGGCCTCGCTGTGCGCGATGGCCGCGATCCGCGTCTCATCCAGGGCCTGGACGAAGACGAGCCCCTCGAACGGCAACGGCAGCGCCTCGACCGCGCCGGTGCGCCGATCGACCAGCAACAGGGCCTCGCCTTCAGCGTCCTTGGCCGTGGTGGCGATCCGGTCGTCGAGCACGGCATAGGCGCTGCGCCCCAGGGTCCAGAGGGGACCCGCGAACTCCGCCTCGCGCGGCGACAACGCGCGCGCCGGGCCGTCCCCACCTTCGTAGAGGTTCCAGTAGCCGCCTTCGTCGGAGAGCCAGACCAGCGCGCCATCGGCCGTCCACTGCGGCTGCAGCACCGAGACGCCCGCTCCGCCGGCCACCTGCCGGACATTCGCAAGCCCAGCCTCCGTCAAGTCACCCACATAGAGCCGGGTCGCGTCCCACGGCATGGCCGGATGATCCCAGGCGATCCAGGCCAGGCGATCGCCCGGGCCAAGACGCGGATAGGCCACGAAGTCGCTCGATGAGAACAGCACCCGACCGGCGTCTCCGGGGCGTCCCGAAAGACGGACGATCGTGTTGCGGACGTTCTTGGGATCGGTGTGATCCTCGCGCACGGCGATGAGGCCGCCGCCCGGCGCGGGCACGCCATCGGCGTAGCGGTAGCCCTCGGGCGTCATCGGCGTCGGCGCCGCCAGGCCCGCCTGAAGATAGAGCCGCTGATCGGCGTAGTTGCTGAACCACAGCCCCTCCGGACCCACGGCATAGGGCGCGCCGCCGTACTCATGTACTCGGGTGCGCGCGTTGAAACCGTCCGGCGTCAGTTGCCGCACGCCGGCCGCGTCGGCGGTCATCACCACAAGGCGGCCGCCCTCGGCGGGGCGGCTCTCGAGCCAGTAGGGCAGGCCGCCGAAGACCCGCAGGTCCGCGAGGGTGACGGCGCCTTGCGCCAAACGCGCCGCGCTGATCGGCGAAGCCCAGGCGCCGTAGGGTCTCACTTGGGTCATTCCCGAACCTGCGTTTTCGTCCCTTGGCCGAAGCTCAAGCCGACGGCCCGAGCCGCGCCTTGGCGGGCGCGCTCTCCACGATGAGCCATCGCGCGACGATGCCGACCATCGCCGCGACGAACATATAGCCCACCGGGGCCATGGTGCTGCCGGTCGCGTGCGTAAGCCAGGTCACGATCAGCTGGGTGGTTCCGCCAAAGATGGCGTTGGCGATGGCGTAGATCGCCGCGAACGACCCGCTGCGGATGCGCTTGGGCAGGCTCTCGGTCATGGCGGCGTAGAAGGCGCTCGCGCCGCTGCCGGCAAGGACGCCGTTGATCGCGGCGCCGACCAGCAGGGCCGTCCCACTGCGGGCTTCGACGATCCAGTAGAAGACCGGGATCATGACGAGGAGGTGGGCAAGCGCGGGTGCGATCATCACCGGCCGCCGCCCGACCCGATCGGACAGCCAGCCGCCGCCGAGGTAGCCGATCACACCGGACAGGCTGCTGATCACCCCGCCCGCGAAGGCCAGCGACGGGCGCATGTGCAGGGCGTGCTGCGCGAAGGTCGTCATGTAGCTCGACACCGAGCTTGCGATGGAGCCGGCGGAGATCACCAGCAGACCGAGCAGCAGGACGCGCCGGCTGGCCGCCATCAACGCGCCGCGGCTTTCGGAGTCGGCCGCGGCAACCGTTCCGGCCGGTTCGGGCGTGTGCAGGGTCTCAGGCAGGTTCCGCCGCAGCCAGAGGCCGTAGGGCAGGGTGACGGCGCCGAGCAGGAACGCGACCCGCCAACCATAGGCGTCGAGCGCGGCGGGCGGCAGCAGGCTCGACAGGGTGAAGCCCACCAGGGCGGCGACGGTCCCCGCCAAGCCCTGGCTTGCGCCCTGCCAGGACACCGTCAGGCCTCGCCGCCTGCTGTCGGCCGCCTCCATCAGATAGGCCGTGGTGGGTCCGACCTCTCCACCCAGCGAGAAGCCCTGCACGAGACGCGCGATCACCGCGAGGATCGGCGCAACAATCCCGATGGCTGCGTAGGACGGGATGCAGGCCAGGCCGATGATCGCCAGGCCCATAAGGGCGAAGCTCAGCATCATGGCGGGGCGCCGTCCCACGCGGTCGGCGTAGGCCCCGATGACGATCCCGCCGATCGGACGCGCGACGAAGCCGGCGCCGAACAGCCCCAGCGACAGCATCAGGCTGGCGTACTCGGAGTGCGCGGGGAAGAAGGCGCGCCCGACCTGGATCGAGAAGAAGCCGTAGGTGATGAAGTCGTAGAATTCGAGGGCGTTGCCGATCGTCGCCGCCAGGATGGCCTTGCGCGTCGGGCCGGCAGTGGCATTCACGCCCGCCCGGACGGCGGCCGGGGCGACGACGAGGGCAGGGTCAACCATCCGCGCCAGACCCGCGCCGCGCGAGATTCCTGTACCGTCCCGACCTCATGCCCGCGCCTCGTGGTCCGCTCTTCAACATCGTCGCCAATCCTGAAGTCTGGCTCGTGCGCGCGCAGGATTGTAGTGCGATTGCCGGGGCGCCCCATAGGCCCGTCCTATGGTCTGTGGGGCCACGGCTGGCGCCTCGGCAGGACCAGTCGGCGGTCTCAACGTCCCAGGCGCACATAGCCGAGCCCTATGGCTCATGGAACACTTCCCGCTTGTTCGCCGCGCCGAAGTCCGATGCTCTCCGGTCAGTCAGCGAATTCAGATCACGAGCCGATGCAAGCGTCCCAGGCGGCCCTGGACCTGGAGCGGGTCCAAGCCATCATCGACAGTCCCGAGGGCGAGGCTGCGCCGGGCTGCGCCCTGGCCATATTCCGGGACGGCGAGAGCCAGCATCTGTTTTCGGGGTTCGCCGACATCGAGGCCGGCCGGCGGCCGGACGCCGACACCCTCTACTACGCAGGATCCTTGGCGAAGCAGTTCACGGCGCTCGCGGTCGTCCAACTGGTGCTGGCCGGCCAGATCGAACTGCAGACGCCGGCGCGCCGCTACCTCCCCGAACTGGCGGCGCGGACCCCCGACATCACGGTGGAGATGTTGCTGCATCACACCTCGGGTCTGCCGAACTACGCCAAGCTGGCGCCGCTCGCCGGCTATCAGCGCCCCTCGGACCTGGTTCGCGCCGACGTCCTTCAGATGTTGCTCGACTACCAGGGCGGCGCCTTCCCGCCGGGCGCGACGTTCGAATACTCCAATGGGGGCTATCTGCTGCTCTCCGCGATCGTCGAGCGGCTGACGGGGACGAGCTTCGCCGCCTACGTCCGGGAAAACATCCTGGATCCCCTCGGCATGAGCCGCAGCCGCGTCCTGGAGGGGGGCTTCCCCGAAGACGCCAATCTGGCGCGCGGCTACACGCCGGCCGAGGGCGGCTTCGCGCTCGCCGAACACGTGCCGATGTTCGGCGGGGCGGGCGCGATGATGTTCACCCTGAACGATCTCGCGCGGTACTTCCACGACATCGAGCATGGGCGCCGCGTCTGGACGCCCGAGGTTGCGCGGCTGATGACGGCGCCTGGGCTCTATGCCGACCGTTCGCCGGTGATCCTGCCCGTGCCGGGGCACATCTTCGGCTACGCCGGCGGGCTTATGCTCAGCCGCGACTGGGTGCAGCACGGGGGCAATTTCGCGGGCTTCCAGGCCTGGTTCGGCTGGCGGCCCGGGACGGGCGTCGGCCTGGCCCTCCTGTGCAACCGCGGGGATGTAGACCCTCTGGCGTTGGCGGCGCGCGTCGTCGCTGTCGTGGCCCCGGATATCCCGGCGCCGGACACGCAGCGGTTCATGCTGGACGGTTTCGCGGGGCGCTTCGTGTCCGACACCTTGTCGGCGGTCTACGAGATCGCGACCGACGAAGGCGAGGATTTGGCGGTGACGATCACCCCGCCGGGCCGGGCGCCGTCGGCCCAACTGCGGTTTCTTCGGACGGGAGAGGGCGTGTTCGCCGCCGGTCCGGTGACCCTCGTCTTCGATCCCGATCACCGGGGCTTCTGCGCTCGCAACGAAAACGTCTCTGTGCGCTACCGCCGAGCGCCCTGACGCGTCCCGTAGGAACGATTTTGCTATGCCACTTCCCCACCTCGCCAAATGGACCTCGCCCTGGGCGCGGGTCGAGATCGAGGCGGTGGCGGCGCGCGAGGCATGACGACCAAAAGCGCGACCCACGCCGAGCGCGAGCGGCTGGCCGCCCGCGCCGAGGCCGTGACCATCGCGCGGGATGACTGGGGCATCGCCCACATCCACGGGCGAACGGACGCCGATGCCGTCTTCGGGATGATCTATGCCCAGGCCGAGGACGATTTTCCGCGGATCGAGGCGAACTATCTCACGGCCCTGGGACGGACCGCCGAAGCCGGAGAAGGCGAAGCCGCGATCTGGAGCGATCTGCGCGCGCGCCTGTTCGTCGATCCCGCAGATCTGCGGCTCAAGTACGCGGCGGCCCCCTCCTGGCTCCGCGCCCTGATGGACGCCTGGGCGGACGGCTTGAACCACTTCCTACTCACGCATCCCAAGGTGCATTCACGGGTCATCGAACGCTTCGAGCCCTGGATGGCGCTCAGCTTCACGGAAGGCGCCAACGGCGGCGATCTCGCCAAGATATCGCTCGCCGACCTAGCCAGCTTCTACGGCGGGCCGGACGCGCAACGTCTGGCCGGACACGACCCCGAGCGTGGCTCCGAGGAGCCCGCGGGCTCAAATGGGATCGCGCTCGCGCCCTCAATGACCCGCGACGGCCACGCCCTGCTGCTGATCAACCCCCACACGGCCTTCTACCTCCGCTCCGAGATGCAGGTGAGCAGCGACGAAGGCCTGAACGCCTATGGCGCGGTCACCTGGGGCCAGTTCTTCGTCTACCAGGGCTTCAACGCCCACGCCGGCTGGATGCACACTACGTCGAGCGCCGACAACGTGGACGAATTCGCGGAGACGATCGTCGAGCGCGGGGGCGCGCTGTTCTACCGCTACGGGGCCGAGCTGCGCGCGGTCACGACATCGCCGGTCGAGCTTCGGGTCCGGGCGCAGGACGTGACTCTGGAGGCGCGGTCGTTCACGATCCTGCGGACGCATCATGGCCCGATCGTCCGGGCCGAAGACGGCAGGTGGATCGCCGTGGCGTTGATGGATCGGCCCGCGGCGGCCCTGGAGCAGGCGTTCCTGCGGACCAAGGCGCACGATCTGGCCGCGTTCAAAGAGGTCTCCCGCCGCGCCGCCAACTCGACCAACAACACGATCTTCGCCGACGACAAGGGCGCCATCGCCTTCCTCAGCCCCCAGTTCACGCCTCGCCGGGATGACCGGTTCGACTACGCCCACCCTGTCGACGGCGCCGATCCCGCGACCGACTGGCAAGGGGATACGCCGATCACCGAGCTGCCGACGGTCGTCGATCCCCCGAACGGCTGGGTCTACAACGCCAACGATGGGCCGTGGTGGGCGGCGGGCCGGCACAGCCCGGAGCGCGGCGCCTATCCCCGTTACATGGATCGGGTGGGCGCCAACTGCCGCACTGCCCACGCGCTCGACATCCTCGAGTCCTGGCGCGGCTTCACGCTCGAGCGGCTCCGGGACGCGGCCTACGATCCGCACCTGCATATTTTCGCTCAGCTACTGCCGGACTTGGTGACGGCGTTCGACGCGCTCGTTGCTGGCGACGTGAAGAGGGCCAGCCTCGCCGCGCCGATCGCGGTGCTGCGCGAGTGGGATTGCCGGTCGTCCCTGGACTCGGTCGGCGCCACCCTGGCGGTGGTTTGGGGTGAAACGATGCGGGAGCGCGTCGCCCCCGAACTGCGGCCGGGCCGTCTCCCGGTCGTCGAAAGAATCGCACAGGCTCCCGCCGACGCGAAGCTGGCGGTGCTGGCCACCGCCGCTGGCGTTCTGCAACGAGATTTCGGACGGTGGGACGTCGCCTGGGGCGATTTCAACCGTTTCCAACGGATCGACGCGGGCCCCACGCCGCGATTCGACGACGCGGCGCCGAGCTGGCCAGTTCCATTCGCCTCGTCGCAATGGGGCGCGCTGACGGCCTACACCGCCGCGCGCCAGCCCGGGACGAAGAAGGCCTACGGAACGAGCGGCAACAGCTTCATCGCGGTCGTTGAGTTCGGGCCCCGGGTGCGAGCCCTCGCGGTCAGCGCCGGCGGCGCCAGCGGAGACCCCAGCTCGGCGCACTTCGCCGACCAGGCTGAACGGTTCGCCAGTGGCGAATTGCGGCCGGTCTACTTCCATCCCGACGAACTGGCCGGCCATGTGACGCGGACCTACCGACCCGGCCGCGCCGAACCCAGATGAAGCTCACCATCGTCGGGCGCGACACCGTGCGTCGCCACCTCACCTTCGCGCGGTGTATCCCGTAGTCCGCCAGGCGATGATCGACCTGAGCTTGGGGCGTAGGCGCGATTCCAGAACGCGGCGATGCGGTCGGCTTCGGCTTTGGCTTCGCGCTGGCGCAGGGCCGCCTCAAGCGCCGTTGAAGGCGCGACGCCAGGTCGGGTTCCCGGCAAGGCCTGGGTTTCTGCTTCTGGGCATTTCGGAATGTTTGGACGGACCCTTCGCTGACGAGAAAAGTCACACCCCAGCTCGTTTCTAGCTCGGCGGCTTCTTCGCTTCCGTCGGTCGATTGAACGCCAAGTATTCGGTGTGTGAGCGCATCCATGGCCGAACGGCGAACCCCGTCGGCCGGTAGGGTGACTCGGGCCTTTTGCGAAATCTTGCAAATAGTTGGTGCGGGCGGTCGGGGTCGAACCGACACTCCTTTCGGAACCGGATTTTGAATCCGGCGCGTCTGCCAATTCCGCCACGCCCGCGTTGATTTTGCTTGTGTAATCGGCGTCAAAGAACGCGTCTACGACGACTTACACAGTCCTTACACATAAAAATCTGATTGCGCGGATGGGGGCTGAATTCATTGAAGAAAAATCGTCAATACTGAAGTTCCAGACCTAATTTTAAGTCCGGCGCGTCTACCAATTCCACCACTCGGGCACGTGGAAGCCCCTATAGCCGGGCCTTGGGCCTTCGCCAACACGCGGCCGGGCCGTTGCGATGCGTCAATGCGCGGCGGCCTTTGGCGGGTTCAGAGGTTGTAAATCGACACCTGCGACCGTAAGTGATAATCAATCGCAACAGACCGCCTTTGGACTCCGCCACGTGCACGACATGCTCGCCGATCCTGGGAAGGACGCCGCATCCGCGGACGCCGCCGCCGTGCGGCTGAGCGCAGCCAGGCCCGGCGACAAGGGCGTCATCGTCGACGTCCGCGCCGAGAGCCATCCGGGCGACCACGGCGTCGATGTCAGCGAGCTGCAGCGCCGCCTGCTGGAATTCGGCTTCGTCGAGGGCGCGCGGATCGAGGTGCTGCACGAGGGCGCGATCTGGCGCGATCCGATCGCGGTCAGGCTCGACGACATGCGCATCGGGCTTCGCCGCCGCGACGCCGAAGATGTCTGGGTTCAGTTGGATCCCCGATGAGTGACATCGCCCTGCCGACGGCGCGCATCGCGCTGGTCGGCAATCCCAATTCCGGCAAGACGGCGCTGTTCAACGCGCTGACCGGCAGCCGCCAGAAGGTCGCCAACTACGCCGGCGTCACCGTCGAACGGAAAGAGGGCCAGGTGGCGACGCCGAATGGCCGGTCGCTGTCGGTGCTCGACCTGCCGGGCACCTATTCGCTGCGCGCCCGCAGCCCCGACGAGGTGGTGACCCGCGACGCGGTGCTGGGCAAGCTGGCCGGCGAGACGCCGCCGGACGTGCTGGTCTGCGTGGCCGACGCCACCAACCTGCGCCTGGTGCTGCGGCTGATCCTGGAGCTGAAGGCCGTCGGGCGGCCGATGGTGCTGGCGCTGAACATGTACGACATCGCCCAGCGCCAGGGCCTGCGGATCGACCTGGATGGCCTGGCCCGCGAGATCGGCTGCCCGATCGTCACCACCGTGGCCACCCGCAAGCGCGGCATCGAGGATCTGGTGGCCCAGGTGGAGGCCCTGATCGAGGCGGGCGGGCTCAACGCCGACAATACCTGGCGCGAGCCGGACGCCGGTCAGATCCGCGACGCCCACCGCGAGGCGCAGCGCATCCTCAAGGCCCACGTCCGCGCGCCGGAGCGCCCCGACACCTTCACCGGCAAGGTGGACGGCGTGCTGCTGCATCCGGTGGCGGGCCTGCTGATTCTGCTGACCCTGCTCTTCGTCATGTTCCAGGCGGTGTTCACCTGGTCGAAGGCGGCCGGCGACCTGATGACCGACGGCTTCACCGCGGTCGGGGTCTTCGTGGCCGCGCATCTGCCCCCCGGCATGCTGACCAGCTTCCTGACCGATGGCGTGATCTCGGGCGTCGGCAGCGTGATCGTCTTCCTGCCGCAGATCCTGGTGCTGTTCTTCTTCATCATCCTGCTGGAAGACTTCGGCTACATGGCCCGAGCGGCCTTCCTGATGGACCGGATCATGGGCGGGGCGGGGCTGCACGGGCGCGCCTTCATCCCGCTGCTCTCGAGCTTCGCCTGCGCGATTCCCGGAATCATGGCGACGCGGGTGATCGACAACAAGCGCGACCGGCTGACGACGATCATGGTCGCGCCGCTGATGACCTGCTCGGCGCGCATACCGGTCTACACCCTGATCATCTCGGCCTTCATTCCGAACCGCAGCGTACTCGGCGTCCTGAACCTGCCGGGGCTGGTGATGTTCGGCCTCTATGCGACCGGCATCCTGAGCGCGCTCGGCGTCTCGTTCATCACGCGGCGGCTGTTCTGGCGGGGCGCCGTCGAGCCCTTCCTGATGGAGCTGCCGGCCTACAAGCTGCCGGACCCGGTCAATGTGCTGCGCAGCCTCTATATCCGCGGCAAGATCTTCATCACCCGGGCCGGCACGATCATCTTCCCGATGATGATCCTGGTCTGGTTCCTGTCGTCGTTCCCAGGGGCTCCCGCAGGCGCGACCGACCCGGCGATCAACTACAGCCTGGCCGGGCGGATCGGCCATTTCCTGGCGCCGGTGTTGGCCCCGATCGGCTTCAACTGGCAGATGACCGTCGCGCTCATCCCGGGCTTCGCGGCGCGGGAAGTCGCGGTCGCGGCGCTCGGCACCGTCTACGCCATCGGCAACGCCGACGCCGCGCCGGGTGCGCTCGCCACCACCCTGCAGCACAACTGGTCGATCGCCACGGGCCTGGCGTTCCTGGCCTGGTACGTCTTTGCCCCGCAGTGCGCCTCGACCATCGGGGTCGTGAAGCGCGAGACCAACTCCTGGCTCTGGCCGGCGGTGATGCTGGTCTACATGACGAGCCTCGCCTATCTGGCCGCCCTCATTGTCTACCAGGTGGCGCGGGCCTGCGGCCTGGGCTAGCGGCGAAAAATCGCCCGTCAGCGGACTAAACCGCAGGGTGCATCTTTACGATGAATTCAACCTGGTCCTTAACTTGCCGCTAAACGAGACGGGCGCAGGCTGGTCTTGTGCAGAACTCGCATGGGGCGCCCTCAATGACCACTCAAGCCGTCGAACCTGGCAAAAGGCCGGTCCGTGGAAACCAGACTCTGGCCAAGCGTGTGCGCGAGACCTTGCTCTCGCTCGGCGGCGAGGCGCATCGCGCCGTGGTCATCGAACAGATCGCCAAGCACATGGGCCACGACACCCGTCAGATCCCGGAGGATCTGTCCGAGGCCGTTATCCTCTCCTTCGAACAGAACTGGCGCGATGAGCGCCGCCGCGCGGCCTTCGGCTTCCGTCTGCCGTTTGGCGAAGGCTCCCACCGTTGGGGCCTGGTCCGCGAAGAGACGTTTTCGCACTAGCTAGGGCGCGGCGTCGCCCGCCAGGTGGCCCGCCGCCGACTGCAGGCGGGTGAGCAGGCGCTTCAGCAGCGCCACCTCGTCCGGCGCCAGGCCCGCGATCAGCGCGGCCTCGTAGGCCAGCGCCAGCGGCGAGATTTCCGCATAGAGGCTGGCGCCCTCCGCGGTCAGCGCCAGGACGTGGCTGCGGCCGTCGGCGTGGTGGTCGGAGCGGCCGATCAGATGGCGCTTCAGCAGGCCCTGGGCGGCGCGGCTCACCGTCACCTTGTCCATCACGGTGCGGGCGACCAGCTGGCCCTGGGTCAGGCCGCCGTCCTCCGCCAGCACGCAGATCAGCCGCCATTGCGGAACGGTCAGGCCAAAACGGTCCTGGTAGGCGCGGGCGATCAGGCCGGAAACGGCGTTGGAGGCGACGGACAGGCGGTAGGGCAGGTAGGCGTCGAGCCGAAGCTCGCCCTCGCGTTGCTCCCGACCGTGGCCGTCCGGGCTCATCCGCCGGCGACCTCTTGCTCGATGGCCCCGAAGATCGAATGGCGTTTGGCGTCGCGCATCTCGATGCGGACGGTGTCGCCGGCCTTGAGGAACGGCGTCTTGGCCGCGCCGGACGCGATGGTCTCGATGGTGCGGATCTCGGCGATGCAGCTGTAGCCGACGCCGCCGTCGGCCACCGGCTTCCCGGGCCCGCCGTCCGGACTGCGGTTGGAGACCGTGCCCGAGCCGACGATGGTCCCGGCCGAGAGCGCGCGGGTCTTGGCGGCGTGGGCGACCAGGGTTCCGAAGTCGAAGGTCATGTCGACGCCGGCGTCGGCCTCGCCCAGCGGCTTGCCGTTCAGCTCGACGGAAAGCGCGCCGGCCAGCTTGCCGTCCTTCCAGCCGCTGAGCGCGTCGGGGGCCACCGCGACGGGCGAGAAGGCCGAGGCCGGCTTGGACTGGAAGAAGCCGAAGCCCTTGGCCAGTTCGCCCGGGATCAGGTTGCGCAGGGACACGTCGTTGCAGAGCATCACCAGGCGGATGGCGCTGAGCGCCTGTTCCCGGCCCGCGCCCTGCGGCACGTCGCCGGTGATCACCGCGATCTCGCCCTCGAGATCCAGCCCCCAAGATGGGTCAGCAAGCGGGATCGGGTCGCGCGGGCCCAGGAACCCGTCGGACCCGCCCTGGTACATCAAGGGATCGGTCCAGAAGCTTTCCGGCATCTCGGCGCCGCGCGCCTGGCGCACCAGGGCCACGTGGTTCACATAGGCCGACCCGTCGGCCCACTGATAGGCGCGCGGCAGCGGGCTCGCCGCCTGATGTTCGTGGAAGCGCTCCTTGGGCACGGCGTCATGCTCAAGGCTCTCCGCCAAGCCTCGCAGCACCGGCTCGACGCCCGCCCAATGGTCCAGCGCCGCCTGCAGGGTCGGCGCGATGTGGTGCGCCTCGGTGAACCAGGCGAGGTCGTTGGAGACCACCACCAGCCGTCCGTCACGGCCGCCCTTGAGGGACGCAAGCTTCATCGAGACTTCCTTTCAGCTCGCCGTCTGCTGGGCGATTGTACGGGCCACCCTAGCGCCGTCTTCGTAGGCTTGGCGCTGGTAAACCGTGACCTCGACGCGAATGTCGCCGCCTGCCGCGTTTTCCCACAGGTAGCCGCGCTCGATACAGACCTCGCGGCCCATGGGGGTGAAGCCTTCGAAGGTGTCGCCCCACGGCGTCAGGCCGCTGAGCTCTTTCCAGCCGAGCGTGCAGGCGCGGTCCAGTTCGTCTCTGGCCGTGGCCTCAAGGTCGTCGTGGATGGGGCTCAAACAGGGGTCTTCCAGCTGTCGACATAGGCGGCGTTCTCGACACTGGCGGCGGCCTCGCCAACCTCCAGCGGGTCGCGGGTGTCGATCATCACGGCGTATTCGTCGGTGGCCGCCTTGGGCTGGGAGAGCATGTTCTTCAGCGCCTTTGGGTGCGGACCGTGGGTGAAGCCTGAGGGGTGGAAGGTCATCATCCCGGCCTCGATGTGGTCGCGGCTGAAGAAGTCGCCGGCGTGGTAGAACAGCACCTCGTCGAAATCGTCGTTGTTGTGGAAGAACGGCACCTTGAGGGCCCCGGGATCGGTCTCGAAAGGCCTGGGCGCGAAGGTGCAGACGACGAACCGGTCGGCAAGGAACGTCGTATGGGCCGAGGGCGGCAGATGATAGCGATGGCTCATCAGCGGCCTGATGTCGGCGACATTGAGCCTGACCGCCGCCAGATCGCCATGCCAGCCCACGGCATCGAG
>NZ_DATGEX010000016.1:0-89738 GCF_035309685.1 Phenylobacterium sp.
GTCGAAGTCCTCGCCGCCCAGGAAGGTGTCGCCGTTGGTCGACTTCACCTCGAAGACGCCGTCGCCGATCTCCAGGATCGAGACGTCGAAGGTGCCGCCGCCCAGGTCGTAGACGGCGATCTTCTTGCCGTCGTTCTTCTCCAGGCCATAGGCGAGCGCCGCGGCGGTCGGCTCGTTGATGATCCGCAGGACTTCCAGGCCCGCGATCTTGCCCGCGTCCTTGGTCGCCTGGCGCTGGGCGTCGTTGAAATAGGCCGGGACGGTGATGACCGCCTTTTCGACCTTTTCGCCGAGATGCTGCTCGGCGGCTTCCTTCATCTTCTGCAGGATGAAGGCCGAGACCTGCTGGGGCGAATAGTCCGTGCCGTGGGCGCGCACCCAGGCGTCGCCGTTCGGGCCCTTGACGATCTCGTAGGGCACCATGCCCTTGTCCTTCTCCACCATCGGATCGTTCATCTGGCGGCCGATCAGGCGCTTGATGGCGAAGAGGGTGTTGGTCGGATTGGTCACGCCCTGGCGGCGGGCCGGCTGACCCACCAGGCGCTCGCCATCCTCCAGGAAGGCCACCACCGAGGGGGTGGTGCGCGCGCCCTCGGCGTTTTCGATCACCCTCGGCGTCTTGCCATCCATGATGGCGACGCAGGAATTGGTCGTGCCGAGGTCAATACCGATAATCTTGCTCATTGAGAGTCTAGCTCGCTCCTTGTTGGCGGACGCTACGGGAGGCCTTCAGGTGAAGCGCCCCGGTCTTGCAACGTCCCCGGTTCGATCTGGTCTTAACAAGGACCCCACAGCGAAGATGTCTTCGCGCCAAGCCCGTTGTCGCCAGCCGATATGGGGAAATTGCGGGCGCTCGCAAGGGTGAAAGTCTCCAATCGCGCCAAGCACATGAGTCAAATGACGCCCCGTCGGGCTCCGAAAGCGGGGCCTTGAAGAGGCTCATCCACATACGCCGCGGCTTTGACTCCCTGTGTCGTGGCGCCGCAGTGTCGGCTTAACAACCACAATTACCCTAACGGAGGCTTCCCTTGCTCACTCGCTCCCGCGCACCCCACATCCGGGCCGACGGCAACTGGGTGGCCGAACCGGAACTCACCCGCCGCACCATCGCGCTGGCGCTGGCCGGCGGCTACGCCGTGGCCGCCTACTCCGCCGACGCCGAGCCGATCACCACCGACACGCAAGGCCTGGTCGCCGAAACCGTCGAGATCCAGGCCGCCGACCGCAAGATCCCCGGCTATCTCGCCAGGCCCGCCGGCAAGGGGAAACACCCGGTGGTGTTCGTCAATTCCGAGATCTTCGGGGTGCACGAGTGGGTGAAGGACATCTGCCGCCGCCTCGCCAAGGCCGGCTACGTGGCGCTCGCCCCCGACCTGTTCGTTCGTGCGGGCGATCCGTCGAAGACCACCGACTTCAAGGTGATCATGGATATCGTCAAGGCGACGCCGGGCGACCAGGTCACCTCCGACACCAAGGCCTCGTTGGCCTTCCTCGCCGCCCAACCCTATGCGGACATGAAGCGTCTGGGCGTCACCGGCTTCTGCTGGGGCGGCGGCGCGACCTGGCTCTGCTGCGAACGCTTCGGCGAGTTCAAGGCCGGCGTCGCCTGGTACGGCCCCTTGAAGGCCGGGGCCTACCCGCGCACCCCGCCGATCGATCTGGTCAAGGACCTCAAGTGCCCGGTGCTCGGCCTCTACGGCGCCCTCGACAAGGGCATTTCCCAGAAGGATGTCGAGGACATGCGCGCGGCGCTCAAGGCCGCGGGCAAGAACGACGAGATCATCGTCTATCCCAACGCCGATCACGGCTTCCTGGCCGACTACCGCTCCAGCTACAACGCCGACGCGGCCAAGGACGGCTGGGCCAAGATGCTGGCCTTCTTCAAGGCGAACGGGGTGGCTTAGTGCGGGGCCTCGTCCGGCGGCGGGGCCGGCGGGGTTTCGCTGGCGACGGCGGCCGGTGAGGACGGGGCGGCCGGGACGCTGACGCCGGGCGGGGCCGTGGCGGCGGCCGCCTTGACCGCCTCGTCGGCCTCCTCCTTGGCTTCCTTGTCGGCCTCGAGCTTTTCCTTTTCCTCGGGCGTCAGCTCGCGGGGCGCCAGGCCCTCGATGCGGTCGGCGCCCAGCGGCGTGGCGTCGGTGGCGACCAGCGCCGCGCCGCCCGCCTGGCCGGCGACCTTCTCGCCCGGCATCCGGCCGCGCGACGGCGCATTGATGATCCCGGCGGCGAAGGCGGAGACGGAGATCAGGCCGATCAGGACGGCGACCACCTGAAGCACGCGACGGGGCATGGACCACTGCATGGCGCGACCCTAATGCGCGGGCGGACCGCCCGCAAATCGCGATCGCGGCCCCTTCAAAGTAAATGCCGGTTAACCATCCCCGCGC
Source organism: Phenylobacterium sp. (assembly GCF_035309685.1). GTDB lineage: Bacteria > Pseudomonadota > Alphaproteobacteria > Caulobacterales > Caulobacteraceae > Phenylobacterium. Next base: position 2,388 of record NZ_DATGEX010000016.1, read on the forward strand.
GAAACATAGCCGGCTGATTTGTAAGCTGGAGTGGTTCTCGTATGGCGCGGACGGCGCGGAAGACCGGCATGGCCTTGGTCTGGCACATCGCCGACCTCGCCTGGAGCCATCCAGCGACCGCGCGCCTGCGGGGCGGCGTCACCGCCGCGGCTGGCGCGGCGCTGGCCGTGGCCTTCCTGACCTACAACGCCGCCGACCCCAGCCTGAACGCCGCCAGCCCCGCGGCGGCGACCAATGCGTTGGGTGGTCCGGGCGCCGTGCTCGCCGACCTGGGCGTGCAGTCGCTGGGGCTCGCCTGCGCCTTTGGGGCGCTCACCGTCATCGTGCTCGGCCTCTGCCGCGCCGCGGCGAGCGAGCCGGCCGCCAGCCGCGGTCACCTGCGCCTGCGCGCCCTGGTCGGCGTCCTGGGCGTCCTGGCGCTGGCCGCGGCGCTGGCCTGGCCCGCGCCGCCGGCCAACTGGCCGCTGGCCAAGGGGCTGGGCGGGCTGTGGGGCGACGCGCTGCTGTCGGGCCTGGCGGGCCTCTTAGCCTACGCCCACGTGCCGATCGCCCGGCCGATCGCCGCCGGCGTCTTCCTGGCGGCCGGCCTGGGGACGCTGGGCTACGCCATCGGCCTGCGCCGCGCGGAGCTGCGGACGCTGGGCGAGTGGCTGTCGGTCGTGCTGACGCCCAAGCCCAAGCCGCTCGCCAAGACGGTCAAGCCGGAGCGCGCCGCGCGCATCGCCGCCCGCCGCGGCGAAGGCATTCCGGACACGGCCTTCGACGCCGCGCCTGTCGCGGCGCTGGAGCCGGGGGACGGCCCCAAGGTGAAGGCGCCCAAGGCGGCGCCCAAGGAAAGCCCGCGCGAGCAGCGGGAGGCGCAATCGACCTTCGAGTTCCTGCGGCCCGGCGGCTTCGCGCTGCCTGAGCTTTCCATGCTGGCCAAACCCAAGCCCCGCGCCGCCCAGTTCGATGAGGGCGCGCTGCGCCAGAACGCCCAGCTGCTGGAAAGCGTGCTGGCCGAGTTCGGCGTGAAGGGGACCATCGACCAGATCCGCCCGGGCCCCGTCGTCACCCTCTACGAGCTGGTGCCGGCCGCCGGGGTGAAATCGGCCCGCGTGGTGGCGCTCAGCGACGATATCGCCCGCTCCATGAGCGTCGCGGCCTGCCGCGTCTCGGTCGTGCCCGGCCGCAACGCCATCGGCATCGAGCTCCCCAACCAGAAGCGCGAGACGGTCTATCTGCGCGACCTGCTGGCCAGCCCAGAATACGAGCGCGGCGGCCAGACGCTCCCCATGGCGCTTGGCGAAACCATCGGCGGCGAGCCCTATATCGCCGACCTGGCGCGCATGCCCCACCTCTTGATCGCCGGCACCACCGGCTCCGGCAAGTCGGTGGGCGTCAACGCCATGATCCTGTCGATCCTCTACCGCCTGCCGCCGGACCAGTGCCGGATGATCATGATCGACCCGAAGATGCTGGAGCTTTCCGTCTACGACGGCATCCCGCACCTGCTGGCGCCGGTCGTCACCGATCCGAAGAAGGCCATCGTCGCGCTGAAGTGGACCGTGCGCGAGATGGAGGACCGCTACCGCCGCATGTCGAAGATCGGCGTGCGCAACGTCGCCTCCTACAACGAGCGCGCCAAGGAGGCCGCCGCCAAGGGCGAGCACTTCGAGCGCACCGTCCAGACCGGCTTCGACGAGACCGGCCGCGCGATCTACGAGAGCGAGAAGATCACCCCCGAACCGATGCCGATGCTGGTGGTGATCATCGACGAGGTCGCCGACCTGATGATGGTGGCCGGCAAGGACATCGAAGGCGCCGTCCAGCGCCTGGCGCAGATGGCGCGGGCGGCCGGCATCCATCTGATCATGGCCACCCAGCGCCCCTCGGTCGATGTGATCACCGGCACCATCAAGGCCAACTTCCCGACGAGGATCAGCTTCCAGGTCACCTCCAAGATCGACAGCCGCACCATCCTGGGCGAGCAGGGCGCGGAACAGCTGCTCGGCCAGGGCGACCAGCTCTACATGGCGGGCGGCGGGCGGATCACCCGCCTGCACGGACCTTTCGTCAGCGATGGAGAGGTGGAAGCGGTGGCCAAGTTCCTGCGCGAGCAGGGCCAGCCGCAATATCTGGAAGAGGTCACCGCCGCGCCGGAAGAGGACGGCGAGATGGGCGACTTGGGTTTCGGCGGCGAGGGCGGCGAGTCGAACGACCTCTACGACCGCGCCGTGGCCGTGGTCACCCGCGACGGCAAGGCGTCCACCAGCTACATCCAGCGCCGCCTGCAGATCGGCTACAACCGCGCCGCATCCCTGATGGAGCGCATGGAGCAGGAGGGCGTCGTGGGCGCCGCCAACCACGCCGGCAAGCGCGAGATTTTGGTGAGCGCGGCGCCGTAGGACCTGCCCCGCGAAGCGGCTTTCAAGATTCAACCACGAACCCACACGAACACCACGAACGCGCCGTGCGGGCTGAATCGCCGCTAGCCAAGTTCTCCTGGCTCTGAAGTTTCAGGACTGGCCTGCGGCCGGCAGGCTCTCTCGGGCGCGTTCGTGGTGTTTGTGTGGGTTCGTGGTTCTTCTTCTCGCATCCTCTTATTCGTCGTGGATGCCGCCGAAGGCGTCGGGGATGACGCCGCCGGTTTCCAGGTAGGTCTTCATGTTCGACAGCACCGCGGGCCAGGCGGCGGCGACGTCCTTCAGGCCCGCCGGCGTCAGCTCGGTGTGGCTCATGGTCAGCCGCACCTTGTCGCCCATCTGGTCGATATCGAAGGCGACCCGGCTGACCCGCTCGGGATTGTCGACGTGGGCGGGACCGGCCCAGGTCAGCACCAGCCGCTTCGGCGGATCGCTTTCCAGCACCGTGCCGATCAGGTCGGCGGCCTTGTCGGGGAATTTGTGCGCCCAGGTCGAGCCGACCTTCCAGTCGGAGACATTGCTGCGCATCCAGTAGCAGGCGCTCTGTTCGGCGTCGGTGATCGCGTCCCAGACCTTCTGGGCGGTGGTGGCGATGTAAGTCACATAGACGAAGCTCGGCTTATCCATCGGTTACGTCTCCTTCGAGGCGTTGCTTGAGCGCGGCCAGGGCGTCGAGCCGCGGCCGTTCGAATTTCGCGATCCAGCGGGCCTGGACCTCGTGGATCGGCACGGGATTGAGGTAGTGCAGCTTCTCGCGGCCGCGTTTGACGGTGGCGACCAGGTTGGCGGCCTCCAGAACGCTAAGGTGCTGGCTGACGCCCTGCCGGGTCATCTCCAGGCGCGAGGCCAGCGCGCCCAGGGTCTGGCCGGGTTCCCGGAAGAGGTCGTCCAGCAACGCGCGGCGGCTCGCATCCGCCAGCGCCTTGAAGACCTTGTCCGTGTCGTCGGTCATGGCGTCAATATGCAAGTAATTACTTGCCTGTCAATCGCAGCCGGCGCGCGATAGGCTCGCGGCATGATCCTGCCCGCTTCCGTCCTGACCGCCGTGTTCGCGCTCTCGGCCGCGCCGCCCGCCGATCTGAAGCCCGCGCCGGCGCTCAATCCGCGGCCCGACGAGGTCGTGACCGGCGTGCCGATCGCCTACTATGTGCTGGCGCTGAGCTGGACGCCGGAGTGGTGCCGATCGGGCGGCAGCGGGGCGAGCGCGAAGGAGATGGAGTGCGTCCGCCCGCTGGGCTTCACCCTGCACGGCCTGTGGCCGGACGGCGCGCATCCGCCCTACCCGAGCTTCTGCAAGCCGACCGGCCCGCTGGACATTTCGCTGGTGCGCGAAATGTGGCGGCGCACGCCGTCCGCGGTCCTCTTGCAGCACGAATGGCAGAAGCATGGGACCTGCGCCGCCTGGCCCGACGCCAGGGCCTTCTTCGCCCAGTCCGCGAAGCTGTACGACCGCATCGCGATCCCGAAGATCGAGGCCATCGCGCCCGGCGAGCTGACCGCCGGCGCGGTGCGCGCCGCCTTCGTCGCCAGGAATCCCTGGCTCACCGCCGACGAGATCTTCGTCCAGAGCCGGCGCAGCGACGACGCGCTTTCCGAGGTGCGGGTCTGCTACGATCTGAAGTTCCAGCCGGCCGGCTGTCCCGGCGGCAACGGCGCGCCGGACCGCGCCCGCCTGACGCTGGCGCCCAGCCGCACAGGCGCCTTCTGAGGCCCGGACGCGTTAGAGCCATCCTGCCGCGCCATTCTACAGACAAGAAAGCTGAGCAATCTGCCGCCATGACCACACGCCGCCACCTGATCGCCCTTTGCGCCGTCATCGCCCTGGCGCCGCCGCTCGGCGCGCTCGCCCAGCCCGCGCCTGCCCAGCAAGGATCGGGCGTCTCCGCCGCCGATCAGGCGCTGGTCGACAAGGCGGTGGCCTATCTGCAGGGGCTTGGCGAGGCCCACGGCCGCTTCACTCAGACCGACGCCCGCGGCGCGACCACCACCGGCGAGCTGTTCCTCAAACGCCCCGGCAAGGCCCGCTTCGCCTACGATCCGCCGTCCGGCCTCTTGGTGGTCTCCGACGGCGGCCGGGTAATCGTGCAGGACAAGCGGCTGAACAGCTTCACGGCCTACCCCTTAGGCGCGACGCCGCTGTCGCTGTTCCTGGCCAAGACCATCCGGCTCGACAAGGGCGTCCAGGTGATCCACGTCGCCCATGCCGCCGACGGCTTCACCATCACCGCCCGCGACGGCAAGAAGGAAACCGCCGGCCAGATCGCGCTCACCTTCACCAGCGCGCCCATGGCCCTGATCGGCTGGACGGTGACCGACGCGCAGGGACGCGCCACCAATATCCGCATCACCGGCCTCGCGCCGGCGGCGGGCCTGGATCCCGCGCTGTTCGTGCTCAAGGACACCCGCCCGAAGCCGTCCGATCCGGGCCGTCTGTGACGAATTCGCCACGAGCAAGCGCTAACTCCGAAACTCTTGACTTTCGTCTTACCTGTGTCTTCAGTGCCACTAGGCCATTGGCGCGGCGCACGCGCCGATGGAATCCGTGCCGGAACCTATCCCCTCCCGGCGGCGGCATGAGAGACAACTAAAACGCCCGGGCTTCTCCAGTGCCCGGGCGTTCCTTTATCCCGCCCTCCCGATCCCCAATTCCCATTGCGATCCGGGCCGCTTAAGGGAGCGCATGCGCCTTCGTATCTGCACCTGGAACGTCAACTCCGTCCGCCTGCGCGCCGAACAGGCCGCCCGTTTCGTGGCCGAACAGGCGCCCGACGTGCTGTGCATGCAGGAGATCAAGTGCCGCGAGGGCGAGTTCCCGAAACAGGCCTTCATCGACATGGGCCTGCCGCACCTGAAGATCGCCGGGCAGAAGGGCTGGCACGGCGTCGCCATCGCCTCGCGCCTGCCCATCGAGGATCCGGCGCCGCTGGACGTCTGCCGCGAAGGCCACGCCCGCTGCGTCGGCGCGAAGGTGGCCGGCGTGGAGATCCAGAACTTCTACATCCCGGCCGGCGGCGACGTGGCCGACCGCGTGGAGAACCCCAAGTTCGACCACAAGCTCGACTTCTACGAGAAGCTGACCGCCGAGATGGCCAGGCGCGATCCCAAGGCGCCCTTGGCCATCGTCGGCGACCTGAACGTGGCGCCCGGCGAGAACGACGTCTGGAACCACAAGTACATGTCCAAGATCGTCAGCCACACGCCCGTGGAGGTCGAGGCCATGTGGGCGCTGCACCGCGCGGGCCAGTTCACCGACCTGGTCCGCGAGGCCCATCCGGAACCGCAGAAGCTGGCGAGTTGGTGGAGCTACCGCGCCCAGGACTTCCGCCAGTCGAACCGCGGCCTGCGGCTCGACCACATATTGGTGACGCCCGGCCTGCGCGACGCCGCCTTCCGGCTGGGCGCGGCGGCAGCGCGGATCCACGACGACGTGCGCGAATGGGAACGCCCCAGCGACCACGCGCCGGTCAGCGCGGACCTGGTGCTCTAGCAGGCGATCGCGGTCATGTGGCCGTCGGCGGCGAAGTCGAGCAGGGGCTTGTCGCGGGTCATCAGGCGATAGTTCAAGGCGCGCGCAGTCGCGGCGATGATCCGGTCTGCGGGATCACGCAGCCTGTCGCTGGGCAACGATGAACTCGCGATCAATATCGCCGGCGGCAAGGGGGCTAGCGCCACGCCAAGATCGATCACCCGCTGAAACCAATCCATGGGGCTGCTCGTCATCCGCAGACGGCCCTTGGCGACCAGCATGCCGATCTCCCACGCCGATATCGGGGACACGGCGACACCGCTAGCGTCGGCGGCGACCAGGGCGTCCTCCGCGGCGCGCGACAGGATGTCGTTGTTCGCGAACCAGATGAGGGCGCAAGTGTCGAGCAGGATTGGCCGGGTCATTCGCGCTCGGCATCCCACACCTCGCCGGTCGGCTGCGTAAGGTCCCAGCCCGGCGCGACCTGCACGGTGCCGCGCATCTGCGCCCGCAGCCGGCCTAGCCATCCCGCCCGCCCGCCCAAGAAGGCCGGGGCGGCCTCGGCCACGCCGGACGCCGCGAGGTCGGAAGGCTTGCGGCGGAAGACCAGCCGCTCTCCGGCAATATCCACCTGTTCGGTCATGAAGCCGGCGTCCAGCCAGACGTCGGTCATCATGTTGTTCGACGGGTTGTTGCTCCACCACGCCGGATATCGTTTCGAGCGCGGCAGCGTCGTCCCCAACACCCGCTCAATTTCGACGAACGTCATCGGCACGGCGTCGCCGGCCTGAGCCAGCAGGAACGTCTTAAGGGGATCGTATTTGCCCATGGGCCATCCTCACAGCGTCACGCAACTTATAAAAGTTGCAGTAAGCTGTAAAGTTATTAAGGCGCCAGCCGATACCCGCCCGCTTCGGTCAGCAGCAACTTGGCGTTGGCCGGATCGCTCTCGATCTTCTGGCGCAGGCGGTAGACGTGGGTTTCCAGGGTGTGGGTCGTGACCCCGGCGTTGTAGCCCCAGACCTCGGCCAGCAGCTCCTCGCGCGACACCGGCTTTTCGCCGGCCCGGTAGAGGTATTTCAGGATGTTGGTTTCCTTCTCCGTCAGGCGGATCTTTCGCGCCTGCGGATCGATCAGCATCTTGGCGGCGGGGCGGAACTCGTAGGCGCCCAGGCGAAAGACCGCGCCCTCGGAATGCTCGTAGTCGCGCAGCTGCACCCGGATGCGGGCCAGCAGGACGGCGAACTTGTAGGGCTTGGTGACGTAGTCGTTGGCCCCGGCGTCGAGGCCCTGGACGGTGTCGTCGTCCTCGGACGCGGCGGTGAGCATGATCACCGGGGTGGCGACGCCGCTGGCGCGGATGCGGCGGCAGGCCTCGCGGCCGTCGAAATCGGGCAGGTCGACGTCGAGCAGGATCAGGTCCGGCCGCTCGGTCTGCGCCAGCCGCACGCCGTCCGCGGCGTTGGCGGCCTCGATGGTCGAGAAGTCCTCGGCCTGCAGCTGCTCGGCGACGGCCCCGCGCAGGTCCGCGTCGTCATCGACGATGAGGAGGGTCTTGCGTTGAGCCATGACCGCTAGAACATGCACCGTGTTGCCGGATGGGAGCAAAGGTATTTGGGGAGCCCCTGCGTGAACTTCATCGCCACCGCCGACGGTTTCCTCGATCTGGGGAGCCGGCGCGTGCGCTGCGCGCTCGGCAAAAACGGCGTGAGGCCGGCTGCGGACAAGCGCGAAGGCGACCTCGCCTCACCGGCCGGGATTTGGCCGATCCGCCGCCTGCTCTACCGGCCGGACCGGGGCGCGACGCCAAGGACCTCTCTGCCAAGCTCGCCCCTGGCGCCGGACGATGGCTGGTGCGATGCGCCGGGCGACCCCGCCTATAACCGCCCCGTCAAGCTGCCCCACCCGGCCGGCGCCGAGCGGATGTGGCGCGAGGACCACCTCTACGATCTGGTGGTGGTGCTAGGGCACAACGACGAGCCGCCCGTCGCGCCCATGGGCTCCTGCATCTTCCTGCACCTGGCCCGCGATGGCTATCTGCCCACCGAGGGCTGCGTGGCGGTGACCCGCGCCGACATGGAAGAATTGCTGGCCGCCGCGAAGCCCGGCGACGCCGTGGAAATCCGCCTGGCGTAACGACGGTTGCGTTGACAGCTGCGCGTTGGGGCCCTTAGGAGGGCGCATGGCTCGTTGCCGCAAATGCACCCAGCAGCAGAATCGTCGCTTCGCGGCGGGGGTGCGCGTGCGCGTTCCGGGATAGGTCTTTCGACCCCTCGAACGAGCTGCCAACCCCGCCCGGCCGGCGGGGTTTTTCATGCGCCAAGACCTCCTCCGGGCCGGGCCTTTCCTTCGAAAGAGCCCTCAAATGACCCGCCACTTTCCCGATGACGCCGCCGTCGCCCGCCTGGGCTTTGGACTGATCGACCGCTCGCTGCCCAAGGCCGAGTGGACCCACGCCGGCCACTTCGCCGCCGCGCTCTGGCTGTTGCGCCACGAGCCAGAGGCGGTGGTGCGACGACGCATGCCGCCGATGATCCGCGCCTACAACGAGGCCACCGGCGTCGCCAACACCGACGATGGCGGCTACCACGAGACCATCACGCTGGCCTCCATCGCCGCGGCGCGGGCGTTCCTTGAGGCGCGTGCGTCCTTGCCCCTGCACGAGGTGGTCGACGCGCTGATGGCCTCGCGCCTCGGGCGCCCGGACTGGCTGCTGGCCTTCTGGTCGAAGGACCGGCTGTTTTCTGTCGAGGCCCGCCGGAGCTGGATCGAGCCGGACCTGGCGGTCTTCGATCCGGCGCAGGCCGCCTAGGTTCGGGCGCCGAACACCGCCGAGCCGACCCGCACGCTGGTGGCGCCAAAGGCGATGGCGGTCTCGAAATCGTCGCTCATGCCCATGGACAGCCTGGCCAGCCCATTGCGCGCGGCGATTCTGGCGAGCAGCGCGAAGTGCGGGCCGGCGGGCTCATCGGCGGGCGGGATGCACATCAGCCCCTCCGGCTCCAGGCCGTAGGTCTTGCGGACGATCGCGATGAAGGCGTCGGCGTCGGCCGGGACGACGCCGGCCTTCTGCGGCTCCTCGCCGGTGTTCACCTGGACGTAGAAGCGGGGGGATCGGCCCTGCTTCTGGACCTCGTCGGCCAGGACGCGGGCCAGCTTTTCACGGTCCAGGGTCTCGATGACATCGAAGAAGGCCACCGCGTCGGCGGCCTTGTTGGTCTGCAGCGGGCCGATCAGGTGCAGGGTCAGGCCGGCGTTCTTGCCGCCCCAGCGCTGTTCGGCCTCCTGCACGCGGTTCTCGCCGAACACCCGCTGGCCGGCGGCGAGCACCGGGGCGACCGCGTCCCACGGCTGCATCTTCGAGACCGCGACCAGAGTGACATCAGCGGGTGAGCGTCCGGCGGCTTGCGCCGCACGGCCGATCCGGGCCACGACATCGGCATAGGCTGACGGAGAGACGGCCATTTCGGGCTTCTGGACCTTGGCGAGAACCGCGGCCTTCCTAGGGCGCCGTGCGGGCGCGCGAAAGGCCCTGCCCGCCCTGCTGTTCTTCACCGATCCCGAGCGGACGCCCAACCCGGAAGCCATCGCCGCCACCCTGCCGCGCGGGGCCGGCGTGGTGTTCCGGGCCTTCGGGGCCGCTGACGCCGCCGAGCGGGGCGCGCGGCTGAGGGCCGTCGCCCGCACGCGCGGACTGATCCTGCTTGTCGGGCAGGACGCGGCGCTCGCTGCGCGGATCGGCGCCGATGGCGTCCATCTGCCGGAGCGGCTGGCGCACCGGGCGCGGCGGCTGAAGGCGGCGCACCCTCGCTGGCTCGTCACCGCCGCGGCGCACTCGACGCTGGCCGCGCGGCGAGGGCTGGCCGCCGGCGCGGACGCGGTGGTGGCCTCGGCGGTGTTCGCCAGCCGCAGCGCGTCGGCGGGCCGGCCGATAGGCGCGGTCCGCCTGGCCTTGCTGGTCCGGCGGGTGAAGGGTCCGGTCTACGGCCTGGGCGGCGTCGGCAACAAAAAAGCCCGCCTCCTGAAGGATACGGGCCTGGTCGGTCTGGCGGCGGTGGAGGGCCTTGCGAACCCTAGAACTTGAACTTGGTCTCGAGCTGCACGCGCGGCTGAGTGGGGTCCGGGGCGTTCGGCTTCGGACCCGGCGCGACCTGCTCGCTGCCGAAGGCGAAGGCGCCGCCGACCCGCAGCGCCGGCGTGATCTTGTAGTAGGCCCCGGCCTGGATGTCGTTGAGCGTGGTTTCGCGGGTGTCGGGCTGACGCATGTTGAAGGTGACGCCCCAGTGACCCTTTGCCGCGTCCCACTTCAGCGTCTGGACGCCCGGAATGGCCGGCGAGCTCTCGGCATGCACCGTGAAATCGAGCGGCTTGGCGGCGGCGGCCGGGGTCGCGGCGACGGCGGCCACAGTGGCCGGAGCCGCCTGCGCAACGCCGCACACGCCGCCCGCGAGGGCGGTCGTAGCGACCAGCATTGCGATACCGCGGACGGACATGCCCAACATATAGCCCCTGCGCGCAGCCTACGCACCCCCAGGATTCCCCCAGGCGTCGCTACGGTGGAGGCCGATTAGAGAACCACCGCGGTTAAGGTCAACTAAAGTCGGGCCTGTTAAGCCTTAATGCAGCCAAGAACCTCGCCTCCTGTGGCGGCTGGGCCACGCGATTCCTGTTTGGCGACTGACACGGCGTTGTTATAGAGACCCCGGCGCGGGGCGGCGCCTTAGCGCTTGGCTTGGGCGCGACGGAATTCTTTGGAGACGGATACATATGCCGTTTGTACGCGGTACCTGGATGCGTGGCGTTGCGGTGAGCGCCTTGGCCTGCGCCGCGTTGGGCGTGGCGGGTTGTTCCCACATCATGCATCCGCTCGGCGGCGGCGACGGCCCGAAACAGGTGACCAATCCTGACTCGGCCGCCTCCATCGGCGTGAACGGCTATCTGTGGCGGGCGACCCTGGACACCCTGTCCTTCCTGCCGCTGGCCTCGGCCGATCCCTACGGCGGGGTGATCATCACCGATTGGTATGCGAACCCGGAAGCGCCGAACGAGCGTCTGAAGGTCACCGTCTACATCCTGGACGCGCGCCTGCGCGCCGACGGGCTGAACGTGGCGGTGTTCAAGCAGAACAAGGCCCCCGACGGTCAATGGATCGACGCCCCCTCGGCCAGCCAGACCGAGACGGACCTCGAAAACGCCATCCTGACCCGCGCGCGCCAGCTTCGACTTTCGAACATCAAGGGCTAATCAGCCCCTCTGATCCTTCGTGAGTCGGCGCGTCTTCCCAAGAGGCGTTGACCGGACCTTCAACTCCAGTCCAAAGCCTCCCTGACGATGGCCCGCTACAATCCCAAAGAGACCGAGCCCAAGTGGCGCAAGGCCTGGGCGGACGCCGACGCCTTCCGCGCGGTGATCGATCCGGACAAGCCCAAGTACTATGTGCTGGAGATGTTCCCCTATCCGTCGGGGCGTCTGCACATGGGCCATGTGCGCAACTATGCGCTGGGCGACGTGATCGCCCGCTTCAAGCGCGCCCGCGGCTTCTCCGTCCTGCATCCCATGGGCTGGGACGCCTTTGGCCTGCCCGCCGAAAACGCCGCCATGGAGCGCGGCGTCGATCCCAAGGGCTGGACCTACGACAACATCGCCCGCATGCGGTCCGAGTTGAAGGAGCTGGGCCTCAGCATCGACTGGTCCCGCGAGTTCGCCACCTGCGACCTCGACTACTACGGCCAGCAGCAGGCGCTGTTCCTGGACCTCTATGCGCGCGGCCTGGTCTATCGCCGCGAGGGGATGGTGAACTGGGACCCGGTCGACATGACCGTGCTGGCCAACGAGCAGGTGGTCGACGGCCGCGGCTGGCGGTCGGGCGCCGTGGTCGAGAAGCGCAAGCTGAACCAGTGGTTCTTCCGCATCACCGACTACGCCGACCAGCTGACCGACGACCTGGAGACCCTGGAGCGCTGGCCGGAGAAGGTCCGTGTCATGCAGGAGAACTGGATCGGCCGCTCCAAGGGCCTGACGTTCTCGTTCGCGTTCGCCGGCGAGCCGCCCGTGGGCTTCGCGGACGGCCTGGAGGTCTACACGACCCGGCCCGACACCCTGTTCGGCGCGAGCTTCGTGGCCATCGCCGCCGATCACCCGCTAGCCCAGCAGGTCGCGGCGAAGAACGCCGCCGCCCAGGCCTTCATCGAGGAATGCCGCAAGGGCGGGGCCTCCCAGGCCGAGATCGACACCGCCGAGAAGCTGGGCTTCGACACCGGGGTTAGGGTCAAGCACCCCTTCGATCCCAGCTGGGAGCTGCCGGTCTGGATCGCCAACTTCGTGCTGATGGACTATGGCGCGGGCGCCCTCTTCGGCTGCCCGGCGCACGACCAGCGCGACCTGGATTTCGCCCACAAATACAAGCTGCCGGTGATCCCGGTGGTGCTGCCGCCTGGGGAAGATCCCGCCACCTTCGCCATCGGCGACGAGCCCTATGTGGGCCCGGGGACCATCTTTCACTCGCAGTTCCTGGACGGCCTGGACGTGGAGGCCGCCAAGGCCGCCGCCATCGCCCAGATGGAAGCCCAGGGCCAGGGCGTCGGCGCGACGGTCTTCCGCCTGCGCGACTGGGGCGTGGCCCGCCAGCGCGCCTGGGGCTGCCCGATTCCCGTGGTGCATTGCGACAGGGACGGCGTCGTCCCGCTGCCGAAATCGGCGCTCCCCATCGCGCTGCCCGACGATCTGGAGTTCGGCAAGCCCGGCAATGCGCTGGCGCGCCACCCGACCTGGAAGCACACCACCTGCCCGGCCTGCGGCGGACCGGCGACGCGGGAGGTCGATACGCTCGACACCTTCGTGGACTCGTCCTGGTACTTCGCCCGCTTCGCCAATCCGGACTTCGCCCAGCCGATCGACAAGGCCGCGGCCGACTACTGGCTGCCGGTCGACCAGTACATCGGCGGCATCGAGCACGCGGTGCTGCACCTGCTCTATGCGCGGTTCGTGACCAAGGCGCTGGCCGACGACGGCCAGCTGAGCATGCGCGAGCCCTTCGCGGGCCTGTTCACGCAGGGGATGGTCACCCACGAGACCTACCGCAAGCAGAGCGGCGAATGGGTCGAGCCCAAGGACGTCGAGATCGTCGCGGAGGGCAAGTCGCGCCGCGCCAAGTTGATCGAGACCGGCGCCGAGGTGGTGATCGGCGACGTCGAGAAGATGTCGAAGTCCAAGCGCAACACCGTCGCGCCGGAGGAGATCTTCGACGTCTACGGCGTCGACGCCGCGCGCCTCTTCGTGCTGAGCGACAGCCCGCCGGAGCGCGACGCCATGTGGTCCAACGCCGGCGTCCAGGGCGCCTGGCGGTTCGTCAACCGCGTCTGGGAAGAGTTCGAGAGCCAGCCGGCGGGCGCGCAGGCCGGCGCCGAGAACGCCAAGGGGGGCGACGATGACGCGGCCACCGCCGTGCGCCGCGCCACCCACAAGCTGACCAAGCAGGTCACCGAGGCCATCGACGGCTTCCGCTTCAACTCCGGCATCGCCCGGCTGTACGAGTTCCTGAACCTGCTGAAGGCCAACCCCGCGGCGGGCGCCTCGCCCGCCCTGCTGGCCGCCCGCCACGAGGCGCTGTCGGCCTTCGCCCGGCTGATCGCCCCCTTCACGCCGCACCTGGCGGAGGAGTGCTGGATCCGCGTCGGCGGCCAGGGCATGGCGGCCATGGCCCCCTGGCCGGCCTTCGATCCGGCGCTCACTGAGGACGCCATGCGCACCCTGCCGGTACAGGTGAACGGCAAGCGGCGGGGCGAAATATCGGCGCCCGCCGGGGCCTCGGCGGCCGATGTGGAGAAGATGGTGCTTGACGATCCCGAGATTGCGCGGCGCCTAGAGGGCCTGACTATCCGCAAGGTGATCGTGGTGCCCGACCGCATCGTCAATATCGTGGCCGCCTAGGTGGCCCCCGTCCGCAAACATGCCCGCACGCTCCTGGCGGTTGGCGCCGCGCTCGGCGCGAGCCTGCTGCTCGGCGGCTGCGGCTTCACGCCGCTCTACGCCGCGCCGGGGGTCAATTCGAAGCTGGCCAGCATCAATGTGGTGGCGCCGCAGGGCCGCACCGGCTTCCTGATCCGCCAGCACCTCGACGACGCCTTCGCCAAGGACCACAACGCGCCGGCCGCCTACACCATGCGCCTGGCCATGTCCGAGGCGCGCTACCCGCGCGGCATCCGCACCGACAACGTCGCCAGCCGCTACGAATATGTGCTGACCGCCGACTATACGCTGGCCAGTATGCCGTCCGGCGAGATCGTCAAGAAGGGCCGGGTCCGGGCCGAGGTCACCTACGATTCCCCCGACCAGCCCTACGGCTCGATCGCCGAGGAGCAGGACGCCGCCGACCGGGTGGCGCAGGAGGCCGCGCGCCGTATCCAGCTGGAGGTCGCCGCCTGGCTGGCGACCGGCGAGCCGCACGCCAAGACCGCGCCCAAGGTGGTCCCGCCGCCGGCCAATTCGGTGACCCCGACGGGCCTGCCCACCGGAGACTGAGGCTCAAGATGATCCTCGGCAAGCGCCCGGACATCGAGCGGTTCCTGAGCCGACCTGACGGCGACGTCCGCGCCGCCCTGATCTACGGCCGTGACCTCGGCGTGGTGCGCGAGCGCGGCCAGCAGCTGGCCGGCAAGATCGCCAAGGACCCCAACGATCCCTTCGACGTGGCCCAGCTCACCGACGGCGACCTGGACGCCGATGCGGGCCGCCTTGAGGGCGAACTTGCGGCACAGTCGCTGATGGGCGGCCGGCGGCTGGTGCGCCTGCGGTTCGCCACCGAGAAGGCGGCCCTCGACAAGCTGGCCGCCGAGGCCCTGACCAGGCATGCCGCCGGCGAGCTCAATCCCGACGCCTTCCTGCTGATCGAGGCGGGCGCCCTTGGCCGCGACTCGGCGCTGCGCAAGGCGGCGGAGAAGGCCAATGGCGTCGCGACCATCCCCTGCTACGAGGACGAACCCGGCGATGTCGCGCGCCAGGTGCGGGACAGCCTGGCCAAGGACAACCTCTCGCTGACCGGCGAGGCGCTGGCGATGTTCGTGGCGCGGATGCCCAAGGAGCGCGGCGTCGCGCGCCAGGAGATCGAGCGCCTGGCCCTCTACCTCGGCCCCGGCAGCGGGGCGACGGCGACGCCGGCCGATCTGGAGCCGTTCCTGGGCGTCGAGCCGGAGGCCTCGCTCTCCGACGCCGCCGTCGACGCCTTCGGCGGACGGCTGGGCGAAGCGCAGGCGGGCCTGCGGCGCGCCGCGCAGGAGGGCGAAGGCGGGCCCGCGGCGGTGCGCGCCATGGGCATGCACCTGGGCCGCCTGCGCCGCGCGCTGACGCTGGCCAAGAACGGCGCCGGGATGCAGGAGGCGGCGAAGGCGGCGGGCGTCTTCTGGAAGCAGGAGCGGGAGTTCCTGCGTCAGGCGCGGTCGTGGAACCTCGACGAGCTCGACCGCATCCAGCCGGAGATCCTCAACGCCGACCGCCTGTGCAAGACCGCGGGCTCGCCGGACCAGCTGATCGCCGAGCGGCTGGCGCTGGCGGTGGCCGCCAGGGCGCGGCGGCTGGGGCTGTAAGCGCCGCACTTGCGGTGAGCGCCGAAGGCCCGGATACTTGCGCCCATAAGCAGCAATGACTGCAAAGACATCCGGGAGCGTGTCATGTCGGCCAAGGGACTGAAGGCGTTAGTCTTTTCGACGGTTCTGGGAACTTTGGTCCTGCCCGCGGCCCCGGCGTCGGCCCAGCCGCCGACGCCACCGAAGACCGGCTACAAGGCGCCGCTGGCCGCCGACGGCCATCCCGACCTGCAGGGCGTCTGGACCAGCGCCACGGTCACCCGCCTGGAGCGCAACCCGCGCGACGGGGCGAGCCTGGTGCTGACCGAGGCCCAGACCCAGAAGATCGAGGGCAAGACCAAGGCCCAGATCGATCTCGGCAACAAGCCCACCGATCCCAACGCCAAGGTCACCGACCTGCCGGCCGACTGCTCCGGCGGCCGCGGCACCAACTGCAACTACAACGCCGCCTGGACCGACCCGGGCAGCGTGGTCATGCGGGTGAACGGCCAGCCCCGCAACGGCTTCATCACCACCACCTCCGACGGCCGCGTGCCGATGCGCAAGGACGTGAAGGTCAATCAGTTCGGCCAGCGCACGCTGAAGCCCGGCGCCGGCCCCAGCGATAATCCCGAGACCCGCGCGCTCGGGGAGCGCTGCCTGCTCTCGTTCGGCAACTCCTCAGGCCCGGTGATGCTGCCGGGGCTCTACAACAACACCTACCAGTTCGTGCAGACCAAGGACGAGGTCGCCATCGACGTGGAGATGGTCCACGACATCCGCCACATCCGGCTGAACACCTCGACCCATATCCCGGCGTCCGTGCGGCCCTGGATGGGCGACTCCATCGGCCACTGGGAGGGCAATTCGCTGGTGGTCGAGACCACCAACTTCAACCCGGAACAGGTGTTCCGCGGCGCGTCGGAGCACCTGAAGGTCACTGAGCGCTTCACGCGCACCGCCAAGGACCGCCTGCACTATTCGTTCTGGGTGGAGGACCCCACCGTCTTCGCCCAGCCCTGGGGCGGCGAGTACGAGTTCTCCAAGATCACCGGCCAGGTCTACGAATACGCCTGCCACGAAGGGAACTACGGCCTCGTCGGCATCCTGCAGGGCGCGCGCGAAGAGGACCGCACCGGCCACAAGACCGCGCCCACCAACATCGACCAGAAGGCCAAGGCCGCCGACGACGACGGCGAGGGCTGATCACCCGGCCTTGGGTCATCCCGGAAAGCGCCTAGCGCTTGTCCGGGACCCATGATCTCCGCCGTGGGATTTGAGCCTGCGGCGCGGTCGCGTTCTTCCGGCGGCTCGGTGATCCTGGGTCCCGGTCTTCGCTTCGCGAAACCGGGATGACACCGGGGAGCTAGTCCCTAACCCTTGAATATACGAAACAATCCGATGGCTGGTCGGGGCTGGAATAGCCGGCCTTGCGCAATATGCCTTCGCTCGCGTAGCCGCAGGCCTCGGCCAGGCGCGCCGAAGCGTCGTTCCAAGTCTCGATGATCAGCTGCAGGCGGTGGCACTCCGGGTGCTCGGCGAACAGCAGGTCGGAGAACAGCCGCAGCGCCTCAGAGGCATAGCCCTTACCCCGGTCGTCCTCGCTGTGCAGGACATAGCCGATCTCCAGGCCATGGATGCCCGGCCCCGCGCCATAGAACTGCAGGGTGCCGATCAGGCGGCCATTGTCGCCCTCGACCAGGCTTTCGATGGCGCAGGCGCCGGCCTTGGGCTGCCAGAAGCCGGTCTGGTCCAGCGCGCGGCGCGCATGGTCCGGATCGGTCATCGGCTCGGTGATCGAGAGCGTATATCTGTGCGCCGTGGCGGCCTTCAGGTCGCGCACGCCGATGGTGCGCAGACGCACGCGGTTGCCGCTCGCCAGGATCATGAGAGGCGCATCATCGGCGGGTCAGCCTGCGGCAGAGCTCGTCGAGCTGTTCGAGGGTGGCGTATTTGATCCGCAGTTCCCCCGCGCCATCGCGGTCGACGATGTCGACGCTCATGCCCAGCGCATCCTCCAGATCGACCTCCAGCGCGGCGGTGTCGGTGTTCTTGCCCGCGCGGCGCGGGCCGGACGCCTTCTTGGCCGCCCCGCCGTCCTTGCGCTTGGCGAGCGCCTCGGCGTCGCGGACGGAAAGTCCTTTGTCGACAATGGTTTGGGCCAGGACCTCGGGGAAGGCGGCGCTGAGGATCGCCCGCGCGTGGCCCGCGGTCAGGCGGCCGAACAGCACGTGGTCCTGCACGCTGTCGGGCAGCTGCAGCAGGCGCAGGGTGTTGGCCACGTGGCTGCGCGACTTGCCAACCGCCGCGGCGGCCTTGTCCTGGGTGTAGGCCATGCGCCGCATCAGCGTCTGGTAGGCCTGAGCCTCCTCCATGGCGTTGAGGTCTTCGCGCTGGACGTTCTCGACGATGGCGATCTCGAAGGCCTTGTCGTCGTCCAGCACCCGCACCAGCGCCGGTATGGCCTTGAGGCCTGCTTTCTGCGCCGCGCGCCAGCGGCGCTCGCCGGCGACGATCTCATATTCGCCCTGGGTCTTGGGCGAGGGCCGCACCAGAATCGGCTGCAGCACGCCCTTGTCGCGGATCGAAGCCTCGAGTTCGGCGATCTCCGCCTCCGGGAAGTGCCGCCGCGGCTGTTCCGGATTGCGGTGCACCAGCTCGATGGGGATCTCGCGCACACCCTCGCCCGGGCCGCCGGGCGGGTCGCCGTCGCTCGCGTCGTCCAACAGGGCGGAAAGCCCCCGGCCGAGACCTCTGGCCATCGATAGCTCCCTTACGCCGCTTGCTTGCGGCGGGCGCGTTCGCGCAGCACCACCTCGCGGGCGAGCCGCAGGTAGGCCTGGCTCCCCGCGCATTTCAGATCGTAGACCAGCGCGGGCTTGCCGAACGACGGCGCCTCGGAGACCCGCACGTTCCTCGGGATCACCGTCTGATAGACCGTCTCGCCGAAGTGGTTGCGCACGTCGTTGGCCACCTGGGCCGAGAGACCGTTGCGGCGGTCGAACATGGTCAGCACGATCCCCTGGATCTCCAGCTTCGGATTGAGGCTGGTGTGGACCAGGTCGATGGTGCGCATCAGCTGGGTCAGGCCCTCCAGCGCGAAGAACTCGCACTGCAGGGGCACCAGCACCGCGTCGGCCGCCGCCATGGCGTTGACGGTCAAGAGGTTCAGCGACGGCGGGCAGTCGATCAGGACGTAGCTGTAGGTCTGGGCCTCGCGCACGGCGTCGAGCGCATCGCGCAGCTTGTAGGAACGCCGCGCTTCCTGGGCCAATTCCATCTCGACGCCGGAGAGGTCTGGATCCGACGGCACGACGTCAAGGCCCGGCACCGTCGACTTCACCACGCCCTCGGCCAGGGTCTTTTCGCCCATCAGCACGTCGTAGAGGGTGTGCTTGCGCAGCGCGCGGCCGATGCCCAGGCCCGTCGAGGCGTTGCCCTGCGGATCGCTGTCGATCAGCAGCACGCGTTCGCCCACGGCGGCCAGCGCGGTCCCCAGGTTGATCGCGGTCGTGGTCTTGCCGACGCCGCCCTTCTGGTTGGCGACGACCAGCACTCTCATCGGGTGGTCAGACCTTGCGGGCACGGCCGAGCCTTTTCACGCGAACGATGCGGCCCCGAGGGTCGCTTTTGGATGGCACGACGTCAGCCTCATATTCCCAATATCTAGCGGCTTCCTTCATCTCGGCTACCACATCCTGTCCTTTGAGGAACAGGCCGGTGGCGCCGCCCTGAAGGTAGGGCCGGGCATACCCCAACAGGCGGTGAAGCGGCGCACAAGCCCGCGCGGTGACGATCTCCACAGTTAGATCGAGGTTTTCCGCACGCGCGTTGTGGACTGTGGCCGGAAGCTGCAGTTCCGCAACCACTTCGGAGAGGAACTTGCACCGCTTGGTCATGCTCTCCACGAGGTCGACGTGGAAGCCGATGACGCCTTTTCCGAGTATGGCCAGCACCAGGCCGGGCAGACCGGCGCCGGCTCCCAGGTCCGCCCAGGCGCGCGCCTGCGGGGCCAGTTTGAGCAGCTGGGCGCTATCCCAGGCGTGGCGCGACCAGAAGTCGGGCAGGCTCGCCGGCCCGACCAGGTTCATCACCTCGTTGCGTTCGGCGAGCATCAGCCGGAAGCGCTCCAGGTCGGCCATCTGGGCGGGCGTAGCCCCGCTGACGGCCTGAAAGCCGGCCGCATCCATCAGCGGGACGGCGGGCGCCCCATTCTCCGCCAGATCAGGCGGCGGCGCGGCGGCGGACATGGGCCAGCAGGGCGGTGAGCGCGCCGGGGGTCACGCCCTCGATCCGGGCCGCTTGGCCCAAGGTCAAGGGCTTGACGGCATTGAGTTTTTCGCGGGCCTCGTTGGAAAGGCCGCCGACCGTCGCGTAGTCGAGGCCGGCCGGCAGGGTCAGGTCCTCGTCGCGGCGGAAGGCGGCGACGTCGGCGGCCTGGCGGTCGAGATAGCCGGCATAGGAGGCGTCGATCTCGATCTGCTCGCGCACCGCAGGCGCCCAGGCGCTGATCTGCGGCCAGATGCGGGCCAGATCGTCGAAGCCGATCGTCGGATAGGCCAGCAGTTCGATCAGGTTCCGCCGCTGGCCGTCGGCCTTGACCGGCAGGCCGGCCTTTTCGGCCGCCGAGGGCGTCAGGGTCAGGCTGATCGCCATCGCGCGAGCCTCGGCCAGGGCCGCGGCCTTCGCGCCGAACGCCTTGGCGCGGATCGACCCCACCACGCCCAGGGCCTCGCCCTTGGCGGTCAGCCGCTGGTCGGCGTTGTCGGCGCGCAGGATCAGGCGGAACTCGGCGCGGCTGGTGAACATCCGATAGGGCTCGGTGACGCCGCGGGTGACCAGATCGTCGATCAGCACGCCGATATAGGCCTCGTCGCGGGCGAAGGCGGCCGGATCGGCGCCGGAGGCCGCGCGGGCCGCGTTCAGGCCCGCCACCAACCCCTGGGCGCCCGCCTCCTCATATCCGGTGGTGCCGTTGATCTGGCCGGCCAGGTACAGACCCGGCAGCCGCTTGGCCTCTAAGGTCGGATAGAGCTCGCGGGGGTCCACATAGTCGTATTCGATGGCGTAGCCGTAGCGGAACACCTGCACGGCTTCGAGCCCCGGCATGGTGCGCAGGAAAAGGTCCTGGGTGTCCTCGGCCACCGAGGTGGAGACGCCGTTCGGATAGACGGTCGGATCGTCCAGGCCCTCGGGCTCCAGGAACACCTGGTGGCTGGTCTTGTCGGCGAAGCGAACCACCTTGTCCTCGATAGAGGGGCAGTAGCGTGGGCCGATGCCGGTGGTCTTGCCGCCATAGACCGCGCTCTCGCCCAGGCGCTCGGCGATGATCTTGTGGGTCTCGGCGGTGGTGTAGGTGATGCCGCACTCGATCTGCGGGACGTCGATGCGCTCGGTCAGGAAGGAGAACGGCACGGGTTCGGCGTCCGCCGCCTGCATCTCCAGCCGGTCCCAGGCGATGGTGCGGCCGTCCAGCCGCGCCGGCGTGCCGGTCTTCAGCCGGCCCATCTTCAGGCCAGACGCATAGAGCCGGTCGGAAAGCCCGATGGCGGGCGCATCGCCCACTCGGCCGGCGGGAATCCGTTCGTCGCCCCGGTGGATCACCCCTTTGAAGAAGGTGCCGGTGGTCAGCACCACCCGGGCGGCCCGATAGGCCGTCCCGCTCTGGCCCAGCACGCCCACGACGACGCCATCGTCGAGAATCAGGTCTTCGACGGCTTCCGCGACGATCTCCAGGTTCGGCGTGGCGGCGAGCTCCGCCTGCATGGCCTCGCGATAGAGCTTGCGGTCGATCTGTGAGCGCGGCCCGCGCACGGCGGCGCCCTTGGAGCGGTTGAGCAGGCGGAACTGGATCCCGGCCTGGTCGCCCAGCCGGCCCATCAGCCCGTCGAGCGCGTCGATCTCGCGGACCAGATGCCCCTTGCCCAGGCCCCCGATCGCCGGGTTGCAGCTCATCTCGCCGATCGTCTCGAGCTTGTGGGTGAGCAGCAGGGTGTGCGCGCCGAACCGCGCCGCGGCCGCCGCGGCCTCGCAGCCGGCGTGCCCGCCCCCGATGATGATCACGTCCCAGGTCATAGGCGGCTGCATATAAGGGATCGAAGCGCTGGGGTCACGGCCTCCAGTTCCTCCCCCGTAGCGGCAGCGTGCGGGGGAGGTGGCAGCGAACCTGACGGAGGGGGCGCTGGGGTCGTGCTCAGAGCCTGGACCAGCGCCCCCTCCGCCACTTCGTGGTCCCCCTCCCCCGCTGAAGCGGGTGAGGAACTGGGTGTTTCACGTGAAACAACGAGGCGCGCTCACTTCCCGATGCAGAAGGTCGCGAAGATCCGCCCCAGCACCTCCTCCGGGTCGATCCGGCCGGTGATGCGGTCGAGCGCCCGGGCGGCCAGGCGGACATCCTCCGCCGCCAGTTCGAGGGCGTTGTCCTCGGCGAGCGCGTGGCGCAGGCGAGTGGCCGCCTCGGTGAGCAGTTCGCGATGGCGCAGGCGGGTGGCCGCGGGGAATTCGGAGCCGCCGAGTGACTCGACGACCGTTTCAGTCAGGGACCGCTCCAGCCAGGCGACGTCGTTGGGGCTCCTGGCGGTGAAGGGCTCGCCCGGCAGGCCGTCGAGGCCCTCGCCCAGGTCGCGCTTGGTGAGGAGCACGATGTCGCCCTTGCGCAGCGAGGCCGGGACCTCGGGGTCGGGGTCGCCGTAGCCGTCGACCAGCCAGACGCGCAGGCCGGCGCTCTCCGCCCAGGCCTCGGCGCGGCGCACGCCCTCCGCCTCGATCTCGTCGTCTGTTTTGCGCAGGCCCGCGGTGTCGGCGATGACTGCCTTGTAGCCGCCCAGCACCATGGGGACCTCGATGATGTCCCGCGTCGTTCCCGGCGTCGCCGAGACGATGGCCGCCTCGCGTTTGGCAAGCGCGTTCAACAGCGTGCTCTTCCCGGCGTTGGGCGCGCCCAGCAGCGCGATGCGGAAGCCTTCCCGCACCTGCTCGCCCCGCGCCACGTCGGCGGCGGCGGCCTCCAGTTCGTCGGCCAGGATCTCCAGGATCGGCCGCGCCCGCCCCGCCACGTCGGCCGGCAGCTCCTCGTCGGGGAAATCGACCGCCGCCTCCAGCATCGCCGAGGCGCGCACGAGCCCGTCGCGCCAGCGGGCCTGGACGCCGGAGAGCCGCCCGCCCAGCTGGGCGAGCGCCTGGCGCCTCTGGCCCTCCGTCTCGGCATCCACCAGGTCGGCGACCCCCTCGGCCTGGGCGAGGTCCAGCTTGCCGTGCTCGAAGGCGCGCCTCGTGAATTCCCCGGGCTCGGCCAGCCGCAGGCCGAGGCCCGCGAGCGCCTCGACCAGGGCGGCGACCACGGCTGGGCCGCCGTGGACGTGGAATTCGGCGCTGTCTTCGCCGGTGTAGCTCGCGGGCGCGGGCATCCAGAGCACCAGGGCCTCGTCGATCGCCCTGCCCTGCGCATCCTTCAGCCAGCGAAGGCTGGCCCGCCGCGCTGCCGGCAGCCGCCCGGCCAGCGCGCGGATCGCCGCCCGTGTCTCAGGTCCCGAAAGCCGCACCACCGCCACCGCCGCGCGGCCCGCCGCCGTCGCGGGCGCGAAGATGCTGTCGGTCATTTGCGGGTCGCGGCGCTCATCCCGACTTCCATCAGCTTGCGGAACTGCTCCTGGGCGCCGGCCCCGAAGCTCATCCAGTTCTTCACCAGCTCGTCGGGCGAGATCATCGACATGTTGGCCTCGATCCGGCCCTTCATCTCATTGACCAGGTGCTCGTTCAGCGCGCTGACATCCGGCAGGCCCATGAACCGGCGGGCCTCCTCGGGCGTGCAGTCCACCTCGATCGTCATCTTCATGCCGCAAGCTCCCGCTTCGGATTGCATATGGCCGCGTGACGGCCCCGCGCGCTAGTAGCGCAGACATCGAAGCTTACGGAAACCGGAGACGACCATGGGCGAGCGGACGACGATTGCGACAACGGACGGGACCTTCAGCGCCTATGTCACCAGACCCGCCAAGCCTGACGCGCCGGCGGTCGTTGTGATCCAGGAAATCTTCGGCGTGAACCAGGTGATGCGCGACATCACCGACGGCCTGGCCGCCCAGGGCTATCTGGCGATCTGCCCCGACCTCTTCTGGCGGATCGAGCCCGACATCGACATCACCGACAAGTCGGAAGCCGAGTGGAAACGGGCCTTCGAACTGTTCAACGCCTTCGACGTGGAGGCCGGCGTCGGCGACATCGCCGCCACCATCGCCCACATCCGCAAGGATGCCGGCTGCAACGGCAAGGTCGGCGCGGTGGGCTACTGCCTGGGCGGGCAGCTCGCCTTCCTGACCGCCACCCGCACCGACGCCGACGCGAGCGTTTCCTACTATGGCGTGGGCCTGGAAAACCGGGTGGCAGAGGCGGAGAAGCTGACCCACCCGCTGCTGATGCACATCGCCGAGGAGGACCAGTTCGTGCCCAAGCCGGCGCAGGCGGTGATCCTCGCCGCACTCAAGGACCATCCGCAGATCGAGATCCACACCTACCCGGGCTGCGACCACGCCTTCGCCCGCGAAGGCGGCGAGCACTATGACGCCGCGGCCGCCAAGCTCGCCAACGGCCGCACCCTCACTTTCTTCCAACGGACCCTGAAAGCTGGGGAAGAGGGCTGATGCGCGCGATCCGCTTCGAACAGACCGGCGGGCCTGAGGTCCTGAAGCTCGTCGAGATCGACGCCCCGCAGCCCCGTGCTGGCCAGCTGCTGATCCGCCACGAGGCGATCGGCATCAACTTCATCGAGACCTACCTGCGCTCCGGCCTCTATCCGATGAAGCTGCCCTCCGGCCTGGGCGGCGAGGCGGCCGGGGTGGTCGAGGCCCTCGGCGACGGCGTCACCCGCTTCAAGGTCGGCGACCGGGTGGCGGCCGCCGGGACCACCTTCTCCTACGCTGAGAAGTCGGTCGTCGCCGCCGAGCGCGCGGTGGCGGTTCCCGATGGCGTCGACCTCAGGACCGCCGCGGCCGCCCTGCTCAAGGGGATGACGGTCGAATTCCTGGTGCGGCGGCTGCACAAGGTCGAGCCCGGCGAAACGGTGCTCTGGCATGCCGGCGCCGGCGGGGTCGGGCAGATCGCGGTCCAGTGGCTGAAGGCCTTGGGCGCGACGGTGATCACCACCGTCGGTTCGGAGGAGAAGGCGGCGCGCGTGCGTGAGCTGGGCGCCGACCACGTCATCCTCTACCGCGACCAGGACGTGGCCGCGGAGGTCCGCCGGATCACCGAAGGCAAGGGCGTGCCGGTGGCCTACGACTCGGTGGGCAAGGACACCTTCGAGGGTACGCTGAAGAGCCTTGGCAAACGCGGCGTCTTCGTGAGCTTCGGCAACGCCTCGGGCCCGCCGCCGCCGGTGGAGGGCCGCCAGCTGATGATCAACGGCTCCTTGTTCTTCACCCGCCCGACCATGGCCGACTATCAGCTGACCACCGAGGAGCTGGACGCCAGCGCCGCGGCGCTGTTCGAGATGATCGGCTCGGGCAAGGTCACGATCGAAATCGGCCAGACCTTCCCCCTCGCCGACGCGGCCAAGGCGCACGAGGCGCTGGAGAGCCGGGCCACGACGGGCTCCAGTCTGCTCATTCCCTGAACGAAAAGCACCGCCGCTTCGGCTGAAGCGACGGCGCTTGTTTCACGTGAAACACAAGTAGAACTGGTAGCGCCGGTAGCGCCGCCCGCTCTAGGTGTTCATCGACTGGAAGAACTCATCGTTGGTCTTCGAAGACCGCAGCTTGTCGAGCAGGAACTCGATGGCGTCCTGGGCGCCCATCGGGCCCAGGATCCGGCGCAGGATGTAGGTCTTGGTCAGGTGTTCCTTGGGCGTGATCAGCTCTTCCTTGCGGGTGCCGGACTTGATCACGTCGATGGCCGGATAGACGCGCTTGTCGGCGACCTTGCGGTCGAGCACGATTTCCGAGTTACCGGTGCCCTTGAACTCTTCGAAGATCACCTCGTCCATCCGGCTGCCGGTGTCGATCAGCGCCGTGGCGATGATGGTCAGCGAGCCGCCCTCCTCGATGTTCCGCGCCGCGCCGAAGAAGCGCTTGGGGCGCTGCAGGGCGTTGGCGTCGACGCCGCCGGTCAGCACCTTGCCGGACGACGGCACCACGGTGTTGTAGGCGCGGCCCAGGCGGGTCACGGAGTCCAGCAGGATCACCACGTCCCGCTTGTGCTCGACCAGGCGTTTGGCCTTTTCGATAACCATTTCAGCCACTTGCACGTGCCGCGTGGCCGGCTCGTCGAAGGTCGAGGAGATGACCTCGCCCTTCACCGTGCGCTGCATGTCGGTGACTTCCTCGGGGCGCTCGTCGATCAGCAGCACGATCAGGTAGCACTCGGGGTGGTTGGTCTCGATCGACTTGGCGATGTTCTGCAGCATCACCGTCTTGCCCACGCGGGGCGGCGCGGTGATCAAACAACGCTGGCCCTTGCCGAGCGGCGCGACGATGTCGATCACCCGGCCGGAGCGGTCCTTCAGGGTGGGATCGTCGATCTCCATCTTCAGGCGCTGGTCCGGGTAGAGCGGCGTCAGGTTGTCGAACAGCACCTTGTGCCGGACGTTCTCCGGGTTCTCGAAGTTGGTCAGGTCGACCTTCACGAGCGCGAAGTAGCGCTCGCCCTCGCGGGGCGCGCGGATGGCGCCGTCGACCGAGTCGCCGGTGCGCAGGCCGAACTTCCGGATCTGCGAGGGGCTGACGTAGATGTCGTCGGGGCCCGGCAGGTAGTTGGCTTCCGGCGAGCGCAGGAAGCCAAAGCCGTCCTGCACCACTTCTAGCGTGCCGGAGCCTGAGATCTCGACGCCTTCCTCGGCCAGCACCTTGAGGATCGCGAACATGATGTCCTGCTTGCGCATGGAGTTCACGTTTTCGATCTCGAAGAGCTCGGCGAAGGCCAGGAGGTCGGCCGGGGCCTTGTCCTTCAGCTCCTGCAGGCTCATCCGGGTCAGCCCCATCTTGGCGATGGTGTTGGCGACCTCGGAGGGCTCTTCCGGCTCGTGGGCGGCCTCGTCCTCGGCGATGGCTTCGGCAGCCTCGGCCTCAGCGGCCTCCAGGTCCGGCGCGGCGGTTTCAGGCGCGGCGTCTTCGCCGATGTTGTCTTCGGTGGGGGTTTCGTTTTCGTCTTGCATGGGCATTCACTCGTGTTCGCCCACGGAGCCGGACGGAGTCCGGGCGCGGGCTGGTCTTAAGATGTGGGCGCGGACGCCGTTGTGGTTCGTCTTCTTTGGGAGCCGGACCGCTTGCGGCGAGACGCACGCGAGGGCCGGAGATAAGGCGGGACGTGTCCTTGTCGGGAACACGCGAGGTGATCCGAACCACGAAGACCGCTTCGGGTCAAGGATTCCAGCCCGATGGCCGGGTGCGGCCTAGTGGTTGCCGAACTTGGTGGTGACGGCGAGCACCATGACGATGGCGACCAGGAACGGCAGCTCGTTGGTCATCCGCCAGAACTTCGCGGTCCGGTCGCGGCGGCCGGCGACGAAGCCCCTGTGGGCGTCGCTGATGAAGCCGTGCCAGCCGGTCACGAAGACGATGCCGGCGATCTTGGTCAGCATCCAGGGCTCGGCGAGGAAGCCGACGCCCCTTATCTGGCTATCCACATAGATCAGCGAAAGACCCAGGCCCCAGACAAGCCCCATGGCCGGCAGCAGGATGATCTTGATCACCTTACCTTCCCAGCGGGTGAAATGGGCGTCGAACTCGCTGCCGGGCGGCGCGGTCTCGGTATGGTAGGCGAAGAGCCTCGGCAGCATCATCAGCCCGGCCATCCAGGCGATGACCGCGACGATGTGCAGGCCAATCAGCAGATTGTAGGCGCCGGTCATGCCCCGCTCCCGCTCCGGAGCGCGCATTTCGCATGGCCCGCGGGACAGCGCCAAGGCCCGTGCGGCGCGGGCCCCGCGTCCCGGCCGGCCGCGTCGAGCGCCGCGCGGGCCAACTCGGCGATGAAGGCCTCCTGCACGCCGGGCGTCGGCGCGCGCAGGTAGGGCGCGCAACCCGCCGCCCTGGCGACCTTGGCGTAGTCGTGGTCGAGCTCGACGAGCGTCTCCACGTGCTCGGAGACGAATGCGATGGGCGCGATCAGCACGCCCCTGCTCTCGGACCCCGCCCGGCGGATCTCGTCGTCGGTCGAGGGTCCCAGCCACTTCAGCCGCCCGACCCGGCTCTGGTAGCAGACCCGCCAGTCGGCGAACTCGGGCAGGCGCTGCGCGATCGCCGCCGCTGTGGCCTCGACTTGCGCTTCGTAGGGGTCGCCATCGTCGACGATCTGCTGCGGCAGGCCGTGGGCGGAGAACAACAGGCGTAGGCCCTCAGGTCTGCCGGCGTCCTCCCAAACCCGGCGGATCGCCGCCACGTGCGCGTCGATGAGGCCCATCGCCGTCGGATAGCAGCAGACCGTGCGCGTGCGGCCCGGCCCCTTATAGACTGCGAGCCAGTCTTTCAGCGACGAGGCCGTCGTCGTCGTCGAATACTGCGGATAGAGCGGCAGCAGCACAATCTCGTCGGGGCCGAACGCCGCGACTTGCACCGCCGCCTCCTTCGCAAACGGTTTCCAGTAGCGCATGGCGATGAAGCAGCGGGCCTCGACGTCGAGGTCCATGGCCTTGAGCTCGGCTTCCAACGCTCGCGCCTGAGCCTGCGTCTCCGGCAGCAGCGGCGAGGCGCCGCCCATCATGGCGTAGTTGGCCTGCGCCATCCGCGCCCGCGTCGTCGAGATCATCGCCGCCAGCGGCAGGCGCGCCACCGCTGGGAGGGTGATGATGGCCGGATCACGGAACAGATTGAAAAGAAACGGCTTTACGGCCTTCAGACTGTCCGGCCCGCCGAGATTGAACAGGACCACCGCAAGCTTGGTCACTCCGCGGCCATCGCCTTCACCGGCTTGCCGGTCACACGCGCCACCACGCGGGCGATGTTCTCGATCGGCGTGTCGGGGATCACCCCATGGCCGAGATTGAAGATGTAAGGCCGGTCGCCCCACTGCTCGAGCAGGGTCTCGACCCGGGCGTCGAGCGCCGGGCCGCCGGCGCGCAGCAAGAGGTTGTCGAGCGCGCCCTGGATGGTCTTGCCGCCGGCCTGCAGGCGCTGGCCGAGCGCGGCGCTGGCCTGGGTGTCGAGCGCGACGCCTTCCACCGGCACGGCGCGAGCGTAGTTTTCCACCAGTGCGCCGGCGCCGCGCGGGAAGCCGATGAAGGGCGCGGTGACGCCGGCCGCCCGCACCTGTTCGACGATGGCCCGGTGCGGCGCGATGACGAGGCGTTCGAACACGTCCTCGGCCAGGCTTTCGGCCCAGCTTTCGAAGATCTTCAGCGCCTGGGCGCCCGACCTTGCCTGCATGATCAGATAGCGGGCCGTGGAATCCACCAGCACCTGCAGCAGGGCGTCGAGCTTTTCCGGATGCTCGTAGGCGAAGGTGCGGGCTTCCTCGCGCTGCGAGCCGCGGCCCTCGATCATATAGGTGGCCACCGTCCAAGGCCCGCCCGCGAAGCCGATCAGCGCCCGCTCCGGCTCCAGCTCGGCGCGGACCCGGGCCAGGGTTTCGCCGATCGCCGCGAGCCGTCCGGTGGAGGCCTCGACCTCGTCGGCCATCCGCGCGATGTCGGGCAACTCGCCGAGCCTGGGGCCCTCGCCGGCCTCGAACCAGACCTTTTGGCCCAGCGCGCCCGGGATCAGCAGGATGTCGGCGAAGACGATGGCCGCATCCATCGGAAACCGCCGCATCGGCTGCAGCGTCGCCTCCGCCGCCATCTCCGGATTGTGGCAGAAGGAGATGAAGTCCTTCGCCCGGGTCCGCAGCTCCAGGTATTCCGGCAGCGAACGGCCGGCCTGGCGCATGAACCAGACCGGCGGACGGTCCAGGGTTTCGCCGGCCAGGGCTCTCAAGAGGCGCGGGGTCTCGCTCATGCAGGCCTTAAATCGCCTCTCGGCCCAAGTCTCAAGTGCGCGGCCCAACCCTTCACCCGGTCTGCCCTTCTTCTTCATTCTAAGAATCTAGAAAATAGGTGGCGAAGGTGGCGGTAGAGCCTGTCGAGACGGTGGATGACCGGCGGGGCGCCGTGGCGTTTCCGGCCTTCTCCCCAGGCCGTCCGCCGCGGCCCTACCGGGTTATACCAAGGGTGTGGATAGCGGGGATGTCCGCCCAAACCCCCTTGAGGGAATTAAGCTTTCGTTAAGACCTTCGGGGACGACGCGGGGCGCCGCGGACGCCGCGCGCGATCCTGTCGACAACCGGGGATGACGCTTTCCACCGGTCCGCGCGCCGGTGGGTTAATGCTCCGTTAACGGCCCTTTTCGTCCCGCCCATACATGGGGATAGTGCGCGCGCCGCCCGCGCACGCGATCTATCCCCATTCCGGCCGGTGTTCGCTAAGACTGCTCCACAGGAATCGTCCCCAGGCTTTCTTTCGAGCCCAAGCGTTTCAGCAAGGCCGCCCGTGACCACGACCGCCCCAAGGCTCGCCACCTACTTCCACGTCCACCTGGTGTCGGACTCCACCGGCGAGACCCTGAACGCCATGGCGCGCGCGGTCTGCGCCCGCTTCGACAATGTCCTGCCGATCGAGCACATCTATGCGCTGGTCCGCTCGCAGCGCCAGCTCGACCGCGCGCTGGGCGACATCGAAGAGGCGCCGGGCGTCGTCATCCACACTATCGTCGACGACGGCCTGCGCGAGGCGCTGGAGGAAGGCTGCCGCAAGCTCGACATGCCCTGCATCCCGGCGCTCGACCCCCTGGTCTCGGCCATGTCGCGCTATCTCGGCTATTCGACGACCACCCGGGTCGGCGCGCACCTGCGGCTCGACAACGACTATTTCAACCGCATGGACGCGCTCAACTACGCCATCGGCCACGACGACGGCCAGGGCGGCCAGGACCTGGAACAGGCCGACGTGATCCTGGTGGGCGTCTCGCGGACCTCGAAGACGCCCACCTGCATCTACCTGGCGCACCGCGGCGTGCGGGCCGGCAATGTGCCGCTGGTGCCGGGCCGCCCGCCGCCGGAAAAGCTGTTCAACCTCAACAGCACCCTGGTGGTGGGCCTGTCGATCTCGCCGGACCGGCTGATCCAGATCCGCCGCAACCGCCTGCTCAGCCTCAAGGAAAACCGCGAGTCGACCTACATCGACGTCGACGCGGTGCGCGATGAGATCGTCCAGGCCCGGCGCCTTTACGAGCGCCAGGGCTGGCCGGTGATCGACGTGACCCGCCGTTCCGTCGAGGAGACCGCTGCGGCGGTGCTGAATTTGCTGCATGGCGGGCATGGCCAGGTCGAGGTGCTGGGGTGAGTCCCACACAGGGGAGCCTTGGCCTGATCCTGGCCTCGAAGAGCGCGACCCGGCGCGCGGTGCTCGACGGCGCGGGCGTGGCCTATGAAGCCGTGGGCTCCGGCGTCGACGAGGACGTCGCCAAGGCGGCGCTGTTCGCGAAAAAGGCCAATCCGCGCCAGATCGCCGAGGCGCTGGCGGAGGACAAGGCGCTGGCGGTGTCGGTTGGGCGGCCGCAGCTGGTGATCGGCGCCGACCAGACGCTGGAGTTCCAGGGCGGGCTCTACGACAAGGTTGAAACCGTCGAGGCCGCCCGGGAGCGGCTGAAACTGCTGCGCGGCAAGCCGCACATGCTGCATTCGGCGGTGGTGGTCGCCCAGGGCGGCGCGGTGACCTGGCGCGAGACTCAGAGCGCGACGCTCAGAATGCGGGATTTCTCCGACGGCTTTCTCGAGGACTACCTCGCCGCCGAGGGCGAGGCGGCGCTGGGCTCGGTGGGGTGCTACCGCCTGGAAGGCCTGGGCGTGCAGCTGTTTTCCAAGATCGAGGGCGACTATTTCACCATCCTGGGCCTGCCGCTGATGGGCCTGCTCGATCTGCTGCGCCGGCGCGGGATCCTGACCCCATGAGCCGCCCCATCACCGGAAAAACCGCCGTGGCTGGTGTCGTGGGCAGCCCGATCGCCCACTCGCTCAGCCCGATCCTGCACAACGCCTGGCTGGAAGCGGCCGGCATCGACGGGGTCTATGTGGCGCTGGAGGTTGATGCGTTGGGCTTCGCCAACTTCATCAACGGCCTGCGCGCCACCTCTCTGGCTGGGCTGAACGTCACCCTGCCCTATAAGGAAGCCGCGCTCGCCGCAGCCCACGACGCCGACCCCAGGGCGCGGCGCGCGAAGGCCGCGAACCTTCTGACCTTCGATGACTACGGCGTGATCCGGGCCGACAACACAGACGGTCTGGGCCTCCTGGCGGCTTTCGCCGAGCAGGCGCCGGCGTTCGATCCAAAGGCCGGACCGGTGGTGATTGTCGGCGCAGGCGGCGCGGCTCGCGGCGCACTCGGCGCCATGCTCGACGCCGGCTGCCCGGAAATCCGCATCATGAACCGCACGCCGGCTCGCGCCGAGGCGCTCGCGGCTGAACTTGGGGGTGAAGCCTACGAGTTGCGGGACGCGGAAGCGGTCTTCTTCGGCGCGACAGCGGTCATCAACACCACCTCGGCGGGCGTGGCGAATGGCGAGACGCTCGACCTGCCACTGGCTGCGACGCCTGACGGCTGTGTCGTCATGGACATGGTCTACAAGCCGCTGATCACCCCGTTCCTGGCCCAGGCCCAGGCGCTCGGCCGCCCGACCGTCGATGGCCTGGCCATGCTGATCGGCCAGGCGCGGCCTTCGTTCGAGGCCTTCTATGGCGCGCCGCCGCCGGCCGACCTCGACGTCCGCGCCATCGCGCTGAAGGCGCTCGGCCAGTGATCCTGATCGGCCTCACCGGCTCCATCGGCATGGGGAAGTCGACGACGGCGGCCATGTTCCGCGAGGCGGGCGTGCCGGTCTATGACGCCGACGCCGCGGTGCACGATCTCTATGACCAAGGCGGCGCGGCGGTGGAACCGGTCGGCGCGGCCTTTCCGGGCGTGGTCAAGGCCGGCCGGGTGGACCGCGAGGCGCTGCGGAATGCGGTGCTCGGCAAGCCCGAGGAACTGAAGCGCCTGAACGCCATCGTCCACCCGCTGGTCGGCCGCGACCGGGTCGGCTTCTTCGCGAAGGCGCAGGCCGACGGCGCCGACATGGTGGTGCTGGACATCCCGCTGCTGTTCGAGACCGGCGGCCACGCCAATGTCGACGCCGTGGTGGTGGCCAGCGCGCCCGCGGAGATGCAGCGCGAGCGGGTGCTGGCCCGGGACGGCATGACCCCGGAACGCCTCGACGCCATCCTCGCCCAGCAGATGGCCGACGCCGAAAAGCGCGCCCGCGCCCACTTCGTGGTCGACACCTCGCGCGGCCTGGAGCCGGCGCGGCAGCAAGTCGCCGAGATCATCGCGGTCATGCGCGATCCACAGCAAAGGCCGGCTTCTCCCCGCCAATAGGACGCCGCGACGCTCCGCGCGGTTGAAACCTGCGCCCGAACGGGCACATGAAGGGTCATGGCGCGCGAGATCGTTCTCGACACGGAAACCACCGGCTTCGAGCCCACGCAAGGCCACCGCCTGGTGGAAATCGCCTGCCTGGAGATCGACGACTTCATCCCGACCGGGCGCAGCTTCCACACCTACATCGACCCCTGCCGCGACATGCCGCCGGACGCCGAGCGGGTGCACGGGCTGTCGGGCGCCTTCCTGAAAGGGAAGCCGAAGTTCGAACATCCGCAGGTGGTCGACGCCTTCCTGGAGTTCGTCGGCGACGCGCCGCTGATCGCCCACAACGCCGCCTTCGACCGAAACTTCATCAATCACGAGCTGGGCGTGGTGAACCGCCATCCGCTGCACGAGGACCGCTGGATCGATACGCTCGGCCTGGCCCGCGTGCGGTTTCCGGGGATGCACAATTCGCTCGATGCGCTCTGCAAGCGCTTCAAGATCTCGCTCAGCGAGCGCGAGAAGCACGGCGCGCTCGTCGACGCCAAGCTGTTGGCCGCGGTCTATCTGGAACTGAAGGGCGGCCGCGAGCGCCGGCTGGAGCTGACCAGCTCGGTCGCCAGGGCCGCCGCCGTCCACGCCGCGACCCGCAACGAATATGGCGCGCGCCCGAGACCGCTCGCGCCGCGCTCGACCGAGGAAGAACGCGCGATCCACGCCGCCTTCATCCGCGACGTGGTCAAGAGCGAGGCGCTCTGGGAGAAATTCGCGGTCTAGGCGCCGGGCTCTAGGCAGCCTCCTCCCCTTGTGGGAGGAGGTGTCGGCCGAAGGCTGACGGAGGTGGGGTCACACTCCGCCATCCGCGCGATTCCGCGAAGCGGAAGAAAAGAAAAACACGGAAAGATACGGAAAGGGGATCGGCCCGCCTTCCGTGCTCTTTCCGTGTCTTTCCGTGGTTCCAAATCGGCGTTGCCGCTGCGCGGCGTCGGAGAGGCTGGCGCGACCCCACCTCCGACCTGCTTCGCAGGCCACCTCCTCCCACAAGGGGAGGAGGGTGGGGAACGCCGCCTCCTAGGCGTGCCCGATCTGCTCGGCTTCCTGCGCCTTGCGCGCGGTGTAGACGCCGGCGAAGTCGATGGGATCGAGCATGAAGGGCGGGTAGCCGCCGTCCGAGGTCACGTCGGCGATGATCTTGCGCGCGAAGGGGAACAGATAGCGCGGGCACTCGATCAGGAGCACCGGCTCCAGGTCCTCGGCCGCGACGCCGGCGATCTGGAAGACGCCGCCGTAGAGCAGCTCGACCACGAAGATCGCGCCCTCCTCGCGGTTGGCCTTGGCCGACAGCTTCAGGTCGACTTCGAAAAAGCCGTCCTCGCGGCTGCGGGCGTTCATCTCGACGCCCAGGTCGATCTGCGGCTGGGCCGCGCCGCCACGCAGGGATTCCGGCGCATGCGGGTTCTCGAAAGAGAGGTCGCGGATGAACTGGGCGAGGATGCGAATGCCGCCGCCTTCTTGCGGAGCGGTGGTCTCGGGCGCGCCGGCGCCAGCGTCGGTATCGGTCATAGTTCGGCTTGAATCCGTGGTGAGACTGCGAAGGGTACGCGTCTTGTCGGGCGGCGGGCTAACATGGCGCCCCCCTCGATGCAACGCCGCCCCTGACGCGGGCGTTGCTTCGGTCTATATGGGGATTGCGCCTATATTGGCCGCCGCGGCGCGTCCGCCGAACCTTGGAAGGCCCATCGTTGCCCGTGCTTGAGCTGATCATCCTCGCAGGCCTCGCCGCCATCGTCCTCTACCAGCTCTATGCGGTGCTGGGCCGACGCGTGGGCCGCCAGCCGGAAGACAGCCCGGCCGTGCCGGCCACCGCCACGCCGATCGAACGCGCCAGCGAGACCGGTCAGCAGGCGGAAGCCGCCGAAGGCGTCGCGCTGAGCGGGCTCGCCGCCGTCAAGGCCACCGACCCCAGCTTCGACGTCAGCCGCTTCCTCGGCGGCGCGAAGGGCGCCTACGAGATGATCGTCAAGGCCTTCGCCGCCGGCGACCGCACCCAGCTGCGCAGCCTGCTCGCCCCGCCGGTGATGGCCGGGTTCGACACCGCCATCGCCGCCCGCGAGGCCGAAAACCGCACCGAGACCGTGGAATTCAACCATCCGCCCCGCGCCGACCTGGAAAAGGCCGAGGTGGTGGGCTCCGATCTCGCCCGCGTGACCGTGCGCTTCCTGGCCGAGTTCCGCAGCCGCACCAAGGGCCCGGAAGGCGAGGGCGTCGAGGACCGGCGCACCGCCGAGCTCTGGACCTTCGAGCGCCACCTCAAGAGCCGCGATCCGAACTGGCTGCTGATCCACGTCGACGCCGCGGAGGCTTAGAGGCCGGATGCGAGGGGGCGTTCTTGGCGCGAGCCTCGCCGCGCTCATCGTCACCGCCTGCGCCTCGACACCGCCACTGGGCCCAGCCCCGGTCCGTGAACCCCGTACCGAACAGCGGACGGCGTCTCGTCCGCCGGCCTATCGTCCACCGCCCACGCCTCGCTCCGCCGAACCCGAGGTTCCCACCGACCGCGTCCTGCCGCTCACCGGGCTTCGCGGCTGGGAGGGCGAGGACCATGCCGCGGCGCTCGCCGCCTTCCGCGATGCGTGCGGCGCGGCGC
Source organism: Phenylobacterium sp. (assembly GCF_035309685.1). Lineage (GTDB taxonomy): Bacteria > Pseudomonadota > Alphaproteobacteria > Caulobacterales > Caulobacteraceae > Phenylobacterium. Next base: position 37,822 of record NZ_DATGEX010000016.1, read on the forward strand.
GCGATCCGGCGCTGGCGCAGATCTGCCGCGACGCCCGCGCCATCGGCCCGCTCGACCGCGACCAGTCGAAGCGCTTCTTCGAAGCCCACTTCCGCGCCGAGCAGACCCATGGCGAGGGCGTGCTGACCGCCTACTTCGCCCCGGAATATCCCGCCCGCCATAAGGCCGACGACGAGTTCACCGCCCCGGTGCGCGCCAGGCCCGCCGATCTGGGCGACACCAGCCAGACGCCCTATCTCGACCGCACGGCGATCGAGGCGCTGCCGGCCGGCAAGCCGCTCGCCTGGATGCGGCCGGAGGACCTGTTCTTCCTGCAGATCCAGGGCTCGGGCGTGCTGACCTTCGATGACGGCCGCCGCATGAAGGCGCTCTACGCCGGCAACAACGGCCGCCCCTTCGTCGGCGTCGCCAATCCCATGCGCGACAAGGGGCTGCTGCCCGCCGACGGGATTTCCGCCGAGGCGATCCGCGCCTGGCTCGCCGCCCATCGCGGCCCGGACGCCGACGCCATCATGCGGCTCAATCCGCGATACGCCTTCTTCAGCCTCGGCCTCGACGACGGCAAGCCCCCGGTCGGCTCGGCCAACGTTCCCCTGCCCGGCGGCCGGTCGCTGGCCATCGATCCGGGCTTCCACCAGATGGGCGAGCTCTACTGGGTCGACGCCTCGTCGCCGATCCTGGCCGGCGCCTTCCCGGCCTATCGGCGCCTGGCGCTGGCGCTCGACACCGGCGGCGCGATCAAGGGCGACGTGCGCGCCGACCTGTTCATGGGCCAGGGCCAGGCCGCGGGCGCCGAGGCCGGGCGGGTGCGCCATACGCTCAAACTCTACCGCCTGGTGCCCAAGGACGCCGCGCCATGAAGCGGCCCCTGAAACCCGAGGAGCGGCACATCTGGGGCATGGTCTCCTCGACCGTCCACCCGCTGCCCGGGCGCGGCACGCCAACCGCCAGCCAGGAAGCCGCCAAGCACGAAACCGCCGCGCGCATCGCCCCGCCCAAGCCCTCTGAACTCAAGGCCAGGCTGCGGGAACAGCTCGACGCCATCGAGCCCAACCGCCGCCACCGCATCGCCCGCGAGCGCGAGGACATCGGCGCCCGCCTCGACCTGCACGGGATGGATCAGGTCCGCGCCCGCGCGGTGCTGGAAGGCTTCCTCGCCAACGCCTTCCACGAAGGCTGGCGCGCGGTGCTGGTGATCACCGGCAAGGGCGTGCAGGGCGACGGAATCCTGAAGCGCCGGGCGCCCGAATGGCTCGCCGCTCCGCATCTCGCCCACATCGTCGCCGGCATCTCCGACGCCGCCCGTCACCATGGCGGCGAAGGCGCGCTCTATGTGGCGCTGAAGCGCAAGGCGCGGAGTTAGGGCTTCCGCGAGGCCTTCTCGGCCAGGCCCGAGGTCCCCTCGCGGGCCGCGAGCTTGGCTGCCACCTCGTCCAGCGACACCCCGGCCGCGGCCAGCACCACCAGCCAGTGGTAGATCAGGTCGGCGCTCTCGGCGGCCAGCGCATCCTTGTCGCCCTGCGTCGCGGCGATCACCGCCTCGACCGCCTCCTCGCCGAGCTTCTTGGCCGCAAGCGAAGGGTCTGTCAGCAGCTTGGCAGTATAGGACGTCGACCGGTCTCCACCCCTACGGCTTTCGATGGTCGAAACCAGGCGCTCCAGGACCTCGGCAAAACGGCTCATGCGGCCTCCGTCAGGCGGACCGGAATGCGGGCGTCGGCCAAGGCGCGCTTGACCTCGCCAATCGACACCTCGCCGAAGTGAAAGATCGAGGCCGCCAGCACCGCGTCCGCGCCGCCCTGGGTGACGGCGTCGACCATGTGCTGCGCCTTGCCGGCGCCGCCGGACGCGATCACCGGCACGGAGACTGCCGAGCTGACCGCCTTCAACAGCTCCAGGTCATAGCCCGTCTTGGCGCCGTCGCGGTCCATGGAGGTCAGCAGGATCTCGCCCGCGCCGCGCTGCACGGCGTCGACGGCGTAGTCGACCACGTTCAGGCCGGTGTCGGTGCGCCCGCCGTAGGTGAACACCCGCCACTGGCCATCCGGCGCCCGCTTGGCGTCGATGGCCACCACGGTCGCCTGGCTGCCCAAGGCGTCGGCGCAGGCGGCGATCAGGTCGCGGTTCTCGACGGCGGCGGTGTTGATCGAGATCTTGTCGGCCCCGGCCAGCAGCAGGCGGCGCGCGTCCTCGACCTTGCGGATGCCGCCGCCCACCGACAGCGGCATGAAACAGACGTCGGCCGTGCGGGCCACGACGTCGAGGATGGTGCCGCGGTTCTCGTGGCTGGCGGTGATGTCGAGGAACATCAGCTCATCGGCGCCGGCGGCGTCGTAGGCGCGGGCCTGCTCCACGGGATCGCCCGCATCGCGCAGGCTGACGAACTGCACGCCCTTCACCACCCGGCCGTCCTTGACGTCCAGGCACGGGATGACGCGCACCCTCAACATCAGGCGGCGGCCTTCAGGGCCGCGCCGGGCACGATGTCGCCATTGTAGAGGGCGCGGCCCAGCACGGCGCCGGCGATCTTGGTCCCCTTGCGGGCCTTCAGCCGCACGATGTCGTCGACGGTGGCGAGGCCGCCCGCGGCGATCACCGGGATCGCCACCGCGTCGGCGATGGCCCCGAAGGCCTCGACGTTGAAGCCCATGGTCGTGCCGTCGCGGTCGATGTCGGTGATGATCAGCGCGCTGACGCCGGCGTCCTCGAACCGCTTGGCCACGGTGATCGCCTCCAGGTCGCTGTCCTCGGTCCAGCCCTGCACGGCGACCTTGCCCTTGCGCACGTCGACGCTGACCGCGATCTGCTCGGGCCAGGCCTTGGCGGCCTCCAGTACGATCTTCGGGTCGCGCACGGCCACCGTGCCCAGGATCACCCGCGAAACGCCGGCCTCGATCCAGCCTTCGATGTCGGCCAGGGTCCGGATGCCGCCGCCCAGCTGCACCGGCACCGAGACGGCGTTGAGGATCTCCTCGACGGCGGCCTGGTTCACCGCCGCGCCGGCGACCGCGCCGTTCAGGTCGACCACATGGATCCAGTGGAAGCCGCCGTCGGCCCAGGCGCGGGCCTGGGCGCCAGGCGAGGTGTTGAACACCGTCGCGGTGGAGAGGTCCCCGTGGACCACCCTCACGCACTGGCCGTCCTTCAGATCGATGGCGGGATAGAGGATCAAGGTCGCCACTCCAGGAAGCGCGCGAGGAGGTCGAGGCCCACGGCCTGCGATTTCTCCGGGTGGAACTGTACGCCGGCCACATTGCCCCGCGCCACGGCCGCGGGGAACCGCTCGCCGTGCTCCACATAGGCCGCCACGTCGCCTTCGTCCTTGGGGAAAAAGGCGAAGGAGTGGGTGAAATAGATCGGCTGCCCGTTTCTCAGGCCCCCGAACACCGGATGGTCGGCCACGTCGGTGAGGCTGTTCCAGCCCATGTGCGGGATTTTGATGGCCGGGTCGCCGCCGTCGCTCAGCTTGCGCACATCGCCGGCGATCCAGTCGAGCCCCGGCGTCTCGCCGAACTCCAGGCCGCGCGAGGCGAGCAGCTGCATGCCGACGCAGATGCCCAGGAACGGCGCGCCCTTGCCCAGCACCGCCTCGGTCAGCGCCTCCGACACGCCGGGCCGGGCCTCGAAGGCGGCCATGCAGGCGGCAAAGGCGCCGACGCCCGGCAGCACGATGCGGTCGGCGTTGGCGATGACGTCGGGGTCGTCGGTGACCACGATCTCGCTCTTCCCGTCCGCGGCGCGGATCAGGGCCTTTTCGGCCGAGCGAAGGTTGCCCGACCCGTAATTGATCAGGGCGACGCTCTGCATGGGAAAACCCTAGAGCACGCCCTTGGTGGACGGGGCATGGCCGCCCGTCTTGGGGTCGAGCTCGACCGCGTGGCGCAGCGCCCGCGCCAGGGCCTTGAATCCGCTCTCGGCGATGTGGTGCGAGTTCACCCCGTAGAGCGTCTCCAGGTGCACGCAGGCGCCGCAGTTCATGGCGAAGGCGTGGTGGAACTCCTTGAAGAGCTCGGTGTCCATGTCGCCGACCTTCGGCGTCTTGTAGGCCACGTTGTGGATCAGGTAGGGCCGGTTGGAGAGATCGATGGCGCAGCGCGTCAGGGTCTCGTCCATCGGGATATAGGCGTGGCCGAAGCGGCGCACGCCCTTGAAGCCGTCCAGCGCCTGGTTGAACGCCTGGCCGAGCACGATGCCGGTGTCCTCCACCGTGTGGTGCATGTCGATGTGCAGGTCGCCCTTGGTCTCGATCGTCGCGTCGAACCCGCCGTGGCGGATGAAGCTCTCCAGCATGTGGTCGTAGAAGCCGATGCCGGTGGAGACCTTGGATTCACCCGTCCCGTCCAGATCGAGCACGATCCGGATCTGGGTCTCCTTGGTGTTGCGGACAACCTCCGCCTTGCGGCTCATCTAAAGTCCCTTTTCCCCGGCCAGGGCCTGCAGCGACACCTGCGGGCGCGGCCCATAGTGCGAGATCACCTCCGACGCCGCCAGCGATCCCAGCCGCGCGCAATCCGGCAGCGGCCGGCCGCGGGCGAGGCCGAACATGAACCCGGCTGCGTATTGGTCGCCGGCGCCGGTGGTGTCCACGACTTTCTCCACCGGATAGGCCGGGACGGCATAGGTCTCGGCGTTGGTGGCGATGACCGAGCCCTGCTCGCCGCGGGTCACCGCCGCCAGCTTGGCGCGCAGGGTGATCTCGCCCATGGCGGCTTCGAAGCTGTCGGTCTCGAACAGCGAGCAGATCTCCACCTCGTTGGCGAACACCAGGTCGACCTGGCTTTCGATGAAGGCCAAGAGGCCCGCGCGGTGGCGGTCGACCACGAAGCCGTCCGACAGCGTGATCGCCAGCATCCGGCCAGAGCCGCGCGCCAGGGCCGCGGCCTTGGCGAAGGCCTTCCGCGCCGGTTCGGCGTCGAACAGGTAGCCTTCCAGGTAGACGATTCTGGCGCCCTCGATGACGGCGGGCGTCACATCGGCGTCGGTGAATTCCACCGAGGCGCCGAGGAAGGTGCACATGGTGCGCTGGCCGTCCGGCGTGACGTTGATCATCGAGACCGCCGTCGCCGGGCCGCCGACCAGCGGGATCGGCTCAAAATGGGCGCCGATGGCGCGCATCTCCTTGGTGAAGGTCGCGCCCAGCCGGTCCTCGGCCACCTTGCCCAGATAGGCCGCCTTGCCGCCGAAGGAGGCGACGCCTGCGATGGTGTTGCCGGCCGAGCCGCCGGAGGCTTCCACGCCCTTGGCCATCTTGCCGTAGAGCGCCGCCGAGCGCTCGGCGTCGACCAGCATCATCGCGCCCTTGTCGAGGCCGTTGGCGATCAGGAAGGCGTCGTCGGCCGGGGCGATCACGTCGACGATGGCGTTGCCGATCGCGGCGACGTCGTAGAGGTCTGGCATTGCTGGGCTTTCAGGCGGCGACGGTGAGGCCCAGTTGGGCGAAGGGGGCTTAGCGAAATACCAGCGTCTTCGCTAGCGCCCGATGAACAGATGGCGGCTGGGGCAAAGGTCCGCCACCACGCACTCTTCGCACTTCGGCCGTCGCGCGACGCAGACATAGCGCCCGTGCAGGATCAGCCAGTGGTGGGCGCGGGTCTTCAAGGGGTCGGGGACGATGGCCATCAGTTCGGCCTCGACCTGGTCCGGGGTCTTGCCGCTCGCCAGGCCCAGGCGATGGGAAACCCGGAAGACGTGGGTGTCGACGGCGATGGCGGGCTCGATGCGCAGTTCGTTCAGCACCACCGAGGCGGTCTTGCGCCCGACGCCGGGCAGGGCCTGCAGCTTCTCGCGGTCCAGCGGCACCTCGCCGCCGTACTGCTCCACCAGGATGCGGGCGGCGGCGATGACGTTCTTGGCCTTCATGTTGTAGAGGCCGATGGACGAGATGAACGGCTTCAGCCCGGCCTCGCCCAGCGCCAGCATCTTCTGCGGTGTGTCGGCGACCTTGAAGAGCTTCGCCGTCGCCTTGTTCACCGAGACGTCGGTCGCCTGGGCGGAGAGCGCGACGGCGGTCACCAGCTCATAGGGGCTGGCGTAGTCGAGCTCGGTGCGCGGGTCGCTCTCCTGATCCTCGAAGCGTCGGAAGATCTCGGCGATCCGCGCCTGTTCGGCGGGCGCGAGGCGCTTCTTGCGGGGGCTGGGTTTCTTGCGGACGGGAGGCTTGGCCATGCGGTGCGCAAGATGGCGGTCGAGGCCCCTTCCGCCAAGGCGGTTTCATCGAAGCGCTTTCTGGGCCTATGGTTCAGCCCGCATGCTCGGCCAGACCTACATGGACGCGGTGATCACCCCGCACCGCTCGCTGTCCGAGCGCGGGTTCATCATCCTGATCACCGTGGTGACGCTCGCCAACTGCTGCTCGGCGGCGGTGTTCGTGCACATGGGCGCGATCTATGTGCCGTTCTTCCTCGGCATCGACGTCGCCGCGATCCTGGTGGCCTTCATCGTCAGCTACCGGGCCGCGCGCCGCATCGAGCGGGTGACCATCACCGCGCGCGAGGTCGTGGTGACCCACGAGGCGCCCAACTGGACGCGCACCGTCTGGGAAAGCCCGACCGCCTTCACCCGCGTCGCGGTGGTGCGCGAGGAGGACCGCACGGTCGGCCTGCGCCTGGCGCTCTCCGGCAAGGAGGTGTCGGTCGCCCAGGCGCTCTCGCCGCGCGAACGGGGCGAGTTCGCCAAGGCGCTGGAAAAGGCGATCTGGGAAGCCCGGCGCGAGCGGGGCTAGCCCGGTTTCTCCACCGCGACGATCTGATCGAAGACCAGCGCCCATTTGCCGGCCCGGCGCTGCCAGATGCGCACATAGTGGCCGCGGCCGCCCTCCCAGCGCGCGTCGCCGTAGGTCCAGGCGAGGTCGCCGGCTTTGGACGCGCTGCCGCCGAGCGGGCCAAAGGCGATGGTCCTGGCGCGGGTGGCGAGTTCCCGGTCCACGGCGTCTGGGCTCGCGGCCGGCGCGGCGGGCGAGCCCTGAACGCGGGCGTCCTTGGCCAGCACGGTCCTGTAGGCGGCGGCCGTCCCGGTCTTGGCTTGCGCGGCGAGCGCGATCTCCGCGGCGCGCACCTGGTTCATGGCGACGTCGGGCGCTAGCGGCTTGGCGTCCCCCGGCGGCAGGGCGAGCGGCGTGACCTCTGGACCGGGCGCTGAAGCGCCATCGGCATCGACGCCGCCGTCGAAGACCCATTTCCAGCCGCCGTCCTTCTGGCGGCTCCAGACGGTGAAATAGAAGATCCCGGGCTTGCCGCCGTTGACGGTCGCCGGTCCCGTGGTGAAGGCGAGGTCGCCGGAGCGCGAAACGCCGGCGAAGACCGGCCACCAGTTGAGCAGTGTCCCACCGTCCTTCGGCAGTTTCGGCGGCGGACGCACGCTGTAGACCGCCTTGGCCAGCAGGGGGTCGGGCGAGAAGACGATGGCGTCGTCGGTCATGTATTCCAGGAAGCTCGGCGCGACGCCGACGACGCCGGCGCGGGCGGCGAAGGCCCGCTCCGCGGCGATCACCGGGGCCGGATCGGCGCGGTTCGCGGGCGCGGCCTGAACCGGGATGGCGAACAGGCTAAGGGCGGCGAACGCCCAGATCATCTTCGGCACGGCTTTACCCCGACGGCATCTCGGCTGCCTATGGCCTAACCCAGCCAGGCCGTCGCGATCCAGCCCCCTGCGATCCAGAGCGACGAACAGCCGCCCCCTTGCGACGAGGCCGCTTAAGGCCAAGATGCCGGCCATGCTGTTCAACGACACGGAAATCGAGCGCTACGCCCGCCATCTGGTGCTGCGCGAGGTCGGCGGTCCGGGGCAGCAGAAGCTCAAAGCCGCCAGCGCGCTGATCGTCGGCGCCGGCGGCCTGGGCTCGCCCGCCGCGCTCTACCTGGCGGCGGCCGGCGTCGGAACCCTGATCCTCGTCGACCCGGACAGCGTCGAGCTCTCCAACCTGCAGCGCCAGGTGCTCTACACCGAGGACGACCTCGGCCGGCCCAAGGCCGAGGCGGGCGCCGACCGGCTGGCGGCGCTCAATCCGCACATCTTCGTGGCCGGCTATAGCGGCACCTTCGACGCTTCGACCGCTGACGAACTGTGCGAGGGCGTCGACCTCGTCCTCGACGGCACCGACGACTTCGCCGTCCGCTATGAGGTCAACGCCGCCTGCGTGCGGCACGGCAAGCCACTCGTCTCCGGCGCCATCGGCCGCTGGACGGGCCAGGTCGGCGTGTTCGGGTCCAAGCCCTGCTACCGCTGCCTGGTGCCCGAGATACCGCCCGACGCCGAGACCTGCGTGGCGGTCGGCGTGGTCGGCGCGCTGGCCGGCGTGGTGGGCTCGATGATGGCGGTCGAGGCCGTCAAGCTGCTCGTCGGCGCGGGGGAGCCGCTGGCCGGGCGGCTCTTGATCTACGACGCGCTGGCGGCGGAGACGCGGACCGTGAAGGTCGGGGCCGATCCGGAGTGTCCGGTGTGTGGCGGCGGCTAGATGTGCTGGCCGATGAAGTCGTTTGAGGTTTCGATCACCGTCTTCCAGGTCTCCTTCGCCCAGTTGCGGTGACCTTCGCCCTTGAGTTCGAGGTATTGGAAGGGCTTGCCCGCGTCCTTCAGGGCCTTCGCCATGATCTTGGATTGTTGGGGGTCGACAATGATGTCGCGCGTACCGTGGATCAGCAGGACCGGCGCGGCGATTTCTCGGGCGCGTTTTGCCGGAGAGGCCGCGGCCAGCATGGCCTGGTCGCTCTTGGGGTCGCCGATCGAGGCCAACCAATAGGCATAGGCCGGCGAGTCGTCGCCTTCCTCGCGCTTGGCGAAGGCCAGGGTCTCGACGAGATCGCAGTCGCCGGCGATGGCGACGACCGCCTTGTAGAGGCCGGGCTGACGCACCGCGCCCATCAAGGCCGCATAGCCGCCATAGCTCCCGCCGCAGATCGCGATGCGTTTCGGATCGGCCCGTCCCGACGCGATGAGTTGCGCCACGGCATCCTCGACGTCTTCCTGCATCCGGTCCCCCCAGTGGCGGCGGCCTGCGTCGGCGAAGGCCTTGCCGTAGCCGCCTGAGCCGCGGAAGTTAGGCTGCAGCACCGACCAGCCGCGCGCGGCCATGGCCTGGATGTGGGGATCGAAATCCAACTGGTCGCGCACTTCCGGGCCGCCATGCGGATAGACCACAAGAGGGGTCATCGTGCTCGGCTCGACACCCCTGGGGCGCGTCAGGTACGCGCCGATTTCGCCGCCGTCGCGGGTCTTTATCTTGATCGCCGACATCGGAGCGAGGCGATCGGAGGTCAGCGAAGGATAGCGAGCCGCCACCTGCTCCAGCCGCGCCGCCTCGCGGTGGTAGAGGTGGTACGAGCCCGGGTCGCGCGGGCCGCTCGCCTTGAAGACGAAGCGGTTGTGGCCGGTGTCGATGTTGACGATCTGGACATTGCACTCGTTGCGGAAGTAGGTGTTCACGCCTTTGAAGTGGGCCGCCAGCGCCGGCTCGGTGAATTTGTATTCCAGCCGATCGCCATAGAAGGCGGTGGCCACGAGCTTGTTGTCCTGATCCACGAAGGCGCCATCCATGTCGTGGCCCGGCTGCTCGCCCAGGGTTTCGCCAAACTGCATGCTGGCGATGTCGAAGGCGCGGATCGCCTTGGCGTCGAGGCCGTCGGCGCGGGTGGAGACCAGGAAGACACCGGCCTTGGCCGTCATGGCGACAATGTCGAAGTCCGGCAGCTTCTTCATCTCGTTGAGGCGGGACTGGCGGATCAGCTTCCATTCCGTCGCGCCGGGCGCGCGGCCGTAGACCGAGCCAACCGTGCCACGGCTATTGGAATCCATCCGCAGCACAGGCACGCCCCGCTGGGTGAGCCAGAAGTCGGTCGCGGGCACGCCCACTTCGACCAGGGTCGAAGCACCGGTGTAGACATCCACCTTGTGCAGGGCGAAGGCGTTGTGCCGCGCGTCCCAGACCTGCATCAGGATATGGCCCGGCTCATCAGTCAGGTAGTCGACGACGAGCGAGGTGTCGAAATCGGCGTTGGTGATCGCCTTGTTCTGGCCGAACAGGACGATGGCGTTCTTGCCGTCGACCCCGATCGACAGAACCCGCTTCACCGGCAGGTGGACGAAATAGTCGCCTATCCAATAGCCGTTCGGGCGGCCCTTCTCATCCTTCCAGAAAGTCAGCCAAGCCAGCAGACGCTCATCGTTGGCCCATTTGACGCCGTCGACCTGACGGTCGCCCAGCGAGACCACCGCCGGCGTGGCGCTCAGATCGTCGACCTTGGCCAGGGTCACGTAGGCGGTGCGGGTCTTGTCCTTGATGTCCTGGCGCAGGATCGCCAGCTGCCGCCCGTTCGGCGACAAGTCCACATCCAGCACGTCGGGTTCGCCCAACAGCTCGTCGACGCTAGGCGTCGCCGCCTCGGTGCTCTCGGCGTAGGCCAAGACCGGGGCCGTCAACGGCGCGCACGCGCCGGCAGCCAGCAGAATCCGGCGTGTCAGTCGCACCCTCGCCCCCAATGCTGCAACCAATGCGATTGTTGTGTCCGTGACAGCCTCAGGCGTCAACGGGCTGGCTCCGGCCGCCGCCGCTATCGGTCGCTAGGCGCTCACATCATCGACGGGATGACGCGGTCCGGCGGTTTGTGGCCGTCCATCCAGGTGCGGATGTTGATGATCACCTTTTCGCCCATGTCGATGCGGCCCTCGATGGTGGCCGAGCCGAGGTGAGGCAGCAGGACAGCGTTGTTCAGACCGAGCAGCTTGGGATTGATCTTCGGCTCGAACTCAAAGACGTCGAGGCCGGCGCCCGCGATGGCCCCAGAGCGCAACAGGTCGGCCAGCGCCGTCTCGTCGATGATCTCGCCGCGGGCGGTGTTGATCAGCAGCGCGTGCGGCTGCAGCAGCTTCAGGCGCCTGGCCGACAGCAGGTGATAGGTGGCCGGGGTGTGCGGCGAATGGACCGAGACGATGTCCATCCGGGCCAGCATCTGGTCGAGGCTTTCCCAGTAGGTGGCCTCGAGCTCGTCGGCGATGCGCGAGGAGACCGGCTTTCGGTTGTGATAGTGGATCTGCAGGCCAAAGGCGCGGGCGCGGCGGGCGACCGCCTGGCCGATCCGGCCCATGCCGATGATCCCCAGCCGCTTGCCGGTGATCCGGTGGCCCATCATCCAGGTGGGCGTCCAGCCGTGGAAATCGCCGGCCTCGGCGACGTTGGCGCCTTCGACGATGCGGCGCGCCACCGCCATGATCAGCGCCATGGTCAGGTCGGCGGTGTCCTCGGTCAGCACGCCCGGCGTGTTGGTGACGGTGATCCCGCGGGCGTTCGCGGCGGGGACGTCGATGTGGTCGACGCCAACTCCGAAGCTGGCGATCAGCTTCAGCTTCGGCCCGGCCTTTTCCAGCAGGGCCTCGTCGATCTTGTCGGTGATGGTGGGCGCGAGCACGTCGGCGCGGGAGACGGCGTCGGCCAGTTGGGCGCGGCTCATCGGCTCGTCGGTATGGTTGAGCTCGGTGTCGAACAGCTCGCGCATCCTCGTCTCCACCGGATCGGGGAGTTTGCGGGTGACGATGACTTTCGGCTTGCGGGCGGCCATGTGTGACTTGAGATTGGGGGCCGTGAAGAGGGCGCGTTTCCAAACGCCGCTTCACCGGCGCTTCCGTGTTGCTAGAACCTCTAGCAAAGGCGTCAGGTACGGCCAAGCGAGGCGCGGCAATTGGCAGGGGTGGAGCGTGGTTTGCTAAAAAACGCGGCGCTGGGTCTGACGGTCGTCGTGATGCTGGCGGCGCAGGCCGAAGCGGGGCCCAAGGCGCCGGATAAGGCCGCCGAGCGCCAGACGCCGTCAGGCATGCCGGTGCCACGCTATGTCTCGCTGAAGTTCGACAAGGTGAATGCCCGGGCCGGGCCCGGCGACGACCACAAGCTGTTGTTCGTCTACCGCGTGCGCGGCCTGCCGCTGCAGGTGATCGCCGAGACCAGCGAGTGGCGCCGGGTCTGCGATCCGGAGGGCGCGCTCGCCTGGGTGCACAAGCGGGTGACCGACGGACGACGCACCACGATCAACATGTCCACTCGACCGGTCGAGCTGTTGAAACGGCCCAAGGAAGGCTTCAAGGCGGCGGCCTATTTGAACCCCAAGGCGCTGGCCACGTTGGACCGCTGCGACAAGGGCTGGTGCAAGGTCAAGGCGGACCACGCTTCCGGCTGGGTGCGCGAAGGCGCGCTCTGGGGAACCACGGACGGCCCGCAATGCCGCCAGGGCGGGTCTTGAACGCGGGCCGGCGGTCGCCATTGAGCGGCGGGAGCGGCTCTGCTAGGGCCAACCTCAAGAAGAATCGGAACCGCAGATGAGCGACCCCAAGGCCCAGCACCAGTTCAGCTTCGATGAGCTGATGACCTGCGCGCGTGGCGAGATGTACGGCCTGGGCAACGCCCAGCTGCCGTCACCGCCGATGCTGCTGTTCGACCGCATCACCCAGATCAACGACGACGGCGGCGCCCACGGCAAGGGCTACATCGAAGCCGAGTTCGACATCAATCCCGACCTCTGGTTCTTCCACTGCCACTTCATCGGCGATCCGGTCATGCCGGGCAGTCTGGGCCTCGACGCCCTCTGGCAACTGGTCGGCTTCTACCTGGGCTGGATCGGCGGCAAGGGCCGCGGCCGGGCGCTCGGCTGCGGTGAAGCCAGGTTCGGCGGCGAGGTGACCACGGCCATAAAAAAGGTCACCTACAAGATCGACATGAAGCGCGTCATAAACCGACGTCTGGTGATGGGAATCGGCGACGGGGTTCTGGAAGCCGACGGAACCCCCATCTATACGGCGCTCGATCTCCGCGTCGGCCTCTTTCAGCGGTCCTGAGACGGCCGCGTATTCGGAAGGAAACCATGCGTCGCGTCGTCGTCACCGGGATGGGTGTCGTCTCCTCGATCGGCAATAACGCCAATGAAGTGCTGGCCTCCCTGCGCGACGCCCGCTCGGGTGTGGTGGCCGCGCCGGAATACGCCGAGCTCGGCTTCCGTTGCCAGGTGCACGCGCCGCCGCAGATCGACTGGGAGTCGATGGTCGACCGCCGCGCCGCGCGGTTCCTGGCGCAGGGCACCGCGTTTGGGCATCTGGCCATGGAGCAGGCGATCGCCGATTCCGGCCTGGACGAGGCCGAGGTCTCCAACGAGCGCACCGGCCTGATCGTCGGCTCCGGCGGCCCCTCCACCCGCGCCATCGTCGAGGCCGCCGAGATCACCCGCACCAAGGGCCCCAAGCGGGTCGGCCCGTTCGCCGTCCCCAAGGCGATGAGCTCGGGCGCGAGCGCGGTGCTGGCCACCTGGTTCAAGATCAAGGGCCTGAACTTCTCGATCAGCTCGGCCTGCGCCACCTCCGCCCACTGCATCGGGGTCGGCTACGAGCAGATCCTGATGGGCAAGCAGGACGTGGTCTTCGCCGGCGGCGTCGAGGAGCTGGACTGGACCTTGAGCGTCATGTTCGACGCGATGGGCGCCATGAGCTCCAACTTCAACGCCACCCCGGCGGTCGCCAGCCGCGCCTACGACAAGGACCGCGACGGCTTCGTGATCGCCGGCGGCGGCGCGATCGTGGTGCTGGAAGAATACGAACGCGCCAAGGCCCGCGGGGCCAAGATCTATGGCGAGATCATCGGCTATGCGGCCAATTCCGACGGCTACGACATGGTGGCCCCGTCCGGCGAGGGCGCGGTGCGCTGCATGAAGCTCGCCATGTCGACGATCGGCGGGCGGACCATCGATTACCTGAACCCGCACGGCACCTCGACGCCGGTGGGTGACTCTCGCGAGATGGAGGCGGTGCGCGGCGTCTTTGGCGGCAAGCCGCCGCTGATCTCGTCGACCAAGTCGCTGACCGGCCACAGCCTGGGCGCGGCGGGCGCGCAGGAGGCGATCTATTGCCTCTTGATGCTCAACAACGGCTTCGCGGCCAAGAGCGCCAATATCGAAAACCTCGACCCCGAATTCGCCGACCTGCCGATCCTGCTGGAGCGGTCGGACAGGCCGCTGGAAACGGTGATGTCCAACAGCTTCGGCTTCGGCGGCACGAACGGCTGCCTGGTGATGGCGCGGGTCTGAGCCATTTTTCGAGACTTCGCGTGGCGGAGGCTCGATCTTTGACACGAAGACCACCAAGGACACGAAGATCACGAAGGGACCGGTCGAGCCGCGGCGCGGCAGGGCGAGCGTCTTCGTGATCTTTGTGGTCTTCGTGTCCTTCGTGTCGAAGTCGGAAATTGCCGCTTCGCCGGTTTACTCCCGGCTTTCGCCGTAGAATTCGAGCTGCTGGCGTTCGAGTTCGCCGGCGTAGCGGCGCACCACATAGGCTTCGGCCAGCAGGCCCAGAACGTGGCGCTCGGCGTCGATGACGGCGAGTTCGTCCGTGCCGCTGGCCTCGAAGATCTTCATCACCGCCGCGACATCGGTCTCCGGCGATAGCGCCAGGTCCTTGCTGATGGCCAGGGTCGCCACCTCGGCCTGCGGGTCGACGCCCTCGGCGAAGACGTCGGAGGTGACCAGGATTCCCTGATAGCGGGCGTCGGCGTCCAGCAGGATCACCCGCGAGGTGGAGCCCAGCGGGAAACGCTGGCGGAAGGCTTCGACCCGGGTCGCCGCCGCCACGGTCTGCGGGTCGGGCCGCATCATCCGCCCGGCGGTCAGCGCGCGCATCCAGCCGATGTCGCGGGCGCTGCGGATCGTCTCGCCGCGCAGGTGCAGCCGCCAGGTGGAAAAGGAATAGCCGAACCGCTCGCGCACCACGGTCGAGGCGATCAGGGCGGCGGCCAAGGTCGCCGCGGCGACGCCGAAGTCGCTGGTGGTTTCCAGCACCAGGAAGCTCATGGTCAGCGGCCCGCCGACGATGGAGACCGCCAGCGCGCCCATGCCGACCAAGGCGGCGTTCTCCGGCGTCAGCTTCTCGGTGAGCGGCGTCAGGTCCAACAGGCCCGCATAGATCTGGCCCAGCAGCGAGCCCAGGAACAGCGAGGCGAAGAACAGGCCGCCCCGGAAGCCGAAGCCGAGCGAGACGATCGAGGCGCTGGTCTTCAGCAACAGCACGACGGCCAGGAGGGCGACCGGCATGCCGACCGCCAGGTCCAGGTGCAGCGCCCCGTGACCGGCCGAGAGCGTCTGCGGCGAGACGAGCGCCAGGCCGCCCAGTAAAAGCCCGCCGACCGCCGGGCGCATCGCCTGCGAAATCGGCGAACGGCGCACCAGCCGCTCGGCGCCGGCCACCAGCTGCATGATCGCCACGCCCGCCAGGGCGCAGATCAGGCCGAGACCCGAGTAGAGCGCATAGCCGATGGCGTCGGGCGAATGCTGCGCCTTGATCTCGATGGAATAGGGGAGGCCCCCGACCCCCTTGGCGACCATGACGCTGGTCAGGCAGGCCGCCGCCACCGGGGCGATTGCGGAGGGCGTATAGGAGCCGATGACGATCTCGAAGGCGTAGAAGGCGCCGGTGAGCGGGGCCCCAAACGCCGCGCCAATGGCGGCGCCCGCGCCCGCGCCCACCAGAATGCGCATGTCGTGGCGGCGCAGTTTCAGCCGCCCGCCGGCGTAGGAGGCCGCCGCGCCGCCGGCCTGGGCGTAGGCCGCCTCCAGCCCCACCGAGGCGCCAAAGCCGTTGGAGATGATGGTCTGGATGCAGACGATGACGCTGTCGGCGAGCCCTAAGACGCCGCCGTGCAGGGCGTTGGCCTCGACCACGTCCACCAGGCGGGTGGAACGCCGCCGGCTCACCGCCCAGGTGAAGAGCCCGAGCGCCAGGCCCCCGACCGCCAGCCAAAGCGCGCGCATGGGCGAAATGGCCGCGACCGCGCTCAAGTGGTCGTTCGGGCCGATATGGTAGAGGGCGCTCTGCATGGCATGCGCGATGCGGCTCTGGAAGACCGCCAGCAGGCCGGCCGCGGCCCCCACCGCCACCGACAGCAGGATCAGCCACAGCTCGCTGGTCCTCAGCCGCCGGCGAAGCGCGCTCAGCAGCCGCACTGGCCACCGCCTGGGCGGCGCAAGGAGGGAAACGTCGATCATCCAGGCTCCGGCGACCGGTATGAGCGCGCCTGCGCCAAAAATGAAGGGCCGGATGGCGGCTTGCCTAAGGCGAGACGGGCGGCCACAACCCTCTCCCGGATGGCGAAAACGGCGAGGGAGACGCTGACGTGGCCGAAGATTACCAGATGCCCAAGGGCGAGCTCATGCGCGGCAAGCGCGGGATCGTCACCGGCGTCGCCAACCACCAGTCGATCGCCTGGGGCATCGCCAGCCAGCTGGCCGCCCAGGGCGCGGAGATGGCCTTCCTGCACCTGCCGGGCATGGAGCGGCGCGTGCAGCCGCTGGCCGACAGCATCGGGGTGAAGGTTCTGGCCCCGGTCGACGTGACCGACGACGCGGCCATGGATCAGGCGTTCGGGGTGGTCGAGAAGGCGTTCGGGACCATCGACTTCTTCGTCCACGCCATCGCCTTCGCCAACAAGGACGAGCTGAAAGGCTCCTTCGTCGACAACACCAGCCGCGAGAGCTTCCTGCGGGCCATGGAAATCTCGGCCTTCAGCTTCGTCGACTGCGCCCGCCGCGCCGCGGCGATGATGCCGGAGACCGGCGGCTCGATCCTGACCCTGACCTACATGGGCTCGGAGCGGGCGATCCCGAACTACAACACCATGGGCGTGGCCAAGGCCGCGCTGGAGGCCGCCGTGCGCTACGCGGCCCGCGACCTGGGGCCCAAGGGCATCCGGGTGAACGCGCTGTCGCCCGGGGCCATGAAGACGCTCTCGCTGGCAGGCATCTCCGGCGGCCGCGGCATGCTGGCCAAGGGCCGCGCGCTCAGCGCCATGCAGGAGGACACCTCCATGGAGGGCGTCGCCGGCGCGGCGCTCTGGCTGCTGTCGGACCTCGGCCTCTCGACCACCGGCGAGGTGGTGCACGTGGACGCGGGCTTCCACATCATGGGCTTCCGCGAGGACGAGGCGGCGGAGGGCTAGACGCATGGCGGCCGGCGAGGTCCCGAAAGACATCCCGAAAGACATCGACGTCATCATCGCCGGGGCCGGCATCCCCGGGGCGACCTTGGCGCTCGCCCTGCACCAGGCCGGCCTCAAGCCGGTTCTGATCGACCCGATCGTCTTCGACGCCCAGGTGGCGCCGACCTTCGACGGCCGCGCCTCGGCCATCGCCTACGCCGCCTTTCGGCAGTGGAAGGCGCTGGGCGTCGGCGCGGCGCTGGAGCCGCACGCCCAGCGGATCGAGCAGATCCTGGTGACCGACGGCCAGACGCCGGGCGCGGCGAGCCACGGGACCGGACCGTTCTTCCTGCGCTTCGACTCAGGTGAGATCGCCGACAGCTCCGATGGCGAACCGCTCGGCTACCTGCTGGAGAACCGCCATATCCGCGCCGCCTTGGCCAAGGGCGTGATCGACGCGGGCATCACGGTCCTGGCGCCGGCCAAGGTGGCGCGCGCCGCGTTCGGGTCGCGCGAGGCGGTGGTGACGCTGGCCGACGGCCGGACCTTGAGCGCGCCGGTGGCGGTGGGCGCGGAGGGCCGGGGTTCGGTGATCCGCAGCGAGGCGGGGATCGGCGCGGTCGGCTGGGACTATCCGCAGACCGGCGTGGTGGCGACCGTGCGCCTCGAGCGGCCGCACGAGGGCGTGGCGCACGAATATTTCCTCCCCGGCGGCCCCTTCGCCATCCTGCCCTTGACCGACAACCGCGCGAGCCTGGTCTGGACCGAGAGCCGCGCGCGGGGCGCCGCCCTGAAATCCGCCCGGCCGGAGATCTTCCAGGCGCACCTGGACCGGCGGTTCGGCGATTTCTTAGGGCAGGTCCGCGTCGAGGGACCGGTGTTCACCTATCCGCTCAGCCTGCAGCTCGCCGAGCGCTTCACGGCGCCCCGCGCGGCCCTGCTGGGCGACGCCGCCCACGGCATCCACCCGATCGCCGGCCAGGGGCTGAACCTTGGCTTGAAGGGCGCCGCGGCGCTGGCGGAGACCCTGGTCGAGGCGTTGCGGCTGGGCGAAGACATCGGCTCGGAGGTGGTGCTGGAGCGCTACGCGGCCTGGCGGCGGCTGGACACCGTCAGCATCTCGCTGGCCGCCGACGCCTTCGTCCGCCTGTTCTCCAACGACCATCCGCTCCTGCGCCTGGCGCGAGGCGCCGGCATGGCGGCGGTGAACCGGATCGGGCCGGCGCGGCGGTTCTTCATGCAGGAGGCGGGCGGCGCGGTGGGGGATTTGCCGCGGCTGCTGCGGGGCGAGGCGCTGTAGCGCCAGGCCCCTCCTATCTGGTCATCTGACGTCCCCGCTCCTGACCCCTCCCGCGAGGGGGAGGGAACGGCTATCGAAGCCGCGCCTCTGCCGCCGCCCTATTCGGTCTGCAGGGTGAAGTTCGAGGCCATGATGCAGCGCGGCACATCGTGGTGGATGTAGAGGCTCGCCGGCTGGCCGACGCCCGGCACGAAATAATACATGCCGGCCTTGGACCTGACGGTGAGCGTCGCGGGGCTGGTGAACTGGCAGACCTTGTCGGTGGAAAAGCCCTTGCCGCCGCCGGACTTGACGTCCTGGCAGTTCGCGTCGCCGGCGTAGCGGCCGATGGTGGTCCCGTCATAGTCGAAGGTCTTGGGCGCCGTCTCGCGCTTGGCCTGGAAGTCGGCCTCGCTTAAAGCCGGGCAGGGCGCGCCCTTGACCTCCCAGGCCTTGGCGATCGCTACGGAGGACTGGCGGTCCTTGATCAATTGGAAGGTGATCAGGCCCGCGCCGGCGGTCAGCACCACCACGGCGCTGACCACATGCACCATGCTGAAGCCGGCCTTGCCCTTCAGGTCCCGCGGGTCCCGGTCGCGCGGCCTATTCGCCATCGCCCAGCTCTCGCGCCTCTTCCGGCAGCATGATCGGCACGCCGTCGCGGATCGGATAGGCCAGGCGCGCGCCGCGGCTGACGAGCTCGGCCTTGGCGCGGTCGTACTCCAGCGGCCCGTGGGTCACCGGACAGACCAGGATTTCCAGCAGGCGCGGATCGACATCGGGGCTGTCGGGGGCGGCTGGCGCGACGGGCTCACTCATGGGGCGCAGTCCTACTGCACGGCCAAGAGCTACTGCAAGGAATGGCCTTCGTCATCGCCGTCCTCGCCGTCGATCTCCAGCAGGGTCGAGAGCGTCTCGAAGCGGCCCGCGAGGTCGGGGGCCTCCAGCAGGGCCTGTTTCTCCGCCGGCTCGAAGGGCAAGCCCATGGCCAGCGAATTGACCAGCGCCTCCAGCGGGGCGGACTGGGCGGTCTCCCAGTCGATGTCGAGTTCGCGGCGGTTGAGGTAGCGCTTGAGCGCCTTGGCGAAGCGGCTGCGCGCCGCGGCCGGCGCCTGGGCGGCTTCGTCCTCGGCGAGGTCGGCCTCGAACCGGTCATACCGGGCGCGGAGTTGCCGGTAGGGCGTGAGGATCGTCAGCTCAGCGCCGGCGTCGAAGCGGCAGACGCCGGTCAGCGTGATCAGGTAGCGCCCGTCCGAGGTCTCGGCGTAGCTGGTGACCCGGCCCGCGCAGCCGACGTCGGAGAGCTTCGGCCGCTCGCGGTCGCCGCCGGGCCGGGTCTGGATCATGCCGATGATCCGGTCGCCGGCCATGACATCGTCGATCATGTTGAGATAGCGCGGCTCGAAGATCTGCAGCGGCAGGTCGCCGCCCGGCAGCAGCAGGGCGCCGTCCAGCGGAAACACCGGGATCATCTGCGGCAGATCGGCGATGCGGCGGTAGGGCGCCATGTGGCGACCTTAGCTGAACAGGATGGCGGAGAGGCGACGGCGGCCGTTGCGGGAGATTTCCGACATCTGGCCGGCGGCCTCGAAGACGGTGAGCAGCTGTTTGCGGGCCGCCTCGTCGTTCCAGGCGCGGTCCTTCTCGATGATGGTCAGCAGCTGATCGGCGGCGTCGGCCAGCCGGTGGCTGCCGGCCAGCGCCTTGGCGAGCTCGAAGCGAGCCTCGTGGTCGTCGTGGTCGGCGGCCAGGCGCTTTTCGAACGCGGCGGTCTCCGAGGGCGCCTCGGCGGCCAGCGCCAGGGCCGCGCGGACACTGTCGAGGTCGGCGTCCTTGGCGTCCGGCGCGGCCATGGCGACAACCTCCCCGGCCCGCTCGGCGTCGCCGGAGGCCATGTAGACCTTGGCGAGCCCACCCAGCGCCTTGGCGTTCTGCGGATCGGCCTGCAGCACCTGGGCGTAGGCCTGGGCCGCGCCGCCCATGTCGCCCAACTCCAGCGACTCCTTGGCCATCTGCAGCATCTCGTCGATCGGCGAGGGCCCGCCCGCGCCGGCCTTGGCGAGCTTGTCGACGAAGTCGCGCACCTGGCTGTCGGGGAGCGCGCCCATGAAGCCGTCCACCGGCTTGCCATCGATGAAGGCGAAGACCGCGGGGATCGACTGCACGCGCAGCTGCCCGGCGTAGGCCGGGTTCTTGTCGATATCGACCTTGACCAGCTTGACCTTGCCCTTGGCCGCGGCGACCGCCTTTTCCAGCGCGGGGCCGAGCTGCCGGCAGGGGCCGCACCAGGTCGCCCAGAAATCGACGATCACCGGCGTCTCGCGCGACGCCTCGACCACGTCGGCCATGAAGCTGGCGTCGGTGGCGTCCTTGATGATGTCGCCGGCCGGCGGTCCGGCGGTTTCCCCGATCAGGCTCATGGCGTCCAAGTCCTCGAACTGCAGTCAAACAACGTGTTGCGCGCCAAGATGGTCCCGTCGCGCGACGGCTTCAACGTCCGGCGGCTAACCGACGACCGCCATAGCCGAGAAATCCACCACCAGCGGCGTCACGCCGACCGCGGCGAGGAACTTGCGGAAGTCCGCCTGACCGATGCCGGTGGTCGCGGTGTTGGTCAGGGGATGGAAGTTGACCCGCCCGGCCTGCGCCAGCACCTGGTCCAGCACGAAGCGCACGCGGTGGCCGGCCTGGTCGTTGACCAGCGCAAACGCGGTGACCGAGCCGGGAGTGACGCCCAGCGTCTCTTCCATCAGCTCGGCCGAGCCGAACGACAGCCTGGCCGAGCCGATCACATGATGCAGGCGCTTGAGGTCGATGGCCGTGCGGTCGGCGGCCGAGATCAGCCACAGCTGCCCCTTCGCGTCCTTCAGGAACAGGTTCTTGGTGTGGGCGCCGGCGATCGCCGCCTTGATCTCTTCGCCCTCGCCGACCCGGAAGACCGCCGGGTGCTCGACGGTGGTGGTTTCGGCGCCCAGGCTCGCCAGCAGGGCCATCAGGTCGGCGCGGCTCTTCATGGCCCCTCGATTGCACAGCTTGGGCCACGGCGGCAAACCCCTGCGCCGTTTTGCATCAAGGCGGGACGGTTTCGCCCTGCCCGGCCCAATTCGAGAGTCTGGACCTATGAAGCTTCGCCTCCTGGCCCTGGCCGCGACCGCTGCGACCGCCCTCGTGGCGAGCGGCGCTTCGGCGGCTACCTATTCGATCAGCACCCTGGCCGGCGTGCACATCAGCCAGCCGCTGATCACCGACTTCAACAGCGCCGACGGCGGCGGGCTTGCGCTCGCGCCCGGCTATTCCTTCGACCAGGGCCCCGAGGGCCTGGCGTTCACCCGCGACGGCGGCCTGGGCCTGGCCTCTGGCGTCAGCGCCCCGCCGCCCGCCGACAACCTCGTTCCCGGCGCCTTCTACGAGACCGTGCTGGGCAACGGCGGTTCGGCGACCCTGACCGCCGACACCGGCATCTACAACTTCCAGTTCTATATGGGCTCGCCCGACGACTATAACCGCGTCGTCTTCACCTTCGCCGACGGCGCCACGCCGCTGACCCTGCAGGGCAAGGCGATCTGGGGCGGCAACCCCGACGGCAACGGCGACCAGTCGCAAGGCTTCACCGTCAGCTACCACTTCAACGACGCGGTGAAGACGGTGAACTTCACCTCGGGCAATCAGAACGCCTTCGAGTTCGACAAGCTGGCCGGCGGCGTGCCGGAACCGGCCTCCTGGGCCCTGATGATCATCGGCTTCGGCGGGGCCGGCGCGGCTCTGCGCGGCCGCCGGCGCATGGCGGGCACCATCGCCGCCTAAGGCCTCTTCGGCCACGAACGGTTAGACGGAAGACCTCATGCCCCGGCCGCCACGTGCGGCCGGGGCTTTTCTTTGCGGCGGGCCGCTGCTTTAGGTCTTGGCGAGCCTGCCCCGACGAGGTCGAACCGAACCATGCCGCCCCTGGAACTGGAGTGTTATCCGACGGTCGAGCCGGGCGTGACGCCGCCGGAGATCGTGCCGGGCCGCCAGCCGCGCGCCTGGATGGACGCCTTCCACGCCCGCCACGCCTACCGCTGCCTGCCGATGAACATGGCCAACACCTCGGGCTGGGAAATCCTCTGCCCGATGGCCTTCACCGCCGAATGGAACGGCGGCATCCACCAGGACGACATCAAGCTCTC
Source organism: Phenylobacterium sp. (assembly GCF_035309685.1). GTDB lineage: Bacteria > Pseudomonadota > Alphaproteobacteria > Caulobacterales > Caulobacteraceae > Phenylobacterium. The sequence goes on from NZ_DATGEX010000016.1 coordinate 60,203, forward strand.
CACCGACACGCCGCACCCGCACTTCAGCCGCTTCGCCAAGAGCCACTTCAGCCATGGCGTGGTGACCATGCACACCGGCTACATGTTCAAGACGCCGCCGGGCTGGTCGATGATGGCTATGGGGTCGCCTAACCACATCAAGGACGGCATCCAGGCGCTGTCGGGGGTGGTGGAGACCGACTGGCTGCCGTTTCCCTTCACGATGAACTGGCTGTTCACCCGTCCGGGCAAGGTGCGCTTCGAGAAGGGCGAGCCCTTCTGCTTCATCACGCTGATCCAGGACAAGTTCCTGCACGACATCCAGCCGGTGATCAAACAGCTCGATTCCAACCCCGAGCTCGCCCACCAGTACGGGGTCTGGGAGAAGCACCGCACCGAGTTCAACCAGCGGATTTTCCGCCAGGATCCGGAGGCCACCAAGGAGGCCTGGCAGCGCTACTACTTCAAGGGCGAGTATCCGGAGGAGATCGCGCCCGCGCGCGAAGACCACGTCAACAAGCGCCGCCTGAAGGAACCGAGATTCAGGCGCTGAAGCGCGTTGCGATGCCCCATTGCAAAGGGGTGGGGCGTCTGCCATAAGCCGCCTCTCGAATTTTCGGGGCGTCTTTCGGCCTCGAGGAGCGCGGGCGTAGCTCAGTGGTAGAGCACAACCTTGCCAAGGTTGGGGTCGAGAGTTCGAATCTCTTCGCCCGCTCCAAATTTCCGCACGATTCCAGACACTAGGCGCCCCGGCTTTGGCCGGCGGCGGCCGAGGTTGGCCTGACGGCGTAAATAAGATTCGCGTAACAGGCGAATCGACTCCCCATAGCGTTCCCATAAAGGTTAATGCTTAGTCTGACGTCGGCGCTCGCATTTGGAGAGTGCTGTCCAATGGGGGATTGTGATGAAGACCAAGCTTGTTACAGCCGCGGCTTTCGGGGCGATGGCTCTGAGCGCCAGCTCGGCGCTAGCGTCCACCACCATCTATAATTCGGACAACACCGAGTCCGTGACGATCAGCTCTGTGCAGTTGCAGCCGAACCCGCCTTTTGCGGGCTTCGCGTCCGAACTCATGCCCGCCGGCTTTACGATGATCGACGACTTTGACTCGCCGGCTGCGGCCGGTTTCCTGGTTTCGGGTGGAAATATAATCCCCGCCCCCGGCGCCAGCTGCTGCGACGCGGAGCCGCCCGGCGACACGACGAGTTTTGAGTCCGTGGAAGACAGCAACAATCCGTTCACGGTGATCGACACCCACGGCGCCTTGACGGCGATCAGTTTCTATATGGGCTCCCCCGACGACTATAACCAAGTAGCCCTGACAATTAACGGCGGCCTCAACCCTATCGTCCTCAACGGAACCGATATCTGGGGCGGCGGCGAGTTCCACGGTGATCAGAGCACTGGCTTTCTCGTGACCTACCAGTTCGCGCCGAACACGGTTCATTCGCTGACGTTCGCTTCAACCAGCAGATCGTTCGAGTTCGACAACCTAGCCGGGATCTCCGTTCCGGAGCCGGCGACCTGGGCCCTGATGATCGTGGGCTTCGGCGCGGCGGGCGCCATGCTGCGCGGCAAGCGCCGTCTGGCGCTCACCGCCTAGACCGCGCGCCGGGGCACTCGGGCCCTCGCGATGAGAACGAACCCTGGTCCGCGCGAGCGGCCAGGGTTTTTTCTTGGGTGTTTTTCGAACCGCGCGGGTCGGCTACACCAGCCGCCGACAGCTTGCAGAGGCCGCCCAAGGGAACTCTCATGACCCACGATCCAGCGCTCGAAGCCCACGAACATGCCGAGCACGCCGAACACGCGGCCCACGAGCACGACCCGTTCATCAACCGGGTCTCGATCACCATCGCGGTGCTGGCGGTGCTGGCGGCGGCGGTGGGCAGTCTGGAGACCATCGAGGCGGGCGGCGCCATCACCTCGTCCAGCGAGGCTGTGCTGAGCCAGGACAAGGCCACCGACGCCTGGGACGAGTACCAGGCCGACAGCCTGAAGAAGCACATCTACGGCATCGCCGCCGACGCGGGCGGTCCCAAGGCCCAGAAATACGCCGACACCGCCAAGGAGCAGGTCGCCAAGCAGGCGGAGGTCAAGAAGCAGGCGACGGAGAATGAGGCCGAGCGCGACAAGCTCTTGGCCGCCAGCCGCTCGCACGAGCACCACCACCACTGGCTGACCGCCGGCGCAACCCTGCTGGAGATCGGCATCGCCATCTGCACCGTGGCGATCATCACGCGGCGCAAGGCCTTCTGGCTGGGCTCGATGGGCCTGGGCGCAGTGGGGCTCGTGGTCGCCGCGGTCGGCTTCGTCCTCTAGGGCCTATCGGCTGGCCGGATAGAGGATCTTCGGCTTCAGGGTCTCGGCCACGGCGTGGGCGTCGAAGGCGCGCGGGTCGTCGGCCGGCTTGGCGCCCTTGTGGGTGACGATCTCGGCGGAGGCTTCGAAGGTCTCGATGGTGTGGACGTCGACGGTGTCGGCGAAGAACGGATCGCCGAAGAACGGGTCCCAGGTGCGCCAGCCGAAACCCCGGCCGCGATAGCGCCAGGCCGGCCGCCAGTAGGTGAACCGGGCCCCATACCAGGGACGATAGAAGGGGTCAGGGTCGACGTAGGTGCGCGCGTCGCGGTCGGTCTGGCGGTCGACCATGGCGAACCAGTCGCCGCCGTTCTGCAGCGTCAGTTCGGCGGCGCGGTAGAGCAGGTAGCCCTCCACGGTCTCGCGCGACGTCACCGCGTTGCCTGCGAAGGTCACGCGCCAGCGGTCCGGCTCGATGCGGATCTCGGAATAGCCGCCCTGCGCGGCGTGGCCGCGGGTCAGCGGCTGGTAGGGCGTCGGCGAAACGCAGCCCGAGATCCCGGCGGCGAGAACCACGGCGGCGGCGGCAAAGGCAAGCTTGCTCATCGTGCGGTCTCATAGGGGCGGCCCGCCCGGGGCTCCCCTCCCAGTCCGCACAACACATGGCCTGAAATGTGGTTGCCCGGCCTTTGAGGTGCGAAGCCGGGCAAAGGCAAGGTCACGTCCCGCCAGTTGCCAGGCTCCAGACGATCTTGCCGAGCGCTCCGAACAGCAGGACCGCGACGGCCGCCAGCTGGATCAGGAAGCCGGTGCTGCGCTTGCCGGGATCGGCCATGTAGCCTGTGGCGTAGACCAGGCGCCCGACGATCCAGACCACGCCCACCGCGGCCGCGACCAGCTCGCTCCAGTAGATCGCGAACAGCCACAGGCTCACCAGGAAAATCGGCAGCCATTCCAGGGTGTTGGACTGCACGCGCACGGCGCGCTCCAGGATCGGATCGCCGGTCATGGCCGGCGCGGCGATGCCGGTCTTGCCGCGCGCGCGGCCGACGTTGAGGCCCATCCAGAAATAGGCCAGCAGCGCCAGAAGGCTGACCACCGCGGTCCAGCGATGTTCCATCATCATGTGAGTTTCCCCTCAGTGGCGAACGAAGCTTCGCCTTGGGGGTGAGCTTGCCACGTATCGGGGTTCGCCGGGAACCGCCTATGCGCGGACGCACGTTAAGAGCGGCGAGACCGGGTGCGCAGACTTCGGGAGACGCCCATGGACGTGGACTCCACCGCGATCAGCGACATCGACTACGACGCCGAGCGCACGAAGTTGCTGGTGCGCTTCGTCAGTGGCGAACGCTACGTCTATGTGGGCGTGCCGGGCGAGGTCCACCGCTCCTTCGTCGAAGCGGACTCGAAAGGCCGCTTCTTCCAGGCGGAAATCCGCAACCGCTATCCGTTCAACCGCCTCGACGGCTAGCTATTTGACCCGCTTGTCCCGTTGCGCGGCCACGCGCAGGCGCAGCGCGTTCAGCTTGATGAAGCCGGCGGCGTCGCGATGGTCGTAGGCGACCGCGCCTTCCTCGAAGGTCACCAGTTCCTGGTCGTAGAGCGAGTAGGGACTGGTGCGGCCGATGACGGTGACGTTGCCCTTGTAGAGCTTCACCCGCACCTGGCCGGTGACCATCTTCTGGGAGAGGTCGATGGCCGCCTGCAGCATCTCGCGCTCCGGCGAGAACCAGAAGCCGTTGTAGATGAGCTGCGCGTATTTCGGCATCAGCTCGTCCTTCAGGTGCATGGCGCCGCGGTCGAGCGTGATGCTCTCGATGCCCCGGTGCGCGGCCAACAGGATCGTGCCGCCGGGGGTCTCGTAGACCCCGCGCGACTTCATGCCGACGAAGCGGTTCTCCACCAGGTCGAGGCGGCCGACGCCGTTGTCGTGGCCGAGCTGGTTGAGTTTGGTCAGGAGCGCGGCGGGCGTCAGCCTGACGCCGTCGATGGCGACCGGGTCGCCCTGTTCGAAGTCCATGGTGAAGACGGTCGGCTTGTCCGGGGCGTCCTGCGGCGAGATCGTGCGCTGGTGGACGAACTCCGGCGCCTCGACCGCGGGGTCTTCCAGCACCTTCCCCTCCGAGGAGGAGTGCAGCAGGTTGGCGTCGACGCTGAACGGCGCCTCGCCGCGCTTGTCCTTGGTGATCGGGATCTGGTGCTTTTCGGCGAACTCCAGCAGGGCCTCGCGGCTCTTGAAGCTCCATTCGCGCCAGGGCGCCACGACCCGGATGTCGGGCTCGAGCGCATAGTAGGCGACCTCGAAGCGGACCTGGTCGTTGCCCTTGCCGGTGGCGCCGTGAGCGACGGCGTCGGCGCCGGTCCTGCGCGCGATCTCGATCTGCTTCTTGGCGATCAGCGGCCGGGCGATCGAGGTGCCGAGCAGGTACTGCCCCTCATAGACCGTGTTGGCGCGGAACATGGGGAAGACGTAGTCGCGGACGAACTCCTCGCGCACGTCCTCGACGAAGGCGTTCTCGGGCTTCACGCCCAGCGTCATGGCCTTCTGGCGGGCCGGCTCGATCTCCTCGCCTTGGCCGAGGTCCGCGGTGAAGGTCACCACCTCGGCGCCGAGCTCGGTCTGCAGCCACTTGACGATGGTCGAAGAGTCCAGGCCGCCGGAATAGGCGAGCACGACCTTCTTGATGGGCTTGTCGGCCATGGCGCAAAGCGTCCTGACGAAGTTGGAGGAGAAAAGGTTCGCGCCTTTAAGGGCGAACGGGCGACAGTTTCAAGTCTAGCGTCGCGCGGCCTAGTGCCTGAGCGCGTCCTTGAGCCATCGCAGGTGCAGAAGCGCCAGCAGCGGCGCGCTGACGGCGCGCACGCCGAAGACGATCATCGAGGTGTCGGGGTCGCCGTCGCGGGCCTGCAAGGCGAGCCAGAGGCTGGCGATGAAGGCGGTCACCGGCAGGAACCACAAGGCGACCGGCCGCGACATCCGCCCGCCCAGGAACGGCAGCTTTTCGCGGCCCTCCGTCTGGCCCCAGGCCTGCCGCGAGGCGCCGAACATGATGGCCAGCGCGATCACCCACATGGCGTCGCCCACATAGGCGAAGATCGTCGGCCAGGAGACGCTGTCGAGCACGCTAGATGGTCACCTGAGTGCCGAGCTCCACAACCCGGCCCGGCGGGATCTTGTAGAAGTCGGTGGGGTTGGCGGCGTTCTTCATCAGGAAGATGAACAGCTTGTCCTGCCAAAGCGGCATGCCGGACTGGGCGGACGGCACCACGGAGCGGCGGCCGAGGAAGAAGCTCGTCGCCATGATGTCGAACTTCAGGCCCAGCTTGCGGCACAGCCCCAGCGCCTTGGGCAGATTCGGGCTCTCCATGAAGCCGTAGGAGACGATGATCTTCTTGAAGTCGTCGTTCACCGGCTCGATCCGCACCCGCTGGCTGTCGGGGACGCGCGGGGTCTCGGTGGTCTCCAGGGTCAGGATGATGTTCTTCTCGTGCAGGACCTTGTTGTGCTTGAGGTTGTGCATCAAGGCCACCGGCGCCATCGACGCGTCCGAGGTCAGGAAGATCGCGGTGCCCGGCGCGCGGTATGGTGCGCGGGCCTTGAGGATCTCCGACAGCTCGATCAGCGGCACTGAATCCCGCCGCGTCTTGTCGGTGAGGATCTGCGCGCCGCGGGTCCAGGTCCACATGATCACCACGATCGTTGCGCCCAGCGCCAGCGGCATCCAGGCGCCGTCCGGAATCTTCAAGAGGTTCGAGGAGATGAAGGTGATGTCGAGGATGGCGAACCCGCTGGCCGCGCCGATCGCCTGCCATAGCGGCCGCTTCCACATCCAGCGCACGATGACGAAGAACAGCAGGGTGTCGACGAACATCGCCCCGGTCACCGCGATGCCGTAGGCGGCGGCCAGGTTGTCGGACTTGCGGAACACGAACAGCAGCACCAGCACCCCGATCATCAGGGCGCGGTTCACCTGCGGCACATAGATCTGGCCAGCCTGGGTCTCCGACGTCCGAAGGATCGCGATGCGCGGGAAGAGGCCGAGCTGCACCGCCTGCTGAGTCAGCGAGAAGGCGCCGGTGATCACCGCCTGGCTGGCGATGATGGCCGCCAGGGTGGCCAGGATCAGCACCGGCCAATAGACCGCCTGCGGGATCATCTCGAAGAACGGATTGCCGCGCGCCGCCGGGTGGTGGATCACCAGCGCGCCCTGGCCCAGGTAGTTGAGCAGCAGCGCCGGCAGCACGAAGATCAGCCAGGCCGCGCGGATCGGATTGCGGCCGAAGTGGCCCATGTCGGCATAGAGCGCTTCCGCCCCGGTGACCGCCAGGAAGACGCTGCCCAGGATCACGAACCCCAGGAAGCCGTTGTCCCACAGGAAGACGATCCCGTAGTGCGGCGAGAGCGCCCGAAAGATCGTCGGGTCCTCGGCGATATGATAGACGCCCAACCCCGCCAGGACGAGAAACCAGACCGCGCAGACCGGCCCGAACAGCCTGGCGACGCTGGCGGTGCCCCGCGCCTGCGCCAGGAAGAGCGCGATCAGGATCCCGGCCGAGATCGGCACGGTGAGGCTCGCCATCTCGTGCGGCACGCCGGGCGCGTCGCGCACGCCCTCGACCGCCGAGAGCACGGTCATCGACGGCGTGATGATGCCGTCGCCGTAGAACAGGGCCGCGCCGGCCATGCCCAAGAGCAGCACCCAGCCGGACCTGCGCGGCACGAACCGCTGGGCGAGCGCCATGAGCGCCAGGGTGCCGCCCTCGCCCTTGTTGTCCGCCCGCATCAGGAAGACGACGTACTTGACGGTGACGATGAGGATCAGCGCCCAGGCCACGAGACTGACGACGCCCAGCACCGCGAGCTCCGGCGAGACCGTCGCGCGCGTGTGACGCAGCGCCTCGCGCATGGCGTAAAGCGGGCTGGTGCCGATATCGCCGAACACAACGCCCATGGATCCCAGGGCCAGGGCCCAGAAACTCTCGGAATGCGGGGAGTGATGCGACTCCTCGGACGCCTCGGGGGCGCCGCCGGCCGTATCAGCCATCCAATCTCTCCGGCGACATCAACACTGGCGCCTTTGCCGGCCCGATGCCGTCTCGCGGCGGCGGCGATACACCCAATCAATACCCCATTCAACAGCACGCCACCTTAGGCGTTGTGGCCGCAGCCACGCTTTTCCTTGAATGGCTGGGCGTCGGCCCTAGTTTCACCGGGACGACGTGGAGGCCTTGCATGGACCGCAGACTGGCGCTGGTGACAGGCGCCTCGGCCGGCATCGGAGCGGCGTTCGCCCGCATCCTGGCGAGCCACGGCTACGATGTGGCGCTCACCGCGCGCCGCGCCGAGCGGCTGGACCAGCTCGCCGAGGAGATTTCCCTGCGCTACGGCGTCGAGGCGTTGAGCGTCACCGCCGACCTGGCCGAACCAGAGGCGCCGGGCCAGATCCTCGACTTCCTCACCGCGCATGGCCGCACGGTCGATGCGCTGGTCAACAACGCCGGCTACGGCCTGCCCGGCGCCTATGCCGACACCCGCTGGGAGGATCAGCGCGCGGTGATCCAGGTGATGATGACCGCGCCGGCCGAGCTGGCGCACCGGGTGCTGCCGGGGATGCTGCACCGCCGCTTCGGGCGGATCGTCAATGTGGCCTCGCTGGCGGGTCTGGTGCCGGGCGCGGCGGGCCACACCCTCTATGGGGCGGTGAAGGCCTTCCTGGTGCGGTTCTCGCAGAGCCTGCACCTGGAGACGCAGGGCCAGGGCGTCCATGTGAGCGCGCTCTGCCCCGGCTTCACCTTCTCGGAGTTCCACGACGTGGCTGGCACGCGGGCCCAGATCACCCAGTCGACGCCGCCCTGGCTGTGGCTCGGCGCCGACGAAGTGGCCGCCGCCGGCTACGAGGCTGTCGAGGCGAACCGCCCGATTTGCGTACCGGGCGCGCCCAACAAGGCCATCGCCGCGGCCGTCAAGCTGATCCCGGACGACTGGGCGCTGGCGCTGATGGCGTCACAGGGGCCGCGGTTTCGTAAGCTGTAGGCCGATCCCCGCCTTCGCGGGGATGGGTCGCTACGCGCTCACTTGGCGTAAGGCCAGGCGGCCTCGGGCCGGATCAGCCCGTGGGTGGAATCGGCGATGCCGGCCAGCAGGAACTGCACGGCCATGGCGCAGAGGATCAGGCCCAGGACGCGCACGATGATCGACAGCCCGATCTTGCCCAAGAGCTTGCCGATGATCGGCGTGGCCAGGAATGACAAGAGGGTCGCCACAGACACCGCCGCGATGGCCCCGATGCCGAGCGCCGCGCCGGGCAGGCCGTACTCCTTGGCCTGGCTCGCGTAGATGATCACCGTCGAGATCGCGCCCGGGCCGATCAGGAGCGGCATGGCGAAGGGCACGATCATCTGCTCGACGCGGCGGCGCACATAGGTGCGCTTGTCGTCGGCGTTCTCGGCGGCGTCGGCGAAACCGGCGGTGAAGTCGTCGCCCAGCATCTTCAGGCCCAGCACGAACAGGATCACCCCGCCGGCGATGCGGAAGGCCGGCAGCGAGATGCCGAAGAAGGTCAGCAGGCTCAGACCCGAGAAATAGAAGAAGGTCAGGAAGCCCATGACGAACAGCGAGATCACCAGCGCGATCTGCGCGCGTTCGCCGCTCTTGGCGCCCGCCGTCGAGGCGACGAACACCGGCACGTTCCCAATGGGATCGAGCAGGGCGAACAGCGCCACGAAGAAGTTGACCGCGAAGTCCCAATGGATCATCCACGGGCCTTAGCCCAAATCGCTGCGCCAGCCGACCCCCCGGCTTTGCGCGACCGCCTGCCCGGAGTCTTCGCCATGGCTGAAGCTGTGCTCGCCGAACCCGAGACCAAGGCCGATCGCCGCCTGATCGTGCCACTGGACTTCCCCACCGCCGACGAAGCCCGCGCGGTGGTTGCGGGGCTGGGCGACGCGGTCAGCTTCTACAAGGTGGGCCTGGAACTCTTCGCCACGGACGGCATGGCGTTGGCCCGCGAGCTTAAAGGCCAGGGCAAGCAAGTCTTCCTCGATTGGAAGTTGCACGACATCGGGACCACCGTGCAGCGGGCGGCTGCCGCCATCTCCCAGGCCGGCTGCGACTTCATCACAGTCCACGCCGAGCCCCAGGTGATGGCCGCCGCCGTGCGCGGGCGCGGCGCCTCGTCGATGAAGATTCTGGGCGTCACGGTGCTCACCAGCCTGACCGACGCCGATCTGGAAGAGATGGGTTACGCCGAAACGGCCCGCGCGCTCGTCGAACGACGCATCCACCAGGCGATCGCCGCCGGCTGCGACGGGGTGGTGGCGAGCCCGCACGAGGCGGCCCTGGCGCGCGCGCTCGGCGGCAAGGACTTCCTGGTGGTGACACCTGGCGTGCGGCCGGACTGGTCGGCGAAGAACGATCAGGCCCGCGCCGCGACTCCGCTCGACGCGCTGAAGGCCGGCGCTTCGCACATCGTCTGCGGGCGGCCGATCACCGCCGCCAACGATCCCCACGCCGCGGCCCTGCGCGTGGCGGCGGAGATGGCGCAGGCCGGCTAGGAGCCGGCTAGAAGTCGCTGGCGATGCCCTTGCGTTCCCAGTCGCCGAAGCGGGTGGGTTCGAGGCCTTTGGGACCGCCCTGCTCGGGCGGACGCTGGGCGTCCTGGGCCTCCTGCGCATGCCGCTGGGCGGCCTCTTCCAGGGCGCGGCGGGCGGCGGGCGTCAGCGGCTTATCAGGCGCGGCGTTGGGCGGGAGATCGTCCATGACCCTGATGTAGGCCGCCGCCGCGGACCCTGCAAACTGCTTGCGTCGGGTCTCCGATAAGGGCACGCCCCGCCGCGTGACCGATATTTCCTCCCAAGCGACCCCCAACGACGCGCCCCTTCGTGATGTAGGCGGCCTGCCGGCCCGCGCCGCCGCCCTCGACCTCCTGACCGCCGCGCTCAGCGGCCGCGCCGGCATGGACGAGGGCCTGAGCCATCCGGCGCTGGCCGCTCTCGACGGCCGCGACCGCGCCTTCGCCCGCGCGCTGGTCATGGCGACGCTGCGCCATCTGGGGCCGATCGATTCCGCCCTGCAGGCGCGCGTCAAGAAGCCGCCGCCGGACAAGGTGGTGCAGATCCTGCGGCTCGGCGTCGCCCAGGCCTTCGTGCTGAAGACCCCTGCGCATGCGGCGGTGACGACCTCGGTCGACCTGGTGGCGCAGGACCGATCCTTGCAGATGTTCAAGGGACTGGTGAACGCAGTCCTGCGCGGCTTGCTGCGCGAGCCGCCGCAACTTGATGACCCGGAGTCGATGGCGCCGAGCTGGCTCTACGCCCGCTGGCGCTCGGCGTTCGGCCCGGACGAGGCGCGCAAGATCGCCGCGGTGATCGCCCAAGAGCCGGCCACCGATCTGTCGCTGAAGGACCCCGCGCGCGGCGAGGCGCTCGCCGCCAAGCTGGAGGCCAAGGTGTTGCCCGGCGGGACCCTGCGGACCGAACGGCGCGGCGACCTCGCCACATGGCCGGAGTTCGCCGAGGGCGCATGGTGGGTGCAGGACGCGTCCGCCGCGATTCCCGCGCGGCTGCTGGGCGTGCGGGCCGGCGAGACCGCCCTCGACATGTGCGCCGCGCCCGGCGGCAAGACCCTGCAGCTGGCGGCGGCGGGCGCGAAGACCGTGGCGCTGGACCGCTCCGCCGTGCGGTTGAAACGGGTGGCCGAGAACCTGGCGCGTATGGAACTCACCGCCGAGGTGGCGGCGACCGACGCGGCGACCTGGCCGGACAAGCGCAGCTTCGACGCTGTCCTGCTGGACGCGCCCTGCTCGGCGACAGGCACCTTCCGCCGCCATCCCGACGTGCTCTGGGCCGCCAAGCCCAGCGATGTGGCGGGCATGGCCGCGGTGCAGTCCAAGCTGCTCGACGCCGCGGCGCGCCGCACCAAGGCGGGCGGGCGGCTGGTTTATTGCGTCTGCTCCCTGGAGCCGGAAGAGGGCGAGGGCCAGGTCGCGGCCTTCCTGGGCCGGACGCCCGGGATGACGCTCGATCCGATCGCCGCGGGCGAAGGCGGCGCGCCGGACGCCAGCGTGCGGCGGGACGGGACGCTTCGCATCCTGCCGCATCATATCGAGGGCGGGACGGACGGGTTCTACGTGGCGCGGTTCAGGAAGGCCTGAGACCCACCCTCTGGCCCGAAAGGCCGCATCACGTTATGCGGACGCCATGGCCGCCCGCACGACCCCGATCATCGCGCCCTCGATCCTGTCGGCGGACTTCGCCAGGCTGGGCGAGGAGGCGCGCGCGGTGCAGGACGCCGGCGCCGACTGGCTGCACGTCGATGTGATGGACGGCCACTTCGTGCCGAACATCACCATCGGGCCGGACGTGGTCAAGGCGCTGCGGCCGCACGTCTCGATCCCGATGGATGTGCACCTGATGATCGCGCCGGCCGACCCCTACCTCGACGCCTTCCGCAATGCGGGCGCCGACATGATCAGCATCCATCCCGAGGCCGGGCCGCATCTCAACCGGTCGCTGAAGCACATCCGCTCGATCGGGGCGAAGGCCGGGGTGGTGTTCGATCCCTCGACCGATCCCAGCGTCATCCAGTGGATGATGGACGACGTCGACCATGTGCTGGTGATGACCATCAACCCCGGTTTCGGCGGCCAGAGCTTCATGCCCTCGCAGCTCGCCAAGATCACCGCGCTCCGCAAGATGATCGACGCCAGCGGGCGTGACATTTCGCTGGAAGTCGATGGCGGGGTAAACCCGGAGACGGCGAAGCTCTGCGTGGCGGCAGGCGCCACGGCGCTGGTGGCCGGCACCGCGGTGTTCCGAGGCGGACCCAGCGCCTACGCCGCCAACATCGCCGCCCTGCGCGGCGTCTGAGCGGCAAAAGCGGGGCGCCGATGCCGGGTTCGGCTCTCGACAATATCCCCGGCGCCTGGCCCCTGTTCGCGGCGGTGCGGACGGCGGTGCGCCGTCCCGCCATCGAGTGGCGCGCTTCCCGCCTCAACCGCCTGCTCTACAGCCAGCCGCCGCCCGATGGCCTCGCCGCGACGCCAAGGGACCTGCGGCCCGCCGATCCCGAGGCCGGCCGGCGCATCCTGGCGGGTGGCTTCGTGTTCGCCGGTGAGAGCCTGGCCATGGGTCCGCGCGGCGATCCCTGGGACCGGGCCAGCCCCAGCCGCCGGTTCGCCGAGCAACTGCACGGCTTTTCCTGGTTGAAGGACCTGACGGCGCATGGCGACGCCGGCGCCTGGGAAGGGCTGCGGCTGACGCTCGCGTGGCGCAGGCTCTTCGGGCGCTGGAACAGCTTTTCCTGGAGCCCCCCGGTGCTGGAGCGCCGGGTGTTCAACCTGGCCTGTGCCATCTCGGCTATCTCCGGGCCGGCGTCCGACGCCGAGGCCGACCAGATCGCCGGCGACCTGGCGCTGCAGGCCCGCTGCCTGCTGGCGATGGACGAGGGTCCGGCCCGGGCCGCGGAGCGGGCGGCCGCCGCGGCGGTGGCGGGCGCGGCGCTGGGCGGCGTGGCGGGCGAGGGCCTGTTGGAGCGGGCGCTCGGCCACCTGTCGTCCGCGCTCGAGCAAACGGTGACGCCGGACGGCGGCCACGCGAGCCGCAGCCCGCAGGCGGCGCTGGAGCTGTTCTTCGACCTGACCGCGCTGGACGACGCGCTTGCCCAGCTCGGCGTCGCCGCGCCGGAGGAGATGGCCCGCGCGCTCGATCGGCTGGCCGGGGCCGTGCGGTTCTTCACCCTGCGCGATGGGCGCCTCGCGGGCTTCCAGGGCGGCGCGTCACAGGCCGCGCCCTACGTCGCCGCGGCGCGGGTGATGGACGAGGCGGGCGAACGGGCCGCACCGGTCACCCGGGGCGGCTATCACCGGATGGAAGGCCGCTCGCTGCAGGTGATGGCCGATGCCGCCTCGCCGGCGCCGGGACCCTGGAGCGTCACGGCCTGCGCTCAGCCGCTGGCGATCACCGTCCTGGCCGGTGGAGAGCCGCTGATCGTCGGAGCCGGCTGGTCGCCCGAGGCGCACGGGCCGCAGGCGCTGCGCCTGGTGGATGCCGCGTCGACGGCGTCGGTGTCCGAGGCGTCCTGCGGCGCGCCCCTGAGCGGGTTCGCGGCGCGTGCGCTCGGCCCGCGGCTGCGCGACGCCTACGCCGTCAGCGATGTCCACCGCCAGGACGACTCCCGCGGCGCAACATGGCTGGAAGCCAGTCACGATGGCTGGGCGCGGCGTTTCGGCCTGCGCCACGACCGCAAGCTGTTCCTCGACGTCGAGGGCGACGAGCTGCGTGGCGAGGATGCCCTGACCCCGGTGGGCCCGAAAGGCCGGCGGGACGGCCGCCGCTTCGTGCCGTTCGTCGTGCGCTTCCACCTACCGCCCAAGGTCAGCGCCCTGATCGCCCAGGACCGCAAGAGCGCCCTGCTGAAGGCCGAGGGCGAGGGCGCCGGCTGGTGGCTGCGCACCGACGCGCTGGAGGTGACGCTCGCGCCCTCGACCCAGCACCAGGATGGCGTGATCCGCCACGGCCAGCAGCTCGTGCTGCGCGGCCAGGCCCGCCTCGACACCGGCGCCAAGCTGCGCTGGAAGTTGTCGGCTGCGTCACAGGATCGTACTGAGCCCGCGAACGTTGACGAAGCGCCGGGGTCGGCCTAAGCGGGCCCATTCCGCGTGACTGGCGAAACTACAGGTGGGCGACCACCGGGGAGCGCGGAACCATAGTCTACGCCGCTCGCCTGGGCATTTCTCTCAAACCCTATGAGGAGAATGCCGTGCCCGCCGCTCCAGATTTCCCCGCCGCTCCCGACCGCGCGCCTGTCAAACGCGCGCTGATCTCCGTCTCCGACAAGACCGGCCTCATCGACGCCGCCCGCGTGCTGGCCGGCCTCGGTGTCGAATTGGTCTCCACCGGCGGCACGCGCAAGGCGATCGCCGATGCCGGCCTGCCGGTGAAGGACATCTCCGAGCTTACCGGCTTCCCGGAGATGATGGACGGTCGGGTGAAGACCCTGCACCCGGTGGTGCACGGCGGTCTGCTCGGCGTGCGCGACGCGCCGGAGCACGCCAAGGCCATGGCTGAGCACGCCATCGGCGGCATCGATCTGGTCTATGTGAACCTCTACCCCTTCGAGTCGACGGTGGCGTCGGGCGCCGATTTCGCGACCTGCGTCGAGAACATCGACATCGGCGGCCCGGCGATGATCCGCTCGGCGGCCAAAAACCACGGCTACGTCGCCGTCTGCACCGAGATCGCCGATCTGGAAGAGGTGTTGGCCGAGCTGCAAGCGGATGGGACGACGAGCCTGGACCTTCGCAAGACGCTGGCGGCGCGGGCCTATGCCCGGACCGCCTCCTATGATGCCGCGATCAGCGCCTGGTTCGCCGAGGCTCTGGGCGATGAGGCGCCCAAACGGCGCGCCTTCGCCGGCGAGCTCGTCCAGACCATGCGCTATGGCGAAAACCCGCATCAGAAGGCGGCCTTCTACAGGTTCGCCAACCCCCGCGTCGGCGTGGCCACCGCCACCCAGTTGCAGGGCAAGGCGCTCAGCTACAACAACATCAACGACACCGACGCCGCCTTCGAGCTGATCGCCGAGTTCGATCCCAAGGCGGGCCCGGCCTGCGCGATCATCAAGCACGCCAATCCCTGCGGCCTGGCCACCGGCAAGACCATGCTGGAGGCCTATGAGCGGGCGCTGGCCTGCGATCCGGTGAGCGCTTTCGGCGGCATCATCGCCCTGAACGGCAAGCTGGACGCGGCGACGGCGGAAGAGATCCTGAAGCTGCTCACCGAGGTGGTGATCGCGCCCGAGGCCGATGACGACGCCGTGGCGATGTTCAAGAAAAAGAAGAACGTGCGGCTGCTCACCACCGGCGGCCTGCCCGACCCGATGGCCTCGGGCCTGACCTTCAAGTCGGTGGCCGGCGGCTTCCTGATCCAGGGCCGCGACAACGCGCGCCTGACGCCGGCCGATCTGCAGGTGGTGACCAAGCGCGCGCCCACCGACGAGGAGGTGCGCGACATGCTGTTCGCCTTCACTGTCGCCAAGCACGTGAAGTCGAACGCCATCGTCTACGCCAAGAACGGCCAGACCCTGGGCGTCGGCGCGGGGCAGATGAACCGCAAGGACAGCGCCCGCATCGCGGCCCTGCGCGCCGCCGACTTCGGCCTGGACCTGAAGGGCTCAGCCTGCGCGTCCGAGGCTTTCTTCCCCTTCCCCGACGGCTTGATCCAGGCGGCCGACGCCGGCTGCACCGCGGTGATCCAGCCTGGCGGCTCCATCGGCGACAAGGCGGTGATCGAGGCCGCCGACGAACGCGGCATGGCCATGGTCTTCACCGGCGTGCGGGTGTTCCGGCATTAACGCTTCCGCTTGGCGCCCTCCGTGGCCAGTTCGCGGAGCGCCGCGTTGGCGATGGTGAGCTTGGCGAAGGTCCAGGCGCCGCCGGAGGCTTCGATGTCGTCCACCGTGCGGCGCGCGACCTCGGCCTTGTCGCGGCGCAGCGTCGTCCAGGACTGGGCGGCGTCGCGGGCGTGCGCGGCGTCATCGCCGGCCTGCGGGCCGCCGGCGAAGGCCATCACCGTGCGGGTCAGGTCCGCCTGCTGGGACAGCAGGTCCTCGATTAGCCGGCGCAGCGCCATCCGCTCGAAGTTGTCGCCCACGGCATAGGCGCCGGCCGCCTGGCGCACCCGGTCGAAGCCGAAGGCCTCGCCGACCGCGTGGTAGAGCCGGGCCACATTCGCCAGCGGCCAGCTCGAGGCTTCGGCCAGGTCGACCAGGTCGCCGGCGATGGTCATGGGTTGCAGGATGGCGACGGCGCGGGCCTTGTCGGCCGGCGCCCCGGCTTCGGTCAGCTGGCGGATGCGCGCCTCGACCGAGGCCTGTTCGATCGGCGACAATATGCCGGGCATCAGCTTCAGCAGCCCCTGGAAGGCGGACCCGTAGGCCGTCACCAGGGCATCGACATCCAGCTTGTCCCGGGCGGCCCGCCGGGTCAGCCAGAAGGTCGAGCCGCGCAGCGCCGCGGCGATCCGCCGGAACAGCGCCATCTGCCCCGCCGCCGGCGCCTTGCCGTCCAGGGCGGCGACGCTGTCCCACAGCGCCGGGATGCCCAGCACCGCCTTGGCCGCCTCATAGCCCGCCGTGAAGGCCTGGGCGTCGGCGCCCGCCGCCGGCATCAACCGGCTGGGGAAGCTTGGCCCGCAGCGGTTGATGATGTCGTTGGCGACGACGGTGGCGATGATGTCGCGGCGCAGCCGGTGGCGGCGCATGGGCTCGGCCCACTTCCGCATCGGCTTGGGGAAATAGGCCTCCAGCAGGCGCTCGAAGAACGGATCGTCCGGCGCGTCGCTGGCGACGATCTCGCGCTTCAGCTCCAGCTTGCCGTAGGCCAGCAGCACGGCGTGTTCCGGCCGGGTCAGGCCCTTGCCGGCCTGGGCCCTCTCCGCGATCTGATTGCCGTCCGGCAGGCCCTCGACCACCCGGTCGAGCCGGCCCTTGGCCTCCAGGTCGGCCATGAACAGGGCGTAGGGCAGAAGCTCGCCCGCCGCGTCCATGTCCATCAGCGAAAGCGCCAGCGTCTGGTCGTAGTTGTGCGCCAGCACGTGGCGCGCCACGTCGTCGGTCATCGATTGCAGCAGGGTGTCGCGCTTCTTGCGGGTGAGTTCGCCGGTGCGCTCCAGCATGCCGGTGAGGATCTTGATGTTCACCTCGTGGTCGGAGGTGTCGACGCCGGCGGAGTTGTCGATGGCGTCGGTGTCGATACGGCCGCCGGCGAGCGCGTATTCGATGCGCCCGGCCTGGGTCAGGCCCAGGTTCGCGCCCTCGCCCACCACCTTGACCCGTAGCTCCTTGCCGTTGATGCGCACCGCGTCATTGGCCTTGTCGCCCACGTCGGCGTTGGCCTCGCCCTCAGCCTTCACATAGGTGCCGATGCCGCCCAGGTAGAGCAGTTCGGCCTGCGCCTTGAGGATGGCGTGGATCAGGTCGGTGGGCGCCATGGCCTCGGCGGTGACGCCCAGCATGGCGCGGACCTGCGGGGTCAGCGGGATCGATTTGAGGGTGCGGGCGAAGACGCCGCCGCCCTTGGAGATCAGCTTCCTGTTGTAATCGTCCCAGGAGGACGACGGCAGGGCGAACATCCGCGCCCGCTCGGCCCACGAGGTGGCCGGATCGGGGTCCGGATCGAAGAAGATGTGGCGGTGGTCGAAGGCGGCGAGCAGCCTGGTCTGTTGCGACAGCAGCATGCCGTTGCCGAACACGTCGCCCGACATGTCGCCGCAGCCGACGACGGTGAAGGGCTCGGTCTGGATGTCCTTGCCGAGCTCGCGGAAATGGCGCTTCACCGCCTCCCAGGCGCCGCGGGCGGTGATGCCCATGACCTTGTGGTCGTAACCGGCCGAGCCGCCGGACGCGAAGGCGTCGCCCAGCCAGAAGCCGTAGGCCTCGGCCATGGAATTGGCGATGTCGGAGAAGGTCGCCGTGCCCTTGTCGGCGGCCACCACCAGATAGGGGTCGTCGCCGTCATGGACAACCACGTCCTTGGGCGGGATCACCTTGCCGTCGGGCGACAGGTTGTCGGTGATGTCCAGGAGGCCGGAGAGGAAGGTCTTGTAGGCGTTGATCCCCTCGGCCTGCACTTCGGTGCGGGACCCGCCCTTGGGCAATTGCTTGGGATAGAAGCCGCCCTTGGAGCCGACCGGCACGATGACCGCGTTCTTGACCTGCTGCGCCTTCACCAGGCCCAGCACCTCGGTGCGGAAGTCGTCGCGCCGGTCGCTCCAGCGCAGGCCGCCGCGCGCGACCGGGCCGAAGCGCAGGTGGACGCCCTCGACATTGACCCCCCAGACGAAGATCTCGCGGTAGGGCTTGGGCGCCGGCAGGTCGGCCAGCTCGCCCGAGGCGACCTTGAAGGAGATGTAGGGTTTGGGATTCCCGTCCGCGCCCGGCTGGTAGAAATTGGTCCGCTGGGTCGCCTGGACCAGTAGGGCGAGGCGGCGCAGGACGCGGTCTTCGTCGAGGCTTTCGACCTCCTGCAGGGCTTCGACGATCCTGACCATCAGGGCGTCGGCGTCGCGCCGCCGCGTGTCCAGGCTGACCCTGGTGGCCGGATCGAACTTGGCCCGGAAGAGGTCGAGGATCAGTCGGGCGACCTCGGGATGGGCGGCCAGCGCCTCTTCCTGCACCCGCTGGCTGGGGTCGAGGCCCGATTGCTGGCGGTGCCTGGCGAGCGCGCGGATCAGCGCCGCCTCGCGCCAGGGGAGCGCGAGTTCGAGCACCAGGCGGTTGAAGCCGTCGTTCTCGGTCTTGCCGGTCCAGACGGCGACCACCGCGTCCTCAAAGGCGGCCTTCAGGTCGGCGAAGACCAGGCGCGCGCCGTTGGGGTCCTCGATCTCAAAGTCGTGCACCCAGACCGCCGGCGTGCGTGGGCGGCAGACCGGGAAACCGGCCTCGGCGATCGCCTTGAGCCCCATGTTGTCGAGGATCGGCAGGACGTCGGAGAGCGGCGCCGGCGGCCCCTGGCGATAGAGCTTGAAGCGGAACTGCAGCTTCGAATCGCTGGGCAGGCGATAGGCGCGAACGCAGATCTGCTGGTCCGGCGCCATGCTGTCGATCACCGCGAGGTCCGCCAGCGCCTCGGCGGGCGAGAAGCGGTCGCGGTAGCCGGCGGGGAAGGCCTCGCGGTAGCGGCCCAACGTCTCGGCGACGTCGCCGGGCGCGCGGCCCGAGGCGCGAACGGCGTCCTCGAAGCGGTCTTCCCAGGTGCGCGCCGCCTCCGCGATCGCCGCTTCCAGCGCCTTCAGGTCGGGGGTTTCGTGGTCCCGCGGCGCGAAGCCGATGATGTAGTGGATGCGCGCGAGCGGCGCGTCGGTGAAGCTAGGATAGCTGGCCGAGACCCGGCCGCGGTAGGCGCTCGCCAGGATGCGGCCGGCGCGCGCCGCCAGCTCCGAGTCGTAATGGTCGCGCGGCAGGAACAGCAGGATCGAGGCGAACCGCTCGAAGGGGTCCTTGCGCTCGAACAGCCGCACGCGCGGCCGGTCGTAAAGGTGCAGGATGCCGAGCGCCTGACTCAGCAGCTCGTCCTCGCTCATCTGGAAGAGTTCGTCGCGCGGATAGTTCTCGACGATGTTGCGCAGCCGCTTTTCGTTGTGGCTGCCCGGCGCCGTCTCGGCCCGCGCCAGGACGTTGGCCACCTTCTCGCGGATCAGCGGCACGAGCGTGGCCGGCTCGTCGTAGGCCTCGGCTGTGAACAGGCCGACGAAGCGGACCTCGCCGCAGGGCCGACCGTGCTGGTCGTAGCGTTTGATCCCCACGTAATCCATGTAGCCGCGGCGGTGGACCCGGCTCTTGACGTTGGACTTGGCGACCGTGAGGGCCGGGTCCGACAGCAGCCGGTCCTTGACGTCGGCCAGCAGGATCGCCGGCTCGTTGGCGCGGCGCAGGACGTGGCGGCTCGGGTCGCGCAGCACGCCCAGGCCGTCTTTCGGCTGATAGAGCGGCTCCTCGGCGGCGTAGTCGCCCTTCTTGGTGCGTGGATATTCGTAGACGCGGCCGCCCAGGAAGACGAACTGCTCGGCCTGCAGCCAGGTGAGGAAGTCGATCTCCTCGGGCCGCGCCTTCTCGCCGCTCAGCTTCAGCTCCGCCAGCGTCTTGGCCATCAGTTCGAGCATGGCCGGGAAGTCTTCGACGGCGGCGCGAACGTCCTTCAGCGTCTCGCCGACGCCGGCGACCAGCGCGCCTTCGCGGTCGCCGCCGACGGAATCCAGGATGACCTGAATCATCGACTCGCGCTGCGGCGCGCCGGTGGATCCGCGCAGGCCCGCCCGGTCGCGCTGCACCTCGACGATCGGATGGAAGAGCGCGCGGACGGACAGGCCCTGATCGGCGATCTCGCCCATGATCGAGTCGACCAGGAAGGGCGCGTCGTCCTGGATGATCTCCAGCCGGTCGAGCCGCTTCTCGTGGCCGATCACCGGGGTCACCCGAATGGTGGCGCCACGGCCGCGGCGGCGTTCCCCGAAGCGCCAGAAGTCGGCGAGGTTGGCCGCCAACTGGGCCGGTGACACGTCGGGCAGTTCGTCCGGCGCGGCGTCGGCGGCGGACTGGTCGGCGAAGCTTCTCGCGGCCTTCGCCGCGAGGTCGCCCTTCAGGGAGGAGAGAATGGCTTTCTGCAGCGAAGGGTTGAGCACGCGGGTCATCGGGCGGCTCCCCAGATGTCGGACGCGGAGGCTTCAGATACGAGGACGGCGCCGGAGGAGAGTGTCCGGCGCCGTGTGGTTCCGCCGTGGGGGGGCGGCGGAACGCTCTCTGCTCGCCGGGCCCGCTGGCTTGGGGGGTTGCGGACCCAGCCGCCGGACTGAAAGCGCCCGGGGCCAAACATAGATAGGAACAGATTTCGCAACTTGAAGACCCTCAGCTGAGGTTAGGCGGATCAGGATTGTTTGGCGCGGCGGCCCATGAGTTTGGCTAGCCGCCGCCGGGCCAGAGCCGACTTGGAGGTCGGCGGCAGCTTCTGGTCGGGCGGCTCGTTGGGGCGCTTGTTTTTCAGCTGCTGGGGATCGCCGTCGGCCGAGAGGATGACGGAGATCCAGCGGCTGCCGTCGAACTGCGCCAGGATGACCATGGCCATGACGGTGAGCGGCGTCGAAAGAAAGGCGCCGGTCAGGCCCCAGATGCCGCTCCAGAAGGCCAGCGACAGCAGGATCATCACCGGGTCGATATTCAGGCTGCGGCCCTGCATCCGCGGATAGACCACATTGCCGATGATCACGCCGATCAGCTGCAGGAGGATGAAGAGCACGAGCGCGTGGCCATAGCCGTCGAACTGGACGAGCGCGAAGATCGGCGGGGCGACGCCGGCGAAGACGCCGCCGGCCACCGGGATGTAGACCGCAAGGAAGATCAGGAAGGCCCAGAACAGCGAGTCGTGCAGGCCGACGGCGGCCATGGCGATCCAGGACAGCACCGCGACCATCAGGCCGGTGATGGTCTGGACGAACAGATACTGCTCCACCCCGTCGCGGATGCGCAGGAAGGCGACCATCGCCTCCTGCCGCTCCTCGCGCTGCGGGAACAGGCCCACGAGCTTGCGCTCCCAGCCGCGGCGGGAAGCGATGATGAAGGCCAGGTAGACGATCACGAAGAGCGCGGTGGAGGCGAAGTCCTGCAGGGCGCGGGCGGCCAGGCCCAGGTACTTGCTGACGTCGAGGCCGCGCACGATCGAGACCACCGTCGGCGGGTCCTTGATGTGGGCCATGGTGGCGACCTGGGCGATGATCCCGTCGAGCTTGGGGCCATAGGTCACCAGCTGGGTCACGAAGCCCGCGCCGTTCATGGTCACGAACATCGCCGTGCCGCCGAACAAGAGGAGCGACAGCAGGATCGCCAGCGGCAGGGCCGCCTTGCGCGAGACGTGCGGCAGGCGATGCTCCAGCACCCGCGCGAATCCGTCGATCATCACCGCCAGGAACATGGCGAGCGCCAGCGGCGTCAGGATGCCGGCCAGATAGTAGAGCGCGGTGCCGCCCCCGAGCACGGCCAGGACGACCTGGGCGTTGCGGGCGACCGTGGGCTCGGGCGGGGATGGAGAGGCGGTCATGCGGAGCTTTCGCGTCCGCGATCCCTACCTCGCTTCGACCGCGAAGGGGAGAGGCTTGGGGCCCGGTTACGCTTGAGGCGCGCTTCAGTCCGGCTTCAGGGTCTTGTCGAGGACGGCCTCCAGCAGCTCGGCCTCGGTCAGGGGCTCGGTCATGAAACCCTTCAGACGGGCGCCCTGCACCAGGGTGATGAAGCCGTGCAGCGTCGACCAGCCGGTGATCGCGCGCCGCTTCACGGTCGCCAGGTCCGCGCCGGGATCGGCGGCGGCCACCGCGCGGTAGAGGCCCTCCCAGGCCGCCGCCGCCGGCTGCAGCAGGCTGGCGGGCGCGTCGGCGGCGTCGACCAGGTCGCTGGCGAACATCAGCCGAAAAAGGCCGGGCCGCCCGAAGGCCAGGGTGAGGTAGGCGCGGGCGGTTTCGCGGAGCGCGGTCAGGGGATCGGGCGCCGCGGCCTGGGCGCGGGCGTAGGCCTCGCCCAGGTCGGCGAAGCCGCGGGCCGCGACCTCCGAGAGCAGGGCGCGGCGGTCGGGGAAATGCCGGTAGGGCGCGGCGGTCGAGACGCCAAGCGACTGCGCCAGGTCGCGCAGCGAGACCGCGTCCGGCCCGCCGGTCTCGATAGCTGCCTGCGCCGCGGCGACGAGGGCCGCCCGCAGGTCGCCATGATGATAGCCGCCACGCTTCGCCATGCCGGAATGTTGACACAGCTAACATCGAGTCGCAATGTAAGTGCCGCTTACATAGGAGGCGACCATGAAAGCTCTCGCGGCGATGGCGGCGATCCTGGCTCTTGCGGGCCAGGCGCGCGCGGCGAATGTGGGGTTCGAGACGGCGAGCGCGCCTGTCGCCAGCGACAAGCCGTTGGCGCTGACGATCTGGTATCCCACCGACGCGCCGGAGCGCGCCGTCCCGCTTTCGCTCTACGTCCAGTCCGTCGCCACCGGCGCGGCGCCCGCGGGCCACGGCCATCCCCTGGTGGTGATCTCGCACGGCACCGGCGGCGCCAACGCAGACCACTACGACACGGCCCGCGCCCTGGCCGCGGCGGGCTTCGTGGTGGCCGCGCTTACCCACACCGGCGACACCCAGGGCGACCGCAGCCGCTCCATGCGGATCACCGAGCGCCCGGCGGAGCTGTCGCGGGTGATCGACTATGTGACCCGCGACTGGCGCGGCCATGACGCGGTCGATCCGGCGAAGATCGGCGCCTTCGGCTTCTCGTCGGGCGGCTTCACGGTGCTGGCGGCCATCGGCGGCGAGCCGGACTTGACGACGCTCGCACGGCACTGCGCCGAGCATCCGCACTTCTATGACTGCGCCCTGCAACGCCAATTGGGCGGCGCCGCGGCCACGCCGGCCAATCCCGCGGCGGTGGCGCACGATCCGCGCATCAAGGCCGCGGTGGTCGCAGCCCCGGCCCTTGGCTTCGCCTTCGCGCCAAACGGCCTCTCCAGGGTGGCGATCCCCGTGCAGCTCTGGCGCGCCGAATGGGACACGGTCCTGCCGCAGCCCTATTACGCGCAGGCGGTCCACGGCCTGCTGCCCAAGGCGGAGTACCATGTGGTCCCCGCCGCCGAGCACTTCGACTTCATGGCGCCGTGCAGCGCCAACCTCGCGAAGGTCGCGCCGTCGATCTGCGTCGACAACATCGACCGCACGGCCTTCCACAAGACCTTCAACTCAGACGTCGTCCGGTTCTTCCGGACGACGCTGGGCTCCTAGCGCGGCGCCATGCGGATGGCGCCGTCGAGGCGGACGTCCTCGCCGTTGAAGTAGCCGTTGGTGATCATGGTCAGCGCCAGCTGGGCGTATTCCTCGGCGTTGCCGAGGCGCTTGGGGAACGGCACCGAAGCGGCGAGCGCGTCCTTCACCTGCGGCGGGGCGAACTGCATCAAGGGGGTGTTGAAGATGCCGGGCAGGATGGTGTTCACCCGGATGCCGTCGCCGGCCAGGTCACGGGCGATGGGCAGCGTCATGCCGACCACGCCGCCCTTGGACGCCGAATAGGCCGCCTGGCCCATCTGGCCGTCCTCGGCCGCGACGCTGGCGGTGTTGACGATGGCCCCGCGCTCGCCGTCGATCGGCTCCAGGTCCAGCATGCCCTTCGCCGACTTGGCGATGCAGCGGAAGGTGCCGACCAGGTTGATCTGGATGATCAGGTTGAAGGCGTCGAGCGGGAAGTGCTTGGTCTCGCCGGTCTGCTTGTCGCGGCTGGCGGTCTTGATGGCGTTGCCGGTGCCGGCGCAGTTCACCAGGATGCGCTCCTGGCCGTTGGCCGCGCGGGCCTTGGCGAAGGCCGCGTCGACCTCTTCCTCGCTGGTGACGTTGCATTTGCAGAAGACGCCGCCGACCTCCTTGGCCATGGCTTCGCCCTTCTCTTCGTTCATGTCGAAGATGGCGACCTTGACGCCCTGGGCGGCCAGCGCGCGCACCGTGGCGCCGCCCAGGCCCGAGGCGCCGCCGGTGACGACCGCGGCGACGGAGGAATTGAGTTGCATGGCGTAGCGCTCCCGGTTCTGAGGTGTGTGTCCTTGGGCGAGCCTTTAGCCCCAAGCGCGGGCGCGAAAAAGCGTCACCTTACGTAAACGGAAACTTGGGCTCAGCCCTCCGGAGCGCCGAACTCGCTGAACAGCTCGGCGAACGGCGACGGGCCCGACGTGTCCCAGCTGTGCCGGCTGCCGATGGTGATGCCCCCGTCGACGACGATGTGGGTTCCGGTGACGAAGACGGAATCGTCGCTGGCCAGATAGAGGGCGGCCTTGGCGATGTCGTCGGGCGCGCCGGCCTTGGGGATCGGCTGGACCTTGGCGCCGGTCTCGGCGACGCGGGCGGCCATCTGGTCGGCGACCGCGCGCGGCAGGCCCAGCGACGCCCCGAAGATCGAGGTGGCGATCAGGCCCGGGCAGATGGCGTTGACGCGGATCTTCTGCGGCGAGAGCTGGGCGGCGGCGCAGCGGCTCATGTGGATCACCGAGGCCTTGGCCGACGAATAGGCGATCGGGCCCCAGCCGGCCTGCAGGCCCGCGATCGAGGCGGTGTTGACGATCGAACCGCCGCCGCGCTCGACCATCAGCGGGGCGGCGTACTTCATGCCGAGCGCCGGGCCACGCACCAGGACATCGAAGATCCAGCTCCAGGTCTCGGCCTGGATGTCGGCGATCTCGCGCATCATGTCGGAGATGCCGGCGTTGTTGAACAGCACGTCCAGCCCGCCGAACTCGTCCTTGGCCAGCCCGACGGCGGCGGCGATGTCGGCCTCCACCGTGACGTCGCAGCGGGCGTAGCGGACCGCGCCCGCAAACCGCTGCTCGAGCATGCGGCCTTTCTCGTCCTGGATGTCGGCGGCGATGACCTTGGCGCCCTCGGCGACGAACAGCTCGACAGTTCCCAGGCCAATTCCGGACACGCCGCCGGTGATGACGGCGACCTTGCCGTCCAGACGTCCCGCCATGCATGCTCTCCTCAGTACTTGGAAGCGAGGCCCCAGGGCCCGGCGCCGCTGGGTCAGTCGACGGTGATGACGACCTTGCCCATGGCGTGGCGTCCGCCCAGGTGGGCGATGGCGTCGGCGCCCTTCTCCAGCGGGAAGTGGGCCGAGACATGCGGCTTGATCTTGCCCGAGGCGTAGAGCGCCAGGAGGTCGTCGATGCTGGCGGCGAAGGCGGCCGGGTTCTTTTGCGTCCAAGTCCCCCAGAACACGCCGACGATGTCGCAGCCCTTCATCAGGGCGAGGTTCAGCGGAATCTTCGGGATCTCGCCCGCCGCGAAGCCGATCACCAGATAGCGGCCTTCCCAGGCGATGGCCCGTAGCGCCGGCTCGGCGTAGTCGCCGCCGACGGCGTCATAGATCACGTCCGCGCCGCCTGGCCCGCAGGCTTCCTTGAACAGCGCGCTCAGCGCCCGCTGGCCCTCCTTGTCGAAGGGGCCGCGGCCATAGACCACGCCGGAATCCGCGCCGTGCGCGATCGCTAGGTCGACCTTCTCCTGCGTGGAGCAGGCGGCGATGACGCGAGCGCCGACCGCCTTGCCGAGCTCGACCGCCGAGAGGCCGACGCCGCCCGCCGCGCCCAGCACCAGCAGGGTCTCGCCGGCCTTCAGGTGACCCCGGTCATGCAGGGCGTGATAGGAGGTGCCGTAGGTCAGGATGAAGGCCGCGGCCACGTCGTGCGGCATGGCGTCCGGGATTTTCCACAGCCGGTTGGCCGGCAGCGCCACCTCTTCGGCCATGGCGCCCCAGCCGGTGTTGGCGAGAATGCGGTCGCCCGGTTTGACGTTGGTCACGCCCTCGCCCACCGACTTCACCACGCCGGAGAGTTCGCCGCCCGGCGCGAACGGCCGCTCCGGCTTGAACTGGTACTTGTCCTCGATGATCAGCACGTCGGGGAAATTGACGCCAATCGCCTTGACCGAAATCACCGCGTGGCCGGGCTTGGCCACGGGCGAAGGCACGTCCTCCAGGACGAGGCTGTCGGGCCCGCCAACGACCTTGCTCAACAGCGCCTTCATGTCCGCTCTCCCGGTGTCGTCTCTTCGAAGTTGCGGGACGCTAGCCCAGCGGCTCCGGAGGCGGAAGGCGGAAACCTAACGGACGTTTGAAATCGTCAGGTTTGGGCGGTCAGAACCGCTTTGAGATGCCGAAATAGACCTCGGCGGCGGGCGTCTGCCGGTTGAGGCCGAAGTTGGCGCCGGCGTCGAACTGCAGGGTCTTGCCGACCATCAGGGCGCCGATCAGGTCGGCGGTGGCGCGACGCACGGTCCCGGCGGGATCGTCCTCGACCTGGCCCCAGAGTTCGGCGCCGAGCGTCAGGGGCCCGAAGCCGCGGCTGAGACTGGCGGCGCCGATCCAGGCGGCGTGTGTTCCGCCGCCGCCGGCGTTGCGCAGCACGTCGACCTCCGGCGTCAGGCCCAGGGCGAAGCCGTCGTTGAGGGGCACGGCGATCGGCAGGCGCGCACCGCCCGTCCAGCCGCCGGCGCCCAGGCCATGGGTGGCGGTCGGCAAGGTGACGAAGGGCTGGGCCGAGACCGCGACCCCCATCTTGTCGGGATCGGTGAGCGCGACGAGGACGGCGAGGCTGGCGTCGCCGGTCCCGCTCTCGTGCGGCTGGCCGCGGGTCTGGTTGACGACCACCGGCGTCCAGGACGCCTCGAGTTCGACGCGCTTGGCGACGCCAAGCCGCAGTTCGGTGGCGCCCACGGCGTAGAGGTCGGAATGCACGCCGTCGCTGTGCTGGAAGACCGCGTCGACGAGGCCGGTCTCGATCTGCAGGCGGCCGGCGTCGATGACGCAGGGCGGTGTGACGCGGCCGGGGCGCTGGGCGCAGAAGTCGCGGCCGTCGGAGGGCGCGTCCGCCGAGGCGGCGGGCGCCGCCGGCGCCGGCGCCTGGGTTTGAGCTTGCGTGGCGCCGGCGGCCAGCAGGGCGAGGACGGAGAGGAGAACGGTTCGCATGGCCTTGTTCAAAACCGCGCCGGTCAAGAACCGATTAATTCTGGGAAGCCGGCGTGGCTGTTCGATGCTCAGGCCAGCAGGCGATCGGCCAGGTCGTGAGCGATGGCCGCGCTGATCGGGCCGCCGAACAGGGCGCGCATGTAGAGCGGCGCCAGCAGGTGGTCGATAACGTCCATCAAGGGCGGGACGGCCTCGCCGCGGGCTGCGGCGCGGTCGAGCATGGTGGCGATCTGCTGCGCCCGGGGCCCGAACGCTGCGACCTGCTGCAGGTCGTCCCGCCCAGGCGGCGGACGGGTCGCGATCATCGCGCGGAAGAACGGCGAGCCGCCGGGCGCGCGCAGGCCGGCCGCGATCCGCCGCGCCCAGGCGCGCAGGTCGCTGCGCAGCGAGCCGGTGTCCGGCAGCGCCGCCTCCGCCGTCAGCCGCGCCTCAGCCACCTCCAGCAGCAGGGTCCGCACGTCGCCCCAGCGGCGGTAGAGGCTGGTCGCCGCGACGCCGGCGCGCGCCGCGATGTCGGTCATGGCGATGGCCTCGCAACCCTGCTCGGCGACCAAGGCGGCGGCGGCCTCGAAGACCGCGGCCTTGGTGCGCGCGCTGCGGCCGCCGGGACGGGTTCTCGCAGGCAAAAGCACTCCTTAATGCAAACTTATTTGCGTTTATAGACCCGCCAACGCCGGGCGCGAAGCGCCTGCGGCAAGCGGTCGATTTGGCCCGCGTGCGGGTCTCGCCTATATAGCGGGATCTCCAGACAGGATGTTGTCCCCGTGGGCGTGACCCTCGACCTTTCGCACGCGCAGGCCCGCCCGCGCCCGGCCGCCGTCCCGAACCTCTCGGGGCTGACGCGGGCCGAGCTGGCCGACGCTCTGGTCGCCGCCGACGTGGTGCGGCCGGAAAAGGCCAGGATGCGGGCGAGCCAGCTGTGGCGCTGGATCCACCACTACGGGGTCACCGACTTCGGTCAGATGACCGACGTAGCCAAGGAGATGCGCGCCAGCCTGACTGAGGCCTTCACCATCGCCCGGCCCGAGATCGTCGAGCGACAGGTCTCCAAGGACGGCACGCGCAAGTGGCTGATCCGCACCGCGCCGGGCATCGAGATCGAGACCGTCTACATCCCCGACGTCGGCCGCGCCGGCGCCCTGTGCGTCTCGTCGCAAGTGGGCTGCACGCTGAACTGCACCTTCTGCCACACCGGCACCCAGGCGCTGGTCCGCAACCTGACGGCCGCCGAGATCGTGGCCCAGGTGCAGGTGGCCCGCGACGACCTGGGGGAATGGCCCTCGCCCAAGGAGGATCGCCGCCTCTCCAACATCGTCTTCATGGGCATGGGCGAGCCGCTCTACAATCTCGACAGCGTCGCCGGCGCCATCGACATCATCGCCGACAACGAAGGCATCGCCATCTCGCGCCGGCGGATCACGGTTTCGACCTCCGGCGTCGTGCCCGAGTTGCAGGCCTTGGGCGAGCGGACCCAGGCCATGTTGGCCATATCTCTACACGCAACGAATGACGCGCTGCGCGAAGAGCTGGTGCCGCTCAACAAGAAGTATCCGCTGGCGCAGCTGATGGCCGGCATCCGGGCGTTCCCGGGGCTTTCGAACGCCAAGCGAGTGACCTTCGAATACGTCATGCTGAAGGGCGTCAACGACAGCCCGGCCGAGGCCAAGGCGCTCGTCCAGTTGCTCAAGGGCATTCCGGCCAAGATCAACCTGATCCCGTTCAATCCCTGGCCGGGCAGCCCCTACGAATGCTCCGACTGGGGGACCATCGAGGCCTTCGCCGCGATCCTCAACCGCGGCGGCTACGCAAGCCCGATCCGCACGCCGCGCGGCCGCGACATCCTCGCCGCCTGCGGCCAGCTGAAGAGCGAGAGCGAGAAGGTCCGGGCCAGCGCGCGGCG
Source organism: Phenylobacterium sp. (assembly GCF_035309685.1). Lineage (GTDB taxonomy): Bacteria > Pseudomonadota > Alphaproteobacteria > Caulobacterales > Caulobacteraceae > Phenylobacterium. The sequence continues at coordinate 89,407 of NZ_DATGEX010000016.1, forward strand.
CCGGGCCGAGCGGGCGCAGGCCGACGCGGACTAGGTCGCGCGCCCGCCCGTTGTTGCGGCGCCGCGACGTGCTATCGAGGAGGGCCGCCCACCGGAGCCGCCCGCCATGACCCTTCCTCTCCAGTCGCCGGAAATCCAGGCCTTCGCCACCGGCTTCCCGGTGACCCTGCTGCACGCCGCGATCACTGTGACCATCCTGTTCGCCGCCGCGGCGGTCTACGTCATGCTGACGCCGCACAAGGAGATCACCCTGATCCGCGACGGCAACACCGCCGGGCCGTGTCCCTGGGCGGGGTGCTGGTGGGGCTCGCCATACCGCTGGCGGTGTCGCT
>NZ_DATGEX010000017.1:0-85910 GCF_035309685.1 Phenylobacterium sp.
GACGCGCCGGCCGACAGGTGGTTGTAGCGCAGCATGTCGATCAGCGGGCTCTCGATGACGATGGCGTTGAACAGCTCCGGATGCTGGGTCATCGAGACCGTGGTCAGGATGCCGCCGTTCGACCGGGCGTAGATGCCCAGATGGCGTGGCGAGGTGATCTTGCGCGCCTCCAGGTCCTTGGCGACCGAGGCGAAGTCGTCGAAGGCCCGCTGGCGGTGCTCGCGCAGCGCCGCCTCGTGCCAGGCCGGCCCGAACTCGCCGCCGCCGCGGATGTTGGCGATCACATAGGCGCCGCCGCGCTCCAGCCAGAGCTTGCCCATCTGCGGGATGTAGACGGGCGGTTCCGAGAGCTCGAAGCCGCCGTAGCCGAACATCTGGGTCGGCGTGGAGCCGTCGAGCTTCATGTCCTTCCGGTGGACCACGAAGTAGGGGACCTTGGTCCCGTCGTTCGAGGTCGCGAAGTGCTGCTCGACCACGTCCTTGCTGGCGTCGAACTGGGCCGGCAGCTGCTTGACCTTGGCGACCGCGCCGTCGGCCTCGGCCAGCCACAGGGACGTCGGGTCGAGGAAGCCTTCGACGGTGAAGAACAGCTGGTTGTCGTCGTCGCTCGCCGCGACCAGCTTGATGTTGGCGTTCCCCGGCAGCTTCAGCCGGCGCGGCAACCATACGCCGGCCTTGTGGTCGTAGGTGTCGACCGCGCCCTTCACGTCCTGCAGCAGGTCGATGACCAGCCGGTCCTTGGACGAGGCCACCTGGTCGACGGCGTCGTGCGATCCGGGCATGAACACCAGCTGGGCCTTGGCCGCGGCGGGGTTCTTCTTCAATTCGGTGAGGTCGTAGCTGATGACAGCGCCGGCTTTGAAGGCTTTCCAGTCCTCCTTGATGGTGAAGACCAGCTGGCCGTCGACATAGGTGTCGCCCTCGACCTTCTTCGGGAGCGGGATATCGGTCAGGCCGCCCTTGTCGTCGAGCAGCTTGTATTCGCGTTCGTAGAAGGTGAGGCCGCGGTCGACCATCACGCCATCGACCTGGCCGTCCCTGCCTTCCAGCACCCGCGCGCCGGCCTGGACGTCGCTCTTTGCGCCGCGGAACACCTCGCGGGGCTCAGCCCCGCCGCGCTTCACGATCTTCACCACATAGGCGTAGCCGGACTTGGTCACCTCGTCCGGCGTCCAGGGGCGCGAGACGATCAGCGTGTCGCGGTCGATCCAGGCGGCGTTCTGCTTGGCGTTCGGGAAGTGGAAGCCGCCGTCCACGAACTTGCCGGTCGCAGTGTCGAACTCGCGGTCCTCGACGGCGTCGGAGCCGCCGTTGGAGAGGTGCACGAGGCAGAGCGTCTGGGCGGGCTTGAGGCAATTGGCCCCCTTCCAGATCCAGTTCTTGCCCTCGGCTTTCGACAGCGCGTCGAGGTCGAGCAGGGTCTCCCACTTCGGATCGGCGGTCTTGTAGGAGGCCAGCGTCGTGTGGCGCCAGATGCCGTGGATATGGGTCCCATCCTGCCAGAAGTTGTCGACCCCGCCGGCCCTGAAGCGTGGGAGCGCGATGCGGTCCTTGGCGGTGAAGATCGCCAGGGCTTCCTTGCGGAACACCTCGTAGCGCGGGTCCTCCTCCAGCCGCACGTGGCTCTTGGCGTTCTGCCCCTCCACCCAGGCCAGCGCGCGCGGGCTTTCGATGTCCTCCAGCCATAGGAAGGGATCGACCGCGCCGACCTCCTTGGGGCCCTGGGCGTGGGCGGCGGTGAGCGAGACGCCGGCGATGGCGCCAGCGAGAACAAACGGGGCGACAGCGGCGAGCGCGAGCGGCAGAGCTTTCATGCCGCTTTTCTAGCCGGGCCCGAACGGGCCTGTCTCGCGCCGAGTGGTTTCGGGCCAGAAACGTGCGCGCGGCGGCGTTGGGATGACCGCCAAGACGCCAAGATCACCAAGGGTTCCGAGCTGAAGGAGGACACGAAGACCACGAAGACCACGAAGAGGCCGCGTCGCCCGCGAGCGCAGCGAGCCGTCTTTCCAATCCCCTGGAGGACTCGGCGTGCGGCCGGCCAGGTGGCGGAGCGTCTTCGTGATCTTCGTGTCCTTCGTGGTCTTCGTGTTCGATCGGGGCGTAGCGGCCTAGCTCGGTCTCTTGGCGAACTTGGCGTCTTGGCGGTTCCAAAAAGCCCGCGTCTGCGCCGGCGCGTGCGTCGCGAGCCCTCTTCGCCTATATGTCCGCCGCCATGAGCCGTCCGTTCCTGAAGATGAACGGGCTCGGCAACGACTTCGTCGTGGTCGAGGCCCGCAGCGCGCCGTTCGAGCCGAGCGCCGAAGAGGTGCGCGCGCTGGGCGACCGCGCCCGCGGCATCGGCTTCGACCAGCTCATCGTCCTGGAGCCGCCGGCCCCCGGCGAGGGCGTCGATGCGCGGGTGCGGTTCTGGAACTCGGACGGCGAGGAGATTTCCGCCTGCGGCAACGGCACGCGCTGCGTCGGCTGGCTCCTGATGCAGGCCTCCGGCGCCGACCGGGCGGTGATCGAGAGCAAGGCCGGGCGCCTCATCGCCACCCGCGCCGGCGAGCGGCTGGTCAGCGTCGACATGGGCAAGCCCGGCCTGGACTGGCGCGATATCCCGCTCGCCCGCGAGCAGGACACGCGCGCCCTGGACGTGGCGCTGTATCCGGACGCACGGCTCTCGACCGCGCCGGGATGCGTCTCCATGGGCAATCCGCACGTGGTGTTCTTCACCCCCGACCTGGACGCGGCGCCGGTGACCACCGCCGGGCCGATGGTCGAGCATCATCCGCTGTTCCCGCAAGCCGTGAACGTCGGCTTCGCCCAGGTCATCGACCGTGGCCGCATCCGGCTGCGCGTCTGGGAGCGCGGCGCGGGCCTCACCAAGGCCTGCGGCACCGGCGCCTGCGCCGCCCTGGTGGCGGCCGCGCGGCGCGACCTCACCGACCGCACCGCCGTGGTCGTCACCGACGGCGGCGAGCTCCTGATCGAGTGGCGCGCCGACGACGACCACGTGATCATGACCGGCCCGGCCGCCGTCGACTTCGCGGGCGAGCTGCCATGACCGCCCGCGCCCACCAAGACGTCGACGTGGTGACCTTCGGCTGCCGGCTGAACGCCTACGAGAGTGAGATCATCCGCAAGCAGGCCGCCGCCGACGGCCTCTCCGACGCCGTGGTCTTCAACACCTGCGCGGTGACCGGCGAGGCCGTGCGCCAGGCCCGCCAGGCGATCCGCAAGGCGCGGCGCGAGCGGCCGGGCGCGACGCTGATCGTCACCGGCTGCGCCGCCCAGATCGACCCCGCCGCCTTCGCCGGCATGCCTGAGGTCGACCTGGTGCTCGGCAACGCCGAGAAGGCCGCGCCCGGCGCCTATCTGCCGTTTTCGCGAGAGTCTGGGCCGGAGCTCGGCCGCGTGCGGGTCAACGACATCATGAGCGTGCGCGAGACCGCCGGTCACCTGATCGACGGCCTGAAGGATCGCGCCCGCGCCTACGTCGAGGTGCAGAACGGCTGCGACCACCGCTGCACCTTCTGCATCATCCCGTTCGGGCGCGGCAATTCGCGCTCCGCCGCCGCCGGCGAGGTGGTGGCGCAGGTCAAGCGCCTGGCCGCCCAGGGCTACCGCGAGGTCGTGCTGACCGGCGTCGACGTGACCAGCTGGGGCGCCGACCTGCCGGGCGCCCCGACGCTGGGCCAACTGGTCGCGCGGATCCTCAAGCTGGTCCCGGAGCTGCCCCGCCTGCGGCTCTCCTCCATCGACGCCGCCGAGATCGATCCGGACCTCATGCGCTGCCTCGCCGAGGAGCCGCGGCTGATGCCCTATCTCCACCTGTCCCTACAGGCCGGCGACGACATGATCCTCAAGCGCATGAAGCGCCGCCACAGCCGCGCCGATGCTCTGCAACTCATTGAAAACGTTCGTGCTGTCCGCCCCGACACCGCCTTCGGCGCCGACCTGATCGCCGGCTTCCCCACCGAGACGGACGCCATGTTCGACAACACCCTTTCCATGGTCGAGGAGGCGGGCCTGTCGTTCCTGCACGTCTTCCCCTACAGCGCCCGGCCCGGCACGCCGGCCGCGCGGATGCCGGCGGTGAAGGGCGGCGTCGTGAAGGCCCGCGCCGCGCGGCTGCGGGCCGCCGGCGAGGCGGCCCTGGCGCGGCATCTGCAGCGACAGGTGGGGCGGACGCTGATGGGCCTGGTGGAGCGGGACGGCCTGGCGCGGGCCGACGACTTCACCGAGATCGCCTTCACCGGCGAGGCGACCGTGGGCGAGATCGTATCCCTGGTGGTCACCGGCCACGACGGGAGGCGGGCGCTCGCCCGGACCCGGGTGCTGGAGGCCGCCGAATGAGCCTGAGCGGCGGATGCCAGTGCGGCGCGATCCGCTTCCGGGTGGATGGCGAACTCGGCGAGGCGTCGATCTGCCATTGCCGCATGTGCCAGAAGGCCATGGGCGCCTTCTTCGGCCCGTTCGTCGAGGTGGGGCCCGCCGGCCTCGCCTGGACCCGCGGCGCGCGCAAGCGGTTCCAGAGCTCGAACAAGATCCATCGCGGCTTTTGCGGCGACTGCGGGACGCCGCTGACCTTCGAATACGGCGAAACCCACCTGTCGCTCGCCATCGCCGCCTTCGACCGGCCGGGCGAGATCAGGATCAGCGAGCAGCTTGCCTCGAGCGCCCGCCTGGCCGATTTCGCCGAGCTGGCGGCGCTTCCGACCCATCCGGAGGACGAGCCCAGGGCCGCAGCCCACATCGCGAGCATCGTCTCCTACCAGCACCCCGACCACGACACCGAGACCTGGCCGCCGAAGGCCTGATCAGCTCTCGGGGTCGACCGGCCCGCCAAATCCCGGCAGGGACCACTTCCACAGGATCGCCCCGGCGCGGATCGTCAGCGCCACGATGAACCCCAGGACGCCGGCCGGAATGGCCGGCGTGCCCACCAGCTCCAGCGCCACGAAGGTCGCCGCGCCGGCGAGCGCCGGGGTGACATAGAGCTCGCGCTGCAGCAGCACCGAAGGCTCGTGGGCGAGCACGTCGCGGATCACCCCGCCGAAGGTGGCGGTGAGCACGCCCATCAGCACCGCCGAGAACGGCGGGACGCCCAGCGAGATCGCCTTCAGGGCGCCGACCACGGCGTAGGCGGCCATGCCCAGGGCGTCGAGCCAGGTCAGGATGCTGCCCCGAAACCGCCGGGGGCCGACAATCCAGACGGCGAGCGCGGCGGCGAGACAGACGACGATGTAGGCAGGCCTCCCCACCCAGAACACCGGCGCTCCGATCAACAGGTCGCGAAGCGTGCCGCCGCCGACCCCGGTCACCGCGGCGAAGAAGCCGAAGGTGACGATATCATGCTTGCGCCGCGCCGCCGCCAGCGCCCCGGTCGCGCCGAACACCGCCACGGCGGCGTAGTCCAGCACGGTCAGGGTGGCGCTCAGGCGATCCATGGGGCCTAGCGTCCTGATTCCGAAGTTCGCATGCGCATGTGGCGGGCTCCGACGAACTTCGGAATCAAGAAGGACGCTAGCAAGTATAGGCTTTTCGCGTGCTTCTTGGATTTGAAGTTCGCTCTGCGCACGACCCAGAACGAGGCGAACTTCAAATCCCGCACGTGAGCCTGCAAGGGTGCGTGACGTGGTGCAAGCGCCCAGCTAGAAGCGCCTCCATGACCGAACCCAAACGCGGCTGGTTCGCGCGGCTCACCGAAGGCCTGACGCGCTCGTCGAAACAGATCGGCGAACAGATCACCCAGGTCTTTGTGGCCAAGGAGCCGCTCGACCAGGCCAAGCTCGACGAGCTGGAGGAGATGCTGATCGAGGCCGACCTCGGCCCGCATTCCGCCGCCCGCATCACCCAGCGCTTCGCCGACGAGAAATTCGGCAAGGATGTCGACGAGGCCGACATCAAGGAGGCGCTGGCCGCGGCGATCGGCGACGAGCTGGCCACCCACCAGGCGGATTTCGACGCGCTCTCGGGACCCAAGCCCTATGTCGTGCTTTTCATCGGGGTGAACGGATCGGGCAAGACCACCACGCTGGGCAAGATCGCGTCGGACCTGGTCGGCCGCGGCGCCAAGGTGCTGGTGGTGGCCGGCGATACCTTCCGCGCCGCCGCCGTCGAGCAGCTGAAGATCTGGGCCGAGCGCGCCGGCGCCGACTTCATCTCGCGGCCGATGAACTCCGACGCCGCGGGGTTGGTGTTCGAAGCGGTCGAGCGGGCCCATGCTCAGAACTACGATGTCGTGCTGGTCGACACCGCCGGGCGCCTGCAGAACAAGCAGGGGCTGATGGACGAGCTGCACAAGATCATCCGCGTGGTGAAGAAGATCGATCCGGACGCGCCGCACGAGACCCTGCTGGTGCTGGACGCCACGGTGGGCCGCAACGCGCTGGCCCAGGAGAACATCTTCGGCAACCAGATCGGCGTCTCCGGCATCGTCATGACCAAGCTGGACGGCACCGCCCGCGGCGGGGTGCTGGTGCCGGTCGCTCAGGCCTCGGACAGTCCGATCAAGCTGATCGGCGTGGGCGAGGGGATCGACGATCTGCAGCCGTTCAACGCCCACGCCTTCGCGCGGTCTCTGGTCGGGCTGGCGGAGCCGATACGATGAGTTGGGCGCGCGCGTGAGTGAGGGCCGATGAGTGAAATGACGCCGCAGGCCCGCGCCCTGCCCGCCTGGGTGCGCTACACGATCGACTACGGCGGTCTCGCCGCCTGGGTGCTGACGATCGCGATCACCCGCAACGGCGTGACCTCGAGCTGGGTGATCGTCGCCGCCTCGCTCATCGCCCTGGTGGTGGGCGTGGCGGTGGAAAAGCGGGTCCCGCCGATGCCGTTGGCCACCGCCGTGCTCGGCATCATCTTCGGCGGGCTGACGCTGTTCTTCCACGACGAACGGTTCATCAAGGTCAAGCCGACCATTCTCTACACGGCCTTCGGCCTCTTCCTGGTCACCGGCGCGCTGCGCGGCAAGAACCCGCTGAAGGTGTTGATGGGCGACGCCTTCCATCTGCCGGAGACGGTGATCCGCACCCTCACGGTGCGCTACGCCCTGTTCTTCTTCGCGCTCGCCGCCGCCAACGAGGTGGTTTGGCGCACGCAGAGCACGGTCTTCTGGGCCTTCTTCAAGTTCCCCGGCGTGCCGATCCTCATCTTCCTGTTCGCCATGAGCCAGGCGCCCCTGATGATGAAGCATATGCCCGACGAAGAGCCGAAACCGCCGCCCGAGGGCTCCTGACAGCGAGCTGATCGCCGCTGGGGGCTTGCTGCGCCGCCCACGGAAGGTCTGTAATCAAATCGACGTAATCCTCCTTTAGTGACGGCGGCGAGCCTCGCGGGGGACGACCGATGGCCAAGACCAAGTCAGGCGCTAAGGGCGGTATCGCCGCCTTGGATCAATCGGCGAGTCATCTCCTGCACCGCGCCCTGCAGCGCGCGCTGGACATCTATGTGGAGGAGTTCGGCGAGAGCGGCGTGACCCAGCGTCAGTTCGCGGTCATGGCCGCCGCCGACGAGCGCGAGGGGGCGACCCAGGCCGACCTGGTGCGGATCACCGGCATCGACCGCTCGACGCTGGCCGACATGGCCAGGCGGATGATCGCCAAGGGCCTGTTGGAACGCGAGCGCTCCAACGTCGACGCCCGCGCCAACGCCGTGCGTCTGACCGACGCCGGCCGCGCGGCGCTGGCCGACGCCCGCCCGAAGATGGCGTCCGCCGACGGCAAGCTCCTGAAGCTGATCTCCGGGGGCGGCCGGCGTGCGACCTTCCTGGCCTTGCTGCGCGACCTCACCAAGTCCGCGGCCCCCGCCGATCCCGCCAAGCCCAAGGCCGCAAAGGTGAAGGCGCCCAAGCCCGCCAAGGCCGTGAAGAGCGGCAAGCCGCACAAGGGCGGCAAGAAGGCGAAGAAGAAGGCGGCTTAAGCGGCCTACGCCGCCTGGCTCTCGTCCCGCGGCTGGCCCGGGCCGGCGATGGTCGAGGGGCGCAGGTGGGGCGAGCGCAGGCGGTCGTAGGAAACCTCGCTCAGGTCGCTCGTGATGATCTCCAGCAACCGAGGCCCGCCCACGCGAACCGGCGGCGGCTTGCCGAAGACTTCGCGCCAGAGCGCGGCGGCCTCGTCGTAAATGCGCTGGTCCCGATCTTCCATGACTCGGAAAACACGGAATCGCCTACGGCGTTCCACCCTTCCGAAAGTTAATTATTTTAACAGCTTAAGCGGTCAGTGGCTTCGCTTCAGACGCGAATGTCGAGAAGCGAGCCGGGGCGCAGGACTTTGGTCGGCGGCTCGGCGTTGGGGGCGGGGCGAATCTCGGCCCGCTGAACCGGCGCGGTGGAGGGCGTGAACACAGCCGTCTGCGCCGCGGCGACCGGAGCCGCCTGAGACGCCGGCGCGGCCGAGCGGCCCATGGCGGCGTCGAAGAAGGCCCGCTGCGCCGCGGCGCGCGCTGCATCGGCCGGCGCTCCGGCCCCTTGGGGCTGGCTGGCGGGCGTCGGAAAGGCGTCGGGGCGGATCGGCGTCACGGGCAGGCGAGCTCGGGTTTATGGTTAACGCCCGCTCAATCTGGCCCCCAGCCGATCAACGCGCGGTTAACATCCGTGCGGTGAGCGCGCGCGCGTCGCCTTGCGTGAGGTTTGTGTATTTCGCCAGCACCTTGCCGTCGGCGGCCACGAGATAGGTCTCCGGCACGCCGGAAAGACCAAAGTCGATGCCTGCGCGGCCGTCCGGATCGGCGACCTTGGCCATGTAGGGATCGCCGAGCTTGGCGAGGAACGCCTGGGCGGCCTGGGCGGAGCCGCGCGGCGCCACGTCCTCGTAGTTGACGCCGATGATCCGCACGCCCTGCGACTTCAGCTGCATCAGAACCGGCTGCTCGATGGCGCAGGGGCCGCACCAGGAGGCGAAGAAATTGACCAGCACCGGACCCTGCTTGAGCGCGTCGCGCAGGCGCACCTCGGCGCCGGAGTCGAAGCTTGGCAAGGTGACGTCGGGCATCTGTTTGCCGACCATGGCCTGCGGCACCACCTGCGGATTGCGGTGCAGGGCGTAGCCGGCGAAGAACACGCCGAGCGCGACGATGGCGATCAGCGGCAGGGCGGCGAACCAGCGGGTCATTTGCGCGCCATTACTTGCGGGTGAGGGCTTCGGCGCGCCGGCGCCAGCGGCGCGCGTGCAGGAGGGTGCTGACGATCAACAGCACCCACATGGCCGCGCTGATCCCGTAGGCGGTCCAGATGAAGAAGCCGTACTTGCCGGTCTCGAGATGAATCATGGCCTAGCCCCTAGCGGCCCGCAGCGCGGCGGCGTCGGCGCGGCGGCGCCAGATCTCGCCGCGGATCCGCACCAGCCAGAGCGAGCCGAACGCCGACATGTAGCTCAACGCCACCAGGATCGCCGGCCAGTAGAACACCGGCGCCAGCGCCGAGCCGCCGGACCGGAACACCGAGGCGCCCTGATGCAGGGTGTTCCACCAGGTGACGCTGTAGTGGATGATCGGCAGGTTGACCGCGCCCACCAGGGCCAGGATCGCCGCGGCGCGGCCCCCCTTGGTCTCGTCGTCCATCGAGGCCCGAAGCGCGATGTAGGCGAGATAGATCAGCAGCAAGGCCAGCACCGAGGTCAGGCGCGCGTCCCACACCCAGTAGGTTCCCCACATGGGCCGGCCCCAGAGCGAGCCGGTGACCAAAGCCAGCACGGTGAAGCCGGCGCCGAGCGGGGCTGCGGCCTGCGCGGCGGCGTCGGCCAGCATCTGGCGCCAGACCAGGGCCAGCAGGCTCGCCACCGCCAGGCAGGCGTAAACGAACTCGCTCATCCAGGCTGAGGCGATGTGAATGAAGAGGATGCGGACGGTCGCGCCCTGCTGGTAGTCGGGCGGCGCGCTCCAGCCGAGGTAGAGGCCCAGGACGCCGGCGGCCACGGCGAGAGCGCCGAACAGCGGCGCGGCCCAGCGCGACCAGGCCATGAACCGCTCGGGATTGGCGAACAGCAGGACGAACGCATGCCACGAGAGGCGCGGGCCCATCGACGGCGAAGGCGGAGCGGTCATGCAGCGGGCTTAGACCGCGGACAGGGGGTCCGGCAAGCGGGCCCCCTTTCGATCGCCACTACAGATGCGGCGGAGCGGCCGGCCGCGGCGGCATAGGGGGCAGCGGCGGCAGGGGCGGGACGCCTTCCATGTTCACCATCACCCGCATGTTGCCCATGTTCATCATCGGACCCATCGGGCCGATCATCAGCATCGGCAGCTCGTCGAACACCTTCTTCTGCGAGGGCTCGAGCTGGTCGTAGAACTTGCGGGTGGCTTCGATGCGGGCCTTGCCCTGGGCGGTCTGCTCGGCGAGGCGGGTTTCCATGTCGGCCAGCCGCTGGGGCGTGGTCTTGGGCGCGTCGCCATGGGCCCCATCGCCGTGATTGGACATCTCGACGATGGTCTCGTGGCGATGGTCGGGCTTCACGGCGGCGAGGTAGGCGGTGAGCGCGGCTTCCTGGCTGGGCTTCAGCTGCAGCATGGTGCGCAGATGCTCGGCCTGGTCCATGTGATGGCCTTCGCCGCCGTCGCGCATGATCACCCGGCGCTCGATGCGCTGGCCGTGTTCGTGATCGCTGGCGGCGGGCGTGGCCGGAGCCGCGGGGGCGGCGGCCTGGGCGAAGGCGGTGGTGGCGGCCAGGGCGAAGGCCGCCCCCGCGAGGTATCCCAGAACAGGGCGTGACATGGGCATGTCTCCAGATTGGAAGGGCGAGCTTCACCGTTGTCCGGGATATTGGCGAAACGGCGCCATGCGAAATGAAGCTTTGGTAATGCTCGCCAGGGGTTGGCGCCCTAGGACAGGGCGTTGCGGCAGGCTGCGGCCATGAACAGCGGGCCCAAGGCCACGAAGGCCGCCGCATAGGCGCAGAGGTAGGCGAAGCCCGCGGTCCACGGCAGGCCGGTCTGATAGGCCGCCAGCGCGCCGCCGCCGAAGATCACCGGGGCGATGAACAGCGGCAGCACGATCACCGCGGTCAGCAGGCCGCCGCGGCGCGCGCCCAGGCTGAGCGCTGCGCCGATCCCACCGGTGAAGGTGAAGGCGAGGCCTCCCACCAGCGCGCAGACGAAGATCAGCGGCGCGAGCGCCACCGGCGCGCCCAGGCTCATGGCGGCGATGGGGGCGGCTGCCGCCAGGGGCGCGCCGGTCGCCAGCCACTGGCCGAAGCACTTGACCGCGCAGATAAGCTCCAGGGGCGTGGGCGAGAGGGCCAGGTGATCGAGCGCGCCGTCCTCGAAGTCGCGCTCGAACAGCCGGTCGAGCGAGAGCAGCGAGGCCAGCGCCAGCGCCACCCAGGCCGCGCCCGGCGCGATGGCCGCCAGCCGCTGCGGCTCGGGCCCGATGGCCAGCGGCAGCAGGGTGGCGACCCCGGCGTAGAAGCCGACGCTGACCATCGGCCCGCCGCCACGGCCCCAGGCCAGCGCCGTCTCGCGGGCGAGCAGGGCGGAAAGCCTGCTCATCCTACTTCGCTCCCTTCAGGAGCTTCGAAGGATCAAAGTCAGCCCTCCGAAGCCTTGGCGTAGGAGGGCTCATGATCCGATCTCCAGCGCCTTGGCGGCGATCGGCAGGGGGTCATGCACCGCGGCCAGGATCAGGCCGCCGCCGGTCAGGTGCGCGGCCATCATCTCGCCGAAGCGGATGCGCCAGCGGGCGTCCAGCGGGCTCAGCGGCTCGTCCAGCAGCCAGAGGGGCCGAGGCGCCGCCAGCAGGCGCGAGAGCACCAACCTGCGCCGCTGGCCGGCCGAGAGGCGCCTGACCTCCAGGTCGAGCAGGCCGGTGAGCTCCAAGGTCTCGGCGGCGGCGAGCGCGCTCGCCGTCGTCCCGCCGCTCCAGACGCTCCAGAAATCCAATTCCTCACGGGTCGTGCGGGCGGGCTTCAGCCCATCCTGGTGGCCGACCAGGTGCAGGCCGCCGGCCCGCGCGTCGCCGGCGTCGATGGCCCCAAAGCCGATCTCGCCCTCTTCGATGGGGACCAGCCCCGCCACCGCCCGCAAAAGGCTGGTCTTGCCCGCGCCGTTGGCGCCGGTCAGCGCGCAGGCCTCGCCGGCCTGCAGGCTCAGCGACAGGCCGCCGAACAGCTTGCGCCCGCCCCGGCGCACGGCCAGGCCGCTCAAGGTCAAGGCATCGATCATGGCGCCGCCAAGCTCAACCGTGGCCGTGCATGGACGCGTAACACTGCGCGGTCTATGAAGCCCGCGGCCGCCGTCGCCTCGGGGGACCCTCGCCGCGCAGGTTCGGACGCTGTGTGTCCGTTCATCAAAGCGCGCGATCTCCGGGGTGGGCGTGGTGCGGCCGGGACAGAGAGAGGATCTCCCCAAATGGCGTCAATCGACAGCTTGAAGACCCGCCGTGAACTCACGGTGGGCAAGCAAACCTACGCTTACTACAGCCTTCGCGCCGCCGAGGAAGCCGGACTTTCCGGCATCTCGAACCTTCCGATCTCCATGAAGGTGCTGCTCGAGAACCTGCTGCGCAACGAAGACGGCACATCGGTGGGCCGTGACGACCTGCAGGCGATCGCCGCATGGCTCACGAACAAGGGCTCGGTGGAGCACGAGATCAGCTTCCGCCCGGCGCGGGTGCTGATGCAGGACTTCACCGGCGTGCCGGCGGTGGTCGACCTGGCCGCCATGCGGGACGCGATGACCCACCTGGGGGCCAATCCGGAGAAGATCAATCCGCTGAACCCGGTCGACCTGGTGATCGACCACTCGGTGATGGTCGACTATTTCGGCACCGCCAAGGCCTTCGGCGAGAACGTCGACCGCGAATATGAGCGCAACATGGAGCGCTACCGCTTCCTGCGCTGGGGTTCTTCGGCCTTCAACAACTTCCGGGTCGTGCCGCCCGGCACCGGCATCTGCCACCAGGTGAATCTTGAGTACCTCGCCCAGACCGTCTGGGTGAACGAGGACGCGGGTCACGCCGTGGCCTATCCCGACACCGTCGTCGGCACCGACAGCCACACCACCATGGTCAATGGCCTCTCGGTCCTGGGCTGGGGCGTCGGCGGCATCGAGGCCGAGGCCGCCATGCTCGGCCAGCCGATCCCGATGCTGATCCCCGAGGTCATCGGCTTCAAGCTGGAGGGCGCGATGCCCGAAGGCGCGACGGCCACCGACCTGGTGCTGACCGTCACGCAAATGCTGCGCAAGTAGGGCGTGGTCGGCAAGTTCGTGGAGTTCTACGGCCCGGGTCTGGCGAAGATGACCATCGAGGACCAGGCGACCATCGCCAACATGGCCCCGGAATATGGCGCGACCTGCGGCTTCTTCCCGGTCACCCGCTCGACCATCGACTACCTGACCGCCACCGGCCGCGACGCCCAGCGCGTGGCGCTGGTCGAGGCCTACGCCAAGGAACAGGGCATCTGGCGCGAGCCGAGCGACCCCGATCCGGTGTTCACCGACACCCTGGAGCTGGACCTGAGCTCCGTGCTGCCCTCGCTCGCTGGCCCCAAGCGTCCGCAGGACCGCGTGGTGCTGACCAACGCCGCGGTCGAGTTCAAGGCGGCGCTGGCCGGTGACTTCGGCAAGGCCGAGGACATGGCGAGCCGCGTTCAGGTGGAGGGCGCCAACTTCGACGTCGGCCACGGCGACGTGGTGATCGCCGCCATCACCTCCTGCACCAACACCTCCAACCCCAGCGTGCTAATCGCCGCGGGCCTGGTCGCCAAGAAGGCCGTCGAGCTTGGCCTCAAGGTGAAGCCGTGGGTCAAGACCTCGCTGGCCCCCGGAAGCCAGGTGGTCACCGACTATCTGAAGGCCGCGAAGTTGGACAAGAGCCTGGATGCGCTCGGCTTCAACCTGGTCGGCTACGGCTGCACCACCTGCATCGGCAACTCCGGCCCGCTGGCCGAGCCGATCTCGGACGCGGTGCAGAAGGGCGATCTGGTGGCGGTCTCGGTGCTGTCGGGCAACCGCAACTTCGAAGGCCGGGTGAACCCCGACGTGCGCGCCAACTACCTGGCCTCGCCGCCGCTGGTGGTGGCCTATGCGCTGGCCGGTTCCATGTCGATCGACATCACCACCGAGCCGCTGGGCGAGGGCAAGGGCGGCAAGCCGGTCTATCTGAAGGACATCTGGCCCACGACCGAGGAAGTGGCCGCCCTGCAGCGCAAGTTCGTGACGCAGAAGATGTTCGCCACCCGCTACGCCGACGTCTTCAAGGGCGACAAGGCCTGGCAGGGCATCAAGATCGAGGGCGGCCAGACCTACGGCTGGGACATGGGTTCGACCTACGTCCAGAACCCACCCTACTTCCAGGACATGTCGATGGAGCCGACGCCGGTCACCGACCTGGTGGAGGCCCGCGTGCTGGCGGTGTTCGGCGACTCGATCACCACCGACCACATCTCCCCGGCCGGTTCGATCAAGGCCACCTCGCCGGCCGGCGTCTATCTGCGCGACCGCCAGGTGCCCTCGACCGAGTTCAACTCCTACGGCGCGCGCCGCGGCAACCACGAAGTGATGATGCGCGGCACCTTCGCCAACATCCGCATCCGCAACCGCATCACGCCGGAAATCGAAGGCGGCATGACCAAGCACTTCCCCTCGGGCGATGTGATGTCGATCTATGACGCGGCCATGCGCTACCAGTCCGAGGGCCGCCACCTGGTGGTGTTCGCGGGCAAGGAATACGGCACCGGCTCGTCCCGCGACTGGGCGGCCAAGGGCACCAAGCTCTTGGGCGTCCGCGCCGTGGTGGCCGAGAGCTTCGAGCGCATCCACCGCTCGAATCTGGTCGGCATGGGCGTGCTGCCGCTGCAGTTCCTTCAGGAAGGCTGGCACAAGCTGGCGCTCACCGGCGAGGAGATCGTCACCATCCGCGGCCTGACCGAGCTCTCGCCGCGCCGCCAGCTGACCGTCGAGATGTACCGCCCTTCGGACGGCCGCATCGCGCGCTTCCCGGTTCGCTGCCGGATCGATACGCCCACCGAGCTTGAGTATTACAAGAACGGCGGCGTCCTGAACTACGTGCTGCGCAACCTCGCGCGCACCGCCTGAATGTGCTGGGCGGGCGGCCCGGCAGGGTCGTCCGTCCACCGCTCACGCCTTGTTGTAATTTACTTGGCGCAGATGCCCCTTTAAGCCCGAGGCGATGCGGAAAGCGGCGCTTTTCAGCCTGACCTTGCTCGCCCTGCCCCTGTCCGCCGTTTCGGGGACGGCGGCGGCCAAGCCGCCCGTGGTGGTCGAGCTTTATACGGCGCAGGGTTGCGCCTCGTGCGGCGAGGCCAACGGCCACGTGGCCAAGCTGGCCGAGAAGCCGGGCCTGCTCGCCCTCACCTTCTCGGTCGGATACTGGGACTACCTCGGCTGGGCCGACACCTTCGCCAAGCCCGAGTTCGCCGAGCGCCAGAAAGCCTATGCGGCGAAGCTGGCGCTCCGCGAGCCCTACACGCCGCAGGTGGTGGTCGATGGGGCGGCCCAGGCCACCGGTTCGAAAACCGCCAAGGTCGACAAGCTGGTCGCCGACGCGGCCAAGGCGCGGCGCGCAACCCCGCCGGACGTGCATTTCGTCGGCGAGCGGCGGGTCTATGTGGGCTCGGCCCGCGCGCCCAAGGGCGGCGGCGACGTCTGGCTGGTGCGCTACGACCCGCGCCAGCAGGACATCGCGGTCAAGTCCGGCGACAACAAGGGCCAGACACTCCCCGAAAGGAACGTGGTCCGCGACCTCACCCGCCTGGGCGCCTGGCGCGGCCAGCCGGTGTCGTTCAGGCTGCCCGCGCCCAGCGACGACGGGCTGAAGACCGTGATCCTCGTCCAGGCCGGAAAGGGCGGCCGCATCCTCGCGGTGGGTCAGCCCAAGGGCTGAAGCCAACCCCGCAAAAGAAAACCCCCGCGGCTGGAGAGCACCCGCGGGGGTTCTTGACGTTAAGAAGGCGTCGGCTGGCCAGTCCGCCGATCCAGGGGGGCTGGGGGGGCTGTTCAGGATCCGGGACCGCCGTCTCTGACCAACCGACAACTGCAATATCGGAACCCCATCGGGCGCTCGCGGGTCAGCAATAAGGTCATTTCGCGGCAGGGCCTTAAGCGCCTGCACGCCCCTCTGGCCCGAACCGGCGATTCCGGTCTAGGCTCGGGGCAATGGCTTTCGACTCGTCCCACGCGTCGCCGCGTCAGGCGACCGTCTTCTTCGAACGGCGCGAGCTGACCCGCCTGCTATCCCTCTATGGCCGCATGGTTTCCGCCGGCGAGTGGCGCGACTACGCCATCGATGGCCTGAGCGAATCGGCGGTGTTCTCGGTCTACAAGCGCAGTTCCGAGGCGCCGCTCTACCGCATCGAAAAGCGCCCCAACCTGGCGCGGCGGCAGGGCGCCTGGGCCGTTCTGGGTCAGGGCGGCATGGTCCTGCGCCGCGGCCACGAGCTGGAGCAGGTGCTGCGGTTCTTCGACCGCGGCCGCTTTAAGGTCGTCGACTAGATCCCCACAAGAAAAAGCCCCGGAGGTTTCCCGCCGGGGCTTTCGTCTTAAGTCTCTTCCGCGAGGGCCTAGCGGCGGTTGCCGAACAGGGCCAGCAGGAACTGGAAGAGGTTGATGAAGTCGAGGTAGAGGCTGAGCGCGCCGTAGCTGGTGGCCACGCTCATGCCCGCATCGTCGCCCTGCAGCTGGTAATAGGTCATCTTCAGCTTCTGGGTGTCGTAGGCGATGAGGCCGGCGAAGATCAGCACGCCGATCACGTCGACGATCAGCGCCATCATCGAGTTCTGCAGGAAGACGTTGATCAGCATGGCGCCGATCAGGCCCCACAGGCCCATGATCAGGAAGCTGCCGAAGGCGGTCAGGTCGCGCTTGGTGGTGTAGCCCACCAGGCTGAGCGCGCCGAACGAGGTCGCGGTCAGCAGGAAGGTCTCGCCGATCGAGGCGCCGGTGTAGCGCAGCACCACGACGCCCAGCGAGGCGCCGATGAGGGCGACCACCGTCCAGTAGGTGATGTTCGCCGACTTGGGCGTCACGCGGCGCGCGAAGCCCGAGAACAGCAGCACCGCCAGCGGCGCGAAGGCGACGACGAGCCCCAGGATCGAATAGCCCACCCGGCCGTTGGCCACGGTGAACATTAGGTCGCGCACGGGCGCGAAGGAGCCGGTGAGGTAGGCCAGCGCGGCGGAGAGCACGAGGCCCAGCGCCACCTTGTTGTAGACCCCGAGCATGAAACCCCGGAGGCCCACGTCAACCGACATATCGGCCGAACCCACCTGGGTCGGGCGCGCATAGCCGCGGTTGAAGTCGCTCATTTGAGCAAAACCCTTGATTTGAACGTCCCGATTGGACGCGCGCTAAATATCGGGTCCGCGTGAGGCGGAAGCAAGGCCTTGTTGGTCAAGGTCCCGTTAAGGTTTTCACCAAGGATTTCGGGGTCTTTTGCAGGGCGGCGCGGGCGGAGATAGTTAGGCGCATGATCCGGCTCTTCGCCGCTGTCGCGCTTCCCGAGGAGATCGGCCAGGCGCTCGCCCGCCGCCAGGCCGGCGTCGAGGGCGCGCGCTGGCGGCCGCTGGCGAGCCTGCACGTCACGCTGCGGTTCTTCGGCGACATCCGCGAGGACATCGCCCGCGACCTGGATTCCGAGCTGGTGGGCCTGCACGGCCAGGCCTTCGACCTGGAACTGGCCGGCGTCGGCGCCTTCGGCGAAGGCCCGGACCTGCATGTGCTGTGGGCCGGGGTGGCGGAGAACGAGGCCCTGCGGCGCCTCGCCAAGGCCTGCGAGAGCGCCGCGCGCCGCGTGGGCCTGAAGCCGGAAACGCGGGTCTACCGGCCGCACCTGACGCTCGCCTATCTGCGCCGCCCCGACCCGGCCGAGGTCGCCGCCTGGATCCAGGCCAACAACCTGCTCAGGTCGCCGCCGATCCGCGTCGCAAGCTTCGGCCTCTATTCCAGCTTCCTCGGCAGCGAGCAGGCGCACTACCGCTTGGAGGCCGAATATCCGCTGACCTAGGCCCCCGCCCTCGCCGCGCAGCGGCGAGAGGCTAGGCGGCGTGGTCCTTGAGCACGCCCAGCGGCACGATGGCCAGCGTCTCCTCGTGGGTGGCGTCCAGCACCACCTGCGGCGCGGCGCCGGCGTCCAGCGCCTCCTTCCAGCGGGGCGCGCAGAGGCACCAGCGGTCGCCGGGCTTCAAGCCCGGGAACTGCGCTTCGGGGACCGGCGTCGAGAGGTCGTTTCCCGCCGCGCGGCTGAAGGCCAGGAAATCGGCGGTCATCACCGCGCAGACGGTGTGCAGGCCGACGTCCTCGTGGCTGGTCTCGCAGCAGCCGTTGCGGAAGAAGCCGGTGACCGGATCGACCGAGCAGGGCTTGAGTTCACCGCCCAGGACGTTGCGGGCCTCCGGATCGTAGCGGGTGGTGATTGGGCGTGTGGCCATGGGCTCACCCTAGCCGCTAAGATCGGGCCATGTCTTCCCGTCACCATAAGCCGCGCCGCAGCGTCCTCTACCTGCCCGGCTCCAACCTCCGCGCCATCGAGAAGGCGCGCACGCTTCCCTGCGACGTGGTGATCCTCGACCTGGAGGACTCCGTCGCGCCGGAGGCCAAGCTCGCCGCCCGGGCGCTGGCCTGCGAGGCGGTGCGGCTGGGCGGCTTCGGCCCGCGCGAGCTGGTGGTCCGCGTGAACGGGCTGGACACGCCCTGGGGCGCCGAGGACCTCGCCGCCGCGGGCGAGGCGGGGCCTGACGCGGTGCTGGTTCCCAAGGTCGCCTCGCCGGCGGACCTGGCGGCCTATCGCGCCGCCGTGGGGCCCAAGGCGACCCTCTGGGCGATGATCGAGACCTGCCAGGCGGTCTTCGCGCTGGACGCGCTCGGCCGCGCCTCGGCCGCCGAAGGCGTCGAAGCCTGGGTGGTCGGGGTCAACGACCTGATCAAGGAGATGCGCTGCCGGCCGGGCGCGGACCGCGCGCCGCTGCTGCCGGCGCTGGCCTTGAGCGTCATGGCCGCCCGCGCGCACGGCCTCGCCATCGTCGACGGGGTCTACAATGACATCCCCGACCTGGAGGGGCTTGAGCGCGAGAGCGCGCAGGGGGCGGACCTCGGCTTCGACGGCAAGAGCCTGATCCATCCGACCCACCTGGAGATCGCCAACCGCATCTTCGCCCCGGAAGCGCAGGCGGTGGCCTGGGCGCGGACCGTCGCGGCGGCCTTCGATTCGCCGGAAAATTCCGGGAAAGGAGTTCTCAAGGTGGACGGGCGTATGGTGGAGCGGTTGCACCTGGACGAGGCGCGCAGGCTGATCGCGGTGGCGGAGGCCATCGCCGCGGCCGCCCAGGCGCCGAACGAGGTTTGAACGGTCGATGCGAGGATCGTTTCTAGCGCTGTTGGCCCTCGCGGCCCTGGCGGGACCGGCCCGGTCCCAGCCCGCTGGACTGCCGGCCCCGGGGGCTGGCCCGGCGCCCGCCACGCCCAGCCGCGATCCCATCGGCGACCTCCTCAACCGCGGCGCGCCCGGCGACGAGGACGAGCCCGACACCGCCGGCCAGCCGCGCACCGGCCCCGACATCCCGCCCGCGCTCCTGCCCACCGGCCCGCAGCCGCACAGCTACACGCCCGCGCCGCGCACCCAGCAGGACGCCCCGGTCGGCATCGATGAGACCGGCAAGACGCCGGACGCCCCGCCGACCATCCGCGACCTTGCCTATGACGCGCGCATCCGCTCCTCGTTCGCCTCGGCGCAGAGCTTCCAGGGCCCGCTGGACGGCGGCTGGACGCTGGCCGACCAATTTGGCGACCGCTATGTGCTGCAGATCGTCGACCGCCGCGACCGGCTGGAGGCGGTGTGGCGCGACCTGCGCCGGCCGGGCTCCATCGAGGGCTCGGGCCTGGTGGATCAGATCCAACGCAACGGCGGCGACCTGACGCTGAAGTTCACCGAGACCAAGACGCCGGACCTGACGCTGACCCTGCGCGAGGCCGGCGACGGCCGCTGGAGCGGCAAGCTGGTGCGCGGCGACGCGAGCTTCCAGGTGACGATGCGGCGGACGGGGCCCTAGGCGGTCGGTCTGCGCGGCGAGAGTATCAGCCCCGATCGACGGTCTCGGACGGACTGCGCCTTAAGTCCATGGCGGCCAGATTTGCTTGGGCCTCTCGGCAACTCAAGGACGCGCCAGAGGCGCGCCGCCATGCGGGCGGCCAAGGGCCGCTCCTTGACTTGCCGAGAGGCCCAAGCTCGCAATCAACCATGGAGTTCAGGGCTATCCAGCATCCTGAAGGATGCAGGCAGCCTAGGTGTGACTAGGGGTCCTTCGGATAGAACGGGATATCTGGCAGCCCGACCGCGCGGCGCTGGTCCACAATGTATTTTATGTACCGATCGGCGTGTTCATAGAGGTACGGGCCTTCATACTGGTACTCGCCGGATCGGGTCCGCGTTGAGAGCGTGGTTTGAATTCCGCGCCAATAGGTCTCCCATGTCTGTAGTCCGGGACCCGGGCGCCCCGCCTTCTCGGCCCGAATTGCGGAGTCGATCCCATCTTTCCAAAGGCCCCAGCTTGCGGGGGTGTCCTTGAAGGCCGAGTTCGGGTCCGCCGTCATGCAGCCTGCGAGAAACGCACACAGGACCAGGGTTCGAAGGAGGTCCGAACGCGCGACCATCGCTTAAAACCCCAACGCCAGCCGCGCCGCGGCCATGGCCGCTTCCAGCGCTTGCGGTTCGTAGGCCTCGGCCGCGCCGAACCCCCAGACGGGCGCGGGCCAGGCGGCGTCTTCGGGGCGCCTGGCGATCACATGCACATGCAGCTGGGCGGTGATGTTGCCGAGCTGGCCGACGTTGAGCTTGGGCGCCGGCCGGCCCAGCGCATCGGCGACGGCGCGCACGGCGCCGCCGGCCTGCAGGATCTCGTCCATCAGCACGTCGCGCTCGCCGGCCGCCAGGTCCTCCAGCTCGCGGGCCCCTTCGCGGCGCGGGATCAGCACGAGCCAGGGAAAGCGCGCGTCGGCCTGCAGGCGCACATGGCTGAGCGCCAGGTCGCCGAGCGCGTGCGAGGTGGCGAGGAAGGCGGGGTCGATCTCGAACATGCCGGCGAGCTTGGGCGCCGGACGCCCGCCTGCCAAGCCGTTTCCCCGCAGCGCAGCATTGCGGGCCGCCCCTCGGTGGGCTACGGACCCGCCGCAACAGCCCTCCCAAAGACGCACTTCACAGGAGCACCAGCATGGCCAAGTCCCCGATCCGTGTGGCGGTTACCGGCGCGGCCGGCAACATCGGCTACGCGCTGCTGTTCCGCATCGCGTCTGGCCAGATGTTCGGCGCCGATCAGCCGCTGATCCTGCAACTGCTGGAAATCCCGGTCGAAGGCCCGCAGAAGGCGCTGAAGGGCGTGGCCATGGAGATCGACGACTGCGCTTTCCCGCTGGTCCACGACATGGTGCTGACCGGCGAGGCGGACGTCGCCTTTAAGGACGTGAACTGGGCGCTTCTGGTCGGCTCCAAGCCGCGCGGCCCGGGCATGGAACGCGCCGACCTCCTGAAGGACAACGGCAAGATCTTCATCGCCCAGGGCCAGTCGATCGACCGCGTGGCCGCCGACGACTGTCGGGTCGCGGTGGTCGGCAACCCCTGCAACACCAATGTGATGATCGCCGCCAACCAGGCCAGGCGCCTGCCGAAGGACCGCTTCACCGCCATGGTGCGCCTGGACGAGAACCGCGCCCGCGCCCAGCTGGCCAAGAAGGCCGGGGTCTCGATCGACGCGGTCACCGACACCTTCATCTACGGCAATCACTCGCCGACGATGTTCGCCGACTTCACCCACGCCAAGATCAACGGCAAGGACGCCGCCAGCGTGATCGGCGACGAGGCCTGGCTGAAGACCGATTTCCTGCCCGCCGTCGGCAAGCGCGGCGCGGCGATCATCGAGGCGCGCGGCGTCTCTTCGGCGGCCTCGGCGGCCAATGCGCTGGTCGACCACGTCCGCGACCTGGTCACGCCCGGCAAGATCCACTCGGTCGCCGTCGAGAGCAAAGGCCGCTACGGCTTCGCCGACGGCGTCTGGGCCGGCATGCCGGTGAAGACCACCGCCACGGGCTATGACGTCATCGACAGCTACCAGATGGACGACTTCGCCAAGTCCAAGATCGCCATCACCAATGACGAACTGGTCGGCGAGCGCGACACGGTGAAGGAGATGCTGGCCTAGTCGCCAGGCCCGTCGTCGGCGAGCTGGTTCAGCTCGTCGATCCGCTGGTCGTAGGCCCGCGCCAGCGCGCGGGGCGACCGGCGCGCGGCGTCCTCGCGGAACGCCAGCCAATCCTGCTGGTCGGCGCGAAGTTCGTCAGGCGGAATGGCGCCGGAGCGCATGGCGCGGCGATAGGCTTGGTTCAGCGCCCGGTCGGCGGCGCTGAGGTCCGGATCGGCGCAGACCATCTGCGCAGCAGCCCCACCGGCGCACGCGCCCTCGGCGGCGGCGAACCTTGGATAGGGCGGGTCGGCCCGTCGAGCGGGCGGCGGCGCCGAAGCGGGCTCCCGCACCACATCAGAGACGTCGCGAACGGCGGTGGGGGCTGCGGCGGACGGCGCCGCGGCGGGGACGGTGCGGGCCGCGGCGGCCATATCTGGCGGCAGCACCTGCAGCTTTCCCGATGGCTTGACCGAGGCGACGGCCTGCGGCGCGCCGGGCTGGATCGTCAGCCCTTGCTGTGCGCCAGGCGCGGCGGGCGCCATCGGCTTGGCGGGACTATCCGACGCCATGTCCAGCTCGGGCCGCGCCAGGAATCCAACGGCGAGCCCCAGGGCAAGCGCGATGGCTATGCCGCCGGCCACGACGACGCCGCGTATCGGCCGGTGTGAGACGCTGGCCGCGGGCGGAGCGGCGAGGGTGGCCGAAGGCGCGGCATAGCCCGGATAGAGCCCATCGTCCGCCGGGTCTGCAAGCGACCTGAAGGCGGGGTAACTGGTCATCTGCCGATACTCACTGCTTGTGTCCCACGCGGCCTAACCCGTGGCGTGACTCAGCGGTTGCAACGGCAGAGCCGGCTATTCGTATCCGTCGCCGTGCGCCTCGCGCGCCTGGCCGTTCAGCTCCGCGATGCGCGCCATGTAGACGTCGTGCACCGCCCAGGGAGCCTCCCGGGCGGCGGCGGTGCGGGCGGCGAGCCAGCGTTGCTGCTGGCGCAGGAGCTGGGAGTCGGGGACGCCGGCGGCGCGGGCGCCCTGGTAGGCGCGGGCGAGCTGGCGGTCGGCGGCGCCCAGGTTCGGGTCGGCGCAGACCAGGGCTTCGCCGGGATCGCGCTGGCCGCAGCGCGGCGCCGAGACCCTCATCAGGCCCGAGGGCCGCGGCGGCGGGATCGCCGGGGCGGCGTGGGCGCGGATCGGCGGCTCGGCGGCGTGCGGGGTCCTGTGGCCTTTCAGCGAGGCGCGCTCGATCATCGCCTCGCGGCGTTGCGCCTTCTTGCCGTGCTTGCGGTCGAGCTTGGCGGTCTGGACCGGGGCGGGCTGCGGCCGGGTCTCGTGCGGCAGGACGCGCTTCAGCGTGCGCACCAGGCTCGCCAGGCGGATCTGTTTCTGGGCCTCCTCCTTCGCCACCTCCAGGGCTTCGGTCCGGGCTTCGGCGCGCGCCTCGGCGCGGCCCTTGGCTTCGGCCTTGGCGAGCCGGATCGACTCGGTCTTGTCGGCCTTCGCCTTGATCAGGGCCTGGGCCCGGCTCTCGGCCCGGCTCTGCGCCTGCGCGAGTTGCGCCAGATGCTCCGCCCTGGCGGCTTTCGCAGCCTCGGCCCTGGCGAGCTGCACCTGCGCAGCCTTGGCCTTGGCGTCCCTCGCCTTGGCTTCCTTGGCCTGCGCCACCTTGATCTGCGCCGCCTTCTGCTCGGCGAGGCGGGTCTCGGCGGCTTGCTCGCGGGCCGCATCGGCCCTGTCGGCCTTCGCCTGGGCGGCCTTCTCGTCGGCGATCTTGGCGAGCGCCGCCTTGTGCGCCGCGGCCTTCGCCGCCGCTTGGTCGGGCTCGGCCTTGGCCAGCAGGATCGGCGGCGGCTTGGGCGCCTCCAGCCGGGTGATCAGCATCCTCGGCGCGGCGACGGCGGCGGCGATCATCGGCGCGAGCCTGGCCACCGCGAAGGGCTTCGGCGCGGGCGTCTGGGCGGCGGCCAGCTGCACGGGCGGCGACGCGACGGGCGCGCGGACCACGGGGTCCGGCGTCCGTGCGGGGCCGGTGAAGACCGGCAAGGCCATCGGCGCCGCCGGCTTGGCGTCCGTCGTCGGCAGCACCTGCATCGGGGCGCCGAGCGGCGCCGGGCGGTCGTCGACCACCACCTGCAGAGTGCGGACCGGGCCGACCGGCGCGGGCGGCGCCGGCGGCGTCAGCGCCAGCTGGCGCTCGCTCATCCCCGGCCGCGCCCAAAGGCCAAGGCCCGCGCCCAGCACGCAGGCGCCGGCGACGCCCGCGAACAGCACGCCGCGTCCGCGTCGGCGTGGCCTTTGCGGCGCGCTGAAATCTTCGGCGTCCGGCAAGGCCAGCAGCGCGTCTTCCGGTGGTGTGGCGTCAGGTGTCATGCGAGATCCAGCCCCTAGCGGATCCCTCGACGAAGGTAGTGCTGGCCCGCCCGCCGCGCCCACGGCTAAGCTAAGGACCCCCACCACGATCTCTCTCCCGGTCACATTAGAGCCTCAAAACCGATGTTTGCGCCAGCGCCAATTCTTGAGACAGATCGCCTCATCCTTCGCGCGCCGGCCGCCGAAGACCTTGAACCGTGGGTCAAATTCGCCGCCGACGAAGAGACCATGCGCTATCTCGGCGGCGTGCAGGCCCGCTCGGTGGCCTGGCGGGGCCTGTGCACGGTCACCGGGTCCTGGACCATCCGCGGCTTTGGCATGTTCTCGGTGATCGAAAAGGCGAGCGGCCGCTGGGTCGGGCGCCTTGGGCCCTGGCAGCCGGAGGACTGGCCGGGCACGGAGGTCGGTTGGGGCCTGGCGCGCGAATGCTGGGGCAAGGGCTACGCCACCGAAGGGGCGAGCGCCTGCATGGACTTCGCCTTCGACAAGCTGGGCTGGAGCGAAGCCATCCACACCATCGAGCCCGGCAACCTCGCGTCTCAGGCGGTGGCCAAGCGGCTGGGCGCGACGCTCTGGGGCCCCTCCAAGATGCCGCCCCCCTACGAGCACGAGGTGGTCGAGACCTGGGGCCAGACCCGCGAGCAGTGGCTGGCGCGGCGGCGCTAGATCCAACCACTCTGGCGCAGCAGGCGCGCGTAGGTGCGGCTGACCGGGACCTCCGCGCCGTCCCTGAGCGTCAGCGTCGCGCGGCCGTCGCCGCGCACGGCCTCGGCGATCGCGCTGCGCGCCACCCACCAGGACCGGTGCACCTGGGCCCCCTCGATCCCCTGCAGCTCGGCGACGGCGTCGGAGAGGCGCATCAGGATCAGGTCCTGCCCCTGCGAGGTATGCAGGCGCAGGTAGTGATCCTCGGCCTCCACTGCCCAGACCTCCGCGCCATTCAGCTTGGCGGGCAGGCGTTCGAGGAACTTGGGCGGCTGGGCCGAGGCGGAGGTGACGCCGCCGGCCTGGCGGGCGACCAGCACGTTGAGGAGGATCATCACCGCCGAGATCAGCAGCGTCGTGAACAGGATCTCGGCCATGCCGGCGGCGCTGACGTAGTAGGCCGACGAGCCTCGGGTCAGCGAAGAGGCGACGCCGACCACCACCGAATAGGGGATCGAGATCACCAGCGAAGAGATCAGGATCCGCAACCACAGGCGCTGCGGCCGGCGGATTTTGCCGAAGAAGAAATTGGCGACGCTCACGCCCCAGAGCCAGCCGACGAACATAAGCCCGAACCAATAAGCGTAGCGGACGGGTATCGAGAGCCGGGCGGATCCGAAGGCCTCGGCGTAGGCCAGGAAGGCGGCGCCCACCAGGGTGATGCCCAGGCCGCGCAGCCATTCCTGCCAGCTGTCGTAGGGCCCCCAGCGCAGGAACTTTGGCGTGGACGCCATGGTTGGCGGACTCCCGAGCACAGCCTCCGGCCGGGGATAGCCGATGCCGCCGGTTTCGCAAATGTCACACGCCTAGCTTCGGCTGCCGGAGCGGGGCATAACATCGGCCGATTCACCATGGCGCCCGCCCGCTCTTAAATGGCCGACCTCGTCTTCCACGATCCGACCGGACGCAGGGCCAGGCGCGTGCGCTTCATGGGCGGGCTGGTGGCCTCGTTCCTGGCGCTGCTGGTGGCCGCCTTCTTCGCGACGCTGGCGTTCGCGCCGCGCCTGCCCACGGTCAGCCTGAAGGACCCGGGGACCCTGCCCCAGGCCCTGCACCAGGAGACGGCGCACAAGCTGAGGGGCCGCGGGCAGTGGAACCGCATCCCGCATCCGCGCAGCCCGGCGGCGGCCGGCGGCCCGGCCCGGCCGTTGGCGGTGGGCATCTATGTGTCCTGGGACGAAGACTCGCGGGAGTCGCTGGCCGACCACATCGACCAGCTGGACGTGGTTTCGCCCCAGTGGATCGAGCTGACCACGGCGACGGGCGGGCTCGCCTACACCTCCGACCCGCAGGCCCGCGCGATCATCGCCGCGGCCAAGCATCCGCCTTCGATCCTGCCGCAAATCTACAACAAGCCCACGGGCGGCGACTGGAACGGCCCCATGGCCAGCGCCTTCCTGCTCAACCCGCAGGCGCGCGCGACGATGATCGCCGACCTTGTCACCCAGGCCCAGAAGCGGGGTTACGCCGGCTACGTCTTTGATTTCGAGGCCCTGAGCGAGGCCGGCGTGCGGGCCTATCCCGGCTTCATCGCCCAGGCGCGGACGGCGCTGAAGGCCATCGGCCGCGAGGTCTGGGTGACCACCCCCTTCGCGGACGACGACTATCCCTACAAGGCGCTGCAGGACGCCGCGGACGCGGTGATGCTGATGGCCTACGACCAGCACTATGGCGGCGGCGAGCCCGGGCCGGTGGCGGCGCAGGATTGGTTCGAGTCCAACATCGCCAAGCGGATGGAGCATCTCGACCCGGCCAAGACGATCGTTGCGCTCGACAACGTCGGCTACGACTGGACGCTGCCGGACCCGAAGAACAAGGCCGTCGCCGACAAGGCCTGCTACCCGGCCTGCGCCATCCTGTTCGCCGACGCGACCCAGAAGGCGCATGACGCCGAGGCCCAGGTCGAGATGGAGGAGAACTCCCTCAACCCGACCTTCGGCTATCAGGACGACGCCGGCCGCAAGCACGTGGTGTGGTTCCTGGATGCGCCAACGCTGTTCAACCAGATCAAGGTCGCCGACGGCTTCCGGCCGCTCGGCTATGCGCTCTGGCGGATGGGGGCCGAGGATGGGCTCGACTACCAGGTGCTGCGCCACGAGTACGGCCACGCCAAGCCGGACGGTCTGGAGATGCTGCGGCCCGGCGGCGGCGTCGAATTCGACGGCCAGGGCGAGGTGCTGCACGTCCAGTCGATCCCGGCGCCAGGGCGCCGCTCGCTGGAGATCGATTCCGACACCGGCCTGGTCTCCGGCGAGAACTACGAGGTGATGCCGAGCTCCTATGTGATTCAGCGCTACGGCTATCACCCGGGCTGGGCGGCGATCACCTTCGACGACGGGCCCGACGGGCGCTGGACGCCCAAGATCCTCGACATCCTCAAAGCCAAGCACGCGCCGGCCACCTTCTTCGTGATCGGCAAGAACATGGCCAACAAGCCGGGCCTGGTGGCGCGCGAGGTTCGCGAGGGCCACGACGTCGGCAACCACACCTGGACCCATCCCGACATCTCCAAGGTCTCGGCGGCGCAGGCCGCGGTGGAGTTGTCGGCCACACAGAGGCTGTTCGAGACGATCACCGGGCGGTCCATGCGCCTCTTCCGGCCGCCCTATTTCGGCGACGCCGAGCCGTCGACGCCGCGCGAGGTGGCGCCGCTTTTGACCGGTCAGACCCAGGGCTATCTCGCCGTCGGCCTGCGCATCGACCCCGACGACTGGGATCACCCCGACTCGACGACGGCGGCCCGGGTCGTCAATGTTGCGCTCACCCGCCTGGCGGAAAAGACCTCGAGCGGCGGCCGGCCGCCCGGCCAGGTGATCCTGCTGCACGACTCCGGCGGCGACCGCAGCCGCACCGTCGAGGCCCTGCCCGGGCTGATCGATGCGATCCGCGCGCATGGCTACAAGCTGGTGACCATCGGCGACCTGGCGGGCATGACCAACGCCGAGGCCATGCCGCCCACCAGCCGCAATTCCTTCGAGCTGCTGCTCGACCGGATCGGCTTCGGCTTCTTCCACGGGGTGAACATCGCGCTCACGACGCTGTTCATCACCGCCATCGTGCTGGGCGTGGCCCGGCTGCTGCTGCTGGGGATCCTGGCGCTGGTCCACCGCTTCACGATCACCCGGCGCACGCCGCCGATGCCGGACCCGGCGACCGGACCGCTGATCAGCGTGCTGATCCCCTGCTTCAACGAGGAGAAGGTGATCGAGAGCTCGGTGCGCCGGATCCTGGCGTCCAACTGGGCGAAGCTGGAGGTCCTGGTGCTGGACGACGGCTCGTCCGACCACACCGCCGAGGTGGTGCGCAAGGCCTTCTCGGAAGAGCCGCGCGTGACCCTGATGAGCTTCGAGAACGGCGGCAAGGCGCGCGCGCTCAACCGGGGCCTCGCCAAGGCGCACGGCGAGGTGGTTGTGGCCCTGGACGCCGACACCCTGTTCCCGTCCGACACCCTGGCCAAGCTCGCCCGCTGGTTCGGCGATCCGCGCGTCGGCGCGGTGGCCGGCAACGCGCTGGTCGGCAACCGGCGCAACCTGATCACCCGCTGGCAGGCGCTGGAATATGTCACCGCCCAGAACCTGGAGCGCCGCGCGCTCGCCGCCCTGGGCGCGGTGACCGTGGTGCCGGGCGCGGTCGGGGCCTGGCGCAAGGCCGCGCTCGATGCGATGGGCGGCTACCCCGATGACACCCTGGCCGAAGACCAGGACCTGACCATGGCCCTGCAGATCGCCGGCTGGCGGGTGGAGTTCGATCCGGAGGCGCGCGCCTACACCGAGGCGCCGGAGACGGTGGGCGGCCTGCTGAAGCAGCGGTTCCGCTGGTCGTTCGGCACCCTGCAATGCATCTACAAGCACCGCTCGGCGCTGTTCAATCCCAAGCGCCCGGTGCTGGGCTTCGTCGCCCTGCCGCAGATCTGGCTGTTCCAGATCATCCTGACGGCGGTCGCGCCGCTGATCGACCTGGCGGTGGTCTGGAGCCTGATCTCGGCGCTCTACGGCTTCACCAACCATGCGACGGAGTGGTCGCCCGACGACCTGGCCCGGCCGCTGTTCTACTGGGCCGCCTTCATCTTCCTGGACCTGTCGGCCGGCGCGCTCGGCATGGCGCTGGAGCGCCGCGCGCCCTGGGGCGACCTCGTCTGGATGCCGATCCAGCGCTTCGGCTACCGGCAGCTGATGTACTATGTGGTGGTCAAGTCGATCGACGCGGCCCTGCACGGCGCGCGCGTCGGCTGGGGCAAGCTCGAACGCCGCGCCAGCGCCGCCTTCGAAGGCGCGGGCTAGAGAACCTGGATTTACGACCGTCCCGCGGTTGTCTTCCCTCGGAGCGGCGCCTATAACGCCGCCCACTCGCCGAGCCGGCGGGCCCCCTTCGCCAGCGCGTTCCTGCGAGCCTCATGAACATCCACGAACACCAAGCCAAGGCCGTCCTCGCCGAGTTCGGCGTGGCGGTCCCGAAAGGCTTCGCGGCCTTCACCGTCGCCGAGGCCACCGCCGCCGCCGAGAAGCTGGGGGGTCCGGTCTTCGTGGTGAAATCGCAGATCCACGCCGGCGGGCGCGGCAAGGGCCGCTTCGAGGGCCTCGGCCCCGACGCCAAGGGCGGGGTCCGGGTGGTCAAGTCGGTGGCCGACGTCACCGCCAACGCCGCCGAGATGCTGGGCCGGGTGCTGGTGACCCACCAGACCGGGCCCAAGGGCAAACAGGTCAACCGCCTCTACATCGAGGAAGGCGCCGCCATCGCCCGCGAGCTCTACCTCTCGCTGCTGGTCGACCGCGAGACGAGCCGGGTCTCGGTCGTGGCCTCCACCGAAGGCGGCATGGACATCGAGGAGGTCGCGCAATCGACTCCCGAGAAAATCGTGAGTTTCTCCATCGACCCGGTGACCGGGGTGCGCGGCTTCCATGGCCTGAAGCTGGCCGCGGCGCTGGGCCTGACCGGCGACCTGACCAAGCAGGCCGGCAAGCTCCTCGGCCAGCTCTACGAAGCCTTCGTCGCCAAGGACATGGCGATGCTGGAAGTGAACCCGCTGATCGTCACCGCCGATGACCAGCTCCGCGTCCTCGACGCCAAGGTCTCCTTCGACGACAACGCGCTGTTCCGCCACCCGGATATCAAGGCGCTGCGCGACGAGAGCGAGGAGGACCCCAAGGAGATCGAGGCCTCGAAGTACGACCTCTCCTACATCGCGCTCGACGGCGAGATCGGCTGCATGGTCAACGGCGCGGGCCTGGCCATGGCGACCATGGACATCATCAAGCTCTATGGCGCCGAGCCCGCCAACTTCCTCGACGTCGGCGGCGGCGCCGACGAGGCCAAGGTCACCGCGGCCTTCAAGATCATCATCGCCGACCCGAACGTGAAGGGCATCCTGGTCAACATCTTCGGCGGCATCGCCCGCTGCGATATCCTGGCCATGGGCGTCGTCGCGGCCGTGAAGCAGGTGGGGCTGAAGGTCCCGCTGGTGGTGCGCCTGGAAGGCACCAACGCCGAGCTCGGCAAGAAGATCATCAACGAGAGCGGCCTGAACGTCATCGCCGCCAACGACCTCTCGGACGGCGCCGAGAAGATCGTCAAGGCCGTGCGGGGCGCTGCGTGAAGCTGAGCCTCGCCGCCCTGGCAGTCTTGGTCGTGATCGCGCCTGCAGCTGCGCGGGCAGAGACCGGCTTTGAGACTTTCAAGGCCGTTTGCCTGGATACTGCTGGTTCCAAAGCCGGCGTCCTGGCCGCAGCGGACTCTCGTAAGTGGAGCGCCATTCCGAGGGAGAAGCTCGCCACGTTTCCGACTTTTGTCGGCCAGCCTTCGGACGTTGATGGTTGGGTCGATGGCGATCTGAATTCCCCCGCCTCTATCAAGGCCGCGGTCGTCGTTGGACATGCCGCAAAGATCGCTGAAGGCTTCCCTTTCGGCGCGGATTTTTGTGCCACTATCGTCCAAGGCGACGCGCAGAGTGTCAAAACTGACGCGTCGACCTATGCCGCGGTCCCCGAAACCTCCGGCCTTGTTCCTGGCGCGACGGCTTACGCATGGCGAGACGGGCGAGGTGGCCGCAAGGCTTTGTCGTCGGACGAGCTTCAAACGTCTTCAGCCGAGGGAGCGAAGGTCCTGTTTACACAAGGCCTCGGTCCGTTTGTGGCGATTGGCATGATCGCGACCACCAAAATGAGCCCGAACTGAATGTCGATCCTGATCAACAAAGACACCCGGGTCATCTGCCAGGGCTTCACCGGCGCGCAGGGCACGTTCCACTCGGAGCAGGCCATCGCCTACGGCACCAAGATGCTGGGCGGGGTGACCCCGGGCAAGGGCGGCACGACCCACATCGGCCTGCCGGTGTTCAACACCGTCGCCGAGATCGTGAAGAACGAGCGGGTGGACGCCTCGGCGATCTACGTCCCGCCGGCCTTCGCCGCGGACTCCATCCTGGAAGCCATCGACGCGGAGATCCCGCTGATCATCTGCATCACCGAGGGCATCCCGGTGTCGGACATGGTCAAGGTGCGCCGCGCCCTGGACGGCTCGAAATCCAGGCTGATCGGACCCAATTGCCCGGGCGTGCTGACCCCCAATGAATGCAAAATAGGCATCATGCCGGGCAACATCTTCAAGAAGGGCTCGGTGGGGGTGGTTTCCCGCTCCGGCACCCTTACCTATGAGGCCGTGTTCCAGACCACTCAGGTGGGCCTCGGCCAGACGACGGCCGTGGGCATCGGCGGCGACCCGGTGAAGGGCACCGAGTTCATCGCCATGCTCGACCTGTTCCTGAAGGACCCGGAGACCGAGTCGATCATCATGATCGGCGAGATCGGCGGCGCGGGCGAGGAAGATGCGGCGGAATTCATCAAGAATTCACCGACCAAGAAGCCTATGGTCGGCTTCATCGCGGGACGCACCGCGCCGCCTGGACGGCGCATGGGTCACGCGGGCGCGATCATCTCCGGCGGCAAGGGCGGAGCCGAGGACAAGATCGCCGCGATGGAGGCTGCGGGCATCCGTGTCTCCCCATCGCCGGCGAAACTCGGTGAAACCCTTCTTGAGGTCCTTAAAGGGGCTTAAGCCGGTAACTAGACGTAAGTAGAGCGGTCCGCGCTCGGCTCCTTTTCCTAGAAGCTCCGCGGTCCCCGCTTAAGGGAATGCGGACGACATGGCGGACGATGCAGGTCTGATCAACGAGGTCTTGTCGGAGACCTCCTTCCTCTACGGCGGCAACGCGGCCTTCGTGGAAGACCTCTATGCGCAGTGGTCGGCCGACCCGAATTCGGTCGAAGCCTCGTGGCGCGCCTTCTTCGCCTCGCTGCACGACGCCGCGGGCGATGTGACGCGCGCCGCGGCCGACCCCGCCTGGATCCAGCGCGCCGCCCCGCCCGCCCGTCCCGACTGGCTCTCGGCGCTCGACGGCATGTGGCCGGCGGTGGAAGCCAAGCTCGGCGCCAAGATCGCCGAACGCGCCGCCGCGCCCGCGGCCGCCGCGCCCTCCGGCCCCGCGCCCTCCACCGACGCCGTCCGCGCCGCGACGCTGGATTCCCTGCGCGCCATCATGATGATCCGCGCCTATCGGATGCGCGGCCACCTGAAGGCCAATCTCGATCCCCTGGGCATCGCCACCACGCCCGGCGACGCCTCCGAACTGGATCCCGCGACCTACGGCTTCTCGGACGCCGACTACGACCGGCCGATCTTCCTGGACTTCGTGCTGGGCCTGGAGACCGCGACGATCCGCGAGATCCTGGAGATCGTTAGGCGCACCTACTGCGGCAATGTCGGCGTGCAGTACATGCACATCTCCGACCCCAAGGAGAAGGGCTGGCTGCAGGCCCGCATCGAGGGCCGTGACAAGGAGATCGTCTTCACCAAGGAGGGCAAGGTCGCCATCCTGAAGAAGCTGATCGAGACCGAGGGCTTCGAGAAGTTCCTGCACCGCCGCTTCCCCGGCACCAAGCGCTTCGGCCTGGACGGCGGCGAGAGCCTGGTGCCGGCCCTGGAGCAGATCATCAAGCGCGGCGGCGCGCTGGGCGTGAAGGACATCATCATCGGCATGCCGCACCGCGGCCGCCTGAACGTGCTCGCCGCGGTGATGGGCAAGCCCTATCAGGTGATCTTCCACGAGTTCCAGGGCGGCTCGTCGCTCCCCTCCGACGTCGAGGGTTCGGGCGACGTGAAGTACCACCTGGGCGCCAGCTCCGACCGCGCCTTCGACGGCAACTCCGTCCATCTGTCGCTGACCGCCAACCCCAGCCACCTCGAAATCGTCAACCCGGTGGTGATCGGCAAGGCGCGCGCCAAGCAGGCCTTCACGCTGCGCGCCAACGCCAGCGCCGGGCGCGGCCATGTGCTGCCGCTGCTGATGCACGGCGACGCGGCCTTCGCCGGCCAGGGCGTGGTGGCCGAGTGCTTCGCGCTCTCGCAACTGCGCGGCTATGGCGTCGGCGGCTCGGTCCACTTCATCGTCAACAACCAGATCGGCTTCACCACCAGCCCGAAGAATTCCCGCTCCTCGCCCTATCCGTCGGACGTGGCCCTGATGGTCGAGGCCCCGATCTTCCACGCCAACGGCGACGATCCGGAAGCGGTGGTGTTCGCCGCCAAGGTCGCCACCGAGTACCGCCAGCAGTTCGGCAAGGACGTGGTGGTCGACATGTTCTGCTACCGCCGGTTCGGTCACAACGAGGGCGACGACCCGACGATGACCCAGCCCTTGATGTACGCGAAGATCAAGGACCACCCGACGGTCCGCGACCTCTACGCCAAGCGCCTGGTGAGCGAGGGAACGGCGACACAGGCCGAGGTCGACGGCTGGATCGCCGACTTCGACAAGTTCCTCGACGCCGAGTTCGACAGCGGCAAGACCTACCACGCCGACAAGGCCGACTGGCTGGACGGCAAGTGGTCGGGCCTGAAACTGCCGGGCTCCGAAGAGAGCGGCGTCACCGGGGTTCCGAAGCAGAAGCTCCTCGATCTGGGCCAGAAGATCACCACCGTCCCCGACCGGATCAGCGTCCACAAGACGGTCGACCGGGTGATCGCCGGTCGCCGCGAGGCGATCGAAAAGGGCGAGGGCCTGGACTGGTCGACCGCCGAGCACCTAGCCTTCGCCACCCTGCTCGACCAGGGCTACCCGGTGCGCCTGTCGGGCCAGGACTCGATCCGCGGCACCTTCACCCAGCGCCACGCCGGCATCATCGACCAGACGACCGAAGAGACCTATTTCCCGCTGCGCAACCTCGGCCCCAACCAGGCGCACTTCGAGGTCTTGAACTCGGCGCTGTCGGAGGAGGCGGTGCTGGGCTTCGAGTACGGCTTCTCGCTGACCGACCCCAATACGCTGGACATGTGGGAAGCCCAGTTCGGCGACTTCGTGAACGGCGCCCAGGTGGTCATCGACCAGTTCATCTCGTCGGGCGAGCGCAAGTGGCTGCGGATGAGCGGGCTCGTGATGCTGCTGCCGCACGGCTACGAAGGCCAGGGCCCCGAGCACTCCTCGGCGCGCCTCGAGCGCTTCCTGCAGAGCTGCGCGGAAGACAATATGCAGGTGGTCAACTGTTCGACCCCGGCCAACTATTTCCACGTCCTGCGCCGCCAGATGATCCGCGAGTTCCGCAAGCCCCTGATCGTCATGACGCCCAAGTCGCTGCTCAGGAACAAGCGCGCGGTCTCCAACCTCTCCGACCTGGCCGAGGGCACCAGCTTCCACCGGGTGATGATCGACGGGGCCGAGGCCGGCGCCGACGTCGGCGGGATCGTGCTGCAGCCCGACGACAAGATCACCCGGGTGATCATCTGCTCCGGCAAGGTCTATTTCGACATCACCGACCAGCGGGCCAAGCTGGGCCGCGACGACGTCTATGTGCTGCGGCTGGAGCAGTTCTATCCGTGGCCGCTGAAGTCGATCTCCAGCGTGCTGAAGCGGTTCAAGAACGCCGACCTTGTCTGGTGCCAGGAAGAGCCGAAGAACATGGGCGGCTGGACCTTCGTCGACCCCTGGCTGGAGCTGACGCTGGACCGGCTGAACATCAAGGCCAAGCGCGCCCGCTACGTCGGCCGTCCGGCCTCGGCCTCGACCGCGGCCGGCCTGATGGCGCGGCACCTGAAAGAACTCGAAGCCTTCCTCACCGAAGCCTTCGCCTGATCCGTCAAGTTCGTCTGAGTTTTTGAGAATCTAAGGAGCGCATCCCCTATGGCCGACATCATGACGCCAGCGCTGGGCGAGTCCGTCACCGAAGCCACGGTGGCGCGCTGGGCCAAGAAGGCCGGCGATGCGGTCCGCAAGGATGAGATCCTGGTCGAACTGGAAACCGACAAGGTGAGCCTGGAAGTGGCCGCCCCGTCGGACGGGGTGCTGAGCGAGATCGCCTTCGAGGAAGGCGCGACCGTTGAGCCGGGCGCGATCCTGGGCAAGATCACCGAAGGCGCCGCCGCACCCAAGGCGGCCGCGCCCGCCGCGGCGCCGGCCCCGGCCAAGGCCGAAACGCCCGCGCCGGCGCCCGCGAAGGCGGCTGAACCTGCGCCCGCTCCGGCCCCGGCCGCCAAGACTGCCGCCGAGCCGGTGCTGGCGCCCTCGGCGCAGCGCGTGGTGGCCGAGAACAAGCTCGACGCCTCCGCCATCGCCGGCACCGGCAAGGACGGCCGGATCACCAAGGGCGATGCGCTGGCCGCGCTGGACGCCCGCGCCAACGCCCCGGCCCCGGCGCCCGCCGGTCCCGCGCCGGTCCGCGCGGTGCACGAGCGCGAGGAGCGGGTGCGGATGACGCGCCTGCGCCAGACCATCGCGCGCCGCCTGAAGGAAGCCCAGAACAACGCCGCCATGCTGACCACCTTCAACGAGGTGGACATGACCGCGGTGATGGCCATGCGGGCGACCTACAAGGACGCCTTCGAGAAGACCCACGGGGTGAAGCTCGGCTTCATGAGCTTCTTCGTCCGCGCGGTGACCCACGCGCTGAAGATGGTGCCGGACGTCAACGCCGAGATCGACGGCCAGGACCTGATCTACAAGAACCACTACGACATCGGCGTCGCGGTCGGCACCGAGAAGGGCCTGGTGGTCCCGGTGGTGCGTGACGCCGACGCCATGAGCCTGGCCGATATCGAAAAGGCCATCGGGGCGCTGGGCAAAAAAGCCCGCGACGGCCAGCTGGCCATCGAGGACATGCAGGGCGGCACCTTCACCATCTCCAACGGCGGGGTCTATGGCTCGCTGATGTCGACGCCGATCCTGAACGCGCCGCAGTCGGGGATTCTCGGCATGCACAAGATACAGGAGCGCCCCATGGCCATCGGCGGCCAGGTGGTGATCCGTCCGATGATGTACCTGGCGCTGAGCTACGATCACCGCGTGGTCGACGGCCAGGGCGCGGTGACCTTCCTGGTGCACGTGAAGGAAGCCATCGAGGAGCCGCAGCGCCTGCTGCTCGATCTCTAGGCGCCTTCCGGGCGGGGTTTCCGGGAACGGCGACGCCTGGACAGGGTTTTGCTGGTCCGGACCCACCTGGAGGACCCTCCGATGAGACATGACCTGATCGCCGGCACGCGCCTCGCCGGCGTCGCGGCCGCCGTCCTGACGCTGGCGGCCTGCAGCAGCTGGATGGACGGCTCGCAGCACTCCGGCTCGACCGCCGTCGCGCCCGCCATCACCGGCGCGAACAGCAGCACGACGACCAAGGGTCCGCCCGGCAGCGGCGACGCGCCCAACCCGCCGACGGCGGTGGCGGAGCCCAGCCCGCACTAGGACCGTCTGAGCGTCCGCCGGCGGCGGGCGTCGAGACAGAGGTAGAAAGCGCCCCTGCGGCCTCGCTTCGCGGCCGAAATGCCTATATCTGAGCCCGCACTTTTGAAGCAGGCGCTCTCTCCATGGCTCAGTATGACGTCATCATCATCGGCGGCGGCCCCGGCGGCTACAACGCCGCCATCCGCGCGGGCCAGCTGGGGCTGAAGGTCGCCTGCGTCGACAAGGGGATCGATGGCGGCGCGACGCTCGGCGGCACCTGTCTGAACGTCGGCTGCATGCCGTCCAAGGCCCTGCTGCACGCCTCGGAGATGTACGACGCCGCGGCCAACCATTTCGCCGAGCTCGGCATCGAGGTCGCGCCGAAGCTGAACCTCACTCAGATGATGGCCCAGAAGGCGACCTCGGTCGGCCAGCTGACCAAGGGCATCGAGTTCCTGTTCAAGAAGAACAAGGTCGAATGGCTGCGCGGGACCGGCAAGATCGCCGGACCCGGCAAGGTCGAGGTCACCGGCCCCGATGGCGCTGTCGCGACCCACGAGGCGAAGAACATCGTCATCGCCACCGGCTCGCTGCCGTCCGGCCTGGCGGGCGTCGAGGTGGACCAGAAGCGGATCGTCGATTCCACCGGCGCGCTATCGCTGCCGGAGGTTCCCAAGAGCCTGGTGGTGATCGGGGCGGGCATCATCGGCCTGGAGCTGGGCTCGGTGTGGCGCAGGCTGGGCGCGCAGGTGACGGTCATCGAATTCCTCGACCGCATCACGCCCGGCATGGACGCCGAGGTCGCCAAGACCTTCCAGCGGTCGCTGACCAAGCAGGGCATGGTCTTCAAGCTCTCCAGCAAGGTCACCGGCGCCAAGGCGGGCAAGAAGGGCGTCAGCGTCACCGTCGAGCCGGTGGCCGGCGGCGCGGCCGAGACCATCGAGGCGGACTACGTCCTGCTGGCCATCGGGCGGAAGCCCTACACCGACGGGCTCGGCCTTGAGAGCGTCGGGATCGCGCCCGACAAGCGCGGCTTCATCGAGACCGACCACTGGAAGACCTCGGCGCCCGGCGTCTGGGCCATCGGCGACGTCACCCACGGCCCGATGCTGGCGCACAAAGCCGAGGACGAGGCGGTGGCCTGCATCGAGACCATCGCCGGCAAGGCGGGGCACGTGGCCTATGGGATCATCCCAAGCGTGGTCTACACGACCCCGGAGGTCGCCTGGGTCGGCAAGACCGAGGAGGAGCTGAAGGCCGAGGGCCGCGCCTACAAGGCCGGCAAGTTCCCCTTCACCGCCAACAGCCGCGCCAAGATCAACCACGAGACCGAGGGCTTCGTGAAGGTCCTGGCCGACGCCGCCACCGACGAGGTGCTGGGCGCCCACCTGATCGGGCCCAGCGTCTCCGAGATGGTCGGCGAATACTGCGTGGCCATGGAGTTCCGCGCCGCCAGCGAGGACGTCGCACGCACCTGCCACCCGCACCCCACACGCTCCGAGGCGCTGCGCCAGGCGGCCATGGGCGTCGAGGGGTGGACGATGCAGGCCTGAATCCTCCGATGGAGATCCGCCGCGCCAGGTCCGATGAGCTCGGCGCCTGCGCGGACCTCTATGTGCGGGTGCTGTCGGAGACCTTCACCTGGCTGCCGCCCGCGCGGCACCGTCGCGAGGATTTCCTGCGCGCGGCCAAGGAGGAGGAGATCTATGTCGCCGTCGACGGCGGGTGTGTGCTCGGCCTGGCCGCCTTCTTCCGCCCGCAGAATTTCCTGCACTCGCTCTATGTGGACGCGCGCGGCGGCGGCGTGGGCAAGGCGCTGCTCGACCACGTGGCGTCGGTCGCCGACGGACCCCTGTCGCTGAAGGTCCAGGCGCCCAACCTCCGCGCCCAGGCCTTCTACGGCCGCGAGGGCTTCCGCTGCACCGAACGCGGGCGCGACCCGGGCTCGGACATCGACTGGCTGCGGCTGGTGCGGCCGGCCTGAGAGTTAACTTGTCGCCGCCACGCCGCGGTGAGACTCTGCGGGCCAATTCGCCGAAGACCCGGAGATAAGCGCCATGATCGCCCTCCTCCTCGCCTCGCAGATCGTCGGGATGGTCCCGAGCAATCCGAACCTGCAGGCGTTCGCCGCCCCGGCCCCGCCACGCTCGTCCGAGATCATCAGGCAGCTGCCCCGCAAAGCGGCCTGCCGCAACGATCTCGGCCGTCTGGAGGTGTCGTTCGCCCAGCCCATCGCCCTCTACCGCCAGGGCGACCGGCCGCCAAAGCCTCTG
Organism: Phenylobacterium sp.; assembly: GCF_035309685.1. Lineage (GTDB taxonomy): Bacteria > Pseudomonadota > Alphaproteobacteria > Caulobacterales > Caulobacteraceae > Phenylobacterium. Next base: position 39,146 of record NZ_DATGEX010000017.1, read on the forward strand.
AAGAATTGGGCCGACTATCCCGACGGCGTCTCGTGCTGGGTGGAGGACGCGAAATGATCCTCGCCGCACTTTTCGCCGCCGCGACGATCGGCGGCCCGCCACGGACCGAGCGCACGCCGAACCTTTTCCAGGTTCCCGACCGCTGCAGGGACCAACCCTACCGGGTGGTGGACCGCGACGGCAAGGTCCTGCCGCACAAGCTCGCCGAGCTTCCACCGGGCGGGGTGATCTATGCCGTCGACCGCCAAATAGACGGCTGCCGCGTCATCACCGTGCTCTGGGGGAATGTGAAACCGGACGACCCGAACCCCGCGACGCCGTCGGTGACGACGCAGGCGGTCTCAACGGCGATCAAGCGTGAGGATGCGCCTTCGAATAGGCGCTGAGCAGGGCCGTCGCGTCGACCTGGGTGTAGCGTTGGGTCGTGGTCAGCGAGGCGTGGCCGAGCAATTCCTGAATCGAGCGCAGGTCGGCGCCGGCGCCCAGAAGGTGCGTGGCGAAGCTGTGGCGCAGGGCATGCGGCGTTGCGCTGGGCGGCAGGCCCAGGCGCCCGCGCAGGGTCTGGACCGTCGCCTGGACGTGGCGAGGGCTTAGGGGCCCGCCGCGCTTGGCGCGGAACAGCGGCTCGTCGGGACCGAGCGCGAAGGGCATTTCGGCGAGATAGGCCTGCGTGGCCTCGCGCACGGCCGGCAGGACCGGGACGATGCGGGTCTTGGACCCTTTGCCGAGGATGCGCAGGCTCTCGGGGAACGGTGCGTCTGAACGCTTCAGCGACAGCGCCTCGGAGATCCGCAGGCCGCAGCCGTAAAGCAGCGTCAGCACCGCCTCGTCGCGGGCGGCCTCCCAGTCCTCGCGGTCGGGGTCGAGGCCGGGTTCGGCCAGCATGCCCCGCGCCTGGTCCTCGCTGACCGGCCGGGGCGCGCCGGGCTTCACCTTCGGCCCCCGGACCAGCGCGATGGCCGCGTTGGGGGTGTTCAGGCGCCGGTCGAGGAAGCCGTGGAAGCTGCGGATCGCCGACAGCGCCTGGCTGAGCGAACGGGGCGACAGCGGCCTGTCCCCCTGGCGCAGGTGGGCCAGCCAGGCGCGCACCTCGCCGGCGGTCATCCCGCCCAGGTCGGCGAGCGAGATCGCCTCGCCGCGATGCTGTTCCAGGAAGGCGATGTAGCGGCGCGCGGCGAAGCCGTAGGCCTCCAGCGTGCGCGGCGACGCGCGGCGCTCGTGGGCCAGGTGCTCCAGCCAGAGCGCCAGGGCCTCTTTCGCGGTCATCAGAGAATCGGCCAGCGCTCGGCGGTGCGCTCGACCACGCGGGCGAGGAAGGCGACCAGTTCGGCGCCCATGTCCTGCGTAAACCCTTCCGGATCGGCGGAGCCGAAGGCCAGCAGGCCCTGGCGCGACGGCTCCCACATGGCCATCCGCACCATGGCCATCGAGGCGACGCCCTCGGCCCGCTCGCCGAACAGGCCAAGCGCGGTGGGCGCGAAGCCCATGCGGGCCAGCCGCTGCGGCCCGCCCAGGATCATGTCCACCTGGCCCTCGACCAGCATCTTCCAGCCGGCCGGCGGCAGGCCTTCGGTCTCCAGCGCGATGACCCCGGCGGCGAGGCCGAAGCGCTGTTGCGCCAGCTCGTCGACGCGGCGGGCGAGGTCGGAGTGGTTGCGGGCGTCCAGAAGGTCGACGACCGCGCCGTGGGTCTGGGCCTGGGCGGCGAAATTGGCCTGGGCGGTTTCCTCCAGATATTGCCGCTGGCTGGCTTCCTGCTGGTGGGCGGCGTGGATGCGGGCCATGGCGGCGGGCGCGAAGTCCACGACATTGCCGCCCGCGACCTTCAGGCCAAGCTCGCCCAGCAGGCCGTCGTCGCCGGTGAGGAATTCCGGATTGTCCGAGAGGAAGCGGCGGACGGCGCCGGGCTCGAGGCGGACTCCCTCCAGCCGGGCCTCCAGAAGATCGCCCTGCGTCCCGTCCATGTCAGCGCCTCAGAAGCCTACAGGATGGACTGACCCGTCTTGGCCCAGTCCTTCATGAACTGATCAAGGCCCCGTTCGGTTAACGGGTGCTTGAAGAGGCCGTTGAACACGTCGGGCGGGATGGTCGCGCAGTCGGCGCCGGCGAGCGCGGCGGTGGTCACATGCGCCGTCGAGCGGATCGAGGCGGCGAGGATCTCGGTGTCGAAATCGTAGTTGTCGTAGATCGCCCGGATCTCGACGATCAGGTCCATGCCGTCGGCGCCGACGTCGTCGAGGCGGCCGATGAAGGGCGAGATGTAGCTGGCCCCGCATTTGGCGGCCAGCAGGGCCTGGGCGGCGGAGAAGCACAGCGTCACGTTGGTGGAGATGCCCTCGTGGGCGAACTCGCGGCAGGCGATCAGGCCGTCGCGGGTCAGCGGCACCTTGACCACAACATTGGGCGCGATGCCGGCCAGCTTGCGACCCTCGTCCAGCATGCCGGCGGTGTCCTGGGCGGCGACCTCGGCGCTCACCGGCCCCTCGACCACGCCGCAGATTTCGGCGATGACCTGGGCCATGGGACGGCCGGACTTGGCGATCAGGGTGGGATTGGTGGTGACGCCGTCCACCAGGCCGGTGGCGGCGAGGTCCTTGATGGCGGCCACGTCGGTGCTGTCGAGGAAGAGTTGCATAGCTGAGATCCTGGGTTCGCGGACCGCGCCCGCGGGGCAAGGTCCTAGAGTGGGGCTTGTACTCGCCCAGAGGCAAAGCGCAAAAGCCCATCCCTGCGCTCCGCGCGCAGAGAAAGATTTGGGATGAGTCGCATCGCCTCCGTTCTTTTGCCGATGCCCCTGCCCGAGGCCTTCGACTACGCCGAGCCGGAGGGCATGGGCCTGCAGCTGGGCGACCAGGTGGCCGCGCCGCTCGGTCCGCGCCTGCTGCGCGGCGTGGTGGTGGGCCTGCGCGAGGCGGCCGGCGGCAACCGGCCGCTGAAGCCCCTGGAAGCGCTGCTGGAGGAGCCGCGCCTGCCACCCGGCACCGTGGAGTTCGTGCAGTGGGCGGCGCGCTATTCGGTCGACTGGCCGGGCCAGCCGCTGGCCATCGCGCTACGCGGCGCCCGCGCGCCAAAGCCCCGGCCGGTGCGGATCACAGCGCTCACCGGCGCTCAGCCGGCGCGTCCGACGCCCGCGCGGGCTAGGGTGCTGGAGGCCGCCGCCGCCCAGGCCCTCACCCCGCCGGATCTGGCGCGCGCCGCGGGCGTGGGCTCGGGCGTCGTGAAGGGGCTGATCGACGAGGGCGTGCTGGCGGTTTCGCTGGTCGAGGCGGTGGCGTCGTTCGATCCGCCTGACCCGGCGCGGGCCGGCGCCAGCCTCAACCCCAGCCAGGCGGCGGCGGCGGACGGCCTGAAAGCCATGCTGGCGGAGGGCGGCTACGGCGTCGCCCTGCTGGACGGGGTCACCGGCTCGGGCAAGACCGAGGTCTATCTGGAGGCCGCCGCCCAGGCGCTCGCCGCCGATCCGACGGCGCAGGTGCTGATCCTGCTGCCGGAGATCGCGCTGACCCAGGCGGTGATCGGCCGCGTCGCCGAGCGGTTCGGGGCCGAGCCCGGCGAATGGCACTCCGACGTCGCCCCGCCCGCGCGGCGCAGGGTGTGGGAAGCGGTGGCGAACGGGCGGTGCCGGATCGTGGTCGGCGCGCGCTCGGCGCTGTTCCTGCCGTTTTCGAACCTCAAGCTGATCGTCGTCGACGAGGAGCACGACGCCTCCTTCAAGCAGGAGGAGGGCTTCATCTATCACGCCCGCGACCTGGCGGTGGCGCGGGGCAAGATCGAGGATGCCGCGGTGGTGCTGGCCTCGGCGACGCCGTCGCTGGAGAGCCTGCGCAACGCCGAGCAGGGCCGCTACCGGTGGCTGCGGCTCTCGGCGCGGCATGGCGACGCCCAGCTGCCGGATATCGAGCTGATCGATCTGCGGGAAAGCCCGCCGGCCGCCGGCCGCTGGCTGTCGCCGGCGCTCATCAAGGCCATGGGCGAGACCTTCGCCCGGGGCGAACAGACGCTCTTGTTCCTCAACCGCCGGGGCTATGCGCCCCTTGTGCTCTGCAAGGCCTGCGGCGAGCGGATGACCGCGCCCGACACCGATTCCTGGCTGGTCGAGCACCGCTATTCCGGGCGGCTGGTCTGCCACCTGACCGGCTTTTCCATGCCCAAGCCCAAGGCCTGCCCGCACTGCGGCGCGCACGACGCGCTGGTCTCCATCGGGCCGGGCGTCGAGCGGGTCGAGGAGGAGGCCAAGGAGCTGTTCCCGCAGGCCCGCGTGGCGGTCTTTTCTTCCGACACCGCCTTCGACGCGCGGGAGGGCCGCCGGCTGATCGAAGCCATGGCGGCTGGCCAGATCGATATCCTGGTGGCGACCCAGGCGGCGGCCAAGGGGCACAATTTCCCGGACCTGACCCTGGTGGGCGTGGTGGACGCGGACTTGGGGTTGCGCGGCGGCGACCTGCGCGCGGCGGAGCGGACCTATCAGCTGCTGGCGCAGGCCACCGGCCGGGCCGGGCGCCGGGACAAACCGGGCCGCGCGCTCTTGCAGACCTGGGCGCCGGAGCATGCGGTGATGCAGGCGCTGGCGGCGCAGGACCGGGACGCCTTCGTGGAGGCCGAGATGGCGGAGCGCGAGCTCGCCGGCCTGCCGCCGTTCGGGCGCCTGGCGGCGGTGGTGGTGTCGGGGATCGACCCGGCGCAGCTGGAGAGCTTCGTCCAGCTGATGGCTCAGGCCGCGCCCAATTCGGCGGGCGTCGAGGTCTATGGACCGGCCGACGCGCCGCTGGGCCTGATCCGCGGGCGGCGGCGCAAGCGCTTCCTGGTCCGCGCCGACCGCGCGGTGGACCTCTCGGCCTATATGGCGGCGTGGCGCGCGCGGGTGCGGCCGCCGGCGGCCATCCGCGTGGCCATCGACATCGATCCCTACAGCTTCCTGTAGGGCCTAGCCTGTGGGACCGCCGCGGCGCAGCTGAATGTCCACGCCGCTGGAGCGGTGCGAAACGAACAGGCTGTTGCTCCAGCGGTGGAAGGCGAGCATCTGCTGGCCGCCGGCGCCGATCAGCTGCATGCCGTCCTTGGTCGGCTGCCAGCCGGTCGGATTGCCGCCCACGACCTCGTTGCAGGTCGAGGGCGCCTTCACCGAGTGAGCGGCGCCGAGCGTCAGCACGCAGAGGTCCTTGCCCTGCGACGCCACGGTCCAGACGCCGGCGGCTTCGGCGGGCGTCAGCGGCACGCCGGCTTCATTGTCTCCGGTCTGCGCGGCGGCGGCGCCGGCCAGCAACCCGGTCGCGGCCAGGGCGGCGGCGATGATCGAGGCTTTCATAGGGGCTCTCCAAATGTCTGGCAGGCTGAACGCGGGGGCGTGGTCCGCAGTTGCGCCGCGGGCCGCGCCGGCCTGGCCGAAAATGACCGATTCCGCCGCATTTGCAGGCGATTGGCGCGCCGGGCGCCCGCATCTCGAACTTGTGAGGGCGCCTGCGAAAAAATTCGCTTGGCAGGCGAAGACCTCGCCACGGACGGCGAGCTCTTGTTTCATTTCGTTACAGGGGCGTGATCCGAAGTGTTCGATGGATGCGACAGAACAATCATCAGAATACGTTGGACGTCTAGATAGACAATCTTACGGCGTAAGAACGCGCTGAGTGGGATTGATATCTTGAATCGAGGGGATTGATTGTAGGATTTTTCTTGTCAACTCTCGGATTTTATAACTATTCAGCCCTACGGCTCAGCCTGACGCGCGATAATCCGTGCGCGGCGTTCCGTCGCGCGAATCTAAACCCTCTTTTCACTCTACGCGGGATAGGGTTATCTCATGATCGAGTTTGCGTTCGGGGAGTTTCACAAACATGCTTAAGCGGACGAGAACCCTTTTGGGTTCCCTCGCCGTCGCGGCGGTTATGAGCCTCGTTCCCGCGGTTGGGGGAGCGTTCGCCGAGACCTATTGGCAGTGCGTTCCCTTCGCGCGCCTGGTGTCCGGCATCCAACTTTTCGGCGACGCCTACACCTGGTGGCAGCAGGCCATCGGCAAGTACGACGTGGGCTTTCAGCCGAAGGCCGGCGCGGTGCTCTGCTTCAAGCCCACCGAGCGCATGCGCCTGGGACACGTGGCCGTGGTCTCCGAGGTGCTGACCGACCGCATCGTCCAGATCACCCACGCCAACTGGTCGCCGATCGACGGCGGCCGCGGCAAGGTCGAGAAGGACGTGACCCTGGTCGACGTCTCCCCCGAGGGCAACTGGAGCCAGGTGAAGGTCTGGTACGACCCCAGCCGCGATCTGGGCGGATCGACCTATCAGACCTACGGCTTCATCTATCAGGACGCCAAGGCCAAGCTCTATGCCGCCAGCGGCCTGTCCAACGCCGAGAACACCGCCATCGCCATGGCGCAGTCGGCGGCCAGCCAGATGGCCTCGGCCGTGCGGCCCGGCGGCGGCCCGCTTTCGATGCTCAATCAGGCGGCCGATTCCACCGACCGCATCGCCGCCCTGATCGCTAAGGCGGCCCGTGGCGACAGCGGCAGCAACTAGAGCCGACCCGTCCAATCGAATTGACGCTATTCGCGTGACGCTCCACTAGGGACGCTCCCTGGCGGAGACCTGGTGTGCTGAAGATCCTGAGGCGTGGTGCGGCTCGCCCGGAAGCGGTGACGCCGGATTCCGGCTGGCGTCCGCCGGCCGATGCGCTCTGGCTCGACCTGATCCATCCGACCCGCGAGGAGGAACTGGCCGTCGAGGCGGCGCTGTCCCTGGGGCTGCCGACGCGGGAGGAGATGGCCGAGATCGAGCCGTCCAGCCGCCTCTATCAGGCGCACGGCGCGACCTTCATGACCGCCAGCCTCTTGGCGCGCCGCGGCGACGACGGCCAGGGCCGCGCCGATGCGCCGGTGACCTTCGTGCTGGCCGCCGGCCTCTTGGTGACCATCCGCTATGACGAGCTGAAGGCCTTCGACCTGTTCGCCGAGCGGGCGCAGTCGCTGGAGGCAGCCTCGGCCTCCTCCTGCCTGCTGGGCCTGCTCGACGCGGTGGTCGAGCGGTTGGCCGACCTCTTGGAGCGGTCCGGCGCCGAGGTGGAGAGCGTTTCCCAGGCGATCTTCGCCCGGCCCAAGGGCGCGCAGTTCGAGGCCCTCTTGACCGACCTGGCGCGGGCCCAGTCGCTGACGTCGCTGACCCGCAACAGCCTGGTCAGCCTCTCGCGCCTGTTCAGCTTCGCGGCGCTGGCGCCGGAAATCTCCGCCGACCATGAGTGCGCCGCGCACCTGCACGCCCTGCAGCGCGACGGCCAGTCGCTGACCGAGCACGCCAACGCCCAGTCGGGTCAGATCGCCTTCCTGCTGGACGCGGCGCTGGGCTTGATCAACATCGAGCAGAACGGGATCATCAAGTTCTTTTCGGTGGCCGCCGTGATCCTGATGCCGCCGACGCTGGTGGCCAGCGTCTACGGGATGAATTTCAAGCACATGCCGGAGCTGGACTTCCCGTTCGGCTATCCGATGGCGCTCAGCCTGATGGCGATTTCGGCGATCCTGCCGGTCCTGTGGTTCAAGCGGCGCGGCTGGTTCTGAAATAACCTGGTTCGTGAAGGGCCCGGCGCAACCGTTCTTTAAGTGACGGCGCCGCATTTTGCGGGCGCGCAAAGGTCACCAATGCCCTCCCAAGCCCAACCCCACCATCTGGCTCTCGACGCTCAGGCGCTCAGAGAGGCGGTCGAGGCGCACCAGCGCTATCTGGCGGGCCGTTCCGGCGGACGGCGCCTGAGCCTGACCTATGCCGACCTTTCCAACTGCACGCTCGAGGGCCTGGATCTGCGCGAGGCGGACTTCGCCGGCGCGAATTTCCACGGGGCGACGCTCGCTCGGGCCAACCTGACGCGCGGCATCCTGTTTGGCGCCGACCTGCGGGAAGCCGACCTGCGGCGCGCCAATCTCAGCCGCGCCGACCTGCGCGGCGCCTGCCTCAGAGGCGCGAACCTCGCCGGCGCCGAACTGCCTGGCTGCGACCTGCGCGAGGGGCGCATCGCCCTGCAGGACAAGCTCGACGGCTTCCGCATCCTGCGCCACGAGCACAGGCCCGGCGAGCTGAACTACGCGATCCTCTCGGGCGCGAACCTGGCCGGGGCGCAGATGGCCGGCGCCGTGGCCATGTCCAGCGACTTCACCGACGCCAATCTCTCCGGCGCCCACATGGCCGGCGCCAAGTTGACCCGCGCCGTGCTCGACGGCGCCGATCTCACCGGCGCTGACCTCGCGGGCGCGGACCTCTCCGGCGCCTCGATGAAGCGCACGGTGCTGTCGGGCGCGATGTTGGAGGGCGCGATCCTCGACAACGTCGACATGACCGACGTGCTGCGCGCCCCGCCGGAAGTGACCTATGTGGACGAGCGGCCGCTCGACAAGGTGCTGGCCGAGCACGAGGCCTATTGCGATAGCAGCGGCTCGCGGGGCTCGGTGGTCGACATGAGCGGCGTCGATTTCCGCCCGATGAAGACGCTGAAGGACCGCCGGCTGACCGGGCTGGTCGGCCGCAACGGCATCTTCTTCGGTCTCGACATCCAGGCCGCCCAGTTCCAGGGCGCCGACCTCTCCGGCGCGGACTTCCGCGGCTGCGACCTGCGCGACGCCGATCTGCGCGGCGCCAAGCTCGTCGGCGCGTCCTTCACCCGCGCCGACCTGCGCGGCGCCAAGCTCGGCCCCCTGACCATCGGCAGCGGCCGCTTCGTGCGCACCGACTTCACCCGCGCGGTGCTGCGCGGCGCCGACCTGCGCGGGGCCCACGCCCACCGGGCGCGCTTCCTGGAAGCCGACATGAACGGCGCGAACCTCGCCGGTTGCGACCTGACCGACGCCGAACTGGAAGTCTAGGCTCGCGCTAGAGGTTCTCGATCCCGCAGCCCAGATCCTCGCAGATCCAGTTCGCCAGGATCGTGCGGTGGCAGCCCGCCGCGTCGGCCTCGTAGCAGAGCAGGGCCACCTTCTTGCCGTCGCGCACCAGTTCGGTCGCCTTGGCCAGTTCCATGCGCGCGCCGGGCTCGGCCATGTGCGCCTTGAAGATCTCGTGCATCTCCGCCACGTGGCCCTTCCGCGCAGCGTCGCGGCCGGGCTTGGGCGTGCCGAGCTGGCGGAGGTGGACGTAGCCGATGCCCTCGGCATTGAGACTGGCCGACAGCAGGGTCTTGGAGAAGCCGGCCTTGCGCGAGGCGGCGACGGCCCGGACGTCGATCACCAGCTCGACGCCGGCCGCCTTCAACCGGTCGATCACCGCCGGTTGGGTGTCGCGTTCATAGCCGACGGTCGCGAGCTTCATGTCTTCTCCTCCTGGGTCTGGCGGCTATATGGGGGCCATGAACGCCCTGGTCGACACCGAGCCGCGTGAGCGGACGATTCCGCTTCCCAGCCGAGGCGGGGCCATGGCCGCGCTGGACTTCGGACCCGCCGACCGGCCGGTGGACATCGTCTTCTCCCACGCCAACGGCTTCAACGGCCGCACCTACCGCACGATCCTGCAGCCGCTCGCCTCGGATGTGCGCATCCTGGCGCTCGACCTGCGAGGTCACGGCGCGAGCACCCTGCCGACGGTGATCAAGGGCCGGCAGGGATGGCTGGAGTTCCGCGACGACCTGCTGGCGCTGCTGGCGGCGGCCTGCGAGGCGCCGGTGGTGCTGGGCGGCCATTCCATGGGCGGAACCTCCAGCCTGCTGGCCGCCGCGGCGGAGCCGGCGCGGGTGCGCGCGCTGGCGCTGTTCGACCCGGTGGTGGTGCCGGTCGAGGCGCAGCGGTCCGGCGCGACGGAGGACTCGCCGCTGCTGGCGGGCGCGCTCAGGCGCCGCGCGACCTTCCCCAGCAAGCAGGCGGCCTTCGAGGCCTACCTCGGCCGCGGCGGCTTCAGGACCTGGAGCGAGGCGCAGATCGCCGACTACGTCGAGGCCGGCTTCCGCGAGACGGCGGACGGTGAGGTGACGCTGACCTGCGCGCCGGAATGGGAGGCGTCGAACTTCCGCACCCACAACTACGACGCCTGGGCGGCCTTCCACGAAAGCCGCTGTCCGATCCGCGTGCTGCGGGCCGCCGAGGGCTCGACCTTCCGGCTCGAAGGCCACGAGAACGATCTGGGCGACGACGGCCGCATCCAGGTGCAGACCATCCCCAAGACCACGCACTTCCTGCCGATGGAGCGCCCGGAGCTGGTCCGCGCGCTCCTGGCCTCCTGCGCGGCGCGCTAGAGGGTCAGGCCGGGGATCACCTGGGCGTCGGCGGCGGCCAGCGCCTCGTCGGAAAGCGTAATGATCTTGCGGGTCTCCAGGTCGAAGGAGACGGCGATGGCCTGCGCGGCGCCCCAGGCGCGGCCTGAGTCCGGGTCCAGCAGCCAGTGGGTCAGCTTGCGGAACCGCGCGTCGCCGCCCGAGGCCCCGGAGCGCAGTTCGACCCGGTCGCCGGCGCGCGGCCAGTCCAGGTGAATCAGCCGGTATTCCAGCGCCGCGCCGCCGGCCCGCTGGCCCGGCGGTTCGCCGTTCAGCGAGCGGCCTTGCAGGAAGTGCGGGATGCCGTCGGAGATGCGGGCCATCATCAGCTCAGTGCGCATCCGCCCGAAGAGGTCGCAGTCGCCCGGCCGCACCGCGCCCAGGCCGGTGCGGCGAAGGCCGAGTTCATTCGCCCGCGCCAGGCTCGCGCGGCTTTCCACCGGCTCCAGGCCGAGGCTGCGTGGCGCCGCTTCCGGCGGGACCGGCAGGCGCAGGGCCTGCGCGCGCGCCAGCACCCGCGCCGGCCAGGGAAAGGCGCGGGCGTCCCGGGCGGTGACGTGGTCGACGAGCGTCTGGAAGCTCGCGGCCAACTGACCGTCGGCGTGGCGTAGCAGGAAGATCAGCCGGGCCTGGCTCTCGCCGATCTCGATGACCCCGCCGGTCATGGCGAGCGGCATGCCGGGCCTGGCCTCGCGAAGGAAGCGGATGTGCTGCTCGCGCACGGTCAGGGTCGCCCGCGCGTCGGCGGCGAAGGCCCCGGCCATGCCGAGTTCGGCGGCGAGGCTGGCGAGCCCTTCCATCGACTTGGCCACATAGAAGCCGACGTTCAGGTGGCCCATGGCGTCGCACTCCCACGTCGCCACGCTGCCCCGCCAGACCTCCACGCCCTCGCTCAAGACCCGCCTCCCGCCGCCGTGCGCGCGGAACTTAAGGGCGCCCGCCCCGAAACGCCTAGCGCCGCGCCTGTAACCTTGGCCGCGCCGCCGCGAATGGTGTTTGACGCCAAACAGAGGCAAGCTTCGGGGGAGGAGCTTTCGAGACGATGGCCAAACCGAAGAAAGTCCTGGTCTACCGCCACGCCGCGGTCACCCGCGCGACGCACTGGATCAATGTGCTGGCGCTCACCTTCCTGCTGATGAGCGGGCTCAACATCTTCGGCGCGCATCCGGCCCTCTACTGGGGGCAGAAGGCGGTCTTCGCCCACCCGTGGGTGCTGATCGGCGCGGAGCCGAAGGGCGCCGACATGATCGGCTTCACCCAGATCGGCGCGGCGAAGTTCAACACCACCGGCCTGCTCGGCTATTCCGGCAAGGTGGGCGAACGGGTCCCGGTGGCCTTCCCGGCCTGGGCGACCGTGCCGAGCTTCCGTGATCTCGCCGACAGCCGGCATTGGCACTTCTTCTTCGCCTGGCTCTTCGTGATCAACGGCCTGACCTACTGGCTGGCCGGCCTCATCGGCGGCCATATCCGCAAGGACCTTCTGCCGACCAGGCACGACGTCGCGCCCAGGAACGTCTGGCATGAGATCGTCACCCACGCGAAGCTCAAGTTCCCCAAGGGCGAGGAGGCGCGCCACTACAACGTCCTGCAGAAGGGCGCCTATCTGGCGGTGGTGCTGATCCTGCTGCCGCTGATGGTGCTGACCGGGCTTTGCATGTCGCCGGGCTTCGACGCGTTTGCGCCGGGGCTGGTGGACTTCTTCGGCGGCCGCCAGTCGGCGCGGACGATCCACTTCCTGACCGCCTTCAGCCTCGTCGGCTTCGTGCTGCTGCATCTGTTCATGGTCGTGGCGTCGGGGACCTGGAACAACATCCGCTCGATGATCACCGGCCGCTACGCCATCATCCCCGACAAGACGGGAGAGCCGGCGTGAACGCCCCCGTCAACCGCCGCGGCTGGCTGCGGGCGGGCCTGGCCTCGGCCGGCGCGCTGGCGCTGGGCGCCTGCGACAAGATCACCAACAGCAAGCAGGGCGTCGCCTTCCTGCAGAGCGCCGAGGGCCTGACGCGGCGCGCGCAGCGCCTGCTGGTCGACCGCAAGGCCCTGGCGCGGGAATTCACCCATGCCGACATCTCCTCCGACTTCCGGCCGAACGGCTCCATCGATCCCAACGACCCCGACTATGTGGCGCTGAAGACCAAGGGCTTCGCCGACTACCGGCTGGTGATCGATGGTCTGGTGGAGCGGCCCCTGTCGCTCAGCCTCGCGGACTTGCGCGCCCAGCCCTCGCGCACCCAGATCACACGGCACGACTGCGTCGAGGGCTGGTCGTCGATCGCCAAGTGGACCGGGGCGCGGCTGGGGCCGTTGCTCGACAAGGCGGGCCTGAAGCCGAGCGCCCGCTACATCGTCTTCCACTGCGGCGACACCCTGGAGCAGACGCTCGACGGGACCGGCCAGTACTACGAGAGCATCGACCTGGTCGACGCTTACCACCCGCAGACCATCCTGGCCTACGCCATGAACGACCAGGTCCTGCCGGTGGCGCACGGGGCCCCGCTGCGTCTGCGGGTGGAGCGCCAGCTGGGCTACAAGCAGGCGAAGTACATCATGCGCATCGAGGCGGTGGCGGACTACGCCCACCTCGGCCGCGGCAATGGCGGCTTCTGGGAAGACCGCGGCTACGAGTGGTACGCGGGGATTTGAGCGCGTAGCGACTCACCCCTGCGAAGGCCGGGGTCGGCTCAGTACGGCGACGTCAGCAGCTCCGCTTCCTTGGCGCAGGCGGCCGGATCGGGGGCCGGGCCCGCCTTGCGCGCCTTGGCGATCTCGGCGCGGACCGTCTCGATGTCGGCGCGGAACTCCGGGGACGAGTGCAGGGCGGCGACCAGGATCCCGCCATTGGTGCGGCCGTTCTCCACCGCGCTCATGTTGTGCACGCCGCAGACCATCCGGCTTTCGCCATAGGCCCGGGCGCGGACCAGGATCTCCGTCGCCCGGTCGGGGGCCAGCTCCGCCAGGATCAGGCCCACGGCCCAGCTGTAGGTGTTGTGGCCGGAGGGATAGTCCAGGGTGTCCTTGATCGGGCCGTTCTGATCGATGCAGGTCGGGCCCTTGTCGATCAGGAACGGCCGCTGCCGCTTCCAGTAGTCCTTGGGCAGGTTGGTGGCGGTCGAGGCGTCGCGGCCGATGCGCGGGATCATCGACATGAACTTCGGCGCGTTGGCCGCGGTGAGTTCGACGCCGAGCGCGCAGCTGAAGTCCTTCATCAGCGCCTGACCGGAAAGCGCGTCGTCATTCAGCGCCAGTGCGAAGCGGGGCGTGCCGGCCAGCTTGCGCGTGCCCAGGAACATCTTGCGGTCGGTCTCGTAGCGGATGTCGCCCTTCTGCGGGGCCGGCGGCAGGATCTTGAGCGTGTCGGGGAGGCCCGCGGCGCCGAGATAGGGCTTGATGGCGGGCGGCGGCGGCATGGCGGAGGGTGGCGCGGGGTCCGCGCCCATCGTCAAGACCGCCGCCGCGGTCACGGCCATCACAAGCTTCCACGCCATCTCGCACTCCCAATTGTGACAGCCGGTGTCGCAGAGCCGGCGGCCGGATTCAATCGGCAGGACCGATTTTCCCCTAGGTGCGCGGTGCAAAATTAAAAAACTTGACTTCAATATTAAAAATCTCAATATCAGAGTCATGAGCGATACAAAAACCCAAGCCGCCGTCCAGGACTGGCAAGCGCTGAGTGAGCTGACCCGTGGCCGGCCCATCGTCGTCGAGCGCGTGCGCCTGGTCGAACAGGGCGTGGCCATCGAGGGCGCCTTCGAGTTGCCGCGGCTCGCCCAGCTCTCCGCCGAGGATCAGGTGTTCGTGGCCGCCTTTGTGCGCGGCCACGGCTCGATCAAGGAGATGGAGCAGGTGTTCGGCGTCTCCTACCCGACCATCAAGGCCCGGCTGAACCGCATCGCCGCCAGCCTCGAATTCGTCGAGGTCGATCCGGAGCCCCATCCCACCTTGGCTCGCGCCGAGGTGCTGGAGCGCCTGGCCCGCGGCGAGATCACCGCCGATCAGGCCGTCGCCGAACTGGGAGGCCAATAATGCTCTACGCGCCCCGCGCTATCCGTCACTTCAGCCTGGCCAATGCCGAGGCCCGCGCCCAGCGGACCGGCCGCGCCCTGGCCCGGCACGCCGCGCCGGTGCGCTCCCGGCCCGACCCGGCGCCGGCGGCGCCGCAGCGCCGCGTCGTCGTCCGTCTGTGGCTGCCGATGACGCTGATCTTTCTGCTGCTGGCGCCCTTCGTCTTCCTGTTCGCGCCGCTCATCTACCTCTGCACGCCGCCGCGTTACCGCACCCCGCCGTTCGCCACCGCCGTAAGGCTCGGCGCTGTGCTGCTCAGCCTGGGCGGCACGGTGGTCCACGTGGACACCCCCGAAGCGCTCGTCAGCATCCGCATTTTCTAGGAGATCCTCCCATGAACAACGACCGCCGTTCCGTCCTGCAGATGCTCGCCGACGGAAAGATCAACGCCGACGAGGCCGAGCGCCTGCTGTCGGCGCTGGACCACACGGATGCGCCGCCTTCGGGCGCAGCCTCGCCACCGCTTCGCAGCAACGCGGCGCCCAAGTACCTGCGGGTGACCGTCGACGCCGACGTGCACGGCGACAACACCAAGGTGAACATCCGCGTGCCCATGGCGCTGCTGCGGGCCGGCGTGCGCCTCTCCAGCCTGATCCCGCCGGCCGCCCGCGACCAGGTGAACGAGGAACTCGCCAAGAACGGCGTGCCCTTCGACATCGGCCAGCTGAAGCCGGAGAACCTCGAGGAGCTGATCAGCCACCTCGACGACTTCAGCGTCGACGTGGACTCCACCGACGCCAAGGTCCGCGTCTACTGCGAATAGCCCGCATTCTTCCCCGGAACCCGGCCTCCCCGGAACCTGAACTGGCCGTCGCCGATCCCCCTGCGGCGGCCATTTTCGTGTCGGCTAGGCCTTGCCGAACAGCTTCGCCCAACGGCGCTTGGTGCGGTTCTTGTGCGCGCCGCGATGCCAGGCATCGGACGCGATCAGCGGCACCACCGTGGTGGCCTCGGCGAAGACCATCTGTTCCCAGGTCACGTCGACCTTGCCCCAGGAGCAGGCCTCTTTCAGCGTCGAAGACGAGCAGGCGCCGTCGCGCACGTCGGCCACGGTGATCTGCACGGCGTATTTGTGCATGTCGACCTCGTGGCCGAGGATCTCGGCGCAGACCACGGTGTCCTGGGCGAAGTTCTTCGGCACCCCGCCGCCGACCATGAACAGGCCCGTGGCGCCGGCGGCGATCTTGATGTCGGTGAGCTCGCGGAAGTCGGCGACGGCGTCGATGGTCAGGTAGGGCTGCTTGGCCTTCATCCGCTCGACCTGGTGCTTCACCAGGCCAAAGCCCGCGGACGAATCCACGAAAGCCGGGCAGAAGATCGGCACGCCCTCTTCGTAGGCGGTTTGGACGAGGCTGCCCGGCTTCTTGGCGTTGCCGGCCGCCAGCCACTTGCCCATCTCCCAGATGAACTCGCGGCTGGAATAGGGGCGCGGCTCCAGCGCTTCGCAGAGCGCGTAGATCGTCCCGTCGCAGTTCTGCAGCTCTTCCTCGTCGATGTAGGTGTCGTAGATGCGGTCGATGTAGAGGTCGCGCAGGTCGCGGTCGTCGACGTTCGATTGCGCCTGGTAGTGCTTGAAACCCAGCGCCTCGAAGAAATCCATGTCGACGATGGAGGCGCCGGTGGCCACCACCACGTCGATCATCCCGTACTTCAGCATGTCGCGGTAGATGTGCATGCAGCCGCCGGCGCTGGTCGATCCGGCCAGCGTCAGCCAGGTCGAGCAGTCGGCGTCCTCCAGGCTCATCGACCAGATGTCGGCGGCCCGCGCCGTGTCGCGGCTGGTGAAGCTCATCTTGCGCATGGCGTCGATCACCGGGCGGGCGTCGTACTGGTCGATCGCCACATGCTCGACGGTGTTGGCCAGCAGCTCGGCTTTGCGGTTGGTCTTCTGAACGTCAGCGTTCATCTTCGGAAGTTCCCTTCTGAGAGGTGAAAGCCCGTCCATAGGAGAAGCGCGACCGGGACGGAGCGACCGGCCGCGCCTTTAACACATGCAATGTGTCCGTTGTTACCGCTTGCGGCGGCTCTTGCCGGCGCGGCCCTTGGGACGCGACAGGCGCACGACCTTGTTCCGCTCCTCCTCCTGCGCCTCGCGGGGCAGGCGGATGGTGCGGCCGGCGAGGCCGAACATCGAGGCCATCGGCGCGTCCTCGACGATCGCGGTCTCCGCGTCGCCGAAGCCGTTGAAGCGGGTGTTCATGGCCACGCCATAGGCGCCGAGCATGCCGATCTCGATGTAGTCGCCCTCGCGGACGTCTTCCGGCAGCCAGAACGGGCCCGGCATGTGGTCGAGGCTGTCGCAGGTCGGGCCGTAGAAACGAAAGGGCTTCAGGGGACCTTCCACTTCCAGCGCCTCGCCGTCGTCGGCGGTCTCGGCGCCGCGGAACAGCTTCACCGGGAACGGCCACTTGGTGTGCGCCGCGTCGAACAGGCTGCCGTAGCTGCCGTCGTTCAGATAGAGCGCGTCGCCCTTCTTCAGCTCGACCTTCACCAGGATCGAGGAGGCTTCCGCCACCAGCGCCCGGCCCGGCTCGCACCACAGCTCGGTGGTCTCATGGACCATCATCTCGGCGAAGCCGCGGTCGATGGAGTCGAGATAGTCGGCCATGTCCGGCGGGACCATGCCGGGATAGATCGACGGGAAGCCGCCGCCCACGTCGACCACATCGGCGAAGACGCCGGCGCGGACGAGGGCGCGGGAAGCCTGGCTCATCGCGGCCTGGAATGCGGTCGGCCGCATGCACTGGCTGCCGACGTGGAAGGAGACGCCCATCAGCTCCTGGGTCGCGCGGCGCGCGGCGAGCAGCAGGGCCGGCGCGTCATGCAGCTCGACGCCGAACTTGCCGGACAGCGAATAGGCCGCGCCTTCCGCCTGCACGGCCAGGCGGACCATCAGGTTCAGGTCCTTGGCGCCGCCGGTGGCGTCGAGGATCTTGGCCAGCTCTTCGTGGGTGTCGAAGGCGAAGGTGCGCACGCCGTGGTCGCTGTAGGCCTGGGCGATGGCGCGGCGGCTCTTCACCGGGTGCATGAAGGCCATGCGCGCGCCCGGCGCGAACGCCGATACCAGCTCGATCTCGGGGATCGAGGCGACATCGAAGGACATGACGCCATTGGCGGCGAGGGTTTCGATCACCCACGGCGAAGGGTTCGCCTTCACCGCGTAGAAAACGTCGCCTTTAAACTTGTCCTGGAACCAGCGCGCCGCTGCCGCTACCGCGTCCGGCCGCGCGAGAGCGACAGGACGTTCCGGTGAACGATCACGGACCAGGTCCAGGGGCTTATGATACGTGTGCAATTCACGTAACCCCCAACGGATAGTTGAACCCAATCCGGCGTTAGCAGCGCTTTTCAGGACATCGGGTCCGCCGGAACGCGCCAAATAGGGTCATAAATCCGAGATGTAAAGCGTTCTATCCACAGGCCAGCCCGTGCAATTCGACGCGCTGGACCGCATGGCGGCGGCCGTGCCATGTAGCCGGGACAAGGGCTGGGCCGCTCGCGGCTTTCGTCCAGCTGGTTTTGGGGAACATCAGCGCTTCATGTCCGACGCGGTCCTGTCCATCCGCAAGGCCTCCAAGAGCTTCGGCGCGCGCCGGGCGCTGGACGGGGTGTCGCTGGACGTCGGCAAGGGCGAGATGATCGCGCTCATCGGGCCCTCGGGGTCGGGCAAGTCGACCCTGCTGCGCTCGATCAGCGGCCTGCAGACCATCGACGGCGGCGAGGGCGTCATCGAGGCCTTCGGCGACACCGTTCAGCACAACGGCAGGATCAGCGGCGGCGTGCGCAAGACCCGCACGCGGATCGGCTTCATCGCTCAGCAGTTCAACCTGGTCGGCCGGATCAGCCTGTTCACCAACGTGGCCCTGGGGTCGCTGGGCCGCATCGAGACCTGGCGGGGCCTGACCGGGCAGTGGCCGGCCGAGACCAAGACCGCCGCCATGGCGGCGCTGGCCCGGGTCGGCGTCGCCGACTACGCGGCGCAACGGGCCAATACGCTCTCCGGCGGCCAGCAGCAGCGCGGCGCGATCGCGCGTGCGCTGGTGCAGAAGGCCAAGATCATCCTGGCCGACGAGCCCGTGGCCTCGCTGGACCCCGTCGCCGCGCGCAAGGTGATGGAGAGCCTGCGCGACCTCAACCGGCAGGACGGCCTGACGGTCATCGTCACCCTGCACCAGGTCGACTACGCGCTTCGCTATTGCGACCGCGTCATCGCGCTCAAGGCCGGTAGAATCGTCTACGACGGCCCGGCGGACGATCTGAAGACCAGCCAGCTCATCGACATCTACGGTCCCGAATTCGAAGACGTCTTCTGGGAAGGAGCCCCGAAATGACCGCGCGCCGCAAGCTGCTCGCACTGGGAGGCGCGCTCGGCGCCGCGGCCATGGCGCTCACACTCGCCGGATGCGGCGAGAAGGCTTCGCAGACCGCCCAGCCGAAGGAGGTCGTGTTCTCGATCCTGTCGGCGGAGAACCAGGCCTCGATGGCGCCGCTCTGGACGCCGCTGCTCGACGATATGTCCGCCCAGATCGGGGTCAAGGTGAAGCCCTACTTCGCCAGCAACTACACCTCGCTGATCGAGGCCATGCGCTTCAAGCAGGTGCAGGTGGGCTGGTTTTCGGCCCTGCCGGCGCTGGACGCGGTCAACCGCGCCGACGCCGAGGTGCTGGGCCGCGTGATCGACGCCGGCGGGGACGCGACCTACAAGTCGGTGATCATCGTCAAGAAGGGTTCCGGCATCACGCTCGATAAGGTGCTGGCCTGCGGCCAGAAGTACACCTTCGGGATCGGCGATCCGCAATCGACGTCCGGCACGCTCGCGCCGATGGCCTATCTCTTCACGCCCAAGGGCATCGAGCCCAACAAGTGCTTCAAGGCGGTCCGCTCGGCCAGCCACCAGGCCAACTCCTTCTCGGTGGCCAACGGCGTCCTGGACGTGGCGACCAACAATTCGGTCGGCATCCTGTTCTTTCAGCGGGAGAAACCGGACCTCGCGGCCAAGGTTGAGACCATCTGGTCCTCGCCGCCGCTGCCGGAAAGCTCGATCGTGGCGCGCAAGGACCTCGACCCGGCGGTCAAGGAGAAGATGCGCCAGTTCTTCCTGACCTATGGCACGGGCGCCGGCCCGGTCGCCGACAAGCAGCGCGCGGTGCTCAAAGGGCTGGCCTACGGCGGCTTCCGGCCGGCCGACAACTCCTACCTCGATCCGGTGCGCGAGATGCAGGCGGGCGTCGCGCTCGCCGAGGCGCGCCACACGGGGGATCCGGGCAAGATCGCCGCCGCCCAGGCGGCCTTCGACAAGATTCACGCCGCCGCCGAGGCCAAGCGCGCCAAGGAGCCGGACGCTTCATGACGGCGGCGACGACCCCGGCCGAGATTCCGCCGCCGCCGCACCGGTCGCTGATCCAGCGCGCCCCGGACATCGCGATCTGGGGCGTGGTGGTGGTGATCCTGCTGGTCAGCTTCGGGCCGGTGAACATCAGCCACGCGACCAAGCTGTTCACCAACGCCGACAACATGCGCGAGTTCGCCAAGGACTTCGTGCATCCCAAGTGGGACCTGCTGCCGCTCTACGTCCAGCAGATGATCCTGACGATCCAGATCGCCATGTGGGGCACCGCGCTGGCGGTGCTGATCGCCATCCCCTTCGGCCTGGCCTGCGCGCGCAACGTCTCACCGGTCTGGCTGCAGCAGCCCATGCGCCTGTTGATGAACCTGCTGCGCTCGATCCCCGACCTGGTGGTCGGCACCCTGTTCATCGTCGCCGTGGGCCTGGGCCCCTTCGCAGGCGTCATGGCGCTGGCCCTCAACACCGGCGGCGTGCTGGCCAAGCTGTTCTCCGAGGCCGTGGAGTCCATCGACAAGGGCCCCGTGGAGGGCGTCCGCGCCACCGGCGCCACGCGCCTGCACGAGATCATCTGGGGCGTGATCCCGCAGGTGGGGCCGCTCTGGACGTCCTATGCGCTCTACCGCTTCGAATCCAATTCGCGCTCGGCGACGGTGCTCGGCCTGATCGGCGCCGGCGGCATCGGGCAGCTGTTGTTCGAGACCCTGAACGCCTTCGACTACCAGCACCTCTCGGCCATCGTCATCGTGATCATCGTGGCGGTGACCCTGATCGACCTGCTGTCGCAGCTGATGCGCTCGCGCCTGCTCTAAGAAAGGACGCCGCCCCGGGAGGCGCCGCGCCCCCTTGGTCAAAAAGAACGCCGCCGCGCGGGGGCGCGACGCCCCCTTGGTCAAAAAAAGAACGCCGCCGCGCGGGGGCGCGGCGGCGGGCAGTGGAGGGGAAGCCTTCGGCGCGGAGGGTCCCCGGGGCAGGGCGCGCCAACTCGATGCCAATCTAGCGGCCGGCCATGACGGTCGCCCGACGCTCGCGTGACGGTTCGGCGACATCGCCGGCGGTTGACGCTGCGGCGCCCGACCGTCCGTCCGCGGACGAAGACGCCCGGTGTCACCAAACTGACAACCAAGGCCGCTAAGCACTCGGCCAAGAGCGGCATGGATGGGGCGCTCTATTCAGGAGAGAACCATGTTGAAGACCCTTGGGGCAGCCATCGGCGCGGCCCTGATCCTTGGCGCGGCGACAACCGCGACGGCGGCGGGCACGATTTCAGGCGCGGGCGCTACCTTCCCGGCGCCGGTCTACAACAAGTGGGCGGAGGCCTATAAGGCCCAGACCCAGACCACGCTGAACTACCAGCCGATCGGCTCGGGCGGCGGCATCAAGCAGATCGAAGCCTCGACCGTCGACTTCGGCGCCAGCGACAAGCCGCTGAACCTGCAGGACCAGCAGGCCAACGGCCTGGTGATGTTCCCGACCGTGGTCGGCGGCATCGTGCCGGTGATGAACCTGCCGGGCTTCAAGCCGGGCCAGATCAAGCTGACCGGCCCGCAGCTCGCCGACATCTACCGCGGCGCGATCAAGAAGTGGGACGACCCGCTGCTCGCCAAGACCAATCCGGGCCTGAAGCTGCCGAACCTGCCGATCACCGTCGTGCACCGCTCGGACGGTTCGGGCACCACCTTCCTGTTCACCAGCTTCCTCAGCCTGCAGGCCGAGCACTGGGCCAAGGAAGTGGGCGCCAACGACAGCGTCCAATGGCCGGTGGGCCTGGGCGGCAAGGGCAACGACGGCGTCGCCGCCTTCGTGAAGCAGACGCCGGGCTCGATCGGCTATGTCGAATATATCTTCGCCGCCCAGAACGCGATGACCTACGCGCTGATGCAGGACAAGGCGGGGCAGTTCATCGCGCCGACCGCGGCGAGCTTCAAGGCCGCCGCCGCCAACGCCAAGTGGACCAGCGCGCCGGGCTTCTACCTGCTGCTGCTTGACCAGCCGGGCGCCAACGCCTGGCCGATCACCGGGGCGACCTTCATCCTGATGCACGCCAAGCAGACCGACGCCGCCAAGGGCGACGAGGTGTTGAAGTTCTTCGACTGGGCCTACAAGAACGGCGACGCCGACGCTGACAAACTCTTCTACGTGCCGCTGCCGGCCAACGTGAAGGACATGATCCGCAAGTCCTGGTCCAAGATTGTCGGACCGGACGGCAAGCCGGTCTACAAGTAGGATTGAACTCTCCGAACCCCGCCGCCGTTTCGCGGCGGGGTTCCAGGTATTCCGCCAGCGTAAGAGCCCAGCTCAAGAGCGATGTCCGACGCAGCCCTTCCCAACGCCGGCCCCGCCGCCGGCCCGCCGGTCCGCCGCGCGGCGCCGCGCGGTTCGCTGATCGGCCAGATCTTCGAGGGCCTCTGCTTCGCCGCGGCGACCACGCTGTTGCTGTCGCTGGGCGGCATCATCGTCTCCCTGGTGATCGGCGGCTGGCCGGCGCTCTCGAAGTTCGGCCTGGGCTTCCTGTTCTCGACCGCCTGGAACCCGGTGACCGACGTCTATGGCGCCGCCGGACCGATCGTCGGCACCCTGATCACCGCGGCGGTCGCACTGATCATCGCACTGCCGATCGCCGGCGGGGTGGCCTTCTTCCTGACCGAGCTCTGCCCGGCGCCGCTGCGCCGGCCGATCGGCACGGCGGTGGAGTTGCTCGCCGGCATCCCCTCGATCGTCTACGGCATGTGGGGCTTGTTCGTCTTCGCGCCGCTGTTCGCCCGCTGGATCCAGCTGCCGCTGATGTCGGCCGCCAAGCCGGGCTCGCTGCTGGAGTCCCTGACCACCGGCATCCCCAACGGCTCGGGCATCCTGCCGGCCTCGATCATCCTGGCGATCATGATCCTGCCGTTCATGGCCGCGACGCTGCGCGAGCTCCTGCTGACCGTGCCGGCCGCCGTGCGCGAGAGCGCCTATGGCCTGGGCGCCACCACCGCCGAGGTCGTCTTGTCCGTGACACTTCCCTACGTGCGCCAGGGCGCCATCGGCGCGGTGATGCTGGGCCTGGGCCGCGCGCTCGGCGAGACCATGGCGGTCACCTTCATCATCGGCAATTCGCACACCTTCCCCAAGTCGATGTTCGACAGCGGCTCGACCATCGCCTCGACCATCGCCAACGAGTTCACCGAGGCCACCAGCCCGATCCACACCGCGGCCCTCATCTCGCTGGGTCTGGTGCTGTTCCTGATCACCTTCGTGGTGCTGGGCCTCGCGCGCCTCTTGCTGCGCCAGCAGGGGGCCAAGCTGTGAGCGCCGCCAAGCTCGTCCGCCGCCGCGTCAGCGACATCGCCTTCAAGATCTTCTGCGTCGGAGTCACGGCGCTTGCCCTGGTGGCGCTGGCCGCCATCCTCTGGTCCCTGCTCGCCCAGGGGTTCGGCGGCCTCGACCTCGACGTCTTCACCATGTCGACGCCTGCGGCCGGCTCGCGCGGCGGCCTGGCCAACGCCATCGTGGGCTCCATCGAAATGTGCCTGCTGGCCATGGTGATCGCCCTGACCATCGGCGTGCTGGCCGGCACCTGGCTGGCGGAATACGGCGGCCGCTCGCCCTATGGCGCGGTCGTCCGCTTCCTCAACGACGTGCTGCTCTCCGCGCCGTCGATCCTGGTGGGCCTGTTCGTCTACGAGCTGCTGGTCGCGCCCTTCCACGGCTTCTCCGGCTTCGCGGGCGCGGTGGCGCTGGCGCTGCTGGCCGTGCCGGTGATCACCCGGACCACCGAAGACGTGCTCCTCCTGCAGTCGGCGACCTTGCGCGAAGCCGGCGTGGCGCTGGGCGCGCCCTTCTCCTACGTCGTGCGCCAGATCATCTGGCGCTCGGCCCGGGGAGGCCTGCTCACCGGCGCCCTTCTGGCCTTCGCGCGGATCAGCGGCGAGACCGCGCCGCTCCTCTTCACGGCGCTGAACAATCAGTTCTTCAACAAGCCCTGGTTCGACCTGCGTCAGCAGACCGCGAACCTGCCGGTGGTGATTTTCAACGGCGCGCTCAGCGCCTACGACGACCTGCGCCGGCTGGCCTGGGCCGGGGCGCTCCTGATCGCCGTCACCGTCTTGGCGGTCACCATCGTGGCGCGTATCGTCGCCCAGGAGCAAAAACGCTCATGAACACCCTCAATCCGGCCGTGGAAGCGTTCGAGACCAGCATCGCCGACGTGGACCGCGCCAACGTGAAGGTCGACGTCAAGAATCTCGACTTCTTCTATGGCAAGACCCGCTCGCTGAAGGGGGTGTCGATCCCGTTTGCACGCAACAAGGCGACCGCGCTGATCGGCCCCTCGGGCTGCGGCAAGTCCACCCTGCTGCGCACCTTGAACCGCATGTACGCCCTCTATCCCGGCCAGCGCGCCGAGGGCGAGATCATCCTGGACGGCGAGAATATCCTGGGCTCGGGCGTCGACCTCGCCAAGCTGCGCGCGCGGGTGGGCATGGTGTTCCAGAAGCCGACCCCGTTCCCGATGAGCATCTACGACAACGTCGCCTTCGGGGTCCGGCTCTACGAGAACCTGTCGAAGGCCGACATGGACGCCCGGATCGAGGAAGCGCTCACCAAGGCCGCCCTCTGGAACGAGGTGAAGGACAATCTGAAGGGCTCGGGCCTCGGCCTCTCCGGCGGCCAGCAGCAGCGCCTGTGCGTCGCGCGCGGCGTCGCCGTGCGGCCGGAAGTCCTGTTGCTCGACGAGCCGACCTCGGCGCTCGACCCGATCTCCTCGGCCAAGCTGGAGGAGACGGTCATGCAGCTGAAGGCCGACTACACCATCGTCATCGTCACCCATAATCTGGGCCAGGCGGCGCGGGTGAGCGACTACACCGGCTTCATGTACCTGGGCGAGCTGGTGGAGTTCGGGCCGACCGACGAGCTGTTCACCCGGCCCGCGACCCAGCGGACCTCCGACTACATCACCGGCCGCTTCGGCTAGTTCCCAACGCCAAAGGCGTAGGTCAGCTTCAGCCACGCGCCGCGCGGCGCCGCGGGCGTGCGGAACGGCTCCTGCGCGAGCGTGTAGATGCTGGTCTGCCCCGAGAGCCCGTAGGTGGCGTATTTCCGGTCGAACAGGTTGTCGACGTCGAGCGACACCGTCAGCGCCTTGCCGATCCGATACTGCGCGTCGAGGTTCACCACCGCATAGCCGGCCACCTTGCCGGCCGGATCGGAGTTGTCCTCGTCGCCATGGGCGTATTGACCGCTGACCGCGATCAGCACCGCCCCGACCCGAAGCCGGTCGTTCACCGCATAGCCGGCCCTCAGCTTGAACGTGCTTTCGGGAATGCCCGGGATGCGGTCGCCGCTGACCACGTCCTCGCCGGCCGCGGTGGTGAAGGGCGAGCGGTAGGCCGCCTGAACGTAGCCGTAGTTGGCCGAGAGCGTGAGCCTCTCCAGCTCAGTCTGGGCGCCCAGCTCAAAGCCGCGCCGCTCGGTGTCGCCGACGTTGAAGAAGTAGCCGAAGGTGGTGGAGGTCGAGATGAACTGGATGTCGTTGCGCAGCCGCGAGTCATAGGCCGCGGCGTTCCAGGCGAGCCTGCCGAACAGGGTCCCGCGCGCGCCCAGCTCGAAGGTCCGCGCCGTGACCGCCTTCAGGTCCGGATCGCCGTTGAAGCCGGTCGGCAGCGCGCAGGGACTGTTGGGGTCGGCGCAGGAGAGCTCGATGGAGGTCGGCGCCCGCATGGACTGGCTGTAGCCGCCGAAGATCCCCGTCCCGCCATCCAGATTGTAGTTGAAGCCGATCCGGGGATTGAAGCGCTGGTAGCGGTGCGCGCCGTCCAGGCTGTTGGTCTCCGGTCCCGCCACCGCGCCCGCGGGCTTGCCGTTCGGCGTGGTCGCGGCCCCCGCGCCCGTGTTGGAGAATTTGTAGGCCGCCGAATAGGCCGGGTCGTAGTAGGTGACGCCGGTCACCGCGTCGGTGAAGGAGAAGCCGCCGTCGTCGTTCAGGAACTGGCTGTTCATCCCGTGCTGGTCGATCGAGGTGTATTCGTAGCTGCCGGACAGGGTGACGCTCAGCGCCGTGGTCACGTCGAAGGTGTCGGTGAGGAAGACGCTCGCCTCCTTCACCCGCGCGCCCAGCGCCACGGACGACAGAACGTTGCTGCCGGTGAATTGCGGCAGGTTGCTCGCCGACGGCGGCAGGCCGTTGGCGGTGAAGCCGTACTCCTGGTTCGGGATGACCACGGTCTGGAAGTTGATCAGCCGCGCCAGCAGGGTGTCCTGGCCGTAGCGGATGGTCGACTGATCGAAGCTCGCGCCCAGAACAAACGCGTTCCTGTGATCCAGGACCGGCGTGGCGCTGGCCCACTGGCCCCCGCCGCCGACCGTGCTCTGCCGGACATCCGAGCTCACCAGGCTGGTGTTGATCGCGCTCGTCCAGCGGCCATAGCCGAGCGCCAGCGCATTGGCCCCGGTGATCGAGTTCACCGCGGTCCCGCCTGGCGCCTGGTTGCCGCACTTGAAGCCGGCCGCGTTGGTGGCGGGCGATCCGTCGGCGTTGAAGCAGCCGTCATCGAGGCCCGCGTTGCTGTTCAGGCTCTTGGCGTTGGACTGCCGCCAATAGACCTGCCCGGTCAGCCGGTTCGCGTCGTCCAGCCAGTGGCTGGCCTTCAGGCTGACCAGGCGCATGCGGTTGTCGATCGAGTCCGGCGCCGTGTAGGCCGCCTTGGGCGTCGACAGCATGTCCAGCGGCAGCGACTGGGTTCCGGCGAGCGTTGTGTCGGCGAGCGCGCCGGAGAGCTCGACCAGGGTCTTGTCGTCCGGGCCATGCCAGCGGAGCTTGCCGAACAGCTGCTTGACCTCCGAGCCGGAGAAATCCCGGAAGCCGTCCTGCCTGTCCCAGTTCCCGGCCAGGAAAAAGTCGGTGTGCGAGCCCGCGTCGGCCCCGCCCGCTTCCAGCGTCGCCGCCCGCCGGCCGAACGAGCCGCCGAGTACGCTCACGCTGACGCCGGGGCTGTCCTGGCCGGTGCGGGTGTTGACCACCAGCGCGCCGCCGAGCGCGTTCAGGCCGAAGATCGGGTTGGACCCCGGCTGCACGGTCACCGTGGTGGCCGCGTTCATGGGGATGAGGTCCCAGTTGACGATCGAGCCGAACGGCTCGTTGACCCGCACGCCGTCGAAATAGACCGCCAGTCCCACCGGCGCGCCCAACAGCGAGGTCGCCTGGAAGCCGCGGTAGTTGACGTCGTTCTGGTAGGGGCTGCCGCTCGCGTCGCTGACGCTCACCGAGCCCAGATTGCCGTTGAGCAGGTCGGCGAGATTGGTGGGGCCCTGTTGCAGCGGATCGCGCGCATCGACGCTCTGGGCGTTGGCGGGGGTGCGGGACAGGGGAACGCCGGTGTCGTCCAGCGGGGCGCCGACCACGGTCACCGGGCTGACCGTGGGGCTGGCCGCGCCGCCCTCGGCCGCCTGGGCGGCGGCGGGCGCGATGACCAGCGCCAACCCCAGGGCTCCACAGCGCAGGCGAGGCAGCCGGCCCGGAAAACGGCGACCCTCTACGCCCACTTCACTCATCCCCTGCGCGCGATCCATCGCCGAAAGCTTGGAATGTCCGGTATCGGAGAGTCGCCGCAGCGGCAATGGCGCGGCGTCGCGGCTAGGCCGCCGCGGCGGGCCGGCGCCGCACGCGGGCCAGGCGGCGAAGGCGGCGCCAGAAGCGCGTCTTCTCGGGCTCCGGATAGGGCTGCAGGTTGCGCACGAAGTCCTCGGCGCAGGCCCGCCAGCTGAACTTTTCGGCGAATGTGCGGACCTGTTTGCGGTCGCAGGTCAGCGCCTCCAGGCAGGCCTCCCGCAGGCCTTCCGTGGCGCTGGCGGCGAGCTTGCCGGCGCCCGAGTTGGGGATGATGTCGATGGGCCCGGGCGCCGGATAGGCCGCCACCGGCGTTCCCGACGCCATGGCCTCCAGGATCACCAGGCCGAAGGTGTCGGTGAGCGAGGGGAAGACGAAGACGTCGGCGCCGGAGAAATAGCGCGCCAGCTCCTCGCCCGACTTGGAACCGGTGAACACCGCCTTGGAGTACTTGGCCTCCAGCTCTTCCTTCTGCGGCCCCGGGCCGACCACGACCTTGGTGCCGGGCAGGTCGAGGCCCAGGAACGCCTCGATGTTCTTCTCCACCGCCACGCGGCCCACGGAGAGGAAGATCGGCCGCTCCATGCCGGCGTAGGGATCGGGGTCGCCCGGCTGGCGCGGGCGGAACGTCTCGGTGTCGACGCCGCGCGACCAGGCCGAGATGTTGCGGAAGCCGTGCCCGGCGAGCTCGTCGCGCATGGTGGGCGTCGCCACCATCAGCCGCCCGGACGGCTTGTGGAACCACTTCATGTAGGCGTAGCCGGCGGCCAGCGGCAGCGGCAGGCGCGCCGAGACATATTCCGGGAACCGGGTGTGGTAGCTGGTGGTGAAGGGCAGCTTCCACTCCACGCAGATGCGCCGGGCGGCCAGCCCGATCGGGCCCTCGGTGGCGATGTGGATGGCTTCCGGCTCGAAGGCCTTGAAGCGCTCCTGCACCGGCTCGTAGACGCCGATGGCGACCTTGATCTCCGCGTAGGTGGGGAGCGGGAAGGTCTTGAACTGGTCGGGGCTGATCACCTCGACCGAGTGGCCCATCTCGCGCAGCTCCTTGACCACGCGGGTGAGCGTGCGGACCACGCCGTTGACCTGCGGCTCCCAGGCGTCGGTGGCCACCAGGATGCGCATGGGCCGGCCGGCATCGTGCGAGGCGATGGCCTCGCGGATGCGCGGCAGCGAGCGCGGCGGCTTGGCTTTCGGCTCCGGCGGCGCCACCGCCTGGCTCTGCATCCACGCCCAGAAGGCGCCCAGCAGCGCCTCCTTGGTGGGGAAATAGCGGTAGACGGTGCGCTCGCCGACCCGCGCGTCCTTGGCGATCTCGGCGAAGGAGAGGTCCTCCAGCGGCCCCTGTTCCAGCTGGTGGCCGACGGCGCGCAGGATCTGTTCGCGGGTCTCCTCGCGCTGTTTGTCGCGCAGGGTCTGGGGGGAGGCCGGCGATTTCATGACAGTCGCACTGTCACGAGCGATGCAGTGATGTCAATGGCTTCACGCCGCGAGGGGCGCCGGCAGCATCACAGGTTCGGGAACGGCGAGCCGGCCGCGCTCCTTGGCCCACTCCAGGATCTCCAGCACGCCGTCGGCGTGCTCGACGAGCGCCGTGCAGCTTTCCACCCAGTCGCCGTCGTTGATGTAGGCGATGCCGTCGATCATCCGGCTCTCGGCCTTGTGGATGTGGCCGCAGATCACCCCGTCGACGCCGCGCCGGCGCGCCTCGTCGGCCACCGCCTGCTCGAAGTTCTCGATGAACTGCAGGGCCTTCTTCACCCGGGTCTTGGCGAAGGCCGAGAAGCTCCAGTAGCCGAAGCCGAAGCGCCGCCGCACCCGGTTGATCAGCGTGTTGGAGGCCAGGAGCGCGCGGTAGGCCCAGTCGCCCAGGAGCGCCAGCCACTTGGCGTGCTGCACCACCGAGTCGAAATCGTCGCCGTGGGTCACCAGGAAGCGGCGGCCGTCGGCGGTCTCGTGCACCGCGTCGCGCGCCACCACCACGCCGCCGAAATGCACGCCGATGAAGTCGCGCACCACCTCGTCGTGGTTGCCGGGCACATAGATCACCGAGACGCCCTTGCGCGCCAGCCGCAGGATCTTCTGCACCACGTCGTTGTGCGCCTGGGGCCAGTACCAGCCGGCCCGGCTGAGTTTCCAGCCGTCGACGATGTCGCCGACCAGATAGAGCGTCTCGCACTCCATGTGGCGGATGAAGTCCAGCAACAGGTCCGCCTGGCACCCCTTCGTCCCCAGATGGACGTCGGAGATGAACACG
Source organism: Phenylobacterium sp. (assembly GCF_035309685.1). Taxonomy (GTDB): domain Bacteria; phylum Pseudomonadota; class Alphaproteobacteria; order Caulobacterales; family Caulobacteraceae; genus Phenylobacterium. The sequence goes on from NZ_DATGEX010000017.1 coordinate 68,615, forward strand.
CTGCGGTACTGGCGGACGGCGTCTTCGGTCACATGGCGCCCCATTTCGCCTAAGAACAGCGCAGCCCTGCCCTGATTCCGTGTCGGTTTTGCGAAGGTCTCGCGGACCCTATGGCCTCGTGGCGGCCGGTGCTGCTAGGGGTGCGTCAGAGCAGACCCTCCCCAGGTCTCAGTAGAATTGGTCCAGATGGACGCCAGAACCTTTGCGGCCAAAGCGACGCCGAAGTCGCTGCGAACCCGTGCGCGAATCCTCGACGCGGCGATGAAGCTGTTCGCGCAGATCGGCTATCATGCCGCCACCAACGGCCTGATCGCCGACGCCGCCAAGCTCACCCGCGGGGCGATGCTCTACCATTTCGCCACCCGCGAGGAACTGGTGGAGGCGGCCGTCGCCCACATCGAGCTCGCCCGCGCGCGTCTGTTCGAGGAGGCCGCCCGGGCTTCGGCGGCGCCCAATTCGAGCGGCGTGGGCCAGGACGCCTCGGAGGCCGCCATCGACGCCTATTGGGCGCTGTTGCACGAGGCGCCCTTCGTGGCCTTCGCCGAGCTGGAATCCGCCGCCCGCACCGAGCCCATGCTGCGCGCCCGCCTGGCCGCCGCCCAGGCCGCCTTCGACCGCGCCCAGGTGGGCGACCGGTTCGCAGGCCTGGCCCAGGCCGGCGCCGACCCGCGCTTCCAGACCAGCCGGGATCTCGGCCGCTTCCTGCTGGAGGGCCTGGCCCGGGGCGCCATGACCTACGACGAGGCCGCCCGCCGCGAGCGCCTGCTGGCGGTGGTCAAGCGCGCGGTGCGCATGCTCAACCGCAAGGGCGACGTCCACGATCTGTGGAGCGACTGAACGCGTCCTTCTCCCCTTGTGGGAGAAGGTGGCCTGCGAAGCAGGTCGGATGTGGGGTCTCGCCGACCCCTCGGCTCGATACGAAGAGGGGCCGGAGCGGCGATGCCGTGCGACCCCACATCCGTCAGACTTCGTCTGCCACCTTCTCCCACAAGGGGAGAAGGCGCTCTAGGTCGAGGCCTTACCGCCCGCCCGCCGTCGGCGAGGCCGCCGGCGCGGCGGCGGGGGCCGCCGGCTTGGCCGCGTCCGCCTGACGGCGGCGCTGGCCGCCCATCATCTTCTGCATGGCGGCGAGTTCGGTCTTGTCGAGGTAGCCGTCGTGGTTGGTGTCGAGCTGGTCGAAATACTTGCCGATCATCTCGCCCATGCGGCCCTTGAGTTCGGCCTTCTCGATCCGGCCATCCACATTGCTGTCCAGCATGCCCATCATCCGGCCGGCGTTCAGCTCCTCGTCATAGTTGACCATGTGCTTGGAGGTCTCGTCGGCCCAGCGGTAGCGGACCGCCATATAGAACATCTCCTCCCAGGACTGGTCGCCCCAGACCACGGTCTTGTTCGGGTCGGGATTGGCGGGGTTCCGCTTGGAGTTGTCGTAGATGAAGTGGGCGATCAGCTTGGAGCCCGCCGGCACCTTCACCGGCTCGGCGAAGGTGTAGTCCCGCTGCCAGCTGAAGTCATAGCGCGGCAGGGACAGCAGTTCCTTTTCCTGGCCGTCCGGGTAGCGGATCCACAGGTTCGACGAGGCGCCGCGGTAGTGCGCGTGCGGGAAGGCCGAATAGAGCAGGGCGTCGTGCGGGAATTCCATATAGGCGATTTCCGCGTGGTGCGGGTCGTTGGCCGGAATGACGATGTTCTGGTTGGCGATGACCGAGTTGTGCATCACCAGGTCCGGCTTCTGGTTGTCCTTGTAGAAGTAGAGCGCGATCTGAGTGTGATCGGTCACTTCCTTGCCGAAGGGGGTGTAGTGCGTCTGGAAGCCGATGGCGCCGCCCGGCGGGATGAAGGTCCCCACGTTCTTGGGCGCGATCTCGCTCTCGGCGCCGACCGCGTAGCCGCCGACCGACACGCCCCAGGCGTTCTCGAACCCCTGCTGGCCGGGCTGCGGCACGTCCTTCATGTAGCCGGTCAGCACGTGGTGCACGCCCTGACGGCTCTCGACCTTCACGGTGGAGGCGCGCAGCCACTTGCCCTCGGTCTCCGGGTTCTTCACCCAGGGATGCTGGTAGTCGACCACGCCCGAGGCGGGGATGGTGTAGGCCGGGACGTTCAGCACCACGTCGGGCTTGCCCAGCGGCCATTCGGCGGCGACCAGGTGCTTGGCGCCCAAGGGGTCCTTGCCCTCGCCGCGCGGCGCGCCCTCTTCCACCCAGTGGACCAGGGTCTTGATCTCGGCGGCCGACAGGTTCTTGTCGTCGGAGAACTTACCGATGTGCGGGTCGGCGTTGTAGGGCGGCATCCGGTCGGTGCGGATGACCTCGCGGATCATCGGGGCGAAGCCCTTGACCATCGCATAGTTGTTCATGGCGAAGGGGCCGATGCCGCCTTCCTCGTGGCAGGCGACGCACTTGGCCTCGAGGATCGGGGCCACGTCCTTCACATAGGTCAGCTGAGCGTGCTTCTCGCGGGCCGGGAAGTCGACCAGGCAGCCCTTGGACGCCTGGGTCGCCGGCGGCGCCGGATTGCCGGCCAGGACGGCGGAGATGGCGATGTCGGCGAACGGCTTGTCGGCCGCCTTCTGGATCCCGTAGTCGGCGGCGTCGTTGACCGGGCCGTGGTAGGCGACCTTCCAGGTCTTCGGCGTGATCACGAACACCTCGGCGGTGCGGGTGACGCCCAGCGCCTCGCCGACCAGCTGGTTGGAGTCCATCAGGATCGGGATGTCGATGCCGTATTCCTTGGCCTCGGCGACGATCGCGTCGCGGCTGTCCTGCAGGTTCGAGTCGACCAGGTACATCTCGACGCCCTGCGCCTTGTACTTGTCCCGCAGCGCCTTCAGCGCCGGCGTCATGGCGCGGGCGATCGGGCAGCCGACGCCGGTCGAGACCAGCACGATCGCCTTGTCGTCGGCCATCCGGTAGAGCTCGTGGGCCTCCATGGTCTGGGCGTCGACCAGCATGAAGTTGTCGACCGTGGCCGGCATCTTCGACATCGGCGCCGTCGCGGCGGCGTCTTTGGCCTGTTGCTGGGCGGTCGCCGACGGGGTCGGGGCGAAGCCGTAGATCAGAAGCGCGCTGACAGCCGCGCCGAAGACGCCAAGACGGCCAAGCACGCGAGAATCGGCAGACATCATGCTCAAGTTCCTTCCCAGATGGGCTCTCCGGCCCCCGCGTCGGGAAATACGCGCGGAGAGCCTATCGGCCTCTTAACTTAACACCGTTCAGGCGGCGAAATCCACAGACGGATGGTTGCAACCCTGTCATCTGGCGACGCCCTGCCCTTGGCGCAAGGCGCCGACGCGGGCCATGGTGGCGCCCGCAACGACCCGGGGGACCGCCTATGAGCTTCATCACGCGCCGCAAGTCGATCGAGGCCGAGGTCCGCCCGGACGCCGGCCCACGGCTCAAGGCGACGCTCTCTTGGCCGCATCTGGTCGCCCTTGGCGTCGGGGCGATCATTGGAACCGGCATCTACACGCTCACGGGCGTGGCGGCGGGGCTCGCGGGGCCCGCGGTCATCCTGTCCTTCGCCGCGGCGGGGGCCGTCTGCGCCTTCGCCGCCCTCAGCTACGCCGAAATGGCGACGCTCATGCCCCATGCCGGCAGCGCCTACACCTATTCCTACGCCACCCTGGGCGAAGCGGTCGCCTGGGTGATCGGTTGGAGCCTGATCCTGGAATACACCCTGGTCTGCAGCACGGTTTCGGTGGGCTGGTCGGCCTATGCCGCGGGCCTCATCGAACAGGCGCATTGGGCGGTCCCCAAGGCGCTGCTGGCGGGGCCCGACGCCGGCGGCGTCGTCAACCTTCCGGCGGTCTTCATCGCCCTCGTGGTCACCGGCGTGCTGCTCATAGGCACCCGGGAGAGCGCGACCGTGAACTTCATCCTGGTCTGCGTGAAGCTGGTGGCCCTGGCCGGATTCGTCGCGATCACCCTGCCGCATTTCGACGCCCGTCACTTCCACCCCTTTGCGCCCTACGGCTATGGGGCGCACGAGATCGACGGCAAGAAGTTCGGGGTGATGGGCGCGGCCGGGATCATCTTCTTCGCCTTCTATGGCTTCGACGCCATCTCCACCGCGGCGGAGGAGACCAAGGATCCGCGCCGCGACCTGACCATCGGCATCATCGGCTCCATGGTGCTGTGCACCGCCATCTACATGGTGGTGGCCGCCTGTGCGCTCGGCGCTTCGCCCTACGACGTCTTCTCCAAGAGCGGCGAGCCGTTGGCCTTCGTGCTGCGCCAGCTGCAGCAGCCGCTGGCCGCGTCGCTGATCGCGGGGGCCGCGGTCGTGGCCCTGCCGACCGTGATCATGGTGTTCATGTTCGGCCAGAGCCGGGTGTTCCTGGCCATGGCCCGCGACGGCCTCCTGCCGCGCCGGCTGTCGGGCGTCAGCGCGCGCGGCGTGCCGCAGGCGGTGACCATCCTCACCGGCGTGATCGCCGCCGTGATCGCCGGCGCCATGCCGCTGTCGGATATCGCGTCCCTGGCCAACGCGGGCACCTTGGCGGCTTTCATCGCCACGGGCCTTGCGGTGATGGCGTTGCGCCGGTCGCGGCCCGATCTGCCGCGGCCGTTCCGCACGCCGATGGTGTGGGTTGTCGGTCCCCTCGGGATCGCCGGCTGCCTCTACCTGTTCACCACCTTGCGCACGATCACCATCGAGTTCTTCTTCCTCTGGAATGCGGTGGGCGTGGTCGTCTACCTGCTCTATGGCCGGACCAACAGCCGGCTGCGGGCCATCGACCGGGCGGTGCAGGCCTGACGCTCACGCAGCCTGTGCAAAAGCGCCGCTTTGCCTAATCGGCGGTTGCGGTCTATCCCCGGACAAACGGCTGTTTGAGCCGCAAGCGGAGTATCGGGTTGGCGCAGGGCCCAGGCCAAGGCGGCGGGAGACCGGGCGGCGCACCCGCCGGGGCCCCGGGCGGCTTCCCCGGCCGCAAGGGTCCCGACCTGACCGTCGGGCCGATCGGCTCGACGCTGATCGCCTTCGCGCTGCCGGTGCTCGGCTCCAACATCCTGCAGTCGCTGAACGCGACCGCCAACATGTTCTGGGTCAGCCGGGTGCTGGGCGAGTCGGGCGTCACCGCGGTCAACAACGCCAACCAGCTGTTCTTCATGATGCTGGGCGCGGCCTTCGGGGTGACCATGGCCGCCAACATCCTGATCGGCCAGGCGGTGGGCGCGCGCGACGAGGCGCTGGCCCGCAAGGTCGTGGGGACGGCGACGACCTTCTTCGCGGTGGTCTCGGTGCTGATCGGCGTGCTGGGCGGCGTGCTCACGCCGCACATCCTGGACGCCATGGGCACGCCGCCGGCGGCGCGGATCGACGCGATCGCCTACCTGCGGGTGATCTTTGCGGCCATGCCGTTCATGTTCTTCTTCAACTTCGTGATGATGGCCCAGCGCGGCACGGGAGATTCCCGCACGCCGTTCTATTTCGCCCTGCTGCAGGTCGGGCTCGACATCGTGCTGAACCCGATCCTGCTGATGGGCCTGGGGCCGTTCCCGAAGATGGGGATCGCGGGCTCGGCGACCTCGACCCTGATCGCCCAGAGCGTGACGCTGGCGATGATGATCATCCATCTCTACCGCCAGAACTCCATCCTGATGCTGAAGCCCAAGGATCTGCGGCTGCTGCGCCCCGACCTGGCGATCATCAAGGCCCTGGTGGTCAAGGGCACGCCCATGGGCATCCAGATGATGGTGATCAGCCTGGCGGCGGTGACCATGCTCTCCTTCGTCAACCGCTACGGGGTGCACACCTCGGCCGCCTACGGCGCCGCCTCGCAGCTCTGGACCTATGTGCAGATGCCGGCCATGGCGCTGGGCGCGGCGGTCTCCTCCATGGCCGCCCAGAACGTCGGGGCGCGGAAGATGGACCGGGTCGAGCGGGTGGCCATGGTGGGCTGCCTCTACGCGATCCTGTTCACCGGGGCGCCGATCCTCATCCTGCAGGCGCTGGACCCCTATGTGCTGCAGGCCTTCCTGCGGTCGACCAGCCCCTCGCTGCCGATCGCCGTGCACATCAACACCATCGCGCTCTGGAGCTTCATCCCGTTTGGCCTGGCCTTCATCCTGTCGGGCATCGTGCGCGCGACCGGCGCGGTCTGGCCGCCGCTGATCGCCATGGTGATCTCGCTGTGGGCCGTGCGCATCCCGGTCGCCAGGCTGCTGGAGCCCCATTTCGGCGCCGACGCCATCTGGATCGCCTTTCCGGTCGGCAGCCTGACCACCTTCATCCTGGCGGGCGGCTACTACTTCTGGAACGGCTGGGGCAGCTGGCGGCGCGCCCGGATGCTCGACATGCGGCCCAGCGCCGACGCGCCCGACACCAACCTCGGCCAGCCGATGATGGACGAGAGCGAGGCGATCATCGCCGAGGAAGAACGCGAACTCGGCCTCGCCGCCGCCGCCGAGGGCGCCTAGGGGGCGCCTAGGCCAGGCTCTCCATCAGGGCCGAATAGACCAGGGTGCGCAGTTCGCGGCGGATCGGATAGGTCGTGGACGGCATCAGCTGGGTCATGAAGACCACCGTGACCTTCTCCACCGGATCGACCCAGAAGGCCGTCGACGCCGCGCCGCCCCAGTAGAACTCGCCCTGGGAACAGGGGATCAGCGTCTTGGGCGGATCGAACACCACCGCGAACCCCAGGCCAAAGCCGATCCCGGCGTAGGTGCTCTCCGAGAACAGCGACTTCGAGAGCTGGGTCAGGTCCTGGCCGCCGGGCAGGTGGTTGGAGGCCATCAGCCGCAGCGTCATGGGCGACAGGATCCGCGCGCCCTCCAGCTCGCCGCCGTTCACCAGCATGTTGGCGAACCGCAGATAATCCGCCGCGGTGGAGACCAGGCCGCCGCCGCCCGATTCCATCCTCGGCGGCTTCAGGTAGGGGCTCTTCTCCGGGTCGTCGTTCAGGGTCAGGCCGCCGGTCGGCCTGGCCTGCAGGTTCATCGGGCCGTCGGGCGAGGCGCTGTAGCAGGCGGCAAACCGGCTGCGCTGGTCCTCGCGGACGAAGAAGCCGGTGTCGGTCATCTTCAGCGGATCGAAGATGCGCTCCTGCAGCACCTGGCCCAGCGGCTTTCCGGCGATCTTCTGCACCAGATAGCCCACCACGTCGGTGGAGACGGAATAGTTCCAGGCCTCGCCCGGCGAGAACTCCAGCGGCAGCTTGGCCAGGGTCTCGATGAAGCCCTCGAGGTCGTCGCCGCCGTAGGGGTCGGCGACCTTCAGCTTGCGATAGGCCGCGTCGACATTGGTGCGGCTCTGGAAGCCGTAGGTCAGGCCCGACGTGTGGCGCATCAGGTCGACCACCTGCATCGGCCGCGCCGGCGGCGTGCTCAGGAACGGCCCAACGCCGGCGGCGTAGACCCCCAAGTCCTTGAACGCCGGGATGTGCTTGGCCACCGGATCGTCGAGCGCGATCAGGCCCTCCTCGACCAGCGTCATCAGGGCCACGCAGGCGACCGGCTTGGTCATGGAGTAGATGCGGAAGACCGCGTCGCCCTTGAGCTTGGTCCCGCGCTCCACGTCGGCCAGGCCCAGCACCGCCTCGTGCGCCGTCTCGCCGTGGCGCGCCACCAGCACCTGGGCGCAGGGGATCAGCCCTGGCCCCACGTACTTGTCCTGGAGGTGGCGCTCGATCCGCTTCAGCCGGTCCTTCGAGAAACCGAGTTCCTTGGCCTTGCTCATGACGCGTCCTCCGTTGTCGCCACCGTCTTGCCCTTGCCTTCCGCCTCGTCGCAAGCGTCAGCTTTCGCCAAAGGAGACCGACCGATGCAAACCGTCAGCACCGAGACGCACGGGCGCACCCTGATCGTCACCATCGAGCGGCCGGCCGCGCGCAACGCCGTCGACGGGCCGACGGCGCGTGGGCTCTACGACGCCTTCCGGGCCTTCGACGCCGACGAAGCCCTGGACGTCGCGATCCTGCAGGGCCGCGGCGGGGCCTTCTGCGCCGGCGCCGACCTGAAGGGCGTCGCCGAGGGGCGCGGCAATCCGGTCCATCGCGAAGGCGACCTGGGCCCCATGGGCGTGACACGCCTTTCGCTCGGCAAGCCGGTGATCGCCGCGGTGGAGGGCCACGCGGTGGCCGGCGGGCTGGAGGTCGCCTGCTGGTGCGATCTGCGCGTGGCCGCGGAAGGGTCGGTGTTCGGCGTGTTCTGCCGCCGCTTCGGCGTGCCGCTGATCGACCTTGGCACCGTGCGCCTGCCCCGCCTGATCGGCGCCTCGCGGGCCATGGACCTGATCCTCACCGGCCGGCCCGTGGAGGCGAAGGAGGCCTACGACATCGGCCTCGCCAACCGCCTCGCGCCCCAGGGCGGCGCCCTCGACGCGGCCCTGGAACTGGCCGCCCAGCTGTCGGCCTTCCCGCAGCTTTGCCTGCGCAACGACCGGCTCTCCGCCATCGGCCAGTGGTCGCTGGACTGGGACCAGGCCACGGCCGCGGAGATCGCGCTCGGCATGGAAACCCTGCGCTCCGGCCAGAGCCAGGAGGGCGCGGCCCGCTTCGCCGCCGGTGAAGGGCGCGGGGGCAAGTTCTAGTCCCCTCACCTCCCCCGCGAAGCGGCGGGAGGGGAAGGTAGGAGTTCCCGTTGCGCAAACCGAACGCCGGTTTGATAATGCCGCAAGGCCGAAAACATACCGGTCATTCTAAAAATCAGCGCCTGGGAGGCTTGCGATGGCTTGGAATTTTGAGACCGATCCGGAGTTCCAGAAGAAGCTCGACTGGATCGAGGATTTCATGCGCGACGAGGTCGAGCCGGTCTCCCAGCTCGGCATGGCCGCCTTCAGCTCGCTCGGCCGCGAGAAGTTCATCAAGCCGCTGCAGGAAAAGGTGAAGGCCCAGAAGCTGTGGGCCTGCCATCTCGGCCCCGATCTCGGCGGCCAGGGCTATGGCCAGCTGAAACTTGGCCTGATGAACGAGAAGCTGGGCCGCAACAACCTGGCGCCCACCGTCTTCGGCTGCCAGGCGCCCGACAGCGGCAACGCCGAGATCATCGCCCACTACGGCACCGACGCCCAGAAGGAGCGCTACCTCTGGCCGCTGCTGAACGGCGAGATCCGCTCGGCCTTCTCCATGAGCGAACCCACCGGCGGCTCGGATCCCCTGACCTTCAAGACCCGCGCGGTGCTCGACGGCGACGAGTGGGTGATCAACGGCGAGAAGTGGTTCTCCACCAACGCCCGCTATTCCAAGGTCCTGGTGCTCTATGCGGTCACCGATCCGGACGCCAAGGACCCCTACAAGCGCACCTCGATCTTCCTGGTGCCCACCGACACCCCAGGCGTCGAGATCATCCGCAACGTGGGCGTCGGCGCCGGCGGCGAGATCGGCGGCGGCAACGAGGGCTATGTCCGCTACAACAACGTCCGCCTGCCCTATGACGCCCTGCTGGGCGAGCGCGGCGCGGCCTTCGTGATCGCCCAGGTGCGCTTGAGCGGCGGGCGGGTGCACCACGCCATGCGCACGGTCGGCGCCTGCAAGAACGCGCTCGACCTGATGTGCCAGCGCGCGGTTTCCCGCACCACCCGCGACGGCAAGCTCGCCGACCTGCAGATGGTCCAGGCCGACATCGCAGATTCCTGGATCCAGCTGGAAAGCTTCCGCCTGATGGTGCTGCGCACCGCCTGGCTGATCGACAAGCACCAGGACTACCAGATGGTCCGCAAGGACATCGCCGCCATCAAGGTGATGATGCCGCGGGTCTATAACGACATCGCCACCAAGGCTGCCCATTTGCATGGGGCGCTGGGGGTCTCCAACGAGATGCCGTTCATGCACATGGTGACGAGCTCGCTGGTCATGGGCATCGCCGACGGCCCCACCGAGGTGCACAAGGTCACGCTGGCGAAACAGGTGCTGAAGGACTACCGCCCCGACAACGACCTCTTCCCCGCCTACCACATCCCCAAGCTGCGCGAGGCGGCGCAGGAGAAGTTCGCCAAGGAGCTGGGCGAGCTGAAGGCGGCCTACCAGGCGCGCAAGGACGCGGCGCCGGCCTAGACGGGCGCCGGCCGCATGATCTGAGACGCGCTTCGCGCGCCGCCTCGATTGTCAGGATAACAGCGATACGCTTATGGTCGGCCCACCAGGGCTATGGGGGGCTGCATGTCGGCTGGGGCGATAGAGTCGTCGGTGGGAGGCCCAAGCCGAGGCCACGCGCCTTGGGTGCGTCTGGCCCACTGGCTGATCGTGGCTGTCGTCCTCACGCTCGCCTATTCCGGCATCGTGATCCTGATGGCCCACCCGCGGCTTTACTGGGGCTGGTCGGGCAACGACCTGACCCGGCCGCTGATCGAATTGCCTCTGGGGCGGAACTACCACCACGGCGGCTGGGCGGCCGCGAGTCCCTTCTTCGGCGATCCCAGGGGACCGGTGAGCCAGGTCCGCACCTACGACATCTTCAACCAGAACGGCTGGGCCCGCAGCCTGCACTTCCTGCTCGCCTGGCTGCTGGTCTCGGCGCTGGCTGTCTTCGCCGTCGCAAGCCTCGCCACCGGCCACCTGCGCCGCGATCTGCTGCCCAGGGGCGAGGAGCTCGCGCCCAAGGCCCTGTGGCGGGACGTCCGCGAGCACCTTGCCCTGCGCATCACGCCGGCCAAGGGCGGACCGCCCTATGGCGTCCTCCAGAAGCTGGCCTACCTTGGCGTGATCTTCGCCGCCCTGCCGGTGATGGTGCTCACCGGCATGTCGATGTCGCCGACCATCGCGGCCGCCTGGCCGTGGTTGCCCGCTCTGTTCGGCGGGACCCAGTCGGCGCGGACGATCCATTTCCTGTTCCTGTGCCTGATCGCCCTCTTCCTCGCCGCCCACCTCCTGATGGTGGCGCTGTCGGGGATCGGCCGGCAGCTTCGCGCCATGACCTGGGGGAGGTGAGCATGCCTAGCAACGACATCCTGCTGCCGCGGCGAGCCCTGGTCGGGGGCCTGGCGAGCCTGGGCGGCCTGGCGCTGGCCGGATGCAGCGACGAGAACCCGCCGACCTACGGCAATCTGCTGCGCATCGCCGACGACTTCACCTATCGGGCCCAGCGCCTGCTGCTGCCGCGCAACGCGCTCGTCCGCCAGTTCGACCACGCCGACATCACCTCCATGCCGGCCATCGGCACCACCGATCCCGGCAACGCCAAGGAGCCGGCGTTCAGCACCGACTTCGGCGAGGCCTATGACCGCCTGCGCAAGGCGGCGTTCGCCGAGTGGCGTCTGGAGGTCGCCGGGCTGGTGGCGCGTCCGGGCGCCTATGCCCTGGCGGATCTGAAGGCCCTGCCGGCGCGCACCCAGATCACCCGCCACACCTGCGAGGAAGGCTGGTCTTCGATCGCGCAATGGACGGGCGCGCCGCTCGCCGCCCTGCTCAGTCACGCCGGCATGCTGCCCACCGCGCGCTATGTGAACTTCCACGCCTACGATGAGACCGTCGACAGCATCGACCTGTACGACGCCCTGCATCCCCAGACGATCCTGGCCTACGGCATGAACGGCCGCGACCTTCCGGTGGCCCATGGCGCCCCGGCCCGCCTGCGGGTCGAGACCCAGCTGGGCTACAAGAGCGTCAAGTTCCTGCGTCGGATCGAGGTCGTCGAAAAGTTCGACGACTTCGGCAAGAAGGGGAACATCCAGAACGGCTGGTCCTGGTACGCGGGAATCTGACGTCGCGACATTGCGGGACCTCGCGGGCCGCAGGTGCGCGTCCGCCTAGTTCTCGTTGGAGGGGATGATCGGCGCGGGGTTGATGCCCACCACGTCGTCGTCGCCGAAGATGGTGATCTTCGGGCGCTGCTTGATCGGGCCCGCCATCAGCTGGTCGATCAGGACGGACTGGTCCTGGTCCTCGGTCGGCTGCAGGTCGGGCCGGCGGCGTCGAAAGAGCGCGCTGATCATTGAAGTCTTAGGTCCCCAGGCCATGACGGCGTTCGCCTCAAGCTACGATGTCGTCTGCCTGACAAGACGCGCGGGCGGGCCGCTGGTTCCATATCTGGCCCGCGAGCGGCGGTGGACGGCGCCGCCCTCGAAATGATTTAGATGCCGCGCTTCTGGTTCAAAGAGGTTTCGTTCAAAGGTTCTGCGACGTGAGTGACGCTCTTCCCGCCTGGCCCGTGATGTCGATCGCCGAAGCGCACGCGCGCCTCACGGCGCCCGGCGAGCGGTTCGAGATCGTCGAGATGACGATCCGCGGCGTCCCGACCAAGGTCTGGAAAAACGCGCCGCCAACCCTGCGCGACGTGTTCCTGAACGGCCGCGGCTTTCCCGACCGCGAATTCCTGATCTACGACGACGAACGCGCCACCTACGAAGCCTTCGCCCGGGCGGCGATCACGCTCGCCCGCCAGCTGCAGGCCGACGGGGTGCAGAAGGGCGACCGGGTCGCGGTGATCATGCGCAACCTGCCGGAATGGCCGGTGGCCTTCTTCGCCGGCATCCTCGCCGGCGCCATCGTCACCCCGCTGAACGCCTGGTGGACGGGGCCGGAGCTGGAATACGGCCTGGCCGATTCCGGGACCAAGGTGGTGATCTGTGACGACGAACGCCTGGGGCGGATCGCGGAGTATCTCGAAGGCTTGAGCGACCTGACCAAGGTCTATGTCTCGCGCCAGAGCGAGCCCGTCGCCAACGGCAAGGTCCACGCCCTCGAGGACGTGATCGGTCCGGTGAATAGGTGGAAGGACCTGCCCGACCTGCCGCTGCCGGACGTGGCGCTGGACCCGGAAGACGACGCCACCATCCTCTACACCTCCGGCACGACGGGAAAGCCGAAGGGCGCGCTCGGCACCCACCGCAACATGACCTCCAACATCGGGGCCGGCGGCATCGCCGCCGTGCGCAACTTCCTGCGCGCCGGCGAGCCCGTGCCGGAGAGCGATCCGCACAAGCTGCCGCAGCGCGTGACCCTGCTGGTGGTGCCGTTCTTCCACGCCACCGGGCTCTCGGCGACGCTTGGGCCCACCATGAACGCCGGCGGCAAGATCGTGCTGATGCGCCGCTGGGACGCCGAGCCCGCCATGCGGCTGATCGAGCGGGAGCGCGTCTCCTCCACCGGCGGGGTGCCGACCATCGCCTGGCAGCTCATCGAGAATCCGGCGCGCAGCAAATACGACCTCTCCTCCCTGGTGGCGGTGACCTACGGCGGCGCGCCCTCGGCGCCGGAGCTGGTCCGGCGCATCGCCGAGACCTTCCCGGGCTCGCAGCCCGGCAATGGCTGGGGCATGACCGAGACCACGGCGACCTTCACCAGCCACCTGGGCCGCGACTACGAGAACCGCCCCGACAGCGCGGGCCCGGCGGCGCCGGTGGGCGAGATGCAGATCCGCGATCCGGCCGATGGCAAGACGGTGCTGCCGGTCGGCGCGGTCGGCGAGCTCTGGTGCAAGGGGCCGCAGGTGGTGAAGCTCTATTGGAACAAGCCGCAGGCGACCGCCGAGACCTTCGTCGACGGCTGGCTGCGCACCGGCGACCTGGCGCGGCTGGACGACGAGGGCTTCCTGTTCATCATCGACCGGGCCAAGGACATGCTGATCCGCGGCGGCGAGAACATCTACTGCGTGGAGGTCGAGAACGTCCTCTATGAGCATCCTGCGGTGATGGACGCGGCGCTGGTCGGCATCCCCCACAAGACGCTCGGCGAAGAGCCGGGCGCGGTGGTCCACCTCAAGCCCGGCCAGACCGCGACCGAGGCCGAGCTGCGCAATTTCGTCCGCGAGCGGCTGGCGGGTTTCAAGGTCCCGGTGAAGGTGGTCTTCTGGCCGGAGATGCTGCCGCGCAACGCCAACGGCAAGATCGTCAAGACGGAGCTGAAGAAGGTGTTCGCGCCGGAGACCCAAAGCGCATGAGCGGCCCCCTCATTGTCGGCATCGGCGGCACGCCGCGCTCGGGCTCGTCGACCGAGCGGGCGCTGATCCTGGCGCTGCGTCACGCCCAGGGCGCTGGCGCGCGGACCAAGCTGTTCGGGGGTGAATTCCTCGAGAAGCTGCCGCACTTCAACCCCGGGCCCGCGGGGCCCAGCGCCGAACAGGCGGAGCTCGCCCAGGCGGTGCGCGAGGCCGACGGGATCATCCTGGCGACGCCCGGCTATCACGGCTCGCTGTCGGGCGTGGTGAAGAACGCGCTGGATACGCTGGAGCTCACCCGCGCCGACCCCCGGCCCTATTTCGACGGCAAGCCGGTGGGGATCATCATCACCGCCGACGGCGCCCAGGCGGGCGGCACGACCTTGATGGCGGTGCGCGGCATCATACATGCCATGCGGGGCTGGCCGACGCCCTACGGGGCGGCGCTCAACGCCGCCGGCCTCTTCGACGAGGCGGGCGAGTGCCGCGACGCCAAGAACGTCGCCCAGCTGAAGACGGTCGCCGAGCAGGTGATGGAATTCGCGAACATGAGGGCCGCCACATGAAACGCCCCTACCTCATCCCACCCCTCAGCGGGCCCGACACCGAAGCCTTCACCTCGGCGATCTCGCCCATCGAGGACATCATCGAGGACGCCCGCAACGGCCGCCCCTACATCCTGGTGGACGCCGAGGACCGCGAGAACGAGGGCGACGTGATCATTCCGGCGCAGTTCGCGACGCCGGAGCAGATCAACTTCATGGCCAAGCACGCGCGCGGCCTGATCTGCCTCTCGATCACCGCCGAGCGGGCCCGGGCGCTGCGCCTGCCGCCGATGGCCAGCGACAACCAGTCCGGCCACGGCACCGCCTTCACCGTCTCCATCGAGGCGCGCGAGGGGGTCACCACCGGCATCTCGGCCCACGACCGGGCCCACACCATCGCGGTCGCTGTGGACCCCACGAAGGGTCCCGACGACATCGTCTCGCCCGGCCACGTCTTCCCGCTGGTCGCCAAGGACGGCGGCGTCCTGGTGCGCGCCGGCCACACCGAGGCCGCCGTCGACATCAGCCGCATGGCCGGCCTCAATCCGGCGGGCGTGATCTGCGAGATCATGAAGGACGACGGCTCGATGGCCCGCCTGCCGGACCTCGTCGCCTTCGCCCAGCTGCATGGCCTGAAGATCGGGGCCATCGCCGACCTGATCGCCTACCGCCGTCGCACCGAGCGGCAGGTGGAGCGGGTGCTGGAGACGCCGTTCGACTCATCCTACGGCGGCCGCTTCCGGATGGTGATCTACCGCAACATCCTGGACGGCACCGAGCATGTGGTCCTGACCAAGGGCAAGATCGACCCGGACAAGCCCACCCTGGTGCGCATGCACCGGGTCGACATGGCCGCCGACATGCTGGGCCACAAGGAGGCGCGCCGCGACTATGTGCCCCGCGCCCTGCAGGCGATCGCCGACTACGACGGCGCGGGCGCGGCGGTGTTCATCCGCGATTCCAACCCGGCCTGGCTCTCGGAGCGCTACGGCCAGCCGGACGTCAGCCAGACCGAGAACGTGCTGCGCGACTACGGTGTCGGCGCCCAGATCCTCATCGACCTGGGCGTGCGCGACATGAAGCTCTTGACCTCGTCCAGGACCGTGCTGCCGGGCTCGGCCGGCTACGGCCTGCGCATCCTGGGCCGCGAGCCGCTCTAGCCGCCATCGCCCGCCCAAGTCGCTCTGGGCGCGAACCGGCTTTACGCCTACGGCGAGTTCGACAACCATGGCTGTGGAAAAGCCCCTGCCAGGCCCCGCGATGCGCGGTTGCACCGCAAGGCTGTCCGATTGTCGGGTGTTCACCATTCCCGTAAAGAATTGAATGGGATGGGTCTGGTAGAGGTACAGTATGCTGCTCGACCCGAACCCCCTGCCGAGCCTCGACCGGACCGGTGGCGAGATCGGCGGCTCGATGGTCGATCCCTATCCCGCGCTTGACACCACCGCCATCGCCGGCGGCGGACCAGCCGGGCCGGAGTTCTTCCTCAACGCCGACGCCCGCTCGGGCCCGACCGACAACGGCAAGATGAGCCTGACCATCGACCAGGCCGCCAGCCAGATCGTCCGCGGCGAGCCCGGATGGTCGGCCAACCTCGGCCAAGGCTTCACCGTCACCTACGCCTTCCGCGCCGACGCGCCGGCCCAGATGCCCGACGATTCCGGCGGCTTCCAACAGTTCAACGCCGCCCAGATCGCCCAGGCGACCCTGGCGCTGCAGGCCTGGTCGGACGTGGCCAACATCACCTTCGTCCGCGTCGGCGCCGGGACCTCGGGGCCGGGCGCCTATTCCGACAGCGCCACCATCCTGTTCGGCGACTACACCACCGGCGAGGACGGGGCGGCCGCCTTCGGGGAGTTCCCGGGCAGCATCGCCTTCGGCTCGGCCGCCGGCGACGTCTGGATCAACTCCACGCTCAGCTACAACGCCGCCCCCACGGTCGGGAACTACGGTGGCCAGGTGATGATCCACGAGCTCGGCCACGCCATCGGCCTGGACCATCCCAGCGACTACAACGCCGAGGCCAACGTCGCCCTCAGCTACGCGGCCAACGCCAGCTACTACGAGGACGATCGCCAGTACTCGGTGATGAGCTATTTCAGCGAGACCAACACCGGCGCCGACTTCGGCGGCAACCTCTATTCCGCCGCGCCGCTGCTGGACGACATCGCCGCGGCCCAGCTGGAGTATGGGGCCAACATGTCCACCCGCACCGGAGACACGGTCTACGGCTTCAACTCCAACACCGGCGAGCCCTGGTTCACCATCACCGGCAGCTTCCAGAAGGCGGTGTTCGCGGTGTGGGACGCGGGTGGAAACGACACCCTCGACTTCTCCGGCTACAACCAGACCCAGACCATCGACCTGCGCGCCGGCTTCTTCTCCAGCGTCGGCGGCCTGACCGGCAACGTCAGCATTGCGCAGGGCGTCACCATCGAGAACGCCATCGGCGGCTCGGGCGACGACTCGATCACCGGCAACGCCGCCAACAACGCGATCCAGGGCGGGGCCGGGAACGACACGGTGATGGCCGGGGCCGGAAACGACACCGTCGATGGCGGGGCTGGGCAGAGCTACCTGCGCGGCGAGGACGGCGACGATTCCATCCAGGGCGGGGCGGCCTTCGACGACATCAACGGCAACAAGGGCAATGACACCATCGACGGCGGGTCTGGCGGCGGCGACTTCCTGGTGGGCGGCCAGGGCAACGACCTGATCACCGCCCACGCCAGCGCCAACCAGATCCTGGGCAATCTGGGCAACGACACCCTGATGAGCGGCTCGGGCGCCGACGTGGTGCGCGGCGGCCAGGGCGACGACGTCATCGTGGCGGGGTCGGGCGACCAGTTCCTGTCGGGCGACCGCGGCAATGACACCATCACCGCCGGCAGCGGCCACGACACCATCCACTCATCGCAGGACGCCGGCATCGAC
>NZ_DATGEX010000018.1:0-43889 GCF_035309685.1 Phenylobacterium sp.
CCGCGGGCGGCAAGCTGCACTTCCAGATGCACTACACGACCATGGGCAAGGAAACGGTCGATAAGACCCAGGTCGGCTTCTACACGCTGAAGGCGCCGCCCGAGTACATCAAGCGCTCGACGGTGATCTCGACCTTCGCGCTCTACATCCCGGCGGGCGAGGCGCGCCACCAGGAGGTCGCCTACCTGACCTTCCCGGCCGACGCCTATCTCTACACGCTCTATCCGCACTCCCACTACCGCGGCTACCACGTGGAGCTGAAGGCGGTGACGCCGGACGGCAAGGAGAACATGCTGCTCAGCCTGCCGAAGTACGACTTCAACTGGCAGCGCGACTACGATCCGGTGAAGCCGATCCTGGTCAAGGCCGGGACCAAGCTGGTGGCCACCTGGGTCTATGACAACTCCTCGCACAATCCGGCCAACCCGGACCCGAAGCGCAACGTCACCTGGGGCGAACAGACCCCCGACGAGATGATGTACTTCCGGGTCAACTACCGCTGGGCCGACGAGACGGTGACCCACGTCCGCAACGACCTGCAGCAGAAGCTGTACGCCTCGCAGATGATGGGGTCGCTGGATTCGAACCTCGACGGCTTCATCGAGAAGAGCGAGCTGAAGGGCCCGCTGGCCCCGCTGCAGGCCAAGTTCGACGCGGCCGACGTCACCCACCGCGGCAAGCTGAACGCCGAGGAACTGGCCAAGATCCTGCCCAGCCGCCGCATGGCGCGTCAGAAGAACGACACGCCCGACGTCTAGGGACCTTTGACAGTCTAGTTTACGAACGTAATATCCTCCCGGCCTCACCCCGAGGCCGGGAGCTTACGTCTTGCCCCTCAACTATGGCGAACGCCGCAAGCCGCGCGACCTGAGGGGCCTCTGGCTGGGCCTGATCCCGGGCGCCGCCCTGGTGTGGGCGATCCTCGCGGCCAATTCGGCAGGCCATCACCGGCTCGAGCGCGAGCAGGGCTGGATTGGCGCCGGCCCGCCCTGTCCGCCCCTTTCGGCGGCGGCCTATCGCGCCCGCGGCTATGCGGCCCACGAGCGGGCCACGGACTACGACGGCTCGACCCTTGCCCGTCAGTTCGGCCACATGATCTGCAAGGACGTCGACACCAGCGGCGGCTTCGGCGTCCTCAGCCACCCCGCCTGCCAGTTCACCAGCCCGACGGCGATCCGCGTGAAGACCGCGGCCGGCGAGGCCTTCTTCGAACCCGGCGCCGGCCGGCTCGCGACGGTCAGCATTGAAAAGGGCAGGGTGGCCTGCGCGACGAGCGGCCAGTTCACCCTGTTCCACGACCCGACCAACTAGGGCGTCACGGTCGGGCAGGGACGATCCGGCAATCGGGTGTCGCAGACCTGAATTCCACCCAGATAGGTCATGGTCGGCGGGATGACCTCCTTCGTCAGGCCGGACCGGTAGGCGTACTGAACGGAGTAGAGGGCGTCGTTCCCGCCGATGAACTTGCCGAACATATTCTCGGGCTTTCCCGTGGCGGGGTTCAGCGGGCAGGTGAAGAGCCAGAGTGAAAACGGATAGCCGTTCTCCTGGCCCTCCTTCAGGTCCTGCACCTCGGCCCCGGGGCAAGCCGACGTCCAACTCTGCCGCAGCCCGCCTCCGAACTTGGCCGGGTCGAAGTGCTTGAGGTTGCGGAACACCTGAAGGGTGATCATTCGCGACCAAGCCTGGACCGTCTCGCCGTGGGGCACGTACTCCGCGATGATCATCGGGCCCTGTTGGTTCTGTTTGCCGACCTGGAAGTCGTGCGGGACGTTGACGATAATGTTCTCGTCCTCGAGCGGCGCCGGCCGGGCGGCCAGCGGGGCCAGAAGGAGCGGTGTCGCGAGCAGGCAGGCGATCTGGCGATTCCAAGGCATGCGGCACGCTAGGGCCATAACTTGGCCGCTATGGGGCGGCCTCTAGGGCTTCGCAGTCAGATAGAGTTGGCGCCCCCGCACCTGGAACGACTCCAGCCGGCTCAGGAAGGTCATGCCGAGCAGGGAAAAGCTCATCGGCGCCTGGTTGATGACCATCGGCATGTCGTCGACGCGGATCGGCCCGACTTCCAGCGTGCGGGCCGTGTAGCGCGCGCCATAGCCTGTGCCGTTGGCCGTCTCCGCCAGGTGATCGAACGGCAGGCCCTTGGAATCGATGCCGAGCCGCTCGGCGTCGGCGGGGCTGAGCACGGTGTCGCTGGAGCCGGTGTCCACCAGAAAGCGCACGGGCTGGCCGTTGACCTTGCCCATGATCATGAAGCCGCCGCCCTCGCTGGCGGTCACCACCAGCTGGCGCGGGCCGCTGGCGACGGGATAGGACGAGGAGAACTCGCTGCGGATCCGCTGGCCCACGCCCATCAGCTCGTCGCGGTAGGTCAGGCCGACCACCAGCACGGCGATGACGACGGCCCACAGGCCGACGAATTTCGCGGCGCGGCCCCAGTGGACCTTGCGGGCCCGGAACACGCCGAGCGACAGGATGACGAGGATGGTGGCGGTGCGCAGAACCGCGCCCTGGTCGTCCAGCGCGCCCAGGCGTCCGGGAAAGGCGCGCGACAGCAGCCAGATCCCGCCCGCGATCGCCGCCATCAGGGCCAGCCAGATCAACAGCCGCCAGGGCGGGCGGCGCGGCGCCGCTGGCGCCTCTGGCTCTTCGCGGCCCCAAGGGCCGCCCTCGTTCGACATGCGCCGCGATCCTTAAGGGTCGGGCCGTCACCCTAGCGGGCCGCCTACGTCCCTGGAACCGTGTGGAAGCTGGAGACCAGGCTTCCCGCCACCAATCGCCAGCCGTCCACCAGGACGAAGAAGATCAGCTTGAACGGCAGGCTGATCACCACCGGCGGCAGCATCATCATGCCCATGCTCATCAAGACGCTGGCCACCACCAGGTCGATGACCAGGAAGGGCACGAACAGCAGGAAGCCGATCTCGAAGGCGCGCTTCAGCTCGCTGATCATGAAGGCCGGCGTCACCACCTGGATCGGGGTGGCGAGCGCGGTCGCGGGCTTGGGAATCCGCGAGAGCTTGATGAACAGCGCCAGGTCCTCGCGGTCCACCTGCTGCAGCATGAAGGCCTTCACCGGCGCGGCGGAGGCGTCGAAGGCGGCGGGGAGCTCCATCTGCTGGTCCATCAGGGGCTTGATGCCCTCGTCGTAGGACTTCTGCAGGGTCGGGCCCATGACGATGGCGGTGAGGAACAGCGCCAGCGAAATGATCACCGAATTGGGCGGGCTCTGCTGCAGGCCAAGCGCGGTGCGCAGCAAGGACAGCACCACCACGATGCGCACGAACGCCGTGGTCATGATGACGATCGAGGGCGCCAGCGACAGCACCGTCATCAGCCCGATCAGCTGCACGACGCGCTCGGTCAGGCCAGCCCCGGTGCCAAGGTTGATGTTCACCGCCTGGGCGATGGCCGCGGCCGGGAAGGCGAGGCTGGCCAGCGTCGTCAGCGCCGCCAGGATCGCGGCGCGGCGCCATTCGGCGGCGGGAAGCGTGCGGATGGCCTTTGCGAGCTCGAACATCAGGACCGGCCTTTCGGAGTCGCGATCTCCGACACGAGTTGGCCTTCGCCCAGCAGGATCAGCCGCTCCTTGCCGTCGACCGCGACGATCACCAGCCGGCGCGCCGGGTCCAGCACCAGGGTCTCGACAAGCGTCAGCCGCCGGTCGGCCTTGGGGCCGCCGAAGCGGCTGAACGCGCCGGGCCCGTAGCGGCGCAGCGCGACGGCGGCCAGGCCGATCAGGCCCAGCGTGAGGGCGAGGGCGAAGACGGCTCTGGCGAATTCGGCGAGGGGCATGACGCTTCTGCGGGGCTCTGGAGATCCAGCGCGCAGGAGACTGCAAAGGCCTTAAGTCCGGGTTAACCCTGTTTATTCACCATGCCCGTCATGGACATTGGCGACCTTCCCATTCTCCAGATGCTGAAGAGCCGGTTGGGGTATCTCGCCGACCGTCAGCGCGTCATCTCCGAAAACGTGGCCAACGCCGACACGCCTGGCTACGCGGCCCGTGACCTGAAGCCGTTCAGCTTCCAGGCGCATGTGAACCGCGCCGCCGGCGCCGCCGCGGCGGGCGGAGCCGCCATCGCCGCCGGCCCCATGGCCGCCACCCAGCCCGGCCACATGCAGCCCAAGAGCGCGAGCAAGGGCCTGGCCGCGGCCTTCAAGGTCGCCAAGAGCCCGGATTCCGAGGAGACGCTGGACGGCAACGGCGTGGTGCTCGAGGACGAGATGGTCAAGCTGACCAATTCGCGGATGGACTACGACGCGGCCGTCACCCTCTACCAGCAGTCGCTCGGCATGCTGAAGACCGCCATCCGCAAGCCCGGCGGCTAGGGCAGGAGCAGACTAGATGGCCGACGACAAATCCATGACCGCCACAACCCAGTCGATCGCGGTCTCCGCGCTGCGCGCCCAGCAGGCGCGCATGCGGATCATCGCGGAGAACCTGGCCAACGCCGATTCGACCTCCAAGACCCCCGGCGGCGACCCCTATCGGCGCCAGGCGCCGGTGTTCCAGGCGGTCAGTGTCGGCAATGGGGGGACCGGCGTGAAGATGAGCCGCGCGGTGCCCGACAAAACGCCCTTCAACTCGACCTTCGACCCCTCCAATCCTTCGGCCGACGCCACCGGCTATGTGAAGACTCCCAACGTCGATCCGCTGATCGAGGCCATGGACATGAAGGACGCGCAGCGGGCCTACGAAGCCAACCTCAACGTCATCGAGACGGCGCGCGCCATGGACGCGCGCACCCTCGACATCCTGAAGCAGTAGGGAGCGGACCTAAGCCATGATGACCGCCCTCGCCGCCGCCAAGGCCTATGGCGCCGTCCAGAAGACCATGGCCGCCGCCGATCCCGCCGCCCTGGGCGCGGAGGTCGCCGCCCCCGGCGGCGGTTTCGGCGACATCCTGAAGTCGGCCATGAACGACGTCATGAAGACCAGCAAGGCCGCCGAAGGCCAGATGGTCGCCCAGGCCCAGGGCAAGGCCCAGCTGATCGACGTGGTCACCGCCGTCTCCTCCGCCGAGCAGAGCCTGAACACGGTCATGGCCATCCGCGACCAGGTGATCAGCGCCTACCAGGAAATCATGCGGATGCCGATCTGACCGCGTAAGCGGGTCATCCCGGCGGAAGCCGGGATCCAGCAGCGCCGCGAGTGGGCGCCGCTTGCCGGATCAGAGCCGGACCCTGCAGACTTGCTTGCAAAACACAATCGCTTGCTTATGTAGAGGCTAGCGGCTTCCGACCTGCACCTGGAATAGCGGCTCTGAAGGTGGGACGAGAGTGAGATCCGCCGTCTGGTTTCCTTGACCGAGCTGCAGACCTTTTACGATCGGGAGCGCCGTGCCCAAATCAAATTGCGCCATCAACCTTTCGCTTGAGATTTTCGGCGACCGATGGACGCTGCTCATCCTCCGAGACATGATGTTCCAGAACAGGCGTCACTTTGGAGAACTGCTGGTCTCCGACGAACGCATCGCCTCCAACGTCCTCTCGGACCGCCTGAAGATGCTCGTGGCCGAGGGATTGCTGACCCGCCGCGACGATCCTACCCACAAGCTCAAGGCGATCTACAGCCTGACGGAGAAGAGCATCTCACTGCTGCCGGTGATCGCCCAAATCGCCATTTGGGGCCGCAATCATCATCCTGACAGCCCCCGGCAAGGCCCGCATATCTGGGACATGATGGAAGGTGGTCCGAAAGCGTGGGCGCGTTTCATGGCGGAGCTGCGCGAAACCCATCTTGGCGAGGGGCCCCCGCAGGCCAAGCGCCGGCGTGTCGCTGCCAAAACCGTCGCGGCCGCCTAATCACATCTCGCTAGCTCTTTTGCGACTCCACCGCGGTTGGAAAGCCCGCGGGTCCGCCGAAATAGCATTCGAGCGCTTCGATCTTGAGACCCCGCAGCCGATGAACCTCCACGTCGCGAAAGGCCTTTCCGTCCGCGGTGTGGCAGAGCCATTTCACAGTCACGAAATCGCCCTTCGCCATCACCAGCTCCAGGTCGAAGCTTTTGATGTGTGCGATCTGAGTGTCCCAGCAATTCTTCTTGAAGGCGGTCTTGCTGATGTGATCGTCGGGGGCGGCGCTCGTAAAGGTGAAGTCGTCGGCCAGCAGGGCGCCGAAGGGAGCCCAATTCGTTTTTTCCGTTTCCCACAACCTGTACCACTTGCGGACAATCATCTCGTTTTTTGAGGTCTCGTCGGGCCGCGCCCGCGCGCCTGAGGCTGCCGATGCGAGCCCGGCTCCGGCGAACGCGCCCGCTCCGAGTTCGAGCAGAAGGCGGCGAGACATGACTGCGGACATGGTCATCGTGAGCTCCCCAATTTTCAGCGCCGCGACGCCTCAAGCGCTTGCGTATGGGAAGTGATTGCAAATTACAAGTTCATACACTTGGTTCGCCCTCGCCGCCTCCCGTGAATTCCAATCACTTGTGAACTGCAATCGCTTGCGATATGCAACTGTAGTGACAGATGGATGGAGTGCGTCGATGATGAGGCTTGCGGGCCAGATTTCGGTTTCGCTGGACGTCGAAACGTTTGTCGAAGCCGGGGACCATCAGAAGGTTCTCGAGGGGTTCGTCACGGCGCTCCGCGAGACCTATCCGAACGCCGCCCTGACCATAAAGCAGCGACGTCCGCGCCCGGCGTTGAGGCTCGCCCCGGCCGCGCAGGCCGCGGTGTCCATGGAGCGCTATCGGGGCCGGAGATAGCAGATGCGCGCCCGGAGCAGCCTGCTACGCGCCCTGATGGAGTTCCATGCGCTGCACCCCGGCGTCACGCTCCACCAGGTCATCGCCTTCCTGCACGTCGCCGAGGGCGAAGGCCAGGCGGTCTGCGACATCGCAGCTGCGACGAGGTTCACCCAGTCGACCGCCTCGAGGAGCTTGCGCGCCAACGGGCCGCCCGACAGCGACTGGGCGGCCATGCCGGCCCTCGGACTCCTTGAGGCCTACCTCGCTGAGTGGGACGGCCGCAGCCACCAGATTTTTCTGTCGGAAAAGGGCCGAGCCCTCTGCGACGTCCTGGACCGCATCGCGGGCGAGGCCCGCCTATTGCGTCCGCCAGGGCGTCGGATGTCGAGGGCCGCAGATGCTCACTAGGCCCCCATCCCTAAGGGCGGTCGCCGCCTTCGAAGCTGCGGCGCGCTTCGAGAGCTTCTCGAAGGCCGCGGAAGAGCTGAATCTCACTCACAGCGCGATCAGTCATGCGATCCGCAGTCTCGAGCAGCGGCTGGGCGCCCAGTTGTTCCTGCGCATTGGACGGCGTGTCTCGCTGACTCACGAGGGGGCCAATCTGGTCAAGCGGGTCCGGGCGAGTTTGGCGCTGCTGACCGACGCCATGGACCGCCGACCGCAGTTGGGGCGAAGCCGACTGTCGATCGGCGCGGACGCGGGCGTTGCGCTGCGGCTCATCGCGCCACGCCTCCGCGCTTTCAAGGCGCTTCACCCGGAGATCGACATCGACCTGAGAAGCGTCGCGTCCACAGCGGCGCTGAGGGGGTCTGAGATCGACCTTGCGGTGCGGTCGGGGCCAGGCGCCGATCTGGGCCTCTCCAGCCGGCTCATCGCCCACGAGCGCCTCTGGCCGGTCTCGGCGCCCGGCATCGCGCAAGCGACATCCCTGCAGGAGGCCTCGAACAGCTCACTGATCGAGTCCCTCGAACATCCCTGGTCGCTGTGGTTCTCCCACGGCGCGCGGAAGCAGCCGATCGGCGCGCCCGCCCTGGTGGTGGATACAGACCTGCTGGCGATGGAAGTCGCGAAAAGCGGTCTTGGAGTGTGTCTGGCGCCCGCCATCCTGGCAAAGAAGGATCTCGAGTCCGGCGCGCTCGTGAGGCTTTGCGACGAGGGGGTTCGCGCCAGCTCCTTCTACCATCTCGACTGGAGCCCGATGTCGACGAAGGGCCACGAGATCGAGCTCTTCATCGCCTGGCTGCGCCAGGCCATTTCGGCCGACACATCTCCGGCTCGCGACGAGACGCCGCTGCCGCCGTTGCAGGTCTACGCCGCCTGATCCCGGCGGCGCGCCGCGATCTGACGCAAATATATCACACAGAACCTTCCGTTCTGGCTCAGACGGCTCGGCCGAGGTCCAAGATATCCTTGAGTTGAGTGCGTGGATGTGCGGGATTTCCTCAACAAAACTAAGTCCTGAGATGCATCGAGTCGCGCCCACATAAGCTGATCCGATCCAGAGACGCAGCCCTAAGCTCGCCTTGTGAGGCCTTTCCATTCAATAGGTGAAGTCATTTCACTTATAACCGGGACGGAGGCCCGATTAGCTGATCCCAGGAGCGGTGAGGGTGGATCACCCGCGCCGCATAGAAGGCGAGCCAAGCCGGCGCGAGGTCGCGCCCGGTGCGCGCGCGCCGGGGGATGATTTTGATGAGCGCTGTACGAACCCACCTCCTAACCACCTCGATCCTGTGCGGAGCCGCGGCCGTCGTCATTTTACCGATGGCCGCCCACGCCGCCGCCACGGCTGACGCCGCCGCGGGCGAGGTCTCCGAAATCGTCGTGACGGGCACGCGAATCCCGTCGCCGAACCTGACTTCGATCGCGCCGGTGACCACGATCGGCAACGCCGACATCAAGGCCCAGGGCGTCACGCGCATCGAAGACATCACCAACTCCCTGCCGCAGGTGTTCGCTGGCCAGGGCTCGTCGATCTCCAACGCCGCGACCGGCGCCGCCACCGTTGACCTGCGGGGTCTTGGGCCCAGCCGCACCCTGGTGCTGATCGACAGCCGCCGGGTGATGCCGGGTGATCCGAACGCGTCCACCACCGCGGTCGACCTGAACTTCATCCCCGCCGCCCTGGTCGAGCGGGTGGATGTGCTGACCGGCGGGGCCTCCGCCACCTACGGCGCGGACGCGGTGTCCGGCGTCGTCAATTTCATCATGCTGAAGAACTTCGAGGGCGTGCGTCTCGACGCTCAGTACTCGGGCTACCAGCACACCCAGCATGACGGCGCGATCGAGAGCGTGGTCCGCGCGGCCGCGGCCAACGCCACCGACCCCCGCCAGTTCTCCCTGCCGCAGCACAGCCTGTGGGACGGCGAAGGCTCGGAAGTGAGCCTGGTGTTCGGTGTGAATGCGCCCGACGGCAAGGGCAACATCACCGCCTACGCCACCTATCGCCAGAACAACCCGATCCTGCAGGGTGAGCGCGACTTCAGCGCCTGCACCTTGAACTCGTCAACGACCTTCGCGGCCGCCGGCTGCGGCGGGTCCGGCACCGCCTTCCCAGCCCGCGTCGGCGCATTCCTGGTCGACCCGACCACCTTCAACACCTTCCGTGCGCGCAACCCCGCCACCGACGTTTTCAACTTCGGCCCGCAGAACTTCTACGTGCGGCCTGACGAGCGCTACAGCCTGGGCGCCTTCGCCCACTACGAGATCGCGCCCTGGGCCCAGGCCTACATGGACACCATGTTCATGAACGACCGCTCGCAGTCGCAGATCGCCGCGGGCGGCATCTTCGCCGAAACCTACTCGATCAACTGCGCCAACCCCCTGCTCAGCACCCAAGAGAGGAGCGTGCTGCCCTCGACCACCGGGGCGACCTGCGCGGCCAATCCCACCGGCATGTTCACCGGCACGGTCGCGCGCCGGCTTCAGGCCGGCGAAGGCGGCGGGCGGGATGTCGATCTCCGTCACGCGGATTACCGGATCGTCGTCGGCCTGAAGGGCGACCTGGGCAAGAACTGGAACTACGACGGCTACCTCCTCTACGGCGCGGTCCAGCTCTCCAATGAGGGGAGCGGCACCCTGGACAAGGCCCGGATTCTGCAGGCGCTGAACGTCGTCCAGACACCGACCGGCCCGCAATGCGCCCCCGGCGCCGACGCCGGTTGCGTGCCCCTGAACATCTTCACCAGCCAGTTCATCTCGCCCGCCGCGCTGAAGTTCCTGAACGCCAACAGCTTCCAGGAAGGCAACACCAAGGAGCAGGTGGCGAGCATCGCCTTCACCGGCAAGCTCGGCGACTACGGGATCAAGAGCCCGATGGCCGCGGAGGGCGTGGGCGTCGCCCTGGGCGCCGAGTACCGCCGCGAACACATCGACGCGACGGCCGACTTCCTCGCCAATAACAACCTGATCAGCGGCAACGGCGGCGCGGCGACCCCGATCAATGGCAGCTTCGACGTCTATGAACTGTTCGGCGAGGCGCGGATCCCGCTGGTGAGCGACATGCCCCTCGCCAAGTACCTGGGCCTGGAACTCGGCTACCGCTTCTCCGACTACTCCTCGGTCGGCGACACCAACACCTACAAGGTGGCCGGCGAGTGGGAAGTGATCGACGGTCTGCGCTTGCGGGGCGGCTACAACCGCGCCGTCCGCGCCCCCAATGTCAGAGAACTCTTCGCGCCGCAGGTTGTCGGCCTGGATGGCACCCAGGACCCGTGTGCGGGCCTGACCGCCGCCAACCCGCTGGTCGCCACCTGCGCCAGCGTCTTCCACCTGACCACGGCCCAGGTCCTGGCCATCGAGAAGAACCCGGCCAACCAGTACTATGGCGAGTTCGGCGGCAACCCGAACCTGAAGCCGGAAATCAGCGACACCTATACCGCCGGCGTCGTCTGGCAACCGAGCTTCGCGCCGGGCCTGAACATCTCGCTCGACTACTTCAACATCAAGGTCGATCAATTCATCAGCACCGTCGGCGCGAACCTGATCCTCAGCCAGTGCATCAGCGGTCAAAACACCAGCTTCTGCGGCCTGGTCCACCGCGAACCCGGCAACAACTCGCTGTTCATCGACACCACCGGCTTCGTGCAGGACACCACGCTCAACACCGGTTCGCTGAAGACCACGGGCGTCGATCTGAACGTCAACTACCGCACCGACCTGTCGAACCTCGGCCTGGGGGACAACGGCAGCGTCTCAGTCGCCATGGTCGGCACCTGGCTCAACGAGCTGGACACCCAGCCCCTGCCGGGCGGCCCGACCTACAACTGCAAGGGCCTGGAAGGCCCCACCTGCGGCGTCCCGGCTCCGGAATGGCGTCACAAGCTGCGCGTCACCTGGACCACGCCCTATTCCTACGGCGACTGGGTGAAGAGCCTGAGCTTCTCGGCCCAGTGGCGCTACTTCGGCAAGGTGACGCTCGACGCCTACAGCTCAGACCCGCAGCTGAACAACCCCGGCCTGCAGAACCTGACCGACAAGTCGTTCGCGGCTCAGAGCTATCTGGATCTGACGGCCAATTTCACGGTCCACAACAACCTGAACTTCCGGGTGGGCGTGAACAACGTGTTCGACAAGGACCCGCCGCTCACCGGCTCCTCGAACTGCCCGGCCGGCCCCTGCAGCGGCAACACCTATCCGCAGGTCTACGATTCGCTGGGCCGTTTCGTGTTCGTGGGCCTGACCGCCGACTTCTAGGGCGCTCGTCTGCCGCGGGCGGCGGAGGAGATCCGCCGCCCGCGCGGGCGGAAAGGCGCCGGTCGCCTGTGGGCATCGCGCAAACTCGTGCTAGGCCTTGACCATGGCGGGGCCGGCGATCGAGCTTTTAGGGGTTGAGAAGCGCTACGGCGCGCACGCCGCGCTGGCCGGCGTCTCCCTGACGTTCGAACCCGGCGTCTTCACCGCGCTGGTCGGAGGCTCGGGGTCAGGCAAGACCACGCTCTTGAAGACCATCAACCGGCTGGTGACGCCGGACGCCGGCGAGGTGCGGGTGCTCGGCCAGAACGTGGCGGCGCTGATCCCGCCGGTCCTGCGGCGCAAGATCGGCTACGTGTTCCAGGAGGTGGGCCTGTTCCCGCACCTGACGGTGGCCGAGAACATCGCCATCACGCCCAAGCTGCTCGGCTGGGACAAGGGGCGGACCGACGCGCGGGTCGCCAACCTGCTGGGCCTCGTCGACCTGCCGCTGGAGGTCGCGGGCCGCACGCCGGACGCGCTCTCCGGCGGCCAGCGCCAGCGGGTGGGCGTCGCCCGCGCGCTCGCCGCGGAGCCCAAGCTGATGCTGATGGACGAGCCGTTCGGGGCGCTGGATCCATTGACCCGCGACGCGCTCGGGACCGACTACCGTTCGCTGCACGAGCGTCTTGGCCTGACCACGGTGATGGTCACCCACGACATGGCCGAGGCGGTGCTGCTGGCCGACCGGATTGTGGTGCTGCGCGACGGCGCCGT
The DNA here is from genome assembly GCF_035309685.1 of Phenylobacterium sp. Lineage (GTDB taxonomy): Bacteria > Pseudomonadota > Alphaproteobacteria > Caulobacterales > Caulobacteraceae > Phenylobacterium. The sequence goes on from NZ_DATGEX010000018.1 coordinate 12,141, forward strand.
GGTCGCCGACGGAACGCCCGCCGACCTGTTGGCCAGCGCGCGGGACGAGGGGGTGCGCGCCTTGCTGGAGGCGCCGCGGCGCCAGGCCGAGCGGCTGCGCGCCAAGCTGGCCAAGACGCCGGACGCGGCGGCATGAGCCCGAAGCTCGCCGCCGCCTTCGCCCTGCTGCCGGAATACCTCGGCTGGCATGTGCTGCTGAGCTTCAGCGCGCTCGTGCTCGGCGTCGCCATCAGCCTGCCGCTGGCCATCGCCGCCAGCCGCAGCGCGCGCCTGCGCTGGCCGGTGCTGGCCGGCGCGAGCCTCATCCAGACGATCCCCAGTCTGGCGCTCCTGGCGCTGTTCTATCCGCTGCTGCTGGCGCTCTCGGCGTTGGCCAAGGCGACGTTCGGCCATAGGTTCTCGGCGCTGGGCTTCCTGCCCTCGCTGCTGGCGCTGACGCTCTATTCCATGCTGCCGATCCTTAGGAACGGCGCGGCCGGCATCCTGGGCGTCGACGCCGCGATCAAGGAGGCGGCGGACGGGGTCGGCATGACGTCGAGCCAGCGGCTGTGGCAGGTCGAGCTACCGCTGGCGGCCCCGGTGATCATGGCGGGCGTGCGCACCGCCGCGGTCTGGACCATCGGGGCGGCGACGCTCTCGACCCCGGTCGGCCAGACCAGCCTCGGCAACTACATCTTCGCGGGCCTGCAGACCGAGAACTGGGTCTATGTGCTGTTCGGCTGCGCGGCCTCGGCGGTGCTGGCGCTCGCCGCCGACCAGCTGCTAGGCCTGATCGAGGTGGGAACCCGCAAACGCAGCGCGCGGCTGGTGCTGATCGGCGTCGGGGTCCTGCTGGCCGGCGTGGCCCTTGCGGTGACGCCGCTGGCCGTCGGGCTGGACCGGACCCAGGCCTATACGGTCGGCGCCAAGAACTTCTCCGAGCAGTACATCCTGGCCGAACTGATGGCGCAGCGGATCGAGACGGCTGGGGCGCAGGTGAGCCGCAAGGAGGACCTGGGCTCGGCCGTCGCCTACCGCGCGCTCGCCGCCGGCGAGATCGACGCCTATGTCGACTATTCCGGAACACTCTGGACCAACGCCCTGAACCGCAAGGACAATCCCGGCCGCGCCGAGGTGCTCAAACAGCTCACCGCCGAGCTCAAGCGGCGCGATGGCGTCACCGTCCTGGGCTCACTCGGCTTCGAGAACGCCTATGCGCTCACCATGCGCCCCGACCGCGCGGCGGCCCTGCACATCGCCTCCATCGCCGACCTCGCGCGCGAGGCGCCCAAGCTGACGCTCGGCTCGGACCTGGAGTTCCTGTCCCGGCCGGAATGGAAGGCGGTCGAAGGCGCCTACGGTCTGAAGTTCAAGACCCAGCGGTCCTACCAGCCGACCTTCATGTACCGCGCGCTGATGGGCGGCGAGGCCGATGTGATCAGCGCATTTTCCTCCGACGGCCGCATCGCCGCCGACAAACTCGTGATCCTCACCGACCCCAAGGGCGCGATCCCACCCTATGACGCGGTCGTGCTGATCTCGCCCAGGCGCGCCCACGACAAACGCCTGATCGCGGCCCTGCAGCCCCTGATCGGCAAGATCTCCGTGGCGCAGATGCAGGCGGCCAATCTCAGCGTCGACCGGGACCAGCAGAAAGCCTCGCCCGCCGAGGCGGCGAAGGCTCTGGAGCGGCAGATTCTGCCCAGTCCGTAGGCTTTCATTAACCATGCCGGACCATGGTGGCGGAGTTCGCGAACCAAGCGAATTCGTCAAGCTTTCCAAAGAGGTTCTTATGAGCGGCGCCGAGGTTCTGGACGTCGGGCGCGACGCCATCTGGCTCACCATCCAGCTCGCCGCGCCGTGCCTGATCGTGGGGCTGCTGGTCGGCGTCGGGATCGGCCTCCTGCAGGCGCTGACCCAGATCCAGGAAGCGACCCTGGTGGCCGCGCCGAAGATCGTGGCGATCTTCGTCTCGCTGCTGGTCTTCCTGCCGGTGATGGGCGCCCTGATGAACGGTTTCATGCGCCACATCGCCGCCCGTATCGCCAGTCTCTGACGGCGGGGCGGGAAAAGCCCTTCATGGAGCACTACGCCCCAGCCCAGCAGGTCTTCGCCGCCGGCCTGATCTTCGCGCGGATGGGCGCCATGCTGATGGCGATCCCGGGGCTTGGCGAGACCTTCGTGCCGGTTCGCGTGCGGCTCTCGTTCGGGATACTGCTGGCCCTCATCCTGTTCCCGGTGATCGGCGCCAGCGTGCCGGCGATCCCGGGCGATGTCAGCGGCGTCGCCTTCGCGGTGATCAAGGAGAGCGCCATCGGCCTGATGATCGGGGTGATCCTTAGGCTGTTCATGTCGTCGCTGGCGGCGGCCGGCGAGATCATCTCGATCCAATCCACGCTGGGCTTCGCCCAGACCACCAACCCGACCCAGGCCGCGCCGTCGTCGACGCTCGGCACCTTTCTCGGCCTCTTCGGGCTGGTGCTGATCATGACCACCAACATGCATCACCTGTTCCTGTCGGCGATCGTGCGGTCCTACACCCTGTTCCCGTTCACCCGGCCGTTGCCCTTGGCCGACGCCAATGCGCTGGCCATCCAGACGGTGTCGCGCTCCTTCGCGCTCGGGCTGCAGCTCGCAGCCCCGATCGTGGCCTTCTCGCTGATCTTCAACATCGCCACCGGCCTGGTCGGTCGGGTGATGCCGCAGTTCCAGATCTTCTTCGTCGCCTCGCCCCTGATGATCCTGCTCGCCCTGTCGATCTTCGCGCTCAGCCTGGGCGCCATCGGCATGGTGTGGATCGATCACTACCGCGACCTCGTCGGCATGTTCGCGTGATGACCGCTCCAAGCCTTCGCATGGGTGATCGGCCGTGAGCGATCAGAACGACGCCGCCTCCCGCACAGAAGAGGCGACCCCGCGAAAACTCCAGCAGGCGCGCGAGCGCGGCGAGGTGGTCAAGACGCCGGACGTCGCCCCGCTGGCCTCGCTGGCCGCGGCGGCCACCGTCGTGGCGCTCGCCGGCGGCTATCTTTCCCGGAACCTGATGACGGCGATGACGCCGTTCCTGGCGCATCCCGACGCCATGAGCTTCGACGGCGATGGCGGCGTGGCGATCATGAAGTCCGCCGTGATCGCCGCCGCCCCGGTGATCGGCGCGGTGCTCGCTGCGGCCTGCGTGGCGGGCGTCGCCGGCAACCTGATCCAGACCGGCTTCCTGTTCAGTCCCGAACGGCTCTCCCTCGACTTCGGCAAGCTGTCGCCGCTTTCCGGCTTCAAGCGGGTGTTCGGCCTCGACGGCTTCATGCAGTTCCTGAAGTCGCTGGTGAAGGTGACGCTGACCGCGCTGCTCGCCTGGTGGGTGCTCAATCCGCACATGACCGAGCTTGAGGACCTGGCCAAGCTCGAGCCGCTGGCGATGATGACCTTCGCCGCCGACATCCTGCGCCGCCTGGTGTTCGCGGTTGGGGCCTTCCTGGTGGTGGTCGCCGGCGCCGACTGGTTCTGGCAGCGCCAGCGGTTCCTGCAGCGCATGCGCATGACCAAGGAAGAGACCAAGGAGGACTACAAGCAGTCCGAAGGCGACCCGCACATCAAGGCCCGCCAGAAGCAGCTGCGCAACGAGCGCGCCCGCCGGCGGATGATGCAGGCGGTGCCGGGCGCCACCGTGGTGGTGATGAACCCGACCCACTACGCCGTGGCGCTGAAATACGACCAGGGCGAAACGCCCGCGCCGATGTGCGTCGCCAAGGGCATGGACAGCCTGGCGCTGAAGATCCGCGAGATCGCCGAGGAGGCCGGCGTGCCGGTGCTGGAGGATCCGCCCCTGGCCCGCGCCCTCTACGCCGCCGTCGAGATCGACGAGATCATCCCGCCGGCGCACTATGAGGCCGTCGCCAAGATCATCGGCTTCATCCTCAGCGCCGGCCGCGCGGTCGCCGCGCGGAAACTGCGCAATGGCGACCTGCGGAACCTCGGCCTGTAACCCGATGATCTGTGTGACAGAATGCCAGTGACCGATTCGCCGGGCGAAGTTGTCCGAGGCCCGTCCCGGGCTGACAAGGAGGCGCTGTCGCAGGCCATGGCCGAGCCGCAGGTCCGCAAAGGCCGTAAGGGCGGGTTCGACCTGCTGCTCGCCGGGGCGGTGGTGTTCTTCCTGCTGGCCGTGGTGTTCGCCGCAGCCCCGATGATCAACGCCGGGCCCTCGACCGTGGCGGGTCTGTTGCTGCTCGTCGGACTGGCGGGCGTGGCTTGCCTTGGCCTCTTCGTCCTGCGCGGGTCCAGCGACACGCCCAGCGAGACCCAGCCCAGCGCGGAGCTGATCGTCGACGCGCTGAGCGAACCCGCCGCCATCGCCGCGCCGGATGGCCGCGTGCAGGCCGCCAACGCCGCCTGGAAGTCGACCATCGGCCTGGGCGCGCGGTTGCCGAAATCCGGCGCCTCGGCGGCCAGCCTGTTCGCGGCCCTGACCGCCGCGCGCCGCGGCGAAGCCAGCCGGGCGACCATCAAGATCGGCGGCACGGAGCACGAGACCCTGGTCTCGCCGCTGGGCCCCCGCCGCTTCCTGGTGCGCCTGACCGGCCCGGGCGCCGGTGCGCTGGCGCTGCCGTCGGCGGCCATGGAGGTGCTGAGCGCCTTTACCGGCGCCATGCCGCCGCCGCCCAAGGTTCTGGACGCCTTCGCCGCGGCCTCGCCGTTCGGCGCGGCCCTGCTGGAGGGCGAAGATCCGTTCGAAGCCACGATCGTCGAAGCCAATCCGGCCTTGAAGGCCGTGGCCGGCGGCGGCGAGAAGGGCCAGACCTTTGGCGAGCTGATCGACCCGGCCAGCCGCGTCGACGCCGCCCAGAAGCTGGCGGCTGGCGCCGGCGCCGGCGCGCCGGTCGAGGTGCGTCTGGCCTACGACCCGACCCGCATCGCCCACCTCTATCTCTCGAAGAGTGACGGCCGCTGGGTCGCCTATCTGGTGGACGTCTCCGAGCAGAAGCAGATCGAGCTGCAGCTGGCCCAGAGCCAGAAGATGCAGGCCATCGGCCAGCTGGCCGGCGGCGTGGCGCACGACTTCAACAACCTGCTCACCGCCATCTTCATGCAGCTCGACGTGCTGGCCACGCGCCACCCCGTGGGCGATCCCAGCTATGAGGGCCTGAACGAGATCAAGCAGACCTCGACCCGCGCCGCCGACCTTGTGCGCAAGCTGCTCGCCTTCTCGCGCAAGCAGACCGTGCAGCGCGAGATCCTCGACCTCGGGGAACTGATCAGCGAGTTCGAGGTGCTGTTGCGCCGCGTGCTCTATGAGGACGTCAAGCTGACCACCGACTACGGCCGCAACCTGCCGCAGGTGCGCGCCGACCGCGGCCAGCTGGAAACCGCGGTGATGAATCTGGCCGTGAACGCCCGCGACAGCGTCCGCGCGCACGGCGGCGGCTGCGTCAATATCCGCACCGCCCGCGTCACCCAGGAGCAGGCCCAGGGCTTCGGCTATCCCACCGCGCAGGGCGACCAGGCGATGATCGAGGTCTCCGACGACGGCCCCGGCATCCCGCCGCAGGTGCTCGACAAGATCTTCGACCCCTTCTTCACCACCAAGCCGGTGGGCGAGGGGACGGGCCTGGGCCTGGCCACGGTCTATGGGATCGTCAAGCAGTCGGACGGCTGGATCGCGGTGGAGTCCAAGCCCGGCGAAGGCGCGGCGTTCCGCATCTTCCTGCCGGTGCACGTGCCGGTGGCCGGCGTCGCGCCGGCGCCCGTGCCCCAGGCGCCCAAGCGGCCGGTGGCGCGCGACCTCTCCGGCGCGGGCCGCATCCTGTTCGTTGAGGACGAGGACGCTGTGCGCGGCGTGGCCGCCAAGCTGCTGCGCGCCCGCGGCTATGAGGTGATCGAGGCGGCCAGCGGCGAGGAGGCCCTGGCGCTGGCCGAAACCCATGCCGGGACCATCGACCTGATGATCTCCGACGTGGTCATGCCCGGCATGCAGGGGCCGGACCTGTTGAAACAGGCCCGCGGCTATCTGGGCGCTGCGCCGGTGATGTTCATCTCCGGCTATGCCGAGAGCGAGTTCTCCGACCTCCTGGAAGGCGAGACCAACGTCTCCTTCCTGCCCAAGCCGATCGACATCAAGACGCTGGCCGAGCGGGTGAAGCAGGAGCTGCAGAAGGCGGCGTAGACGGCTCCCCAAACGCTTGGTGACAACGCGCCGCGCTTGCCTTCGCACCCCTAAGTCTTGCTTTCGGACATGGGCGACGCCAAACATCCGCCGTTTCTCAAGTCCTCCAGTCCGAAAGTCGCTCGTGCCGCCCGCCGCTCCGGAAACCCCCAAGACGTTCACCGCCGCCCAGGTCTGGGAGATGGCGGTCGCCGCGCACAACGCCGGCCGCTCAGCTGAGGCCGAGCGCCTCTACCGCAGCCTGCAGGCCGCCAACCCGACCTCTCCGACCGCGCTCAACCTGGGTCTGCTGCTGGAAGACGGCCGCCGATGGGCCGACGCCGAAGCGGTCTATCGCGACGCGCTGAAGCGGGACCCCAAGGATCCGGCGCTGCAGCGGCAACTGGCCTTCCTGCTGCTGCGGCTCGGCCGCTACCAGGAGGGCTGGCCGTTCTACGAAGCGCGCATGATCAAGCCGGGCGACCATCGCAAACCCGCGCTGAGCTTCCCCGAATGGCAGGGGCAGCCGGTCAAGTCGCTCTTGATCTGGCAGGAGCAGGGCCTGGGCGACCAGATCCAGTACGCCCGCTACGTGCGTCCGCTGCAGGCGCAGGGCGTTCAGGTGACGATCGTCTGCCCACCCCCGCTGAAGCGGCTGTTCGGACATCTGGGCTGCGAGGTGATCGCCGCCGAGGGGCAGGCCGTGATCCCGACGCACGACGCCTGGGTGCTGTCGGCGTCGCTGCCCTGGCGCATGGGGACGACGCTCGAGAACATCCCGCAGCCGCCCTACCTTCCGAGTCTCGAAGGCGGCGAAGGCATCGGTCTCGTCACCCGCGGCGCGCCCATCCACCCCGACGACGCCAACCGCTCGATGTCGGAAGCCCAGGCGAGCGGCCTGGCCGGCCTGCCCGGCGTCCGACGTCTCGACCGTGAAGCCACCGGCGCCCGGGACATGGAAGACACCCGCCAGGTCGTGGCGGGCCTGGAGCGGGTGATCACCGTCGACACGGGCCTGGTCCACCTGGCCGGGGCGATGGGCAAGCCCACCTGGCTGCTGGCGCCCTACAAGGGCGACTGGCGCTGGCTGACCGGCCGCACGGACAGTCCCTGGTATCCTTCCGTCCGCATCTTCCGCCAGCCGGCGCCCGGCGACTGGGCCAGCGTCGTGGCGGAGGTCCGCGCCGAGCTCGGCCAGCCGTGAGTCAGGCGCCGCCGGGGACGGCTGCGCACGCGCCGGTTCCCGCGGAGTTCGACGACCTGCCGTTCGTCGAGGGCTTCAAGCTGGCGTTCGCCGCGGCCACGGAAGGGCGCGATGCGGACGCTGAGGCGATGTACCGCCGCCTCCACAAGCGGGCGCCTCGCGATCCGTTGCTGGCGGCCAATCTGGGCCACCTGCTCGACTCCCAGGGCCGTGTGCAGGAGGCGGAAGCCGCCTTCCTCCAGGGCCTGGAGACCTATCCCGACGACGCCAATCTGTGCTGGCAATACGCCTTCCTGCTGCTGCGCGAAGGCCGCTATGCCGAGGGGTGGCCCTATTACGAATCCCGCCCGCCGCGGCAGGAGTGGAACGCCCGCCTGACCTTCCCGGAATGGAAGGGCGAACCGACCGGGTCGCTGCTGGTGGTGCCGGAGCAGGGCCTGGGCGACCAGATTCAGTTCGCCCGCTACGCGCCGCTGCTCAAGGCGCGCGCCCAGGACGTGAACCTGCTCTGCTCGCCCTCGCTGACGCGCCTGTTCGCCCCGCTCGGGGTGCGGACCACGCCCGCCGCCGGCCGCGTCGATGTGAACGGCCACGACGCCTGGATCCTGCTGGCGTCCATCCCGGGCCTGCTCGGCACGACGCTGGAGACCATCCCGCCCGCGCCCTATCTGCCGAGCCGCGAGGGCGGCGTGGGCGTGGGCTTCGTGGGGGTCGGCAATCCGCAGCACATGAACGACAGGAACCGCTCCCTGCCGCGCGAGCTCGTCGACGAGATCCGCGCCTGGCCAGGCGTCGTGAGCCTGCTGCCGGATGACACCGGCGCGGCGGATTTCGAGGACACGCGCCGGATCGTCGAAGGACTCGATCTGGTCATCAGCGTCGACACCGCCGTGGCGCATCTGGCGGGCGCGATGGGCAAGCCCACCTGGCTGCTCCTGCCGCCAAGCGTCGATTGGCGCTGGTTGCGCAACCGCGCCGACAGCCCCTGGTACCCGTCCATTCGCATCTTCCGCCAGCCCACGCCCGGCGACTGGGCGAGCGTCATCGCCGAGGTCCGCGCGGCGCTGGCGGCGCGCCGCTCATGACCGCCCACGGCGCGCCCAGGGACTGGCCGGCGCTCGCCTATGACGACTGGGCCGACACCGCGGCCACCCTGCACATGTGGACACAGGTGGTCGGCAAGGTGCGGATGGCGTTGAGCCCGCCGGTGAACCACTGGTGGCATGTGCCGCTCTATGTCAGCGCGCGGGGCCTGACGACCTCACCGATCCCGGCGGGCGGGCGCTCGATCGAGATCGTCTTCGACTTCCTGGACCATGTGCTGCGCATCGCCTGCAGCGATGGCCGAACGGAGACGGTCGCGCTGCGTCCGATCAGCGTGGCCCAGTTCCATCGCGAGGTCTTCGCCGCGCTCGCGGCCCTGGGCGTGACCCCGCACATCTGGACGGTCCCCTGCGAGATCGAGGCCCCGGTCCCGTTCGAGGCGGACGAGACGCACCGGTCCTATGACGCCGCCGCGGCGCAGCGGTTCTGGCGCGTCCTGGTCCAGGCGGACCGCGTGATGAAGCTCTTCCGCGCCCGGTTCATCGGCAAGGCGAGCCCGGTGCATTTCTTCTGGGGCAGCTTTGACCTGGCGGTGACGCGCTTCTCCGGCCGCCGCGCGCCGCCGCATCCGGGGTCGCCCCTGGCGCCGGCCTCGGTGAGCCTCGAGGCCTATTCGCACGAGGTGTCGAGTTGTGGCTTCTGGCCGGGCGCGCCCGGGATCGCGCCGATGTTCTACGCCTACGCCTATCCAGAACCGGCGGGCTTCAAGGCCGCCGCCGTGCGTCCCGACGCGGCGAGGTACGATCCGACCTTCGGCGAGTTCGTCCTGCCCTACGAGACGGTCCGCACCGCCGCCGACCCGGACGCCGCCCTGCTGGCCTTCTTCCAATCGACCTATGAGGCCGCCGCCGATCTTGCCCGCTGGCCGCGCGCCGAGCTCGAACGCCCAACCCCAGAGGACACCCTGTCATGAGCGAGCCGGTTCGCGCCAAACGGCCGCTGCCGTTTCCCGCCTGGATCGCGGTCGGCGTGGGCGCGGCGGCCTTGGGCGCGCTGGCCATCGGCGCGGTGTCGATCGGCGCGCTGGCCGTCGGTCGTCTGGCCGTCGGGCGCGCGCGCATCCGGCGCCTGGAGATCGACGAACTGATCGTCGGCCGCCTCGAAGTCCGCGACCGGGATTAAGGGCTTGCGCCGTAGGGCGTCAGGTCGATGCCGGGATAGCGCAGGGCGACGTCGCTCAGCGTCTGGGCGTTCCAGTAGGGGTCGCCCGGCGGCGGCCAGCCGAAGAGGTCGCGCTGGCGCGGCGTCATGTTCACCATCGCCTCTTTCCAGCCGGGGTTCAGGGTGCGGTCCGGCCAGGCGAGCTTGCCCTGCCAGCGCCAGCCGCGCGGCTTGAAATCCACCGGCATGACGAAGCGCGAGCGGCCCGGCGCCTTGAAGTTCGAGCCGCGGTGGAAGACGTCGGTCTTGTAGATCAGCATCGAGCCGGCCGGGCCGGTGACCGCCACCTCATCGTCGCAGAAGTCGCCCACCTGGGTCTGAGTGATCCCCAGTGGGATGTCGCGGGTCTTTTCCAGCGGCACGGCCTTGGTCGGCCCGTCGAGCTCGGTCACGTCGGACAGCAGGATGAAGCAGGTCATCTGCGGCATCAGCTGGTCGGCGCGCGGCACCACGATGGTGTGGTTCTCGTAGTCGCGGTGATGGGTCTGGTCGTAGTCGATGGCGCCGGCGTACTTCGCCCAGAGCTCGATCTTGTAGCAGTCGATCTCCTTGGTCTGCAGGAAGCGCTCGGCCGCGTCGATCAGGTCCGGATAGACCGGCACCTTGTTCAGGCCCCAGGAGGGGTAGGGGAAGAAGCGCAGGCCCGCGAACTGGCTCTTGGTGAACTTCGCGAAGGCGGCCGGGTCGGCGAAATAGGCCTCAGGGGTCGGGTAGATGTCCCACAAGCCCGCCTGGGCGTCGGCCAGCGTCTGCTTGTCCAGGAAGCCTTCGACCACGGTGAAGCCTCGGTCGAACACCTCCGCCAGTTTCTCGTCGGGAATCCGCAAATCAGGCGCTCCTTGCCCCTTCAACCTTGCGCCGCCAACCTTGCGCTCGGGCGAAAGGCGCGCAAGCGTTGAGCCATTAGAACAAAAGTCATTTGGAGGAACCGTGATGAGTGAGCCCCGTATCAATCCCAACGGCCCCTTGAAGGGGAAGAACGCGCTCGTCACCGGCGCCAGCCGCGGCATCGGCGAGGCCATCGGCGTGCGCCTGGCCATGGAGGGCGCCAATGTCGTGGTCTCGGCCCGCACCGCCGAGAGCGGCGAAAGCCGGCTGCCCGGCACGCTGCATGACACGGTCGAGCGCATCAAGGCTGCGGGCGGCAACGCCGCCTTCATCAAGGCCGATCTCGCCCAGGCCGCCGAGCGCGAGCGGCTGGTCGAGGAGGCGGTGGCGGCCTTCGGGCCCATCGACATCCTCGTCAACAATGCGGCGATCACCTACTTCATGCCGGTCACCGACTTTCCCGAGAAGCGCTTCAAGCTGATGATGGAGGTGCAGGTCTACGCGCCCTTCCACCTCTCTCAGCTCGTGCTCCCGGCGATGCGCGAAAAGAAGCAGGGCTGGATCGTCAACATCTCCTCCGGCGCCGGCATCCACCCTAAGCTGCCCTACAACCGGCGCGGCGGTGGCACGGTCTACGGCATGTGCAAGGCCGCGCTGGAGCGCTTCACCACGGGCCTGGCCTCGGAAGTCTACGACGACGGCATCGCGGTCAATGTGGTCTCGCCGGGCCTGGTGGCGACGCCCGGCGTCGCCGTCCATGGCCTGATCACCGAGGCCACCAAGGATCGCGTCCAGCCGATCAAGTACATCGCCGAGGCGGTCTATCGCCTGGCGTCCGGCGACCCCAAGACGCTGACGGGGACGATCAACTATGCCGAGCCCTTCCTGAAGGAACAGGGCGTCGAGCCGTCCGAACTGGTCGGAGTGCAGGCCTCGTGATCGAACAGACGATCGACATCGCCACCAAGGATGGGGCGACCACCACCTTCATCGTCCACCCGGAGCGCAATGGGCCGCATCCCGTGGTGCTGTTCTTCATGGACGCCCCGGCGATCCGCGAGGAGCTGCGCGACATGGCCCGGCGGATCGCGGCGGCCGGCTACTACGTCATGCTGCCCAACCTCTACTACCGGAAAGGCGTGCTGGAGCTGAAGGACCTGCCGCCCTTGCCGGAAGCCGAGGCGCGGGCGCGGATCTTCGAGCTCATGGGCTCGATCACCATCCCGATGATCATGGCCGACGGCGACGCCCTGCTCGACTACGCCGACCGCGACCCGGCGGCGAGCAAGGGCAAGATCGCCACCCTCGGCTACTGCATGAGCGGCCAGTATGCGATCAACTTCGCCGCCCGCTATCCCGACCGGGTGGGCGCCGCGGCCTCGATCTATGGCGTGCAGCTGGTCACGGACAAGGCCGACAGCCCGCACCTGGCCGCTCAGACCGCCAAGGGCGAACTCTATTTCGCCTGCGCCGAGCACGACAGCTATGCGCCCATGGAGATGGTCCAGACCCTGGACCAACTGGTGAAGGCCAAGAACCTCAACGCCGAGGTCGAGCTCTACGAAGGCGTCCACCACGGCTTCGCCTTCCCGCAGCGCGGCGCGGTCTACGACAAGCCGGCCGCCGAGCGGCACTGGGAGCGGCTGTTCGCACTCTGGAAGCGGCGGCTGGGCTAGCCTCGCGGCGCTTGGGCGACGATCGGCGGCGTCCAGCCGGGCTCCAGCGACTTGGCCGGATGCGAGCCTGTCACCATGCCCATGAAGGTCGGCCAGAGCTCGTAGCCCAACAGCGCCCGGGCGCGCGGCGACATGCTCCGCACGATCTCCTTGGGCACGGACAGGAAGAAGTTTTCCTGCGGCCTCGCCCAGCCGGCGCAATACTGGTTGGTGAAGGCGAGCCTGGGCTTGTCCGTGCGATTGGCGCCGCCCCGATGCAAGAGCTTGCCCGGGAAGACGAAGGCCGCGCCGGCCGGGATCTCCATCGGGACCAGCAGCTTCTCCAGCCCGCCGGGCTCCGCTTTGCGGCGCGCGACCTCCTGCTCGTCCCACAGGTGGCTGCCGGGGATCACCTCGGTCGCTCCGTTCGCCGCTGTGAAGGCGTCGATGGCGCCGATCACCGAATAGCCCACCGCCGGCGCCGAGCGCGGCTGGCGGTAGAAGCCGTCGTCCGCATGGATCGACTGCACCGTTTCGCCGGGCTTCAGGTTGATGGCGTGGGTCGCCGAGAGCAGGAAACTGCCCTCCAGGAAGCGGCTCAAGAGCGCCATCAGCCTGGGCTCGGTCGCCAGGTCCTCGAACACCTTGGCCCGCGCCACCAGGGTGTAGACCCGCTCGGTCTCGAAACCCTCGAAGTCGTTGCGGCCGCGATGGCTGCCGAGGAACGGCGCCAACGCCGCGCGGAAGGCGGCGAGGCCCGCCGCGTCGACAAAGTCCTCGATGACCGTGAAGCCCTGGTCGCGGATCTTCGCGGCCCAAGTATCAACAAGGGCGGCGTCGGCGTCGAAACTGGCAATCTTTGCGTCCATGTCGCGGCCTCTCAGACGCCTATTGTACCACGCCGCTTTCGAGCCGGCCCAATACGCCCCTGGCCGCTGCGAGGCCGGTGGCGAATGAGGCCTGCAGCAAATAGCCGCCGGTGGGTGCTTCCCAGTCCAGCATTTCGCCGGCCACGAAGACGCCGGGCCGGGCGGTGAGCATCAGTTGGTCGTCCAGGCCTTCGAAGGCGACGCCGCCGGCGGTGGAGATCGCGCGGGCCAGGGGCCGGACGCCGGTCAGCGTCAGCGGCGCGCCCTTGATCGCTGTCGCCAGCGCCGCGGGGTCCGACGGCAGATCCTTGCCGTGGGCCTCGCGCAGCAGGTTGGTCTCCAGCGGCGTCAGGTGGAGGGCCTTGCGCAGGCGGTTGGCGACCGATTGGCCGGCGGGCTGCTGGGCGATGCGGGCGGCAAGCTGGTCGGCGGCAGCGTCGGGGCGCAGGTCGATCCACAGCTTCGCCGAACCGTCCTTGGCGACGGCGTCGCGCAGGGCGGCGGAGAGCGCATAGATCGCGCCGCCCTCCAGGCCGTGCCTGGTCACCATGGCCTCGCCCCGCACGCGCACGCGGCCGAAGGTGATGGCGACGCCCTTCAGCGGCTGGCCGGCGAAGCGGTCGCGGACCATGTCGCTCCAGGCCACGTCGAAACCGGCGTTGGCGGGCTTCAGCGGCGTCACCGCGATGCCCTCAGCGCTTAGCCGGTCCGGCCAGTCGCCGGTCGAGCCCAGCTTCGGCCAGCTCGCGCCGCCGAGCGCCAGGACCGTGGCGTCGGGCCGAGCGACGGTCTCGCCGTCAGGGGTGCGAAACCGCAGCGCGCCGTCCTTGTCCCAGCCGGTCCAGTCGTGGCGCGTGCGGATCTCGACGCTCAAGGTCCGCAGCCGCGCGAGCCAGGCCCGCAGCAGGGGCGAGGCCTTCAACGCCTTCGGGAACACCCGGCCTGACGAGCCCACGAAGGTCTCCTGGCCCAGGCCCCCGGCCCAGGCGATCAGCGCCGACGGCGGGAAGGCCTCGATGAGCGGCGCCAGCCGCGTGGCCTGCGGCCCATAGCGTTTCACGAACGCGTCCAGCGGCTCGGAATGGGTGAGGTTCAGCCCGCCGCGGCCGGCCATCAGGAGCTTGCGGCCGACCGACGGCATGCGGTCATAGACGGTCACCGCCTGGCCGGCTTCCGCCAGCACCTGGGCCGCCATCAGGCCGGCCGGGCCGGCCCCGATGACGGCGACACTGCCCAAGGCCCTAGACGCCTGCCATGGCGAGCAGGGCGGCGAGGCCCACGGTCATGCCGCGCAGGCTCTCGGACTTGGCCACGTCGATCCATTCGTCCAGCGAGTGCGCGCGGCCGCCGGTCCCGCCCGAGCCGATGGTCACGGCCGGAATCCCCAGGCTGATCGGGATGTTGGCGTCGGTCGACGAGATGTCGAGCTGCGGCGTGTAGCCGGCGGCCCGCGCCGCGGCCGAGGCGGTGCGGACGATCAGCGAGTCCGGGCTGGTCGAGCCGGTGGGCCGCTCGCCGATCAGCTTGGGCGTGACCGTCACCTTGCCGAGCCGGGTGTCGCGCGCGGCGTTCTCGTGCTCGGCGCTCTCCTTGAGGATCTCCAGGAACCGGGCGTCGAGCTTGGCCAGTTCGGCGGCGCTTTCGGAGCGCATGTCGACCTCCAGCGTCACGTCGGCGGGGATCGAATTGACGCTGACGCCGCCACTGACGACGCTGGCCGAGAAGGTGGTCTTCGGGTGCGCCGGGACCTTCACCTCATAGAGCTGGTCCACCGCATGGCCCATGGCGGCCATCGGATTGACGATGCCAAAGGCGCCGAAGCTGTGGCCGCCCGGCCCATGGAAGGCCACGCGATAGCGCCGCGAACCCACCGCGCCATAGGTCACCCCCGCCGCGCTGATGCCGTCCATGGAGAAGAAGGCCTTGATGCGGTCCTTGTACTTCCCCTTGCCGAACAGGTAGCGCATGCCGCGCAGGTCGCCGGGGCCCTCCTCGCCTACGTCGCCGACGAAGAGGATGTCGCTTTTCGTCTGGATCTTGGCCGCATCCAGCGCGCGGACATAGGCCAGCAGGACCGCGAGGCTTCGCGTATCGTCGCCGATGCCCGGGGCCGACAGCCGCGTGCCCTCGCGCTTCACCTTCACATTGGTCCCTTCCGGGAAGACCGTGTCCTGGTGGGCGGCCAGCACCACGACGGGGCCGCCGGCCGGGCCCGTGCCGCGGCGCAGGCCCATGACGTTGCCCTCCGGGTCCACCTCGACGTCGCTCAGGCCCTCGGCCTTCAGCATGGCCATGAAGACCTTGCCCTTGGGCGCCTCGTGGAAGGGCGCGGCCTGGATTTCAGTGAGGGTGACGATGTCGGCGACCGTGCGCTCGTGCTCGCGGTCGAGCGTCGCGACCGCGGCCTTGAACTGCGGGCTGGCGACGATCTTCTGCACCGCCTGGTCGGCTGGGTCGGCTTTCGGGGCCGGGGCCGCGCCGATCAGGGCCAGCGAAAGAACGGCGGTTGCGAAACGGGCTGCGGACATGGAACGGCGGACCCCCAGGGCTTTGACGGCCCGGCATATCTCACCCGGCCATGCGCCGCAGCCCGGATTTTCGGCCCCCAAACGGCGCCGGCGGCTTGGCGGGCGCCGCGCGACCCCCTAAGCCTTCCGTCCAGAGCCTTTTCGGAGCGCGAAGACCTTGCTGAACCGCCGCCACGTCCTTCTCACCGCCGGCGCGACCCTGGCGCTTGCGGGATCCGCCGTGAAGGCAGCGCCCAGCGCCGACGAGGCCAAGCTCAACAAGCTGCTGGACGAGCTCTTCACCATCGAGCTGGACGAGAGCCCGGAGCTTTCCACTTCGCTCGGCCTCGACGTCGGGGCGCGCAAGGCCGACAAGTCGAAGCTCAGCCACGCCTCCATCGCCGCCCAGGAGCACGACAAAAAGCTCAACACCGAACAGCTCGCGCGCCTGAAGACGGTCGACCGCAAGGCGCTCACCGGCATGGCGGGGGTGAACTACGACTGCGTGCTCTACGATCTGCAGACCACCGAGACGGCGAACAGGCAGTTCGTCTATGGCCACGAGGGCGCCGGCAGCCCGTACATCATCAGCCAGATCAACGGCGCCTGGGGCGACGTGCCGGACTTCCTGGACAGCCAGCACACCATCGCCACCAAGGACGACTGCGAGGCCTATCTGGCCCGCCTCGACGCTTTCGCGCGCGTCATGGACGAGGAGTGCGAGCGGGTCCGCCGCGACGTGGGCCTGGGCGTCATCCCGCCGGACTTCGCCATCGCCGGCGCGCTCGCCCAGATGAAGGTGCTGCACGCGCCGGCCGACAAGTCGACGCTGGTCTCCTCGCTCGTCGACCGCGCCAAGGCCAAGGGTATCGCCGGCGATTGGGCGGGGCAGGCCAGCGGCCTCTACACTCAGAAGGTCCTGCCGGCGCTCGACCGGCAAATGGCGCTGCTGGCCAGCCTGCAGCCCAAGGCGACCCACGACGCCGGCGTCTGGAAGCTGCCGGACGGCGAGGCCTACTACGCCCAGTCGCTGGCGGTGCGCACCACCTCGACGATGACGCCGGCGGAGGTCCACAAGCTCGGCCTCGACATCACCAAGGAGCTCTCGGCCCGCGCCGATGTCCTCTTCAAAAAGATCGGCATGAGCCAGGGGACCGTCGGCGAGCGCTACGCCCAGCTCTACAAGGACCCCAAGTTCCTCTATCCCAACACCGACGCCGGCAAGGCCAAGGAGATCGCCGACCTCAACCAGCTGGTCCAGCGGATGCAGGCGCGCCTGCCGGAGTATTTCGGGACGCTCCCGAAGACGCCGCTGGAGATCCGCCGCATCCCGGCGTCGACCGAGGCCGGCGCCTCGACGCACTACACCAACGGCAGTCTCGATGGGACGCGGCCCGGCATCTATTGGCTGAACCTGCGCGACACCGCCGAGGCGCCCTTCTGGGACATGCCGACCACCACCTTCCACGAGGGCATTCCCGGTCACCATCTGCAGCTCACCCTGCAGCAGGACGCCGACCTGCCGATGGTGCGCAAGGCCGGCGGTTTCGGGGCCTACATCGAGGGCTGGGCGCTCTATTCCGAGCAGCTGGCCGACGAGATGGGCTTCTACAAGGGCGAGCCCGCCTGGGAGCTGGGCTATATCCACGACGCCCTGCTGCGCTCCGGGCGCCTGGTCACCGACACCGGCCTGCATGCGCTCCGCTGGAGCCGCGAGAAGGCGGTCGAGACGCTGAGCGGCATCGAGGGCGATCCGCCGGCCTATTCCGGCCAGGAGATCGAGCGCTATTGCGTCAATCCGGGCCAGGCCTGCAGCTACATGGTCGGCAAGGTGACGATCCTGCGCTTGCGGGCCAAGGCCAAGGCGGCGTTGGGCAAGCGGTTCGATATCCGCTCGTTCCACGACACCGTGCTGGCCGCCGGTTCCATGCCGCTGACGGTGCTGGAGAACGTGGTCGACAGCTACATCGCCGCGCACAAGGCCTGATCGGGCGGACGCTTTTCTTCGGGGGACTAACAGGTGAACCAACTCGACCGCCGGGGTTTCCTGGCCACGACGGCCGCCGGCGCCTTGGCCGTGGCCTCAGGCGCACACGCCCAGCCTACGTCCGGCGCGGAGGCCGAGCTCAACAAGGCCTTCGACGATTTCTTCAACCAGACGCTGGACCATAGCCCCGAGCAGGTGACGTCGCTCGGCCTCGACAAGGGTCCGCGCGCCGCCGCCAAGTTCAAGCTGCGCGACGCCTCCCTGGCTGCGGTCGAGCAGCGCAAGCAGGAGACCGCCGCCAACCTCGCGCGCCTAAGGAAGATCGACCGCAAGGCGCTGACCGGCATAGCGGCGGTGAACTACGACAGCGTACTCTACACCCTCGAGGCCGCCGACGAGGGCAATCGCCGCTTCCAGTACCCGACCGGCAACTCGCCCTATGTGCTCTCGCAGATCAGCGGCGCGTACCAGGGCACGCCGGATTTCCTGGACAGCCAGCACACCATCGCCACCCGGGAGGACTGCGAGGCCTATCTGTCGCGGCTCGGCGAATTCGCCCGGGTGATGGACCAGGAGGTCGAACACGCCCGCCACGACGTGGCGCTCGGCGTCATCCCGCCCGACTTCTGCATCGCCGGCGCGCTCAGCCAGATGAAGACCCTGCGCGCGCCGGCCGACAGGTCGACACTCGTCGCCTCGCTCGCCCGACGCGCCAGGGCCAAGGGTATCGACGGCGATTGGGCGGGACAGGCGACCCAGGTGTACGAGCAGAAGGTCATCCCGGCGCTCGACCGCCAGATGGCCTATCTCGAGGGCCTGAAGGGCAGGGCGACCCACGACGCTGGCGTCTGGCGGCTGCCGGACGGCGACGCCTATTACGCGCTGGCGCTGCGCACGCGGACGACCACCACCATGACGCCTGCGCAGGTCCACAAGCTGGGCCTCGATGTGACCAAGGAGCTGAACGCCCGCGCCGAGGTGCTGTTCGCCAAGCTTGGCATGACGCAAGGCAGCGTCGCCGACCGCTACCGCGTCCTCTTCAAAGACCCGAAGTACCTCTATCCCAACACCGACGAGGGCAAGGGCAAGGAGGTCGCCGACCTCAATGCGCTGGTCCAGGGGATGCAGGCGCGCCTGCCGGAATATTTCGGGACGCTCCCGAAGACGCCGCTGGAGATCCGCCGCATCCCGAAGGAGACGGAAGCCAGCTCGTCCACCCACTACACGCCGGGCAGCCTGGATGGGACGCGGCCTGGCATTTACTGGCTGAACCTGCGCGACACCGCCGAGGCGCCTTTCTGGGACATGCCGACGACGACCTTCCACGAGGGCATCCCGGGCCACCATCTGCAGAACACCCTGCAGCGCCAGGCCGATCTGCCGATGATCCGCAAGGCCAGCGGTTTCGGCGCCTATGGCGAGGGCTGGGCGCTCTATGTCGAGCAGCTCGCGCAGGAGATGGGCTTCTACAAGGATCATCCGGACTGGGAGCTGGGCTACATCCACGACGCCCTGCTGCGCTCCGGGCGCCTGGTCACCGACACCGGCCTGCATGCCCTGCGCTGGAGCCGCGAACAGGCGAGCCAGGCGCTCAGCGACATCGACGGCGATCCCATCCCGCTCGCCCAGCAGGAGATCGAGCGCTATTGCGTGACCCCCGGTCAGGCCTGCACCTACATGGTCGGCAAGGTCTCGATCCTGCGGCTGCGCGACAAGGCCCAGGCGGCGCTCGGCCCGCGCTTCGACATCCGCCAGTTCCACGACGCCGTGCTGCTCTCCGGCTCCATGCCGCTGACCGTGCTGGAGGATCGTGTGGACGGCTATATCGCTTCACAAAAAGCCTGAGAAAAATCTCCGGGGAATCTGAAATCATGAACCAATTCGACCGTCGCAGCTTCCTCGCCACCACCGCAGGCGCGGCCCTCATGACCGCCGCGCCGGCTCTCGCTCAGGGTGGCTCGGAAGACGCCAAGCTGCGCGCCAAGCTCGATTCCATGTTCGAGATCGGGGTGGACGAGAGCCCGATGCGCGCCACCTCGTTGGGCCTCGACAAGGGCCCCCGCGCGCCGCTGCGCTTCAAGCTCGACGACAATTCCGAGGCCGGCCGCGCCAAGCGGCTAGAGCGCGCCCGCGGCTGGGCCAAGGACCTGCACGCCATCGACCGCGCGAAGCTCTCGGCGGCGTCGAAGGTCGATTACGACGTGGTGCTCTACGGACAGGAGCAGGCGGTCCGCAACGGCGACAAGTGGAAGTTCGGCGACACCGGCGGCAACTTCCGGCCCTACGTGATCAGCCAGCAGAGCGGGTCCTACCAGGGCATCCCGGACTTCCTGGACAGCTCGCACAAGGTCGCCAACGCCGAGGATGCCGAGGCCTATCTGGCGCGCCTCAACGCCTTCGCCGGGCAGATGGACAACGACCTCGCCCGCCAGAAGCATGACGTGGCGCTGGGCGCGATCCCGGCCACCTTCATCTGCGACCTCTCCATCGGCCAGATGAGGGCGCTGCGCGACCAGCCGGCGGCGCAGACCATCCTGGTCGCCTCCATCGTCAAGAAGGCCAAGGCGGCCAACCTCAGCGGCGACTGGGAAGGTCGTGCGACGAAGATCGTCGAGACGTCCGTCTTCCCGGCGCTCGACCGCCAGATCGCCGCCATGACGGCGCTGAAGGCCAGGACCAAGCCCGACAGCGGCGCCTGGGCGCTGCCGAACGGCGAGGAATACTACGCCGACGCGGTGAAGGCTTCGACCACCACCGACTACACCCCCGAACAGGTCCATCAGCTGGGCCGCGAGCAGGTGGCGGAAATCTCCGGCCGCCTGGACGCCATCCTGAAGAAGCAGGGTCTGAGCCAGGGCACGGTCGGCGCGCGGCTGGTCGAGCTCAACAACCGGCCCGATCAGGTCTTCCCCAACACCGACGCCGGGCGCGCCGATATCCTGAAGCTGCTGAACGGCCACATCGTCGAGGTCTACAAGCTGCTGCCCAAGGCCTTCAACACGCTCCCCAAGGCCAAGGTCGAGGTGCGCCGCGTGCCGGTGTTCATCCAGGATGGCGCGGCCAACGGCTACTACAACTCCGGCTCTCTGGATGGCTCCCGCGCCGCCGCCTTCAACATCAACCTGAAGGAGACGTCCGATTGGCCGCGCTACAATCTCTGGACGCTGGCGCACCACGAGACGATCCCCGGCCACCACCTGCAGATCGCGCTGGCGCAGGAGTCGACGCAGATCCCGATCCTTAGGCGCACCGGCGGCCAGTTCTCCGCGTTCGTCGAGGGCTGGGCGCTCTATGCCGAGCAGCTGGCCCAGGAGATGGGCGCCAACGACTTCGACCCGCTGGGCGAGGCCGGTTTCCTGCAGAGCTTCCTGTTCCGCGCGGCGCGTCTGGTCACCGACACCGGCATCCACGCCAAGCGCTGGACCCGCGAACAGGCGACCCAGTACATGGTCGACACCATCGGCAATACGAAGACCCGCGCGCAGCGCGAGGTGGAGCGCTACTTCGCCGGGCCCGGCCAGGCCAACAGCTACAAGGTCGGCCACACCGTCTGGGCCAAGGTGCGCGACGAGGCCAAAACCAAGCTGGGACCGAAGTTCGACCTCAAGGCCTACCATGACGCCGTCCTGCTCTCCGGCGCCATGCCGCTGACGGTGCTGCAGCGCCACGTCTCGGAGTGGATCGCGACGCAGGCCTAGAACCAGCCCGCGGCCTTCAGCTTGGCGGCGTAGGTGCGGCTGACCGGCGCGGTGAGGCCGCCGGCCAGGCGCAGTTCGCCCCGGCCGCGGCGCCAGCGCACGCCCTCGATGGCGTCGCCGGCCGCCCACCAGGAGCGGTGGACCTGGAAGCCCGCGACGCCTGTGAGTTCGGCGAGCGCATCGGCGAAGCGGGCGCTGATCAGCTCCGATCCGGCGTCGGTGTGGACCCGCAGGTAGTGGTCTTCCGCCTCCACCGCGATCAACCGGGCCTCGCGGCGCCGCGCCGACAACCGCTGGCGGAAGGCCTCGTCGCTGACGGGTTCGGGTGACGGAACCGCCTCGCCTCGCAAAGGCCGCTCTCCGATCAGCTGGCGAACGCCCATGACCGCCGCGCTGATCACGAAGACCTGCCAGACAAGATCGGTGAACATCCGCATCGGCGACGGGCCGAACGCCGCGCGGGAGGCGAACCAGACCAGGACACACACGCCTGGCGTCATCACCACCGAGGAAAAAGCCCAACGCAGCCAGGGGTTCGCGAAGCGCTTACCGCCGAACTCGTCCACCGCGACGCCGATCACGCCGCCGCCGACGATCACGCCCGGCCAGTAAACGAGGCGCACGAGCATGGGCGAGCTGATGCTGCCAAACGGGCCGAGCGCGGCCAGGAACAGGCCCATGGCTGTCATCAGGACAAAGTCCCGCGCCAGGGTCTTGCCGTCGGTGCGGCCTGGGGTGCGAACGGGAATCGGTCGGGTCACGCCCGCGATCCTGCCATGGCCGGCGCCCGGCGGCGTGCCCGTTCGCGCAGAAATCGCCCCGTTCGCGGGGACCGATCCGGCCTCGCGTCGCCCTTCGCGCAGAATTGGCGCCGTTTGCGGGAAGGCGTCTCGCCCCCGAAAACGTCCCGAGCCATACCCGCCTCAAGCAATCGGAGGTGTCCTGTGAATTCCTATGTTTCCAGAGGCTTGTGGGGTTTCGGCGCGGTCTCAAGCGTGCTCATCGCGCTCGTCTCATACCGCTATCTCGTGCCCCACATGCCGATCCCGCCGAACGTCGGCGCCAACCTGATGGCGCGGCCCTGGCTCTTCGTCCACGCGGGCCTGGCCTCGACCGCCCTGCTCGTTGGCCCCTGGCAGTTCCTGCCCCGTCTGCGCGCGCGGGTTCCGCGGCTGCATCGGTGGCTCGGCCGCATCTACATCTTCTCCTGCATTGTCGGCGGGACGGGCGGCCTGCTGCTGGCCGGCGGCGCGACCGCCGGGCCCGTCGCGCGGGCGGGCTTCGGCCTGCTGGCGGTGATCTGGCTGCTGGTCAATGTCCAGGGGCTGCGGCTGGCGATGACTGGCCGCTACGCCGAGCACCGCCAGTGGATGATCCGCTCCTTCGCCCTGACCTTCGGAGCCGTCCTGCTGCGGGTCTATATTCCGCTGTCTCAGATGATGGGGATCGAGTTCATGACCGCCTACCGCGCCATCTCCTGGCTGGCCTGGGTTCCGAACCTGATCGTCGCCGAGCTTTACGTGCGCGGCGTATTCCGGCCACGCCGGCCCACGGCGGCGATGGCTTGAGCCCCCTCCTTGAGCACAGGGCCCGCTTGCTGACATGATGCTGTCAGCAAGCGGGCGCCATGTTGCGGCCTGGCGGGAAACGGACCCCTCACACAAAGGACCAAGCCATGTCGAAAGAGCTGATCTTCTATACCAACCCCATGTCCCGCGGCCGGATCGTGCGCTGGATGCTGGAAGAGGTGGGCGCGCCCTACGAGACGGTGATCCTCGACTACGCCTCGACGCTGAAGGGCGCCGACTATCTGGCGATCAATCCGATGGGCAAGATCCCGGCGATCAAGCATGGCGATGTGGTCGTCACCGAGGCGGCGGCGATCTGCGCCTATCTCGCCGATGCGTTCCCGGAGGCCGGCCTCGCACCGCCGGCCGGCGAACGCGGGGCCTACTATCGCTGGCTGTTCTTCGGCGCGGGTTGCGTCGAGCCTGCCGTCAGCTCCCGCAGCCTGGGCTTCGAGCCCAAGCCGGAGCAGAAGCGCATGGCCGGCTTCGGCTCGCTAGAGGACACCCTGAACGCCCTTGAGACCGCGGTCACCGGCCACAAGTTCATCGGCGGGGACACGTTCAGCGCGGCCGACGTCTACACCGGCTCGCAGATCGGCTGGGGCATGCAGTTCGGCTCGATCGACAAGCGACCGGCGTTCACCAGCTATTGGGAGCGGGTCTCCAGCCGCCCGGCCGCCATCCGCGCCCGCGAGATCGACGACGGCCTGATCGCCGCCGCGCAGGCGCAACAGCCGCAGCCGGCCTAGCTGCGCGGCTCGATCAGGTCGAAGCGATTGCCGTAGAGGTCCTCGAAGACCGCGACCACGCCGTAGGGTTCGTGGCGCGGCGCCTCGAGGAAGCGCACGCCGGCGGCGGTCATGCGGGCGTGGTCGCGGGCGAAGTCGTCGGTCTCCAGGAACAGGAACACCCGCCCGCCGGTCTGGTCACCGACCCGCGCGATCTGTTCGGGGCCTGACGCCCTGGCGAGCAACAGGCCAGGACCACCGCCTGGGGGCGTCACGACCACCCAGCGCTTGCCGCCGCCCTGGTCGGTGTCGGAGCTGAGCGTGAAACCGGCCTGGCCGACGTAGAAGGCGATGGCCTCATCGTAGTCGCGGACCAGGAGGGCGGTGAGCGTGAGTTGCATGTCAAAGCCCCGAGGCCACGGCGCGGATCTGCTCGTGCATCCAGGCGATGGCCGGCTCGGCCAGCCGTTCGCGCAGATAGACCAGGCTGATGTCCACCGACGGGCTTTCGTAGGGCGGATCGATCAGCCGCACGCGCCCGCCCTGCGCCGACAGCAGCGCCAGGCGCCGCGGGATCAGGGTCGCCATGTCGGTCCGGCTGGTGATGGCCAGCGCGGTGTAGGTGTCCGGCACGGAGACCCCCACCTGCCGCGTCAGGCCGCGCGACGCCAGGGCCGCCTCCAAGGCCCCGGCGTCCTCCCAGCTCGCCCGGCTGACGAAGGCGCGGCGCTCGCCGCCGTCCTCGAGCAGTCCCGGCATGCCGCGGGCCATGACGACATGCGGGACGGACACCAGCCTCTGCAGGTCGACCTCGACGCCCTGGAACTTCGGGTGGCCGGCGCGGACGACCCAGACCAATTGCTCGGTGAGGATGGTCTCACGGGCGAAGCGGTCCGGCGCGGCCAACACGCTGCCGACCATGAAGTCGATGCGGCGCGCGTCCATCCGCTCCAGCACGTCCAGCGCGAGCTCGGCGATCGTCAGCTCGGCCTGCGGCGCGGCCTCGGCCAGGCGGCTGGCCAGCGCCGGCGCCAGGACCGCGCTGGCGTAGGCGCCGGTGACGACGCTGAAGCGTCGCTGGCTGGTGGCCGGGTCGAAGTCGGAAGGCGCCAACGCGGCCTGCAGCTGGTTCAGCGCGGCATGCACCTGGGGTCCCATCTCCACCGCGCGCGGGGTCGGCTGCATGCCGGTGGAACCGCGCACAAACAGGTCGTCGTTCAACATGTACCGCAGGCGGTTCAGCGCGTGGCTCACCGCCGACTGGGTGAGCCCGAGCCGGGCGCCGGTGCGCGTGACATTGCGTTCTTCCAGCAGGACGTCGAAGACCCGCAGCAGGTTGAGATCCTGGATCATGAGCCATGTTCATTTGTTGCGTGACAACATATCATTTGAGTCATCGCCAGGGCAGCCCTATCTCAGGTCTCGACGGGAACGCCGGCGCGGCCAGGGAAGGCCAGCGTCCGATGTCCCGTCTGCGGCGTTCAGGTCCGCAAATATCCAATTCCGAAAGGGGCTCGCGTGAGCGATCCTGAAGTCATCCCGCTGCGCGGCAACGCCGATGTCGACACCCGGGCGAAGCCCAGTGTCATGCAGCGGCTGCGCTGGCCGCTGATCGTCGGCGGCCCGCTGCTGATCGCCGCGATCGTCGCCTATTTCCTGATCACCGGCGGCAAGACCCAGACCACCGACGACGCCTATGTGCAGATCGCCAAGGCACCGGTCGCGCCCTCCATCGGCGGCCGGGTCACCGACGTCTACGTCCATGAGAACGAGGTCGTGAAGCGCGGCCAACTGCTCTTCAGGCTCGACACCCGCGACCTGGCCGCGACCGCCGAGGCGGCCCAGGCCACCGTCGCCAACGCCTCGCTGCAGGTCGCCGCGCTCCGCGCCAGCTACCAGCAGCAGCAGGCCATGGTGCAGGCCGCCAAGGACCAGCTCGCCTACGCGACCACCGAGGCGACCCGCGAGAAGAACCTGGCCAACGTCGGCGTCGCCTCCCAGGCCCAGGTCGACCAGGCCAACCACGCCGTGCTGGCCGCGCGCACGCAGCTCGCCGGCGCCCAGCAGCAGGCGGCCCAGGTCCTGGCCAACCTCGGCGGCAATCCCAACCTGGCCGCCCCCGCGGCGCCGGCGGTGATGCAGGCCCAGGCCCAGCTTGACCGCGCCCGGCTGAATATCGCCTACGGCACGGTGGTCGCGCCCGCCGACGGCATCGTCACCCGCGTCGACCAGATGCCGGTCGGCACCTATCTCAACGCCTCGCAGACGGGCTTCTGGCTGTTGTCCGGTGAGCCCTGGATCGAAGCCAATTTCAAGGAAGACCAGCTGGCCCACATGAAGGTCGGCCAACCGGTGACGATCAAGATCGACGCCTATTCCGGCGCCCTGAAAGGCCATGTGGCGAGCTTCTCGCCCGGCACTGGCCAAGCCTTCTCCGCGCTCCCGGCCCAGAACGCCACCGGCAATTGGGTGAAGGTGGTCCAGCGCCTGCCCGTCCGCATCGCCTTCGACAAGCCGCCGCCGGACATGGCCGGCCGCGCCGGCCTCTCGGCCAAGGTGACCGTCGACGTCGTGGCGCCGGGACAAGCTTCTGGCCAAGCCTCCGGCCAGGGCCGCTAGGGCGGTAGAAGGCCGCCCCCATGGTCACCCCACACGACGCCAAGAACCGCTGGCCGATCACCATTTCGATCATGCTGGCGACGGTGATGAACTCGCTGGACACGACGATCGCCAACGTGGCCCTGCCGCACATGCAGGGCTCCGTCTCGGCCTCGCCGGAGCAGATCACCTGGGTGCTGACGTCCTACATCGTTTCCGCCGCGATCATGACGCCGCTCTCGGGCTGGCTCGCCGACCGGATCGGGCGCAAGCGGATGTTCCTGATCTCGATCGGCGGATTCACGGCTGCGTCCATGCTGTGCGGCATCGCCACCAGCTTGCCTGAGATCGTGCTCTTCCGGGTGCTGCAGGGGGTGTTCGGCGCGGCCCTCATCCCGTTGAGTCAAGCGGTGCTGCTCGACATCAACCCGCCGGAGAAGCATGGCCAGGCCATGGCGATCTGGGGCGCCGGCGCGATCCTGGGCCCGATCCTGGGCCCGGCGCTGGGCGGCTATTTCACCGAGAACTTCTCCTGGCGGTGGTGCTTCTACATCAACCTGCCGATCGGCATCTTGGCCTTCCTGGGCGTCCTGTTCTTCATTTCCGGCGACCGCCTGAGGGCCGCCAAGAAGTTCGACTTCCTGGGCTTCGGCATGCTCACCCTGTTCATCGCCGCTTTCCAGATGGCGCTGGACCGCGGGCCCAGCCAGGACTGGTTCCAGTCGCGGGAGATCTGGACGGAGACGATCCTGGCGATCGTCGGTCTCTGGGTGTTCGTGGTCCACACCATGACCACGGCTCACCCGTTCTTCGACAAGGCGCTGATCCGCGACCGCAACTTCGTCACCGCCAGCATCTTCGGCTTCTTCATCGGCATCCTGCTGTTCTCGACCATGGCGCTGCTGCCGCCGATGATGCAGACCCTGCTGGGCTATCCGGTTCTGACCTCGGGCCTGGTCAGCATGCCGCGCGGCCTGGGCTCGTTCGTGGCCATGTTCTTCGTCGGCCGGATGATCGGCAAGGTGGACACGCGGCTGATCCTGTTCGCGGGTTTGCTGATCAGCTGCGCGGCGCTCTGGCAGATGCTGCACTTCGACCTGTCGATGACGGTCTGGCCGTTCGTGACCTCTGGCATTGTCCAGGGCCTCGGCATCGGCCTGCTATTCGTGCCGCTCTCGACGCTGGCCTTTGCGACCATCCCGCCGCACCTGCGGCCGGAGGGCTCGGGCGTCTACACCCTGATCCGCAATCTGGGCTCCAGCGTCGGCATCTCGATCATGAACGCGCTGGTCGTGGCCAACACCCAGACCATGCATTCGAGCCTGGCCGGCAAGGTCGTCACGTCCGATGCCGTGGTTCGCGCCACCTTGCCCAGCATGCTCAACCCGGCCACCGCGGCCGGAATCACCTCTCTCAACGGAGAGGTCACCCGTCAGGCCTCGATGGTCGCCTATGTCGACGATTTCCGCCTGATGCTCATCATCACCATCGCCTGCATGCCCATGCTGCTGCTTATGCGCAAACCACGGGCTGTCGGCGGGGAGCCCATGCATGCCGCGATCGACTAGACTTGTTCCCCTCCTCGCGGCGTCCGCCTCGGCCCTGACTCTGAGCGCCTGCGCCACGGTCGGGCCGAACTTCAAGGCGCCGGAGGGCCCCAAGGGCCCCGCCGCGGCCGGCTTCGCCATGACCGGCGACGCGGCCGCGCCCGGCGTGCGGCTGAGCCCCGACGCGCGCACCGCCGGGCCCTGGTGGCAGGCGTTCGGCTCGGCCGACCTGGACGGCGCAATCCGCCAGGCGCTGGCCGACAGCCCCTCCATCGCCGAGGCCCGCGCCGCTCTGGAAAAGGCGCAGCATCAGGCCCGCGCCGTGCGCGGGGGCCAGTTCGCCCAGGTGGACGCCAATGCCGCCGCCGAGCGGGAACGGATCAACCTGGCGGCCTTCGGTTTCTCAGGCTTTCCCGGCCTGCCGCCAATCTCCAGCCCGACCATCAACCTCTACCAGGTGGGCGGATCGGTGAGCTACGACCTGGACCTGTTCGGCGGCAAGAAGCGCGCCACCGAGCAGGCCAATGCGAAGGCTGAGGCCATGGCGCGCCAGGCCGATGCCGCCTATCTGACGCTCAGCGGCAACATCGCCATGCAGGCCATGAAGATCGCCAGCCTGCGCGCCCAGATCGCCGAGAGCCAGGCCATCGTCGCCGACGACCGCCGCGTGATCGAGATCGTCCGCCAGGCCGAGGCGGCGGGCGGCGAGGCGCACGCCGCGCTCTCCGGCGGCGTCGCCCAGCTGGCCGAGGACGAGGCCCTGCTGCCGCCGCTGCAGCGCGACCTCGACATCGCCCGTCACCAGATGGCCTTGCTGGTCGGCAAGTCGCCGTCGGAATGGACCGCGCCCGATTTCGACCTGAAGACCCTTAAGGCGCCGGCCGAGATCCCGGTCAGCCTGCCCTCGCAGATGGTCCGCAATCGCCCCGACATCCTGGCCGCCGAAGCCGACCTGCACGCCGCGACCGCCGCCATCGGCGTGGCCGTGGCCGCGCAGTATCCGGACATCAAACTGTCGGCGGTGCTGACCCAGGAAGCTATCAAACCCGGCGACATTTTCCAGGCTGACTCCGCGGCCTGGACCGTGTTGGGCGGGCTGACCGCGCCGGTGTTCCATGGGGGGACCCTTAAGGCCAATCGTGCGGCCGCCGAGGCCGATGCGCGCATCTCGCTCGCCCGCTACGAACAGACGGTGCTGAAGGCCTTCGTGCAGGTCTCCGACGTGCTCTCGGACCTCGGCACGGACCAGCAGTCGATCACGTCGCTCGAACTGGTCAATCAGGCCGCCGAAGCCGGCGCGCAGGACGCCCAGAACGCCCTGCGCCTGGGCGGTGGGCCGATGGTCGACGTGGTCCAGGCGCAGCGCACCTTGAGCCGCGCGCGCCGGGCGCTCGTCGAAGCCCAGGGCCGCCGGATGAGCGATCTCGTGGCCCTCTACGCCGCCACCGCCACCGACTGGCGCGCCGCCCGCTAGGGCGCGGTCCCAGCTTGCGGCCCTAGCTTACCGCCATGGCGTCGCGGTGCGCCTTGCTGTGCGTTTCGGCGAGCAGGAACACCGAGACCAGCGAAACCAGGCACAGGCCGGTCATGTAGACGGCGATCGGCGCGGACGAGTGGTATTTGGCGAACAGCGCCGTGGCGATCAGCGGCGCGAAGCCGCCGCCGCAGATGGCGCCGATCTGATAGCCCAGCGAGGCTCCCGAATAGCGGAACTCGGTGGAGAACAGCTCGGTCATCAGGGCCGCCTGGCAGCCGTACATGGTCGAGTTGAAGATCAGGCCGCCGGCGATGGCGAGGAGCATCATCGGGAAGGCCGCGGTGTCGAGCAGATGGAAGAACGGCCAGGCGCACCAGGCCGCCGCCAGCGCCGCGCCGGCCATGAAGACGCCGCGCCGTCCGACCCGGTCGGAGAGCCAGGCGGTCAACGGCAGGACCGGGGCGGAGAAGCAGCTGGCGATCACCACCACCCACAGGATGGACGTCTTGGCCACGTGCAGGGTGCTGGTGGCGTAGGACACCGCGTAGGTGATCATCAGGTAGAAGGTGCCGTTGGCGGCCACGAAGGCGCCCGCCGCCAGCGCGATCTCCTTGGGGTTCTTGGCCAGGACCTTGAGGATCGGCGAGCCCTGGGCGGCGCGAATCTTGGCCTGGGCCTGGGTCAGGCTGACGCCGGTCTCGGCGGCGAGCGCCGCGGCCTCGTCCTCCTGCTTCTTCGCGGCCAGCGCCTGGGCGGCCTTGAAGTCGGCGGTGTCCTCGAGTTTCAGCTGGATGTAGAGCGCGAGGCCCACCAGGACGATCGACAGCAGGAAGGGTACGCGCCAGGCCCACGCCAGGAAGCTGTCCGGCGGCACCGTCGCGCCCATGATCAGGAAGATGGCGTTGCCCAGGATCACGCCGGCCGGCACGCCCATCTGGGCGAAGCTGCCGTAGAAGCCGCGCTTGGTCGGCGGCGCATTCTCGATGGCGATCAGCACCGCGCCGCCCCATTGGCCGCCCACGGCCAGGCCTTGGATGAAGCGCAGCAGGATCAAGATCAGCGGAGAGAGCACGCCCAGGCTCGCATAGCCTGGCAAGAGGCCCACGCTCGTCGTCGCAAAGCCCATCATCAAGAGCGCGGTCACCAGAGCGGTCTTGCGTCCGACCCGGTCGCCGAAGTGGCCGAAGATCACGCCGCCCACCGGCCGGGCGATGAAGCCCACGGCGAAGGTCGAGAAGGCCGCGAGCTGCGCCACGGCGGGCGGCAGGCTGGCGGCGAAGAACAGCTTGGGAAACACCAGCGCCGCCGCTGTGCCGTAGATGAAGAAGTCGTACCATTCGATGCTGGACGCAGCGAGCGAGGTCATCGCCAGCTTGCCGATGTTGATCTTGGCGGCGGGCGCGCCGGCGGCTGCGGTCATGGTCCCTCTCCCGAACTGTGCGCGGCGTGATCCCGCGCTTGCCGGAAGGGGTAGCGCAGTTCCTCCCCCGAGCGAAGGGCCCGAGGGAGGTTTTTGGCGTCAGATCAAGCGTGTGGCCGGGCCGCCTCGCTGGCCTCGGCCGCCAGGCGGCCGGTCAGTTCGGCCATATGGTCGAAGTCGGCCTCGAAGGCGCCCAGGCCCTGGGTCAGGCCGCGCAGTTCGGCGATCAGCCCCTGGCGTTCGGACTGCGGCAGATAGGCCTCGATCCGCTCCCAGCCGCGCCAGTCTTCCCGGGGGGCCAGACCCAGGATCTGGCCGCGCCGGGCGGTGAGCGCCGAGGTGACGTTCGAGGCGCTGGGCGAGGGCGAATAGACCGTAAGCTTCTCGATGGGCTCCAGCAGCACCGCGCCGCAGTCCGGCAGGCCCTCTTCCATCGCCAGGCGCCCGGCCATGCGGAAGGCCATTTCGGAGGAGTCGACGCTGTGGGTCTGGCCGTCGGTCAGCGTGACCTCCAGGTCGGTGACCGGGAAGCCGAGATGGCCCTTTTCCAGCCCGTCGCGGACGCCCTGCTCGACGGCGGGGATCCACTGCTTGGGCACCGCGCCGCCGACCACGCGCTGGCTGAAGACGAAGCCCGAGCCGCGGGGCAGGGGCCGGATCTCCACCGTTACGTCGGCGAACTGGCCATGGCCGCCGGACTGCTTCTTGTGCCGCGAGCGCTGGGTCGTGCCGCGCTGGATGGTCTCGCGGTAGGCGGTCTTCGGCTGCTGGGTGTCGATCTCGACGCCGAAGCGGCGTTTCAGCCGCTCGAGCGCCAGCCGCACATGGCCCTCGCCCTGGCCGGCCAGCAGCACCTGGCGGGACTCCGCGTCATGCGTGAGGCGTAGGCCGGGGTCCTCCTCGATCAGCTTGCCGAGCGCCCCGGAGAGGCGGACGTCGTCCTTGTGGTTGCGGGCCGAGAGCGCGACGGCGAACAGCGGCCGGCGCGGCGTCGCGGCGGCCGTCACCGTCTGCGGCTTGCCGGTGGTCGAGAGGATCTGGCCGGCTTGCGCCGCCTCCACCTTGCCGATGGCGCAAACCTCGCCGACCGGGGCCGAGGCGATCTTCTTGATCGCCGCGCCCTGCACCGAGAACAGCCCGCCGGCCCGGCAGCGCTCACCGTCCGGCAGCACGAAGTCGGCGCCGTCCGGCAGGGCTTTGCCGAACACCCGGGCATAGGCGAGCTTGCCGGACTGGCCGGCGTAGGCCGCCTTCAGCACATAGGCGCCGGCCTCGATCCC
>NZ_DATGEX010000019.1:0-154949 GCF_035309685.1 Phenylobacterium sp.
GTCGATGCCGGCGTCCTGCGATGAGTGGATGGTGTCGTGGCCGCTGCCGGCGGTGATGGTGTCATTGCCGCGGTCGCCCGACAGGAACTGGTCGCCCGACCCCGCCACGATGACGTCGTCGCCCTGGCCGCCGCGCACCACATCGGCGCCCGAGCCGCTCATCAGGGTGTCGTTGCCCAGATTGCCCAGGATCTGATTGGCGCTGGCGTGGGCGGTGATCAGGTCGTTGCCCTGGCCGCCCACCAGGAAGTCGCCGCCGCCAGACCCGCCGTCGATGGTGTCATTGCCCTTGTTGCCGTTGATGTCGTCGAAGGCCGCGCCGCCCTGGATCGAATCGTCGCCGCCGTTGCCGCGCAGGTAGTTGGCGCCGCCTGAGCCTGCGGTGATGGTGTCATTGGTCTCCGGCGCCTGGATGGTGTCGCCGCCGGCCGCGCCGTTGATCACCTGGCCGGGGCCGCTGGCGACCGCTCCCGTCCCCGTCTGGGTGACGCCGACCGTATAGCTGCCGGCGTAGCCGTCGACGAAGGCGCCCGCCTCGACGTAGTAGGTCCCCGACGCCGTGGGCGTGAACGACAATCGCGAATCCGGATTGGTCCCGTCGACGATGTCGTCGTTCGAGGCGATGAGCGCGCCGCTGGAGTCGTGCAGCCGCAGGAACGGGTCGGCGAGCGTGCCGCCATGGCCGGTCGAGCCGGTCTCGGTGATCGAATAGGTGTTGCCGGCCTGCAGCTGCACGGCGAACCAGTCGCGGTCGCCGGCCTGCTGCAGCACGCCGGTCGCCGTGCCGCCGATGGCGACCTGGCCAAGTGGATGCGTGAGGTCGCTGAGGCTGTTGGCGAAATCGTCCGGCGCGGGGACGAAGGGCCCCGACTGGCTCGTCGGATTCCAGCCCAGGATGTCCAGCACCTGCAGGTCGGTGGCCGACACCGTCCCGGGCGCGCCCGGACCGCCGGCCCCGAAGGCGTCGCCGAAGGTGTGGTCCCAGTCGGCGAGGTCCTCGCCGTCATTCTGACCCAAGCTGTTGATGGCGTTGTGGAACGCGAAGCTGGTGACGTGGTTGGCGTCGACGCCGAAGAAGGTCTCCACCCCGTCCGACCCGCCGGTGAAATCCCGCTGGCCGCTGGCCGTGAAACGGAACAGGTCCATCGGATTCCACTGGCTTCCGTCGAAGCCCAGGCTGCCGATCCGGCCGAACACGCCCTCGCTCAACTCGTGCTCGACGGCGCCGATGGCGTCCTGGCCGAAGGTGAAGTTGAGGTTCGAGTTCAGCGTCACCGAGTCGACGATGTTGTTGGACTGTTTGGCCAGACCCAGCATCACCGCCTCGGCGGTCGGGATCGCGAACCCCGCGCCGCCGGAGGGGTCGCTCGCCGGCAGGCCGTTCACCGACAGCAGGTCGTCGGCGGTGGTGGCGTGCGTCCTGAGCGCCGCGACGAACTGCGCATAGCTGACGCTCTTCTCGTCGAAATTGTTCTCCGCGCTCGAGCCCGCGCTCAGCGGCGCGAAGTCGAAGTTCACGCTCACCGTCAGCTGGTTGGTGAAGTGGCTCTGCAGGAAATTCTCGGCGGAGATGATCGCGGAGCGGTAGTCGGCGCTGACGGAGTCGCTGTAATCGTTGATGAAGACCAGGCCACTCCCTGCGAGAGTGACGGCTTCAGTCGGTAAGGTCATCTAAAATGCCCCTGGGCCCCCGGGGGTTTAACACGCAGGGGCCAGTGGGCGGCGAAGTGGCCGCCTTGTCAATGCGGCTTTCCGTACACGTCAACCTGCGCCGCGCCGCCATCGAGGGGATCATGCTCAAGCTCACCTTCTGCCTCATCCGCCTGCCCCAGCTCAGCCGCGAGGCGTTCCAGGACTACTGGATCAACACCCACGCGCCCCTGGTCGCCTCGGTGGCCGAGGTCCTGCAGATCCGCCGCTACGTCCAGCTGCACAGCTACCCGGAGGCGGCCAGCGCGGCGCTGCGGGCCGGCCGCGGCGCGCCGGCCGAGTACGACGGCGTCGCCGAGCTGTGGTTCGACAGCCTGGACGCCGTGGTCGCCAACGGCGAGCGCCCGGAGGCGCGCGAAGCCGGCCTGCTGCTCCTGGAGGACGAGCGCCGCTTCATCGATCTTCCCAAGAGCCCGCTCTGGTGGGGCGAGGAAAAGCCGGTCGTCGGCTAGGACGGTTGGCCGATCGGCCGAGCAGCCCTATCTGGACCGCATGTGCGCCGCCCATCCTCTCGACCGCCCGGTGTGGACGACGCTCACCACCCGCCAGGCGCATCTGGCCCGGGGCGATGCGCGGGCCTGGCGTCTCGAGGCCGACTACGGCCTGTTCGCCGCCGCCGCGGATGGCTCGGACGAAAGCCTGGCGGCGCTCGCCGCCCTGGTCCCGGCCGGGGGCGCGCTCGCCACGGTCGGCGTCGCCGAGCCTGGCCCGCCGATCGGCCTCGCCGCCGAGCCGCGCCTCATCTGGCAGATGGTCTGCGACCGGCTGACGCCCGCGCCGGACGGACCGCCCGCCTTCGAAATCGTCGACCTCACCGACGCCGATGCCGGCCAGATGCTGGCGCTGGCCACGCTCACCCAGCCCGGTCCGTTCTTCGCACGGACCCACCGGCTCGGCGCCTTCGTGGGCGTCAAGGACGCCGCGGGCCGCCTGCTGGCCATGGCCGGCGAGCGGATGAACCCGCCGGGCTTCACCGAGGTCAGCGGCGTCTGCACCGAGCCCGGCCAGCGCGGCCGCGGCCTCGCCGGCGCCCTGATGCGGGTCGTCGCCGAGCGGATCGCGGCGCGCGGCGAGACCGCCTTCCTGCACAGCTACGCCCACAACGCCCAGGCCATCGCCCTCTACGAGAGCCTGGGCTTTGCGCTGCGGACCGAGCTGACGATGACGGTGCTGACGCGGCCCTAGGCGGCGGCGGTCGCCGGCATCCGGTAGAGGCCGCAGAGCTTGTTGCCGTCCGGATCCCTCAGATAGGCGAGGTAGAGCTTGCCGGCCGCGCCTTCGCGCACGCCCGGCGGGTCCTCGCAGGTGGTCCCGCCCGCCGCGAGGCCGGCGGCGTGCCAGGCGTCGGCCTGTTCGGACGAAGCGCAGGCGAAGCCGATGGTGCCGCCATTCGGCGCCGTCGCCGGCTCGCCGTTGATCGGCAGCGACACCGAAAACGTGCCCGTGGGCGTGCGGTAGAAGATCCGGTGGCGGTCGACGATGGCCGGCGCGACGCCCAGCGTCCCCAGCAGCGCATCGTAGAACGACTTGGCGCGCGGCAGGTCGTTGGTCCCGATCATGATGTGAGAGAACATGCGTGTCTTCCTTGCTGGGGCGCGGGGTTTGCGAGCGCCCCTCACCTACTGCAAAGCCGGGCCGCACCGGAAGACCCGCGCGTGGCGATTTTTCGTCGCCTAAATAGGCAATGGTCCGACCGTCGCGCGCCTGATTGAGTATTCGTCGCAATTCCCGGGTTCAATGGGCGGCCGGCGTCGCGGGACCTCGGGGGCGGCGCTTTTCGCGATTTGGAGCGGTTGGGGGCCTTTTTCAGATGTCCGACACGTTCGACGCCACGGTGGGCCGGCGTTTGCGCTGGCGGCGCAAGGCGCTCGGCCTTTCGCTGAAGGACATCAGCCCGGCCTGCGGCGTGCGCTTCCAGCAGATCGCCAAGTACGAGGCGGGCTCGGCCCAGGTCTCGGCCGCCATCCTCTGGAAGCTCGCCACCGCGCTCGAGGTCGACATCGGCTTCTTCTTCGAGGGCCTGAGCCCGTCTGGCAGCGCCGAGGACCGCGCCAGGCTCTAGGACTTAAGTCCTAAGACTTAGGTCCGATATACGCAACGTCAGAGCTGCGCTATAGAGGAAGCGGGGCTGGGCTGACGCCGCCAGGACAGTCCTCGTGGCCGCTCGATAAGTAACGGTGGCCCGGCGCCGCGGCGGCCTGTTGAGACCTTACCCGGCGAGGCAGACGATGGACGATCTTCTCAACCTCTATATCGGCAAGCGTCTTCGCCAACGCCGCAAGGCGCTTGGGCTGAGCCAGGCGGAGGTCGCCGCCCGCGCGGGCCTGCAGTTCCGCCAGATCCATAAGTACGAATGCTGCGAGAACCGCACCTCCGCGGTGGTCCTCTACAAGCTCGCCTGCGCCCTCGACGTCGGCGTCCACTATTTCTTCGAAGGCTGGCGCGACAGCGCGGCCGCCTCGCCCGAAGCCGCCCGGCCGGTCTCGGCAATGCTGCAGTAGCGCCGGGGCCGACCGCCTCCTAGTGCCCGAACAGCCGGGGGAAGGTCGCCTTGAAGATGCTGCTGAGGCCGCTTTTCGGCGACGCCATCGCCTGCAGGAACGCCACCGTCCGCCCCGCCGCGCCGGTGAACTCGAACGAGACGCTCTGGAAGGAACAGTCCACCAGCGTCGGCGGCGCGCCGCCGATGTAGATGAGCGCCGCGTCCCGGAACCGGCACCGCTCGAAGGTCCCGCCGTCCAGCAGCACGCGCCCGGTCAGGTCCTCGTCCACGAAGCTGCGGGGGTCATCGACGCTCCGGGGATTTTCGACGACAAGATGCTGGTCCAACGGTCTGGGCACGGAACGCTCTCTCTTACTGAGCGCCTAACGCCGCAATGACGCGGTTCGATCCGGCCACCCGAGACGGCCCCGCCTCAGGACCGCCCGTCAGGGTTGCGGCGCCCACCCCTCCAGCCACCGCAGCCGCCGCTCGAACTCGGCCCCGCGCCCCTCGGCCTCGGCGGCGGTCCGCAGCGTCGGCAGCGCTTGGCCGATCGCTTCGGCCACCTCGCCGCCCGACGCCCGGCGCCCCGCCGCATACCACTCGAGCCGCGTCGGCTCGGCGAGCCCGAACAGGGTGCCGGCGCCGGCGCGGAACGGGGTCGCGCCGCGCCCCTTGGTGATCCAGATCGCGGTCACCGCCGAGCCCTGTTTGCTGATGTTCGGCTGGGCCACGCAGTCGGCTGCGTCGGCGTAGCGGTCGCTGAACCGCGCGTGGGCCGTCGACAGGTGCGGGCAGGCGCTGACCGAAAAGGCGGCGCATTCATAGTGCGACGGCGGCTCCGGCGTCGCGCCCTCGATCACCGACATCGGCCCCACGACCCAGCCGCGATAGGCCCCCAGCCGATCGCCGCAGACCCAGCAGCGCTCCTCGTTCCAGGCGAGGCTCAGCTTGGCCGCATCGACCACCGGAAACCGCGGCTCGCCGGCCTCCCAGGATACGAACCAGGGCGCCGGGAACCCGCGCCGGTCGCGGGGCAGATGGGCCAGCCGGGCCGGCGCGTCGGGAAAGCGTGGCGTCATCGAATCTCAAGGGTGTGCAGGGAATACCTCCGACCATTGATCGCGCCCGGCGAAAATAGAAGTCCCCTCCCTCCCGGCGAAGCCGAAAGGGAGAGGGTGGAGAGAGCAAGCAAAAGGCCGCCGCCGCCCGCTAGTTGATCTTCACCGTCGCCGTGCCCGCCGGCAGCTCGATATCGAAACTGTCCCCCGACTTCTTGCCGGCGGGGAGGGGAAGGCAGTTTTCCGGCGCGGTGTTGGTCGCGCTGCAGAGCTTGTCGCCGTCGATCCGCCACGTCCCGTTGATCCGGCCGTTCATGCCGCTGACCTTGCCGTCCGGCGTGAAGGCGAACACGACGTCCGCGCCCTGGAACTTCAGGGTCGCGCCATGGGCGGCGATCTCCTGCCCGGTATCCGCCGCCGCGGGCGTCGCCGCCGCCAGCACCAGCAGCCCCATCGCCAAGACATATTTGCGCATCGCTCACGTCCTCCCCGGTCTGTATGATAGTATGCATACAATACACCTTTGAGGGACGGCGTGAAGTGGGACGTCTGGCCGCACGTCCAACCTCCTGCCCTTCTCCCCTTGTGGGAGAAGGGGCCGTGACGCCACTTGCGAGAGCGGTCGACAAGCATTTCGGGGCTGACCCACAGCCTCCGGCTTGAATCTCATGGCGGCTATTCTGTCGAGCGACCGCCATTGCAGCCCATCCAGGTTCGGTGAAAGGCTCACCCCGCGCAGAACCCCCCGTTTCGCGCCTATCGAAAGGATCGCGCCGAGTGTCCGCAGGCTCTCCTCAGGCGTGTGTGGCCGATTTCACCGCCGCGCTGATCCGCCGGGAGATCAAGGCCGCCCTGGCGCTACTCACCGACGACGTCGTGTTTTTCTACAGCAACGGAACGGCCGTCCGGGGCAAGGACGCTTTCGCGCAGGTCATGACCTCGAGCTGGAAGCCGGTCGAGGACTACAGCTATTCGACCCTGGACCAGGCCTGGATCGAGCAGTCCGACGCCGCCGCGGCGGTCATCTATCACTTCGCCTGGTCAGGCCGCGCCCGGGGCGCCGAGGTCGGCGGCGGCGGACGAGGCACCCGCGTCCTTCGGAAGGACCCGACCGCCGGCTGGCTGATCGCTCACGAACACCTCAGCACGGGGCAGTGGGGGCCCTAGGCCCACCTCCTTTGCTGCCGCGGCCCCTCCACCCTTCCTCAACCCTTCCCCTTCATCTCTGCGTCAGCCACACTGGAACAGACGATGAACGCCGCGATTCGCATAATCGGCCTGGACCCGGGCCTGCGCCGCACCGGCTGGGGCGTGATCGCCATCGAGGGGGCGAGGCTGATCCACGTCGCCCACGGAGTCATCGCGCCGAAGGACACGCTCCCCTTCTCCGAGCGGCTGTTGATCCTCTTCGACCAGATCGCCGAGGTGATCGCGCTCCACGCGCCGCACGAGGCCGCGGTGGAAGAGACCTTCATGAACACCAACGCCCAGTCGGCGCTGAAGCTCGGCCATGCGCGGGCCTGCTGCCTGATCGCCCCGGCGCGGGCGGGCCTTTCCGTCGCCGAATACGCCGCCACCGTGGTCAAGAAGGCCGTGGTCGGCACCGGCGCAGCCGACAAGGCCCAGGTCGGCTTCATGATCCGCCGCCTGCTGCCGACCGCCGGCGACACCACCGCCGACGCGGCCGACGCGCTCGCCGTCGCCATCGCCCACGCCCACGCCAGGCGCGCGCGGAGCTACGCGGCCTAGGCCGGCTTCGGCAGCAGGCCTCCGAACACGCCCCGCCAGGTCAGCCCGCGCGTGCTGTAGACAATGACCGCGAACGCGACCGCGCCCGCCACGCCCAGGCTCGCCTCGAAGACCAGCATGCCGCCCGATCCCCAGCGGCCCTGGGCCCAGCCGTCCAGCGCGGTCATGGCCAGGATCGGTATGTTCGAGAGCGAGGCCAGCATGTTGTACTTGGTGGCCGCCGCCCCCTTGCCGATGGCCTCCAGCGCCACGGCCGAGAACCCGCCGTACACGAAGCCGAGGATCAGATTGTAGATCGTGGCGAAGACGATGAAGGCCAAGGCCGTGCGCGGCCCCATCGCCATGGCCACGGCGGCGGCCGCCGTCCCCAGGCCGAACAGCAGATAGGCCAGCTTGCGGTCCATCCGGTCGCAGAGATAGCCACCGGCGACGGACCCTATAATGCAGACCACCCCGCTGAGACCGCCGCCGATCAGCGCCACTTCGTCGCCGCTGGCGCCCCAGTCGCCGGCGATCGCCGCCCACAGGTTTGAAGCCGCGCCCGTGCCGACCGGCAGCAGCACCAGCACCGCCGCCAACAGGCCGAGCCGCGTGATCATCAGGCTCCAGACATCCTTGGCCGCTGTTTTCAGGACCGTGAGATAGCCGCCCTGCACCTCATGCGCCGGATCGGAGAGGCCCCGCAGCCCCAGCATGCAGCCCAGGGAGAGCAGGGCGAGCGTGATGGCGGGCAGCCAGGCGTGGCTTGAGTGCTGGGCGATCACCAACCCAACCCCGCCGCCCAGGCCCGTCCCGCCGAGATTGCCGGCCTGCGCCCAGCCGCCGGCCCGGCCCTTCTGGCTCGGCGGCGTGTCATAGGCCATCAGCCGTTCCACGCTCATGGCCGAAAAGGTCGAGGTGGTGTTCATCGCGAAGATCACCACCCCGAACACCGGCAGCAGGGCCACGGTGTAGGGCATGACCGCGAAGGCCAGGAACCCCAGCACCGTCACGATCACCGATATCCGGTACCAGATCTTCGGGGTCAGGGTGGTGTCGGCCAGCGGCGCCCAGAGCACCTTGTAGGTGCTGGGCAGGATCGACAGCGCCACCAGGGTCGCCACCTGCGCCACGCTCGCCCCGGCCTTGGTCAGCATGTAGGCCAGCGTCACCGTCACATAGCCGCCGGCCGCCCCGTAGGGCATGAACAGCAACAGGTAGACGGACGGATGCGGCGGCTTGTGCGGCCCCCCAGGCAGCGCTCGGTCCGTCGTGGGCTCGGTCATGCGGCGTCCCCCCAAGGACCCCAGGACCGTAGCCGGATGAACGGCGTTCGCCACTGCACATTTTTGACCGGTCCCGGCGGCCGGGGAGTGTTGAAAAGTCCGGTTAACCGGCGCCCGTCGGCGCGCCCTGGCGGTCCCCAGGCGTTCTCGGTTTTCAAGCGGGGCGACGCGGTTTACGAGGAGCCTGGAACAGATGCTGAACGCCATTCACATTCGCCGCGCGGGAGCGACCCCATGATCGGCCGCCTCTGGGGCGTGGTCGCCGAGGTGGGCGAGGAAGAGGCGCTGATCGACGTGGCCGGCGTCGGCTATGTGGTGCGCTGCGGCTCGCGGACGCTTTCCCGCCTGCCCGGGACCGGCGAGACCGCCACCCTGCACATCGAAAGCCAGTGGGGCGAGCAGACCGGCATAACCCTCTACGGCTTCCTCGACCGCCACGAGCGCCGGGCCTTCGTTATGCTGAAGACCATTCAGGGCGTCGGCCCCAAGGCGGCGCTGGCGGTCCTCGACGTCCTGCCGCCCGCTGAACTGCAGGCCGCCGCCGGCCGCGGCGACCAGGCCGCGGTCTCCCGCGCCCAGGGCGTCGGACCGAAACTGGCGCTGCGCATCGTCACCGAGCTGAAGGACAAGCCCATCGCCGACGGCCTGGTCGCCGCCTTCCACGCGTCGGCCGGCCCCGCCAAGCCCGCGCCGCCGTCGGCCGCCGGCGAAGCCGTCGCCGCCCTGATGGGCCTGGGCGTCGCCGAACCCGCCGCCAGGCGCGTCGTCGAACAGGCGGCGCTACGCATGGGCGATGAGGCGGAGGCGCCGGCCTTGATCAAGGCCGCGTTGCAGGAGCTCGGGCGGTGACCCGCCTCGTCTCCGGAGAACCCGCGCCGCTGGAAGCCCCCGACAAGGCGCTGCGCCCGCAAACCCTCGCCGAGTTCGTCGGGCAGGAGCAGGCCAAGGGGAACCTGCGGGTGTTCATCGAGGGCGCCAAGTCGCGCGGCGAGGCGCTGGACCACGTGCTGCTGTTCGGCCCGCCGGGTCTGGGCAAGACCACGCTGGCCCAGATCGTCGCCCGCGAACTGGGCGTCAACTTCCGCGCCACCAGCGGCCCGGTGCTGGCCAAGGCCGGCGACCTCGCCGCCATCCTCACCAACCTCGAGCCCAACGACGTCCTGTTCATCGACGAGATCCATCGGCTCGCCGCCAACGTCGAGGAGATCCTCTATCCGGCCATGGAGGACCACGTGCTGGACCTGATGATCGGCGAGGGGCCCTCGGCGCGCTCGATCCGCATCGACCTGGCGCCCTTCACGCTGGTCGCCGCCACCACGCGGGCGGGCCTGCTGGCGACGCCCTTGCGCGACCGGTTCGGCATCCCGATCCGCCTGGAGTTC
Organism: Phenylobacterium sp.; assembly: GCF_035309685.1. Lineage (GTDB taxonomy): Bacteria > Pseudomonadota > Alphaproteobacteria > Caulobacterales > Caulobacteraceae > Phenylobacterium. The sequence goes on from NZ_DATGEX010000019.1 coordinate 9,650, forward strand.
TACACGCCGGCCGAACTGCAGAAGGTGCTGACCCAGGCCGCCGCGAAACTCGGCCTGGCCCTGCATCCGGAAGGCGCCGCCGAGATCGCCGCGCGCTCGCGGGGCACGCCGCGCGTCGCCGGCCGGCTGATGCGCCGGGTCCGCGACTTCGCCGCCTCCGATGGCGTCGAGCTGATCGACCGCAAGGCGGCCGCCAGCGCCTTGGCCCGTCTCGACGTGGATGAGCACGGCCTGGACGCGCTCGACCGCAAATATCTGCGCGCGCTGATCGAGAACTATGGCGGAGGCCCCGCAGGCGTCGAGACGCTGGCCTACGCCATCGCCGAGGCCCGCGACGCCGTCGAGGACGTCATCGAGCCCTTCCTGCTGCAGCAGGGTTTCATCCAGCGCACGCCCCGCGGCCGCATGGCCTGCGCCAAGGCCTATGCGCACCTGGGCCTCATGGCTCCGAAAGGCGTCGGTCAGCCCCAGCCCGGGGACCTGTTCGATGAGTGATCCATCATCGGGCTGGCTGGTCGGCCGCGAGCATCAGCTGCCGGTGCGCATCTATTACGAGGACACCGACTTCACCGGCGTCGTCTATCACGCCAACTACCTGCGCTATTTCGAGCGCGGGCGGAGCGACTTCTTCCGCGTGGTCGGCGTCAGCCATTCCGCCTTGCTGGAACAGCCCAACCCCAGCGCCTTTACGATCACCCGCATCACCGTCGACTTCAAGCGCGCCGCGCGGATCGACGACGCGCTCCTGGTCCGCACCACCTATGACAGCGTCAAGGGCCCGCGCCTGTTCATCAGCCAGCGGATCACCCGCGGCGAGGAACTGATCGCCACCGCGCAGGTTGAAGCAGCCTGCATCGACCTCGCCGGCCGCGCCATCCGCCCGCCGGCGGGTCTAAAGGACGCTCTGGCTCCGCTGTTTGCCGACTCGCCATAAGTTCGCCATCGCCTCGCGCCACGACCATTTCTTCCCCGCCGCGTTACTTGTCTTGGGAGCTCCTGGACCTCGCATGGATTCCGTCGCCGCCGTCACGCCAGAGAGCTTCAACTTCATTCACCTGTTCATGCAGGCCGACTGGATCGTGAAACTGGTCATGCTGGGACTGGCCGGGGCCTCGCTGTGGTCCTGGACGGTGATCATCGACAAGACCTTCCGCTTCTCGCGGCTGAACCGCGAGGCCAACGCCTTCGAGGACGCCGTGGCCTCGGGCAAGAGCCTGGAGGACGTCGCCGCCGAGGCCGGCGAGCGCCCGCGCCACGCTCTCCCCCGCATGCTGCAGGGCGCGCTGCGCGAATGGCGCGACGCGCGGGCCAAGGGCCTGACCAACGACAGTCAGGCCGCCTTCCTGATCCAGCGCATCGACCGGGTCCTCGACGCCGCCATCGCCCGCGAGAGCTCACGCATCGAGGACGGCCTGGGCTCGCTCGCCATCGTCGCCACCGCGTCGCCTTTCATTGGGCTGTTCGGGACGGTGTGGGGTATCATGCACTCGTTCCAGGCGATCGCGATCCAGAAGAACACCTCGCTGGCCGTCGTCGCCCCCTCGATCGCCCAGGCCCTGTTCGCCACCGCCATCGGTCTCGCTGCTGCAATTCCCGCTTACATCGCGTTCAACAAGTTCTCGACCGATGCGGCCAAGTTCTCCGGCCGGCTCGAGGGCTTCGCCGACGACCTCTCCACCGCCATCCAACGGCGGCTGGCGGAGCGGGTCTAGGCCATGGCGCTCTCCGCCAACGACGCCTTCGCCGCCACCGGCGGCGGCCGTGGACGCCGCCGCCGCGGGCGCGCCCGCCGCGGCGCGCTCTCCGAGATCAACGTCACCCCGCTGGTCGACGTGATGCTGGTGCTGCTGATCGTCTTCATGATCTCCGCGCCGCTGCTCACCGCCGGCGTGCCGGTGGAGCTGCCGAAGACCGAGGCCGGCTCCCTGCAGGATCAGACGCAGCCGCTCACCGTCACCATCCGCGCTGACGGCCAGATCTTCGTGAAGGAGGACGAGGTGCCGTTTGGCAACCTCGCGCCGCGCCTGAAGGAGATGGCCGGGCCGACGACCAAGCCGATCTACGTGCGCGCCGACGGCAAGGCGCCCTACGCCATCGTCGCCCAGGTGATGGCCTCGCTGTCGACGTCCGGCTTCACCTCGATCAACCTGATCACCGACACCGGCGGGCCGTCGTCGGGCGCGACGCCCAAGCCCGCCACAGCGCCTGGGGGACCTGACACCCCGTGACCCGCCGCGAGCTTCAGCCAGCCATGCTTGGGTCGGTGCTGCTGCACACGACCGTGGCGGCGTTGCTGCTCATCTCCTGGAACTTCACCCACGACCTGAAGGTGGGCTCGGTGGTGCCGGTGACCATCGTCAGCCGCGCGCCCGACGCCGACCTCAAGCCCGTCGAGCAGGCGCCGGTGGAACAGACCGCCCAGACCGACACGCCGGTCCCAGACGCGCCCCACCAGTCGACGCCGCCCAAGCCCGAGCCGAAACCCACACCGCCGCCGCCCAAGCCGGTCCCGACCCCCAAGGAGGTCAAGCCGATCCCGACGCCGGCGCCCGCCAAGCCGACGCCGCCGGCCAAGCCGGAGAAGACCCTCGATCTCGACGCGCTCTCGGCCAGCATCTCCAAGATGACCAAGCCCGCGCCGCCTAAGCCGTCGTCGGCGCCCAAGGGCCCGGCCCGGCCCGACACCGCGCTGGTCGCCCGCCAAACCGTGGGGACGGGGGTCTCCGCCGCCGCCATGAGCGGGCTCGCCGACGAGCTGCAACGGCGCTGGAACCCTAACTGCGACGTGGAGGGCGGCCGCGACGTGCAGCTGCGCGTCACCTTCACCATCGGCCAGGGCGGCCAGGTGGTCGGCGATGCGACGCCACAGATCAAGGCCGGCTCCGGCGAGGTGGCCCGCGCCGCCGCCGACCGCGCCGTGCGCGCCGTCTATGCGGCGGCGCCCTTCCGGTCCCTGCCGCGCGAGTTCTACGGTGAGAAGATCGCGGTCAACTTCAACGCGCGCGAGGCCTGCTCCGGATGACCCAGTTTTCCAAACGGACCCTGCTAACGGCCATGGCCGCCCTGCCGGCCGCCGCCCTGCTCCGCCCCGGCGCGGCGCGCGCCGACATCGAGGTCAACGTCAACCGCGCCGACGTTCAGCCCTTGCCGATCGCGATCCCGGCCTTCGGCGGCGGCCAGGTCGGCGCCGATATCGTCGGCGTGGTCAGCAGCGACCTGCAACGCTCGGGCCTCGTCCGCCCGCTGGACCCCGCGAGCTTCACCGATCGCGACCTGACCGTCGCGGTGCAACCCAACTATCCCGCCTGGCAGAAGATCAACGCCCAAGCCCTGCTCTACGGCCAGGCCAGCGCCGCCGGCGCCGGCCTGCAGGTGGACATCCGTATCTGCGACGTCTTCGCCGAGAAGGAGCTGAAGGGAGAGCGGTTCACCTCCAGCCCGGAGAACTGGCGGCGCGCGGCGCACAAGATCGCCGACTTCGTCTATGAGCTGCTCACCGGTGAGAAGGGCTATTTCGACACCCGCATCGCCTTCGTCGCCGAGACCGGCGGGCGTGGGTCGAAGACCAAGCGCCTGGCGATCATGGACCAGGACGGCGCCAATCCGCAGTACCTGACCGACGGCAGCGCCACGATCATGACGCCGCGCTTCTCCTCCACCAGCCAGCAACTCACCTACATGGAGCTGCGGCCGGAAGGCTCGAAGATCTACCTCCTCGACCTCGACACCACCCGGCGCGAAAGCCTGGGCGAGTTCAAAGGCATGGTGTTCTCGCCGCGCTTCTCGCCGGACGGATCGAAGGTCGCCTTCTCCGTCGAGCGCGGCGGCAACAGCGACATCTTCATGATGGACCTGAGAAGCCGAGCCACGACGCGACTGACCGTCGATCCGGCCATCGACACCTCGCCGTCGTTCTCGCCCAACGGCGCGCAGATCGTCTTCAACTCCGACCGCTCCGGCCAGCCGGAGCTCTACATCATGGGCGCCGACGGCTCGAACCCGCGGCGGATCAGCTTCGGCCAGGGCCGCTACACCGCGCCCGTCTGGAGTCCCACCGGCGAGTTCATCGCCTTCACCAAACAGACCGGCGGCGAGTTCCACATCGGGGTGATGAAACCCGACGGCTCGGACGAGCGGATTCTCACTTCCAGCTACCTCGACGAGGGACCCGCCTGGGCGCCGAACGGCCGGGTGCTGGTGTTCACCCGCCAGGGCGCGGGCGGCACATCGAAGCTGTGGAGCGTCGACGTCACCGGCCGCACCCTGCAACCGCTGCCCTATCCCGGCGCCGGATCCGACCCGGCCTGGTCGCCGCTATTGAACTGACTCCGCTGTGGAGCCTTTCCTCGGAGAGGCTCCAGGGTTGCGCCGCGAGGCGGACCACTAGATTCTCACCCAAGCGCCGCCTGTTGATCAGGGCCGGCGCGCCTTTCGAAGGAGACGTCTCCCATGGTCACCCCCGCAAACACCAGGAGCGCCCTGCGACTGACGCTCATCGCCGCCGGCGCGCTGACGCTCGCCGCCTGCGGCCACGGTCCCAAGCCCTCCTATCCCACCAGCCAGGCGACGCCGGCGCCGCGCGGCGCCGAGCCGTCGCGTCCGCAGTCCAATCCGAACCGCGCCGAACCGGTGACCCAGAACGCGCTGCCGGGTTCGGAGCGCGACTTCACCGTCAACGTCGGCGACCGCGTCTACTTCGACTACGACATGTATACGATCCGCGCCGACGCGGCCCCGCTGCTCGATGCTCAGTCGGACTGGCTGAAGCGCTATCCGGCCGTACAGGTGCGCATCGAGGGCAACGCCGACGAACGCGGCACCGAGGAATACAACCTGGCGCTTGGCGCCCGGCGCGCCAACGCGGTGCGCGAATACCTGGTCGCCCACGGGGTCGCGGCCACCCGCATCACCACCGTCTCGTTCGGCAAGGAAAAGCCGATCGACACCGGCGTGGGCGAGCAGGCGGAGGCCCATAACCGTAACGGCCATACCGCGATCGTCAGCGGCGCCCGGATGCAATGACACCCAAACGACCGCTCCGTCTGTTGGCAGCCTGCGCGGCGATCGCCCTGATCGCCGCGCCGGTCGTCTCGCCAACCTTGGCCTTCGCCCAGACGCCCATGGACGACCCGCTGGACGCGCGCGACGCCAAGCGGCTCGACCGCATGGAAAAGGTCGTGCGCGAACTGCGCGACATCGTCTTCAAGGCCCAGAAGACCGGCGCCCCGGTTGTGGTCGAGCCCGCCGACACCGACGCGCGGCTGGCCGACATCGCCACCAAGATCGGCGACATCGAGCAGACGATCACCAAGCTCAACGGCTCGCTGGAGACCACCACCCACGAGCTCGACCAGGCGCGGCGCGAAAACACCGCGCTCCGCGCCCAGGTGAAATCGCTCGGCGACCGGTTGACCGCCGACGAGCAGAAGCTGGCCGACGCGGCGCAAGCCGCCCAGGCGGCGGCTCAGGCCGGTCCGCCGCCGGCGGCCGAACCGGCTCCGCCCGCCGACCCCAAGGCCGCCGCGGCCGCCGCCAACGCTGCCTTCACCAAGGCGCGGCAACTGATGCTGAGCGGCGACTATGACTCCGCCCAGACCGCGTTCAGCGACTACGTCACCACCTATCCGGACACGCCGCGCGCGCCGGAGGCCCGTTACTGGTGGGGCAAGACGCTGGCAGTGAACGGCGACTACGCGCGCGCCGCCAGCGCCTTCATCGGCGCCATCCGCGGCTGGCCACAGACCGCCTGGGCGCCTGACGCGGTCGTCGAGCTCGGCCGCGCGCTGGTGCAGCTGAAGAAGCCCGCCGACGCCTGCCAGGCCCTGACCGAGCTCAACCACCGCTATCCCAAGGCGCCGGAAGCCATCAAATCGCGCGCCGCGACGGTGCGCGTCCAGGCGAAGTGCGGGTAGCGGCGACGCACGGGGCCACGAACGCCGGCCTCGATGACGCGGTCGGCGAGATCCTCGGCCGCCGCCTGCTGGACGACAGCCCGCGCCCAGTCGCGGTCGCCCTCTCCGGCGGCGGCGACTCCCTGGCCCTGGCCCTGATCGCCCAGGCGTGGGCGCGGCGGACCGGCCGGCGCCTGCTGGTGCTGACCGTCGACCACCGCCTGCGCTCCGAGAGCGCCGCCTGGACGGACGCCTGCGCCGCCACCGCCGCACGGCTAGGAGCTTCGTTCCAGGCCCTGGCCTGGACCGGCGACAAGCCCGCGACCGGTCTCCCCGCCGCCGCTCGTCACGCCCGGCACGCCCTGCTGGCCGACGCCGCCCGCGACGCCGGCGCCCGCGTCGTCCTGATGGGCCACACCGCCGACGACGTGCTGGAGGCGCGGTTGATGCGCGAGGCCGGCTCGACCACGCCCGATCCGCGCGAATGGGCGCCCTCGCCGGCCTGGCCACAGGGCCGCGGAGTCTTCCTGCTGCGGCCGATGCTCCGTGTACGGAGGAGATCAATCCGCGATTGGCTGGTCGAGCGCGGTGAACGCTGGATCGATGATCCCGCCAATGAGGACCGCGCCTACGCCAGGCCCCGTGCGCGCCAGGCGTTGGCGGTCGGGGCGGCGGCGGGCGAGGAAGCGCCCGGCGCCCTGGCCGTGTCCCTCGCCCTGGCCGTGTCCCTCGCCCTGGCCTGCGGCGAGGACGCCCGGGGCGTCCTGCGGATCGCCCGCGATACCCTGCGTGACGCCGCGCCCGAGGCCCGCGCGCGGTTCGTGTCCGCCGCCTGCCTGTGCGCGGCCGGAACCGATCGGCCGCCGAGTCGGGAGAGGGTCGAGCGCCTCGCCGACCGGCTGGGCGGCGAAGACGTTTTCACCGCCAGCCTGGCCGGCGCCCGCATCGCCACCGATGCCGCGACCGCGAGCTTCGGCCGCGAGCCGGGCGAGGCCGCGCGCGGCGGCCTGACGCCCGTGTCGCTCAGCGCCGGCGAGATCGGGGTCTGGGACGGCCGTTTCGAGATCGCCGCCGACCGCGACCTCGAGGTGCGCGCCTTGCGGCGGACCACCTTGCCCGTCGCCGCGGATGGGAGCGCGTTGCAGGCGGCGCCGCTCGCCCGCGAGCGCCTGCTCGCGGCCTGCGGCGTCATCGCGCGCGAACCCGCCTAGTCTCAGCGGTGCGCCGTCGCCAGCACGTGCTCTACGCCGCGCACGATTGGGTCGGCGAAGCGGCGGCCGAGCAGGTTCGCGTGCCCGGCGCCGGCGACGTGCTCGATGTAGCCGTTCTGTGAGGCGAGCGCGGGCACCGACTGCACCTCCTTCAGGGCGGTCACCGTGTTCTCGGCGCCCGCGGTGATCACCGCGATCGGCATGGCCGCGGGAAAGTCGCCGGCGCGGGCCTGGTCGGAGGTGGCGCGCCACTGGCGGACTTCCTCGGCGGCCCAGTGCGCGTGGCTGGGCGAGCCCCAGATCCGGCGCTTCTCGGCCGAGGCCTCCGGCGGCAAGCCGATGCGGTCGCCGGCGACGACGGCCAGCGGGCGCATCATGCCGAACTTCGCGCCCTCGCTGGTCCAGCCCAGGAGGCGGCTGAAAACGTCGACGCCCTTGCCGCCGACCGGGTGGTTGATCACGTCCGGCGTCACCGCGTCGACCAGCACCACGCCCAGTGTCTGTTTGGGGTGGGTCAGCGCATAGAGCCTGACCATCAGCCCACCCATGGAGTGGCCGGTGAGCACGAACGGCCCGGTCTCGTCCAGTTCGCGCAACAGGCTCGCCAGGTCGCAGACGATGGCGTTGCCGTCGCGCGGTTTCGGGCCGGGCTCGGAATGGCCCAGGCCGGCGCGGTCATAGGCGAGGCTCGCCAGCCCCTTGGCCGCGAGCTTCTCCTGCACCACCGCCCAGTCCGAGGCGCAGCCGAAGGCGCCGTGCTCCAGCACTATGGTTGGCCGGTCGCTCTTGGGTCCGGCGCGGACCACCCGTAGCCGCCGGCCGCCCACGTCGACCATCTCGCCCCGAGGGGGCTTGATGGCTTTGCGCAATGGCACGGCCGGTGCAAGGGACATTGGGCGGTCAGCTCTTCTTCACGAACGGCTTGGGAAGGCGATTGCCGCCCTGGCGGGCGAACATCCAGCCGGGGTATTCGCTGGGCAGTTCCGAGACCTCGTCGAGGCGCTTCATCTCGACCTCGGTCAGGGTCAGTTCGGCGGCGGCCAAGTTGTCGTCCAGCTGCTCCAACGTCTTGGCGCCGATGATGATGCTCATGGTGAAGGCTTTTTGCAGGATGTAGGCGAGCGCCACGCGGGCGACCGAGGCGCCGTGCGCGTCGCCGACTTCGCGCATCACCTCGACGCAGGCCCAGGCGCGATCCTTGTCCACCGGCGGGAAATCGAAGGTGGTGCGGCGCGAGCCTTCCGGATTGTTCGAGCCCGGCCCGAACTTGCCGGACAAGAGCCCGCCGGCCAGCGGCGACCAGACCATCAGGCCCAGCTGCTCGGAGGTCAGCATGGGGACCAGCTCGCGCTCCAGGTCGCGCCCGGCGATGGAATAGTAGGCCTGCAGGGTCTCGAACCGGGCGTAGCCCTTGGCTTCCGACAGGCCGAGCGCCTTGGCGATCTTCCAGGCCGACCAGTTGGAGACGCCGATGTAGCGGACCAGGCCCTGGCTTACGAGATCGTCGAGCGCGCGCAGGGTCTCGTCGATGGGGGTGACCGTGTCGTTGCCGTGGATCTGGTAGAGGTCGATGTGATCGGTCTGCAGCCGCTCCAGGCTGCCCTGCACCGAGTCCATGATGTGGCCGCGAGACGCGCCCCGGTCGTTGGGCCTGGGGCCCATCTCGCCGAACACCTTGGTGGCGATCACCACGTCGGAGCGCTTGGTCTTGAGGTTCTGCAGCGCCTGGCCGAACAGCTTCTCGGACTCGCCGAAGGAATAGACGTCGGCGGTGTCGAAGAAATTGACCCCGGCCTCCAGGGCGCGCCCGACGATGCCGTCCACCTCGCCCTGCTGCAGGGCGCCGATCGCCTTCCACATTCCGGCGTTCTCGGACCCGCCGAAGGTCATGGTGCCCAGGCAGATCTCGGAGACGAACAGGCCCGTGCGGCCAAGCTGATTGTACTTCATGGGCGTCTCCAAGGTTCGGGGATGCTTGGCCATATGGTCAGGCCAATGTGACGCGTCGAGGTCACCCCCGCCGCGAGATCGCAATAAAACCGAAAAAAGCCTGTTGGCCGGGCGCCTAAAGGCCCTTGAGGATGCCCTCGACCATCTTCTTGGCGTCGCCGAACAGCATCATGGTGTTGTCGCGGAAGAAGAGCTCGTTCTCGACGCCGGCGTAGCCGGAGCTCATGCCGCGCTTCACGAACAGCACCGTGCGGGCCTTTTCCACGTCGAGGATCGGCATGCCGTAGATGGCGCTGGTGGGATCGGTCTTGGCGGCCGGGTTGGTCACGTCGTTGGCGCCGATCACGAAGGCGACGTCGGCGGTCGGGAACTCGGCGTTGATGTCTTCCAGCTCGAAGACCTCGTCGTAGGGCACGTTGGCCTCGGCCAGCAGCACGTTCATGTGGCCGGGCATGCGGCCCGCGACCGGGTGGATGGCGTATTTCACCTCGACGCCCTCCTCCTTCAGCTTGTCGCCCATCTCGCGCAGCGCATGCTGCGCCTGGCTGACCGCCATGCCGTAGCCGGGGACGATGATCACCTTCGACGCGTTCTTCATGATGAAGGCCGCGTCGTCGGCCGACCCCTGCTTCACCGGCCGGGTCTCGACCGCGCCGCCGGCGCCCGCGCCTGAGTCCGTGGCGCCGAAGCCGCCGAGGATCACGGAGATGAAGCTGCGGTTCATCGCCTTGCACATGATGTAGCTGAGGATCGCGCCGGATGAGCCCACCAGCGCGCCGGTGATGATCAGGGTGGTGTTCTCGAGCGTGAAGCCCAGCGCCGCCGCCGCCCAGCCGGAATAGCTGTTCAGCATAGAGACCACGACCGGCATGTCGGCGCCGCCGATCGGGATGATCAGGGTGCCGCCGACGATCAGGCTGAGCGCGAAGACCGCCCAGAAGGCCCAGAGCGCGGTCCCGCCGCTCATCACCAGGACGACGATCATCGCCACGACCGCGACACCGAGCGCCAGGTTCAGCAGGTGACGGCCCGGCAGCAGGATCGGCGCGCCCGACATGTTGCCGTTCAGCTTGGCGAACGCGATCACCGAGCCGGTGAAGGTCACCGCGCCGATGGCCAAGCCGACCGCCAGCTCGATCAGCGAATGGGTGACGACCCCGCCTTCGGGCGCGGCGATGCCATAGGCGGCGGGCGTGTGGATGGCGGCGACGGCCACAAGGCAGGCCGCCATGCCGACGAGGCTGTGGAAGGCGGCCACCAACTGCGGCATGGCGGTCATGGCCACACGGCGCGCGATCAGGGCGCCGACCCCGCCGCCGATGGCGACCCCGCCGACGATCAGGCCAAGCGTCAGGGCGTCGAGCGACCCCTGGGTCCAGAGCGTCGCGAGCGCGGTGGCCACGGCGATCGCCATGCCGATCATGCCGTTGCGGTTGCCGGCCTGGCTGGTGGTGGGCGAGGAGAGGCCCCTGAGCGCAAGGATGAACAGGACGCCTGAGACGAGATAAAGGATGGCCGCGAGGTTGGCGTTCACGCCGCGTGCTCCTTCTTGGGAGCCAATTCTTTCGCGTGAACAGGGGCCTTCTTTTTGTACATGGCCAGCATTCGTCGCACGACCAGGAAGCCGCCGAAGATGTTGACGCTGGCGAAGGCCGCGGCGACCGCGCCGGCGCCCTTGGAGACCATGATGTTGGAGGTCATCGCGCCACCGTCCGGCGCATGCGCCGCCACGGCCAGCAGGGCGCCCACGATGATCACCGAGGAGATGGCGTTGGTCACCGCCATCAAGGGCGTGTGCAGGGCCGGCGTGACGCTCCAGACCACATAGTAACCGACGAAGATCGCCAGCACGAAGATCGCCAGGCGAAAGACGGTGGGATCGACGGCTTCCATTTCGGGTCAGCCCTTCAGGTTCGGGTGGACGACCGCGCCGCCCTGGGTGACCAGCGCGGCCTTGAGGATTTCGTCCTCGTAGTTGGGCGCGAACTTGCCCTCGGCGTCGAGGAACAGGCCGGCGAAAGCCATCAGGTTGCGGGCGTAGAGCGCGGACGCATCCGCCGCCACCCGGCCCGGCAGGTTGGCCACGCCCAGGATCTTCACGCCGTTCTTGGTGGTGACCACTTCGCCGAGCTTGGCGCCCTCGACATTGCCGCCCTGCTCGATGGCCAGGTCGACCAGCACCGAACCCGGCCGCATGGAGGCGACCTGCGCGGCGCTGACCAACCTCGGCGCCGGGCGGCCGGGGATCAGGGCGGTGGTGATCACCATGTCCTGCTTGGCGATGTGGCTGGAGACCAGCTCGGCCTGCTTGGCCTGGTATTCGGCGCTCATTTCCTTGGCGTAGCCGCCGGCGGTCTGGGCGTTCTTGAACTCTTCGTCCTCGACGGCCAGGAACTTGGCGCCGAGGCTCTCCACCTGCTCCTTGGTGGCGGGGCGCACGTCGGTGGCGGTGACCACGGCCCCCAGCCGCCGGGCCGTGGCGATCGCCTGCAGGCCGGCGACGCCGACCCCCATGATGAACACCTTGGCCGCGGCGACCGTGCCGGCCGCGGTCATCATCATCGGCAGCACCCGGCCATAGGCCTCGGCGCCCTCGATCACGGCGCGGTAGCCGGCGAGGTTGGCCTGGGACGACAGGACGTCCATCACCTGAGCCCGGGTGATCCGCGGCACGAACTCCATGGCGAATGCGGTGGCCTTGGCCTTGGCGAGCCCGGCCAGAGCGGCCTTGTCGATGTACGGATTGAGGGTGGCGACGACCAGCGTGCCGGCCTTGAGGGCGGCGATCTCGTCCGGCTCCGGTGCGCGGACCTTGAACAGGATGTCGGCCTTGGCCAGCGCGTCCTTGGCGGTCTTGGCAAGCGTCGCGCCGGCGGCGGCGTAGTCGGCGTCGGGGTAGGAGGCGGCCAAACCGGCGCCCGCCTCGACGGTCACGGCGAAGCCCGACGCGATCAGCTTCTTGACCGTCTCGGGAACCGCGGCGACGCGGGTTTCGCTGGCGCGGCGTTCCTTGGTGACGGCGATGAGAGCCATGGTCCGCGACGTCCCCGAAACGCGACTGCCAGGGACCTTAGGGGGTCGCGCCCGCGTCTGTCCAGACGCCCTGAACCCCCGGGGGCAACCGGCAATCGATGATTGCGGTTTGGAAGCCTAGTGCGCTTGGCCGCCGCGCTCGCGCAACAGCGCGATGCCGAGACCCAGGACCACGACGCCGGCGATGGCGCCGGTCAGGAAGCCCGCGCCGGTGCAGAACCAGAGGACATTGGTCAGGACCGCGGATGCGATGATCAGCGAGCCCCACTTGGTGATGTTCATGACCAGGTGGAAGGTCGCCACCTGCTCGTGGATGTCCATCTCGCCGCGGTGATATTCGGAAGCCTGACCGGCCATGGGACGCTCTCTGGTTCGAAGTAACCGTTGAGCGCGGTGCTACACGAGAGCGGCGCGCCGCTCAAGCTGCGGGTCTACTTCGGCGGCCAGGCGGCCAGCAGGGCCCGCAGCGCCGCCACCAGGGCCAGCGGCTGGTCGATCATGATATGGTGGTGGGCGTCGGGGATCTCGATCTCGATCATGCCCGGCGGAAAGGGCGAGGGCGCGCCGGACTTGCGGTGCTCCACGATGCGGCTCTTGGCGCCGTAGATGTGCACCATCGGCGTCTTGACCTCGGGAACCTCCAGGGGATCGCCGCCCATGGCCCGCTGGCGGTCGAGCTTGGCCCACATGTTGGGATCGAACCGCCAGGTCCAGCCCTGGCCCTTGCCGTCGGGCATGGGGACGCGCTTCAGCGATTTGCGGGCGATGAAGTCAGCGATGTAGGCGTTGCCGGCCGGCTGCGGCGGCATCAGGCGGAAGCGGCCGAGCGCCTCCTCAAGGGTCGCATAGACGCGGCTCGGCCGGTCGACGGTGGGGATATTTCGGATCGCCTCCATCTGCGCCTGGCGCTTGGCGAGCTCCTCCGGCGGCGGGCCGAAGCCGGTGTCGACCATGATCGCCGCGTGCATCCGCTCGGGGTTGCGGACGGCGGCGAAGAACACCTGGCCGCCGCCGAACGAGTGGCCGATGTAGGTCGGCTTGCGGCCGCCTTCGTAGAGGCCGACGGCCCGCGACACGGCTTCCGCGTCCTCGGCGAAGTCGGTGAAGCTGTACTTCTCGCGCCAGTCCGAGGCGCCCATGCCGGCCAGCGACATCGAGGCGACCCGATAGTGCTCGGCGAAGAACGGGGCGATGAAGCTCCACCAGTCGGCATGGGCGGAGTTGCCGTGCACGAACAAGAGGCCGGGCTTGCCGACCTCGCCCCAGGTCAGCACCTCGAGCTTGGAGCCCAGGCTTTCCACGAAGACCCGCTCAGGCTCCTGGGCGACGGCGTCCTTGAACCACTGCGGCGCGGCCGGCGGCTCGCCGCGGTAGATAGCCAGCGGCGCCTGCACCTCCGGCGGCAACGGGACCTCGGCGTGGACCGGCCGGTCGTCATGGATCTCCGGCTTCACGTCTTCAGCCATGCGGCGGTCCTCAGCAATCTGGGGCGGGAAATCTGGGGCCGGAAAAATCGGCGCGGCCCGGCAATATGGGGTGACTGGACTAACAACCGTTTGAAAAATGGCAAGCGCTTCGTCCCGGCGCTAGGGTCCGGCCCGGATTGTTTCGGAAAGGGGGCCACGGGCAAAACGGATGAGGGCCCTTGTCGCCGCCATCGCCCTCTTCGGGTTTGCCTTCAGCCTGGCGCCCGCCGCGCAGGCCGGAACCTTCCGCCGCACGGTCCCGCCTGGCCATTGCCGCGTCGTGCACGGCCGCATGGCGATCTACAACGGCACCTTCTCGTTCCGGATCTGGGCGATCGGGACCCACCGGATGCTGCGCGTGGTCAACGAGGACCTCGACAACTTCGATGACATCGGGCGCCTGCCACCGGAGCTGGCCAGGGCGCTCGGACCATACCGGGAGAACCTCTGGGGGCACGACGTCTTCGCCGACTTCAAGGTCTGCGATGTCACGCGGAGTCGGCCAGGCGTGATGCAGACCGTCACCGTCGCCGGCGCCACGCGAATCCGCGTCGAGAAATAGCGCCGCGCCAATCGTCGCAAATCTTTACCCCCGACTTACCGCGGGCGTCCAAAACCCTCCCACGCCGCCGGTCCGAGTATTGGTCCAAGCGAGCCCAGCCCCCGGCTCTCCCTCCTCCCCCTGAAATGAGCCGGGGGCGCCCTCGCCCTCCGAGACCTCGGACAGCCAGCGGCCACGGCCCCCCTTAAATCTCATGGCAGCCAGTTTGCCTGCCTCTCCAGGTCACTCAAGGTCCGGGCTGCGCCCGGCCGCGGAGCGGCGCGCCGAAGAGCGCGGCCTTGACTGACCTGAAGAGGCAGGCTCGCATCTACCGTGAGACTTAAGCATTGCTCCGCGCTGGCGCGCCGAGCGGTCACGGGGCAGGCGAGACCATGACCCAAAGGACGGCGAGCTGCAGCTGCGGGGCCCTGTCGATCGCGACCGAGGGCGAGCCGATCAAGGTCTCCGCCTGCCACTGCGTCTCCTGCCAGAAGCGCACGGGCAGCGCGTTCAGCGTGGCGGTCTTCTTCGACGAGGCTCAAACCACGCCGGCCGGGACAGCGAGCCAGTACGTCCGCCTGGGCGACAGCGGCCAGCCGGTGGAGTTCAATTTCTGCCCCACCTGCGCCTCGACGGTCTTCTGGCGCCCGGCGTTCCGGCCGGGTTGGATCGGCGTCGCCATCGGCTGCTTCGACGACCGCGGCCTGCGCCCGACCCAGGCGGTCTATGAACACGAGCGGCTCGACTGGGCGGCGATCAGCATCGAGGGCAGGGCATGAGTGACGCAGACATCTGGCAATGGTCGGCCGTGGAAACCGCCGCGGCGGTCAAGGCGAGGCGGGTCTCCGCCGTCGAGGTCGCCACCGCCCACATCGCCCGCCTGCACGCCGCGAATCCGGCGCTGAACGCTGTGGTCGTCGACCTGACCGACCAGGCGCTGGAGGCCGCCAGGGCCTGCGACCGCGCCCAGGCCGCCGGCGAGGCGCTTGGCCTCCTGCACGGCGTGCCAGTCACCGTGAAGATCAACATCGACGTCGAGGGCCAAGCCAATTCCAACGGGGTCGTGGCGCTCGCGAACAACATCGCGTCCGGCGACGCGCCGGTCACCGCCAACTTCCGCGCGGCGGGCGCGGTGATCCTGGGGCTGACCAATACGCCGGAGTTCTCGCTCCGCACCTTCACCGACAACCCGCTGCACGGCCTCACCCTGAACCCCTGGGACAGGGCGGTGACCTGCGGCGGCTCGTCGGGCGGGGCGGCGTCCTCGGTGGCGGCGGGCATCGGCGCCATCGCGCATGGCAACGACATCGGCGGCTCGCTCCGCGGCCCGGCCCACTGCTGCGGCGTCTCGACCATCAAGTCGACGCAGGGGCGCGTGCCGGCCTTCAACCCCAGCGCGCCCACCGAGCGCCCGCTGATGGCGCAGCTGATGTCGACCCAAGGGCCGCTGGCCCGTGAGGTCGCCGGCGTGCGGCTGGGCCTGGAGGCCATGAGCCGCCGCGACCCGCGCGACACCTTCCAGGCCCCGGCGCCGTTGATCGGGCCGCCGGTCGAGGGGCCGATCAAGGTCGCCGTCGCGCCGATCCCCGCCGACATGGAGACCGACCCGCGGGTCATGGCCCTGATCGGTCAGGCCGCACGGCATCTGGCCGACGCCGGCTACGAGGTCTGCGAGGTCGAAACGCCGGATATCTCGGTCGCGTGGAAGCTCTGGGCCGACCTGATCGTCACCGAGATCGAGACCCTGCAGGGCGCGGGGATGCGGTCGATGGGCAGCCCCGATTTCCTGCAGGTGATCGAGGGCTTCATCCGGCTGGCCACCGTGCTGGACGGGCCGGGTTACATGGCCGCCATCGCCCAGCGTTCGCGGGTGATCCGCGAATGGGTGATGTTCCTGGAAACCTATCCGCTGATCCTGGCGCCGGTTTCGGTGAAGCCGCCGTGGCCGGTGAACGCCGACCTCGGCGGCGACGCGGCCGTGCGCGAGATCTTCTGGAACGACTTCCGCTTCACCTCGGCGATCAGCGTGCTTGGCCTGCCGGCCGCGGCGACGCCGGTCGGCCTGGTCGACGGGCATCCGGTCGCCGCGCAGATCATCGGCCGGCGCTTCCGCGAGGACCTCTGCCTCGATGCGGCGGCGGCGATCGAAGCCCGCGTCGGCGTGCTCAGCCGTCAGCTCTGGGCCCGCTGAGCGGCGGCTACTTCTCCGGCGTCGAACCCGCCGCCGCCGGCTCGGTCACCACCACGTCCGGCGAGACGGTCGGGCAGGCGCCCAGGGTCATCTCGCGGATATTGTACTTGCCGCTGCCGTCGCGCCCGCCGCTGATGGTGTGCTTCAGGATCGGCTTGCCGCTCGCCGGATCCTTCTCCACGCGGAAATACTCCGAGCCGCTCGACCGCAGCACCTTGAACGAGCGGATGCCCACCTGCGGCAGGGCGAAGACCGCGCCGGAGGTGAAGGCCAGATCGCCTTCGACGGCGATGGCGTACTTGTTGTGCTCGCGGGTGATGGTCACGCCGCGGTCGGGGTTGGGAAAGGGCTGCCAGCCGGTCGCCGCGGTGAACCGCATGCCGTCCGGGAGCGCGCCGCCGCACTTCAGCATCACCTCGGGATCGGCCCAGGCGCCGTGCGCGACGCCCATGGCCGCGATGACCGCCAAGCCTGCCAGTCGAAGCTTCATCTTCGCCGCCTCCCGTTCGCCCCACCTTTACGCCGCGCGGCATCGCGCGGGCTAGGCCCTCCGGCGGCCCACGCCTACTGCGGCCCCTCGCCGACGATCTCCAGGACCACCGGCTCGTCCTTGGCGCCGTCATAGTGCCACTGATGGGCGAAGTGGGTGACCGAGGTCCCGGCCGGCAGCGGCGTGGTGGTCTCGGTCGAAAAATCCTTGCCGGTGCCGACCCACCACGTCCCACTGATCACCACCACATGGCGGTCGTTGGGGTGGGTGTGCGGCTGGCTGAAGTGATGCGGCAGCCACTTGACCAGGATGGCGTAGGGCCCGGGCTTGTCGGGATCGCCCCAGAGCACGTAGATTTGCGAGCCCATCCGCGCCTCCCCCTTCCAGGGAATGTCGGCCGGCAGCTTGTAGATGAGCGCCGCGGGATCGGGCGCGGCGCGCGTCGGCCCGGCCAGCAGGGCCGCAGCCAGGACGGCCATCGCAATGCGCTTCATCTGCAAGGCTCCTCCGAGGTCGGCGACCCCAGGAGGCTATCACGTGCGTGGGCGGCGCCTAGGAGCGGCTGCGCCGGGAGACGCCCGTGCTCAGAACAGTCCGGGGATCATCCGGTAGCGCACGATGCGGGCATAGCGGCGATAGGCGCGGTCCTGCATCAGCCAGCGCTCCTCGCGCAGGATGCGGCCGCACTGGCAAAGGCAGGTCACCCCGATCAGCAGGGCGTTGAGCCAGGTCGGGTTCATCAGCAGGTAGGTGATGTGAGCCAGGGCGTAGCCCAGGTACATCGGGTGGCGCACGAAGACGTAGGCGCCGCGCATCCGCACCCCGCGGTTGGCAGGCGCCAGGCCGAAGCTGCGGTTGAGGCTGAGCTTGGCGGCGAGCGTGATCACCAGGCTCTCGCCGGTCAGCCCCACGGCCACGACGAGCGGGACGATCGGCTCGCCGCCGGGCCGCGCCAGCATGGCCAGCAAGGTGCCGCCCAGCGCCATGATCCAGTCGGCGGGGTCGGGGCTGACGCTGGTCGCCGGGCGCCGCACCAGCACGTACCAGACCGTCACCACGTCGGTGCAGGCGATCACGAAGTTCAGCCAGTGGGCCGGGTCGAAATTGGCGACCGCGTAGCAGAGGAAGGCGATCACCACCGTCGCCCGCTCGGCGAAGTCGATGAGCCGTGGGGTGAGGTCCCCCGCACGGACCCTGGTCGCCTGGTCGGTCGATCGTAGCGCGGTCACTCGTCATCCCTCACGAGCGCCAAAGATTTCACAACGAAATGAAGGGCACGATAACCCTTGCGGTTAGCGATGACTGAATCACTGGGCGGAATGCCGCAGGCCGCCTAGTCTCCGCGCCGAATCCAGGGGAAAGGCTGACGATGCGCGCCAACCGTTTGCGGGAACTGTGGGCCGCGGGCCAGCCGGTGATCGGCGGCTGGTGTTCGATGCCGGGCGGCTTCTCGGCGGAAATGATGGCGAGCCACGGCTGGGACGCCGTCACCATCGACACCCAGCATGGGGTGATCGGCTATTCCGAGATGCTGGCCATGTTGCAGGCGATCTCCACGACGCCGGCCGTCCCGCTGGTCCGCGTCTCCTGGAACCAGCCCGGCGAGATCATGCGGGCGCTGGACGCCGGGGCCTATGGGGTGATCTGCCCGATGATCAATGACGCGGCCGAATGCGCCGCCTTCGTGCAGGCCTGCCGCTATCCGCCGGACGGATTCCGCAGTTCGGGCCCCACGCGCGCCGTGATCTACGGCGGCGCCGACTACCATGCCCACGCCAATGAGGAGGTGCTGACCTTCGCGATGATCGAGACGGCGGCGGGCCTCGCCAACGTCGAGGCGATCGTCGCCACCCCGGGCCTCGACGGCGTCTATATCGGCCCCTCGGACCTGTCGCTGGCCATCGGCGGGCCGCCCGGCCAGGATTCCGACGCGCCCCCCCTGATGGCCGCCTTCGATAAGATCCTCGCCGCCTGCAAGGCCGTCGGCGTCCGTGTCGGGGTCCACACCGCCAGCGTCGCCTATTCGCAGAAGATGATCGGCCGCGGCTTCGACTTCGTCACCGCCGGCATCGACACCCGCTACCTCCGCGCCGGCGCCAAGGAGGCCGCCGAGATGCGCGCCTGGCTCGCGGCGCGCTGACGCGCACTCGCGCCCGAATCTGCATCATTCGGCGGCAACGGCTTCGAAAGCTTAGGTGTGGGAAGCTTGCCGCGCCCGAGGCCGGCCCGGGATGTGCGACAGCACAGCCAGGCCTGCCAGGCCGTCGTCCGCGGGAGCGTGACCATGCCGAACCTGATCTGGCCGCGCGCCTTGAGCCCGCAGACCGGCGCCTCGGGCCTGATCGGGCGCACCATTCATTGGCTTGGCGTGGCGCTGGCGGTCCTGGTGCTGTTCACCGCGCTGGGCTTTGCGGTGGACGGCTGGTCGGCGCCGATCGCCGCCGGCATGACGCTGGCCGCGGTCGCCGTGGCGCTGGCCGCGCGCGGCGTCCGCTACCTGCTGGCCCGCGAGTAGCCCGTCTCTAGGGCGCGGGCTGCGCCAGCACCCAGTCGAGCGCCGGATCGCGCCCGGCCTTCACGTCATCCCAGGTCGGCACGATCGTCTTGTCCGGCGCGACCGCGTTGGGGCCGTGTTCGCGGAACTTGTAGTAGAGGCTCGAGGCCCGGACGATCAGGTGGGAGTTGGGCAGGCGAAACTGCCTGGGCTCCTGATAGGAATTGGGCTTCTCGCCGATCTGTTCGCCCACCAGGATCGCCTGGGTCTCGTCCTGGAACTGGGCGGCGTTGTTCATCGCCGCCGAGAAGGTGAGCGCGCCCACCAGCACATAGAGCCGGCCCTTCTGGTTCAGATCGGCGCGGGCGGTCAGCGGCTTCACCAAGGCGGCGTAGCCGATCGTGTTGTCGCCGCCGCCGTTGTCGCGCATGTCGATGACCAGCTTGGCCGGATGGGCCTTGTCGAGCAGGGCCGCCATTTCGCGCCCGTCGCGGATCAGCGTGTCGTAGCCGTGAAAGGCGCAGTAGACCGTCCGCCGCTCGGCCAGCTCCTGGCACCAGAAGGGCTTGCCGGGATTCTGTTTCGCCAGGCCGGAGCCGCCGGCCGTCGCCGGCTGCAAGGGCGCGGCCTTGTCCGCCGGCGGGCGGGCGACGTCGAGGGTCAGCTTGCGCCCCTCGTCGGTGACGACGGTGAAGGCGGCGTGGGTGCGGTCCGGCGCGATCCCCAGGCCGTGCAGCAACAGCCCGCTGCGCAGATAGGTGACCGCGCGGCCCTCCTGCAGTTCCGGCAACTCGTCCTGCGGGGTGAGCGTCAGCGCCCGCGTCCATGCCTCGCCGATCGGCAGGCCGCCGATGCGGACCACCTTCGCGCCCAGCGCCGCCTCCAGGCCGGGCCCGGCGGCGACCACGCGGACGTCCTTGCCATAGCGCTGCAGCTGGATCGGCAGCAGTTGGCGGTCGGCGGGGAAGTTCACCCCGGTGTGGCCGTCGCCGATGGCGTTGGCGATGCGCTCCAGGCCGACGAACACCTCGTCGTTGTTCATCCGGTCGAGCCGCCCCTTCAGCCGGGCGATCTCGGCGTCGAAGGCGGACTTGGGCGTGTGGAAGAAGGCGTTGGCGTGCCGCTTGGGCATTTCGGCGGCGAAGGCGTCGAGGTCCTCGCGCCACTGGGCGGGCGTGAGCTCGATGGTCGGGGTCAGGGCGTCCAGCGGCTTGGCCGGCCCGACGCGCTCGGCTTTCAGGCCCCCGTGGGTCATGCCGTTTTGGAAGTCGCCGGCGAGCTTGTCGCCGGCGAGCTTCAGCTCGGCGTGGCCGAAGCGGCCGCGCGCGTCGAATTTCAGGCTGACCTGGCCGGGCGCGCCCGTCGCCTCCGCCGCCTCGAAGTCGCTCTGCGAGGTGAAGAATTGCGCGACATAGCGGCCGTCGGCGCAGGCCAGGTTCAGGGCGACGTCGACGACCTCGTGCGGGCCGCCCAGCGTCGTTCCCTTGAAGAACCCGGTGGGCGCGCCAACCGGACAGTCCGCCGCCGCGGGCCCTGCCGCCGCGCCCAGCCCGCTCGCGGCCAAGGCGGCCGCCAGCACCGTCAAACCGCCCCGCGGCCAAGCTCCTGCGATCATCCGGCGGCCTCCCCGCCGAGGACTATGGATCGCGGCCGGGTCCCCGACCCGTGAATTCGGGGTAATGCGCCGCCCGGCTACTTCTTCGCCGGCGGCGGCGGGGCCTTGGAGCTGAACTCCGTCTCGATCATCACCTCGACGTCGTCGCCGACGCCCATGGTCGAACCCGCCGCGGGCACGCCGAAGCCCATGCCGAAGGCCGAGCGCTTCAGCACACCGTGGGCCGAGAAGCCCACCCGCGCGCCGCCCGGGTCCATGGCGTTGGCCGGATAGCCGCCGTTGTAGGTGACATCCAGCGTCACCGGCTTGGTCACCCCGTGCAGGGTGAAATCGCCGGTGACCTTGGCGGTCGTCTTGCCGGTGACCTGGACCTTGGTGGACTTGAAGGTGATGGTCTTGAACACCCCCGCGTCGAAGAAACTCTTGCCCATCAGCTGGTCGTGGAAGCCGGCCGGCGGGGCGTTCAGCGCCAGCGATTGCGGATCGATCGTCGCCTCCACCGCCATGGCCGAGGGCTTGGCCGGATCGAACTTCAGCCGTCCGTCGACGCTGGCGAAACGGGCGGTGTAGCGGGAGAAGCCCATGTGGCTGACCCGGAAGGTCACCGAGGTGTGCGCCTTGTCCATCACATAGGCGCCGGGCGGCGGCCCGGCCGGGGCGGTGGGCGCGGCCGCCGTCGCGGCGATGGCCGGGCCGGCCACGAGGACCAGGGCGAGCGCCTTGCCGGCGGCGAGGATCTTGAAGGTCTTCATCTGGTCTCTCCCAAGGCTGTCGCCCTTAAGGACGCGCCGGCCCGCCACGTTCCGACACCGCCGGATGCGAAAGGCAGCACGGCCGCGGATTTCACGCTAGTCTGGCCGCAAGACCTGAGGGCCGCGCGAATGACCTATTGCCTCGGCATGCTGCTGAACGAAGGCCTGGCGCTCGCCTCTGACTCCCGGTCCAACGCCGGCGTCGACCAGGTGATGCGGGTCTCCAAGCTGAACCTGATGCCGGGTTCGAAGGACCGGCTGATCGTCATCCAGTCGGCCGGCAACCTCGCCACCACGCAAGCGGTGGTGACCAGCCTGCACGAGGCCTACGGCGGCGGCGACCGGGCCCTCGACCTCAGCCTAGCGCCCACCATGTTCGAGGTCGCCGGCATCCTGGGCGCCCAGCTTCGCGCCCGCATGGCGGCGGATTCCAGCTTCGTCGCCCCATATGGCGACGCCAGCGGCAGCTTCCTGGTCGGCGGCCAGATCAAGGGCGAGGCCCCGCGGCTCTTCCAGATCTATTCCGCCGGCAACTTCGTCGAGGCGACGCCGCGCACCCCCTTCCTGCAGATCGGCGAGACCAAGTACGGCAAGCCGATCCTCGACCGCTCGGTGACGCCGAAGACCACGCTGACAGAGGCCGCGCGGCTGATCCTGCTCTCCTTCGACGCCACCACCCGCAGCAACCTGTCGGTGGCGCCGCCGATCGACATCCTGCTCTACCGCGCCGGCAGTTTCTCGGCCGCCAACCTGGTCACGGTCGAGGAGGGCGACCCCTACTGGAACGCACTGCGCCGCGGCTACAGCGAGGGCCTGGCCGCCCTCGTCGAAGGCCTGCCGCCGCCGCCGGAGAGCTGGGGCGCGTAGGGGCAGACCCGAAGCCCGCTCCCATTGGCCACGGCTGGCGAACCTGCCCTAGTTTGGTCCCCGCCTGCTCAAGGATGAGCGGGGTAAATGGATGTCCGTCGGGACGGTCCCCCCCTTACATCTCACGGATGATGCGAGCCTTCGGGCCTGGGCAAGTCAAGGCCGCGCTCTTCGGCGCGCCGCTTTGCGGGCGGCCATGGGCCGCGCCTTGAGTTGCCCAGGCCCGAAGGCAAACTGGCCGGCATGAGATTTAAGCTGGCTTCTGGCGAGACCAACCAGCTTATGAAAGCCGTTCCAAGACAGTACCCTTTCCGACGACGTGCGCCCCTTCTTGGATCAGCCACTCCTTTCCTACTCTGAGGTCCGGACGGAGCGCCGACCAATTCAAGAACAGGATTTCGAACTCAGCGCACTCACCTGGATTCAACACTTCGTCCGGCTGCATTTCGATGAAGCCAACCAACATGTCGCGATTGTCGGGACCCAAGAAATTGTGGTTCGGACGATAGCTCCCTCTGATCGGCGCGGAGCGGCCCCCCTCAGCACGTGGGAGCAAGCAGACTCTCGCGCGCACAAGGGCTTCAGCCGAGGTCGAGGTGCCGTCCATCTCCATCCTCAAACCAACGCCTCGAACTCGTCCACCAGCCGCTCCAGCTGCTTCATCCCCGCCGCCCAGAACGACTTCTCGCGCGGGTTCAGCCCAAACGGCGCCAGCGCCTCGACGTAGGTCCGCGTGCCGCCCGCCGCCAGGAGGTCCTCGTACAGCGGCGCGAACGCCACAGGGTCCTCGCGGCGCTTCTCCATCAGGCCACGCACCAGCAGGTCCCCGAACGCGTAGGCGTAGACGTAGAACGGCGCATGCACGAAGTGGCTGACGTAGGCCCAGTAGTGCTCGTAGCCCTTGTTGAGCTTGATGGCCGGCCCGAGGCTTTCGCCCATCACCTCCATCCAGATCGCCCCGATCTCATCGGGCGCCACCTCGCCCTGCAGCCGGGCGGCGTGGAAGCGGGTCTCGAAGCGGTGGAAGGCGATCTGGCGCACCACCGTGTTGATCCCGTCCTCGATCTTGCCGGCCAGGAGGCCCTTGCGCTCCGCCTTCGTCGCCTTGGCCAGCAGCTGTTCGAACACCAGCCCTTCCCCCAGGATCGAGGCGGTCTCGGCCAGCGTCAGCGGCGTGTCGGCCAGGAGCGTGCCGAGCGGCGCGCAGAGGGTCTGGTGCACCGCATGGCCGAGCTCGTGCGCCAGCGTCAGCACGTCCCGACGCTCGCCCATGTAGTTGAGCAGGACGTAGGGGTGCTTCTCCGACGTCACCGAATGGGAATAGGCCCCCGACTGCTTGCCGGGCCGCGGCTTCGCGTCGATCCACGGATGGCTGAAGAAGGTCTGGGCGGTGTCGGAGAACTTGGGCGCCAGCGCCTCGAAGCTCTCCAGCACCATCCCCTTGGCCTCGTTCCAGCTGTAGGTCTTCGGCTGGGCGGTATCGAGCGGCGCATTGCGGTCCCACTGGTCCAGCACGTCGCGGCCCATGGCCCTGGCCTTGAGGCGGTAGTAGCGGTGACTGACGCTGGCGTAGGACTCCACCACCGCGGCCTCCAGGGCCGCCACGGCGTCGGCGTGCACCTCGTTGGCGATGTGCCGCGAGGCGGCGGGGTCCGGATACTTCCGCCAGCGGTCCTCCACCTGCTTTTCGAAGGCGAGCGTGTTGAGGCAGAGCGCCAGCGTCGGGGTCTGCTCGGCCAGCGCCTTGGAAAGCCCCGCGGCCGCCTGCTTGCGCCGCGCGCCGTCGGGGTCCGACAGGCGGTTCAGCGCTTCCGAGAGGGTCAATGTCTCCCGGCCCAGCTTGACGGTGAGCCCGGCCAGGGTCTCTTCCGAGAGCCGGCTCCAGTTGGCGACCGCCGGGCCCCGGTCGATCAGCATCCGCTCGAGGTCGGGGGAGAGCTCGTGCGGCCGCGACAGCCGCACGCGGCGGATCCAGGGCCGCCAGCGCGCGGCCGGCGGATGCGCCCGGAACGCCGCCTCGATCTCGTTGTCGTCGAGCTCGTTCAGTTCGAGGGTGAAGAACAGGCTGTCGGCGGCGATCTGGGCGGATCGGGCGCGCAGGTCGCCCTCGAACTTCGACCAGGCCGGGTCGTTGCGCGCCGTCGACGAGGCCAGGCCCGCATAGGCGCCGACGCCCCAAAGGCCATTGGTCGCCGCCTCATAGAGCTTAATGCCGCCGTCCAGCAGCTCGCCCAGCACCCGCGGATCCGCGCGCCGCGCGACGAAGCGGCCCTTCAGCGCCACCAGGGCGTCATTGTCGGCCTTGGCCTTGGCCAGGTCCGCCTCGATCTTGGGATCGTCGCGGCCCGTGTAGAGGTCGCTCAGATCCCACTGCGGCAGGGTGTCGGTCTTGAAGGGGGCGTTCATGCCCGCTTCTTAGACCTCACATCTTCTGCGTGGCCAGCAGGATCGAGGTCTCGGTGGACGCGATGCCGTCGATCAGGCGGATCTGATCCAGGGTCTGGCTGAAGGCGGCCAGGGTCTCGGTGTCCAGTTCGGCGATCAGGTCCCAGCGGCCGTTGGTGGTGTGGATCTTGTCCACCTCCGGGAAGCCGCGCAACGCCTTGACCACCGCGCCCGACCGCTCGCCCTCGATGGCGATGCACATGATGGCGCGGACGCGCGCGGCCTCCATCTCCGGGCGGGTGCGCACGGTGAAGGCCTGGATGGCGCCGCCGGGCGCCAGCATCCGGGCGATGCGGTTCTGCACGGTGCCGCGGCTGACCTTCAGCCTTGCCGCCAGCGCCGAGGCCGGCGTCCGCGAATCGGCCCTGAGCAGGGCCAGCAGTTGGCGGTCGAGGTCGTCCAGCATTTCGGCATTCGTCCTGCGCAAATCGCCAGACAATATCACGAAATACAGCATCCTGGTCGCTATTCGCTAGCACCCGGCTGAGCGATCCTGGGGCTCAAACCGCCATAAGGATCGCCCGATGGACCAGCGACCGCTCTTCCTCATGACCGATCCGAGCTGTTTCGACGTCAGCTACCAGATCAATCCGTGGATGAAGCCGACCGCGTGGCGGCCGGAGCACGCCGCCACCGCGCAAACCGCCTCGGGCGATCTTAGAGCCTCCCTTCAGGAGGCTGGGGCCCACGTCGAGACCATCGGCGCCGTGCGTGGCCTCCCCGACCTCGTGTTCCCGGCCAACGCGGCGGTGGTGCTCGACGGCAAGGTTCTCCTCGCCCGCTTCCGCCATCCCGAAAGGCAGGGTGAGGAGGCGGTCTTCCGCTCGGTCTTCACCCGGCTGCGGTCCCGGGGCCTGGTGCGAGAGCTCATCGACCTGCCGGAAGGCGTCCTGCAGGAGGGCGCCGGCGACGCGATCTGGGACGCTCGGCGCGGCCTTTTCTGGGTGGGTCACGGCCCGCGCTCGACCCGAAGCTCGGTGAAGGCCATCGCGCGGACTTTCGGCCGCGAGGTCGTGGGCCTCGAACTGGCGTCGGACCGCTTCTACCACCTGGACACCTGCTTCTGCCCGCTCAGCGGCGGCGAGGTGCTCTACTACCCTGAGGCCTTCACGGCGCAGGCCCTGGCCACGATCCGTGAGCGTCTGCCCGAGCCGCAGCGGATCGAGGCCACCGCCGACGACGCCGCCGCCTTCTGCGTCAACGCCGTCAACCTCGACGCCGACCTGATCATGGCGCGCGCCCCGGCCGCGCTAAAGGCCAGGCTCGCGGCCCATGGCTATCGCCTGATCGAAGTCGACCTTGCCCCCTTCATCCTCTCCGGAGGCGCCGCCTACTGCATGACCCTACGCCTGGACCGGACGAGCGACGCCCATCCCGCCATCCTGGCCGCTGAATGAGGTCCTAGAACCATGAACGACATCGCCCTTTCCCGCTCGCTCGCCAGCGATCTGATCGCCCTTGAGAGCCTCTACGGCGCCAAGAACTACAAGCCGCTCGACGTCGTCCTGACCCGCGGCTCCGGCGTCCACGTGTGGGACGTCGAGGGCAACCGCTACCTCGACTGCCTCTCCGCCTATTCCGCCGTGAACCAGGGCCACTGCCACCCGAAGATCCTGGAGGCCATGGTCGAGCAGGCCGGGCGCCTGACGCTGACCGGCCGCGCCTTCCGCAACGACCAGCTCGCGCCCTTCTACGAGGAACTCTGCGCGCTCACCGGCAGCCACAAGGCCCTGCCGATGAACTCCGGCGCCGAGGCCGTGGAGAGCGCCATCAAGGTCGCGCGCAAGTGGGGCTACGAGGTGAAAGGCGTGCCGGCCGGCCAGGCCGAGATCGTCGTCGCCGCCGACAACTTCCACGGCCGCACCGTCGCCATCGTCGGCTTCTCAACCGATCCGCAGTCGCGCGGGGGCTTTGGCCCCTTCGCGCCGGGATTCAGGGTCGTGCCCTACGGCGACGCCGAGGCGCTGGAGGCCGCCATCGGCCCCAACACCGTCGCCTTCCTGGTCGAGCCGATCCAGGGCGAGGCCGGCGTGATCATCCCGCCCGCCGGCTATCTGAAGCGGGCCCGGGAGCTCTGCACGCAGCACAAGGTCATCCTGATCCTCGACGAAATCCAGACGGGCCTGGGCCGCACCGGCAAGCTGCTGGCCGAGGCGCACGATGGCGTCGAGGCGGACCTCACCCTGATCGGCAAGGCGCTCTCGGGCGGCTTCTATCCGGTCTCCGCAGTGCTCTCGAACACCGAGGTGATGGACGTGCTGCATCCGGGCGAACACGGCTCAACCTTCGGCGGCAACCCCCTGGCCTGCGCCGTGGCCCGCGCTGCGCTCCGCGTGTTGACCGAAGAGGGCATGGTCGAGAACGCCGCCCGGGTCGGCGACCGCCTGCTGGCCAGCCTCAAATCCATTCGCGCCGACAGCGTGAAGGAGGTGCGCGGCCGCGGCCTGATGATCGCCGTCGAACTCCATGCCGGGGCCGGCGGGGCGCGGCGCGTCTGCGAGGCCCTGCAGGCCCGCGGCCTCCTGGCCAAGGAGACCCACGAACACACGATCCGCATCGCTCCGCCGCTGATCCTCACGCCCGATCAGGCCGACTGGATCGCCGAGCAGTTCGAAGCGGTGCTGCGCTAGAGCCGCGGCCTACTTCGCCGCCACCGCGGGCGCCGCCGGCAGCGGCTCCCCCTTGCCCTGGCTGATCAGGAAGGCGCGCACGTCCTCCACGTCCTGTTTCGACAGGAACCTGGCGAAGCTCACCATGCCGTTGTGGGCGCGCACCCCCTGGATCACCACCGAGTTGAAATCGTCGGGCGTGGTGATCATCGGCGAGCGCTTCAGGTCCGGCAGCCACGAGCCCGTGGCGTTGGTGCCGTGGCAGACGCCGCAGTTGTCGTTGAACACCGCATAGCCGTGCGCCTTGTCGCCGGTGGTGGTCACCTTGGTGAGGTCGATGGTCGGCTGGGCCGGCAGGACGAAGTCCTTGGCCTTTTCGGTCCCGCCGATCTTGAACACCAGGAGGCGGCCCGGCAGCCGCGGCCGCGTCGGCATATAGGCCGGGGCCGAGATCTGGCCGCCGCCGCCCGAACCCACCATCAGGGCCACGTACTGCTCGCCGTTCAGCTCATAGGTCATGGGAGCTGCGATCACGCCGTTGCCGGTCTGGTAGGACCAGAGCTGTTTCCCGCTCGCAGCGTCATAGGCGTAGAACTGCCCCTCGGCCGCGCCCTGGAACACCAGGCCGCCGCCGGTCGAGAGCACGCCGGCGTTCCAGAAATAGGGATGCTCGACGCTCCAGACCGCCTTCTGGGCCACCGGGTCCCAGGCGATCAGATAGCCCTTGTAGGAGGCGGCCGCGGCCTTGGCCTGGTCGGCGGTCATCGGCCCGGCGTTGGCCAGCGTGTTGATGCCCAGGTTCCAGGCGCCGGCCTTGTAGCCGAAGGTCTTGGCGCCCTGGTAGGCGAAGGGGTCCGACTGGGCCGGGATATAGACCAGGCCGGTCTTCGGACTGAACGACATCGGGTGCCAGTTGTGGCCGCCCAGCGGCCCCGGCTGCTGCAGGTCGACGCTGCCGTTCTTGTAGCGCGCCTCAGGATTTTCCACAGGCCGGCCGGTCGCGATGTCGATGCTCTTGGCCCAGGTGACCGGCACATAGTTCTTGGCCGACAGCAGCTTACCCGTCGTGCGGTCCAGCACATAGAAGAAGCCGTTCTTCGGCGCCTGCATCAGCACCTTCCTGACCTGACCGTCGATCTTCAGGTCGGCCAGGATCATCGGCTGCACGGCCGAATAGTCCCAGCTCTCGCCGGGGTTCACCTGGTAGTGCCAGACGTATTCGCCGGTGTCGGCGTTGATCGCCACGATGGACGACAGGAACAGGTTGTCGCCCTTGCCGCCGGAGCGCTTCTCCTGGTCCCACGGCGTGCCGTTGTCGACGCCGAAATAGATCAGGTTGAGCTGCGGATCGTAGACGATGGCGTCCCAGACGGTGCCGCCGCCGCCGACCGTCTTCCACTGGCCGTCGGGCCAGGTGGCCATGGCCTTGTCCTTCAAGACCTTGTCGGAGGGCTCGCCATCCGGCGCGCCCGTGGAATTGGGCAGGGTGTAGAAGCGCCAGAGCTTCTTGCCGGTGGCCGCGTCATAGGCGCTCAGGAAGCCGCGCACGCCATATTCGGCGCCGGACTCGCCGATCAGCACCTTGTCCTTCACCACGCGCGGCGCCTGGGTGATGGTGAAGGGCGTCTTGGGGTCGCCCACCTGGGCCTGCCAGGCGACCTGGCCGGTCTTGGCGTCGAGCGCGATCAGCCGCGCGTCCATGGTGCCGACGTAGACGCGGCCCTTCCAGACCGCCACGCCGCGGTTGACCACGTCGCAGCAGGCGTCGAAGCCCTTGGCCCCGTCGACCTTGGGATCATAGGACCACTTCAGCTTCCCGGTGGCCGCATCGAAGGCGTAGACCTTGGACCAGGCGGTGGTGGTGTAGAGCACGCCGTCGACCATCAGGGGCGTCGCTTCCTGGCCGCGGTCGGTGTCGAACTGGGCGTACCAGGCCAGGCCCAGCTGGCCGACGTTGGCGGTCGAGATCTTGTCCAGCGGGCTGAACCGCTGCTCGGAATAGCCCTTGCCGTAGGAGACCCACTCGGCGTTGGTGTCGGCCGCCGCGATGCGGGCGCCGTCCACGTTGGCGGTGAGTTTCTCGCAAGCCGCCACGGTGAGCGCCAGCGCAAGCGCCAGCCCGAGCTTGATGATCCGCATCTGAGACGCCCTCTCCCGCGGCCTTTCGGGGAACCCGAAGGGCCTAGTGTTCAACGGCCGTAGTCTCGGCCTTGGGGGCACTATGCTCGGGATCGCGACGCGGGCAAGCGGTCCGCGGCGTCAGCCGGGGCGGTCAGCGCTTCTGGTTGGTGCTCAGCGAGATCGATTCCGGAGGCTTGGCCTTCGGCTGCTTAGGCTTGCGGACTTCCTTGTTGGACTTCTTTTGACCCTTGGCCATGGCGGGCTCCTTTCGGGGGGTTTTGGATCAGCGGGTGCTGCGGCGGTCGTTGAGCAGCGGCGTGCGCGGGGCGGCGAGCGGCTTGCCGGAGGACCGCGGATCGGAGAGATCGCGCCGGGTCGGCGTCATCGTGCCGGTGTAGATTTTCATGGCCGCAGGTTCCTTCAGGCGGAACGGCGCACACGAACGCGTGGCCGGCCGCGCGTTTCGTTGGGTAGGCCATTCTAGCACGCCGCCCGCGGGCGCGGCGCGATCTTTCAGTCCGCGACCCGCCGAAGGATCTCGGCGGCCGCGGCGTCCAGGTCCGCCGCCTCCAGTCCGCCCGCGTCCACCACGCCCAGGAGCCCCCGCGTCTCCTTGCGGCGCGACCGGCGGTAGGCCGGGTCGTAGTGCAGTTCGATCAGCGCCAGCGCCAAGGCCTCGAAGTCGCCGGCGTCGGCCAGCTCGGCCCAGGCCGCCAGCCGCTTGCGCCCCGGCGGCGTCGGCAGGCGGCGCAGCGCCTCGTCGAGCGCGGCGCGGTCCTCGATGATGTCGCGGTAGGCGCGGACCAGATACCGCGCCCGGGCCTGCGGCGTGGCGGCGAGTTCGACGCGCGGCGCCTGCGCCATCGCCTGCCAGAGCGCCGGCGGCACCATCCGCTCGCCCACCTTGCTGGACTCGGCTTCGACGAACACCGGCCGCGCCGGGTCGAGACCGTCGAGGACGCCCAGCAGCCGGCTCTCGAACATCTTCTGGCTGGGTTGCGGCCGGCCGGCGAAGCCGCCCAGCAGCGACCCGCGATGCGCCGCCAGGCCTTCCAGGTCGATCACCTGCGCGCCGCGCGCGGCGAGCTTCAGCAGCACCTCGGTCTTGCCGCAGCCGGTGTCGCCGTCGAGCAGGATGAGCCGGAGCGGCAGGGCGCCGTCATAGAGCCTCGCCGTCACGTGCCTGCGCCAGGTCATGTAACCGCCGGCCAGGACAGTGGTCCGCCAGCCCACCTGCGACAGGATCACCGCCATGGCGTTCGAGCGCATGCCGCCCCGCCAGCAATAGATCAGCGGGCGAAAGCCGCCGGGCTTCTCCGCCAGCGCGGTCTGCAGGTGCCTGGCCACATTGGCCGCCACATAGGCCGCGCCCACGCGCCGGGCCTTGAAGCGGTCCTCCTGCACATAGATCGTGCCGACCTCCGCCCGCTCGGCGTCCGACAGCACCGGCAGGTTGATGGCGCCCGGCGCATGGTCCTGGGCGAACTCGCCGGGGCTGCGCACATCGATCACCGCGTCGTAGGCCGTCAGGCTGGCGAGGTCCGCGCGGTCCAGGATCTCGATACCGGGCAAGTCGGAAGGCCTTCGGTCTGCGGGCGGCTCGGCCCTATAAGCAAGCCTATGACAGCCCTTTCGCCAGACGCCAGCCCCATGCCCGTTCGCCTGACCTCCCTCGCCCACGGCGGCGGCTGCGGCTGCAAGCTCGCGCCAGCGGTGCTGCAGTCGATCCTCAAGGGCATGCCGGCCACCGCCGGCTTCGCCGACCTGATGGTCGGGACCGACACCGCCGACGACGCCGCGGTCTGGCGGCTCAACGACCACCAGGCCCTGGTGGCGACCACCGACTTCTTCATGCCGGTGGTGGACGATCCCTTCGACTTCGGGCGGATCGCGGCAACCAATGCGCTCAGCGACGTCTACGCCATGGGCGGGACCCCGATCCTGGCGCTCGCCATCGTCGGCATGCCCATCGACAAGCTCAGCCCCGAGACCATCCGCGCGATCCTGGAGGGCGGCGCCAGCGTCTGCGCCGCGGCGGGCATACCGGTCGCGGGCGGCCATTCCATCGACAGCGTCGAGCCGATCTACGGCCTGGTGGCGCTGGGCCTGGTGCATCCCGACAAGGTGCTGACCAACCGCACGGCCCAGGCGGGCGATGTGCTGATCCTGACCAAGGCATTGGGCGTCGGCGTCTTGAGCGCCGCCTTCAAGCAGGAGCGCCTCGACGCGGCGGGCTACGCGGCCCTCATCGCCTCCACCACCCAGCTCAATGCGGTCGGCGCCGAGCTGGGCGGCCTCCCGGGCGTGCATGCGGTCACCGACATCACCGGGTTCGGCCTGCTGGGTCACGCGCTGGAGATCTGCCGCGGCGCCGGCCTGACCGCGCAGATCGGCGCGGCGCCGCCGCTGCTGGCCGGCGTCGAGGCGCTGGCCCGCGAAGGGGTGCGCACCGGCGCCTCGACCCGCAACTGGGCGAGCTATGGCGAGAGCGTCCGCCTCCCCGCCGACCTGCCGGACTGGCGCCGCGACCTGCTCACCGACCCGCAGACCAGCGGCGGCCTCCTGATCGCCGTTGCCGAAGGCGACGCGGCGGCCGTGCTCGGCCGGGTCCGCGAGCGCGGCTTCCAGGCGGCGGCGATCGTCGGGCGCTTGACCGCGGGACCGGCGGAAGTGCGGGTCGCCGGGTGAGCCTTCAGGCCAAGCTCGCAACGGCGTGACTTGACCGCGTAGTTTACGGGCGTAACAGTGACCCCCAAATCACGGACGTAAAGCTATGACGCGGATCTCGGCGGCGGAAAGCCAGGTGATGGAGGCGGTCTGGGGCAAGGGCCCGCTGGCCGCCGACGAAATCGTGGCCGAGGTGGGCGCGCCGCAAAGCTGGGGCGAGGCCACCGTCAAGACCCTGATCAACCGGCTCCTCAAGAAGAAGGCGCTGATCTCCGAGCGCAGCGAGGGCCGCACCCGCTACCGCGCGCTCGTCACCCGTGAGGACTATGTGCAGGGCGAAAGCCAGGGCCTGCTCGACCGCCTGTTCGGCGGCGAACTGGCCCCGCTGGTCGCCCACTACGCCAAGCACCGCACGCTTTCGTCCGACGAGGTCGCGCGCCTGAAGCGCCTGATCGCGAAGTTCGACGATGGCGACTGACGTCCTTTTCACCCTCATTCATCTGAACCTCGCGGCGGCCGCGGCGATCCTGATCGTCCTGGCGGTCCGCCCGATGGTGCGCCGCCAGCTGGGCGCCGAAGTCGCCTACCGCCTGTGGATCTGCGTGCCGGTCGCGGCGCTGGCCGCCCTGCTGCCGGCCCAGGCGGCGACCCGCATCGTGCCGCCGGGTCTCGGCTTCCACTTCGACCCCGTCTACCAGGCCTCGCAGAGCCTGGCGCTGGCGCCGGCGCGGCCGCTGATCGCGCTTTGGCTGCTCGGCGCGGGCCTGGGCGTCATGATCATCGCCTATTGCCAGCTGCGCTTCCTGCGGATGGCGCGCCGCGGCCGCGCCGGGCCCGCCGTCACCGGCTTTTTCGCGCCGCGCATCATCATGCCGGGCGACGCGGCGACCCGCTATTCCGACGAGGAGCGCGTCTTGATCCGCGCCCACGAGCGCACCCACATCGACCGCGGCGACCCGCGCACCAACGGCCTGATCGCCTTTGCCCAGTGCCTGCTGTGGTTCAACCCGCTGGTCCATATCGCCGCGCGCGAGGCCCGCATGGATCAGGAGCTGGCGTGCGACGCCGCGGTGCTGGCGCACCGCCCGGGCCAGAAGCGCCGCTACGCCGAGACCCTGCTGAAGACCCAGATCGGCGCCATCGCCACCCCGCTCGGCTGTCACTGGCTGGCGGGCGCCGAACCGCATCCGCTGGAGCGCCGTATCCAGGCGCTGCGCCGCCCGGCCCCCGACTTTCGCCGCCGCGACTGGGGCCTGGGCCTGATGGCGTTCGCGGTGGTCATGGCCGCCTACGGGGCCTGGAAGGCGCAGCCCGCCGCGATGGCCCAGGGCATGCCGCCGGTCTATGTGCCGGTCGACGTCGACCACATGGAAGCGATCATCGTCCCGGTCTACTACCGCTAGGCGCCCGGGCTGATCCGCGCCTACCCTCTTCCCATGACCGCAGGCCGCGCCGCCCCTGTCGCCGGCATCGCCGCCCTTCTGGTGCTGGGCCTTACGGCCTGCGACGCCGCCCAGAATGCGCAGGCGCAGGCGGCGCCGCCCGAGCCGCAGCCCGGGCTCTCGCAGCTCTGGCAGGTCGACCTGATCGGCGCGAACGGCAAGCCGGAGGCCACCACCTTAGCCTGCGTCGACGACGAGCTTCGCAAGCAGTTCGTGGCGACCCGGGTCAAGGTCAACGGCGGCGGCTGCATCGACATCACCACGCCGGCGCAGAAGTCGCGCGGCTGGGCGCTGCGCTGCCAGGCGCAGGGCCGCTGGTTCACCATCAGCTCGTCGGCCACCGGCGACGCGGCCCACGACTTCCGGCTCGACGTCGCGATGACGCCGGTCTTCCCGGAGCTCGGCACGGCGCATCAGGTCCGCCGCTTCCGCCGTCTCGGCGCCTGTCCCGCCGGTTGGCGGATCGGCGACCAGGCCAAGCCTGGCGAGCGGCCGGTCCGCCGAAAAGGCTAGGGCTTCAGGCCCAGGGTGCGGCCCGGCATGCCGGCAGCGTCGAAATAGGTCTCGCCGGCCGCCTCCTGGGCGTTGAGCACCGTGATGAAACCATTCGCCGCCGGCTCCGACCGCACCGTGAGCGCGTGGGACTCCGGCGCCGCCCCGCCGTCGGTCAGGGCCTCGCTCATCACCCGGCCCAGCGCGCGGCCGCGGGGCTGCAGGTCAAGGCCCAGGACATGCGCCAGCGTCTGAGCCCAGTCGGCGTTGCTCACCGGCGCCGGGTCGACGAAGCCTGATTTGAAGTCCGGGCCGATCGCGGCCATGAAGTTGTGCGTGTCCTGGCGGCCGAATGAGCCGTGGATCCCCTGGCCGTGCTGCTGGCTGGAGTCGGCGATCTCGACGCCGCACATCTCCGGATCGGCGCAGCCGGTAGACCAGCTCTTGAAGGAGATGACGATCGAGGGCCGAGGCGTTCGGGCCGAACCGATCAGGCCGATCCGGCTCATCGGCAGGGCGCCGGGAACCGGGCCGAGCGCATCGTTGACGAAGATCGCGCCCACATAGTCCTGCCGCGTCAGGAACTCCACCACCTTGGGCGCCAGCGCCGCCGCATCCGGCCCCGGCAGGTAGATCAGGTCCGTGCCGCCGTTGGGCGCGATGATCACCTGCGGGTGCGCCGGGTCGGGGCCAAGCAGCGACCCGCGCTTCGGATAGAAGCCCTTGGCGGGGAGCACTTCGGACCCGGTGGAATCGCTCAGCTTCAGCTTCAGGCCGAGCGACATGTCGATGTCCAGGAAGCCCTGCGGCAGGAGGCCGGGCTTCACGTCGCGGTAGCCGAACTTCGCCGAGGGGCTGTTCGGGCTCTCGCGCGACATGGTCGAAAAGCCGTGGTCGGCGGTGACCACGATGTCGGTGTTGTCGGCCAGACCCAGCGCCGCCACCTCGTCGCGCAGCGCCTGCAGGTCGTTGGACGCGTTGCGGATGGCGGCCTTGGAGGTCGGGCCGTTGATCCCGGGCTCCAGGCTGTTCAGGCTGTCGCCCTGGCCATGCTGGGTGCCGTCCGGATCGCGCGACCAGAAGACGAGGATGAAGGGCTTTCCCGACGCCTTGAATCTGGGCAGCAGCACCTTGGTGGCGACGCCTGCGAACCAGTTCTGCTGCTCGACATTGGCCACCAGGGTGCCGGCCATGTTGAAGGCGCCGCTGCCGCCGTTCAGGCCCCGGTCCGGCGGATAGAGGTCCAGGCCCGCGGCCTTGATCGCCGCGGCGACCTGCGCGTCGGTCGGAATGCCGTGGCCGCCGTCGCGGCCGCCGGTGTCGTCGTCGAACTCGATGACGCCCTTGCCGTCGCGGGAGGTGACGTCCTGCAGGGCGGTCGGCCCGTGCTTGCCAAGCGCGGCCACCAGGTAGCCCTTGGCGCGCGCGGCGGCGAGCAGGGTGGTCTCGCCCAGATAGTTGCCCCCGAACCGCTGGTTCAACAGCGCCTGCAGGTCGTCGTCCTCGATGGCGGCCAGCGAGGAGCCGTAGGGCGCCGGCAGCGGCGGGCCGATGAACATCGTGTTGCCGAAGTCGCCGGTGTCGGCGAGCAGGTGGCCGGTGGCGATGGCCGAGGAATTGGGCGTCGTCACCGTCGGATAGAGCGAATGGCTGTTTTCGAAATCGACGCCCTCGCGGCGGACGGCGGCCAGCGCCGGCGCGGTCTCCGGCGTCACGCTGTGCGAGCGCAGGCCGTCGGCGACGAAGATGATCACATTGCGGGGTTGGGCGGCGGCGGGGTGGCCAAACAGCAACGCCGCGAGGAGCGCGCCCGCGGCGGCGAGTTTTGAAGACTGCATCGGCGCACCATGGCGGCGCTTCGTGACAGTACGGTTGCACGGCGCGCCGACGCTCCCCGCCGTGCAAGCCTGTGCTAGGATTTGGACCTCGGTCGGGGAGCGAGGTCATGCGGAAGGCGATGTCCTGGGCGGTCTGCGCCGCCTTGCTGGCGGCAAGCGTGGGCGGCGCGGCGCGCGCGCAGGTCAAGGCGGGCTCGGAGACCGGTCTGGGCCTCACCGGCGCCGATGTCCCGCCACTGCTGGCGACGATCAAGGCCGACCCTTACAAGGCGCCCACGGCGCCCGCCTGCGACACCGTCCCGGCCGAGATCCTGGCGATCAACGACCTGATCGGCGCCGATCTCGACACGCCGCCGGAGCCCGAGGACAACAAGAAGAGCCTGATCGCCAAGAGCGGCGACGTGGCGCGCGGCCTGGTGCCCTACGGCGGCGTCGTGCGCTTCGTCACCGGCGCCAACAAGAAGGACAAGGAGCTGCGTGAAGCTGTGCTGGCGGGCTACGCGCGGCGCGGGTTCCTGCGCGGCGTCGAGGTCAACATGAAGTGCCACCCCGATCCGCCGCCGCCCACGCCCGCGCCGCCCGCCCCGCCGGCCCGGTCCAAGGGCAAGGCGAAGGCGCACTGACCGCAAGCCGACGCCGGCGTTGAACCTCCAGCGCCTTCGGGGATTTAGCTCCCCGCGGAGGGGCTGCAGGAGAGCGGCGCCATGGCCCCGTCAACTCGGGCGCAGACGGTTCGGACGATCGGGATGCTGGCGACCGTCGGCGTCGCGGTCTCGCTGGCGGGCGGCGCCGCGGCGCAGGTGACGCCTGGGTCGCAGCAGGGACTTGGCCTCACCGGCGCCGACATTCCGCCGATCCTCAAGGCGGTCGAGGCCGATCCCTACCGCTATCCGGCAGAGCCCGCGTGCGAGAGCATCCCGCAGGAGATCCTGGCGCTCGACCAGGTTCTGGGCCCCGACGTCGACGGCGAAAAGGCCAAGTCCAGCAAGGTCCACATGGCGCTCAACTACGCGCGCGGCATGATCCCCTATCATGGCTATGTCCGCTTCCTCACGCGCGCCGACGCCAAGGACAAGGCCCTGCGCGATGCGGCCACCGCCGGGGTTGCACGGCGCGGCTTCCTGCGCGGTCTGGAGGCCCACCTGCGCTGCGCCCCTGCCTCCAACATCCAGGCCGCCGACACCCAGGTGGCCGACGCCAGCGCCAAGGCGCCCGAGATCAAGCCGGTCGATCTCAAGGTCGCCGATCTCAAGATCGCCGTGGCCGCACCCGCGCCCGCGCCCTTGCCCGCGCCCGGGGCCACCGCGGGCGACGAGCTTGCGCGGCAGATGCTGACCCCGGTTTCGAGCCCCGCCGCCCCGGCGGTCGCGCCCACCCCGGCCCTCGCCGAGAGCCCGCCCGTCTCGAGCCATGTGGTCTATCGATGGGTCGACGCGGTCTCGGGCCGGCCCATCGTGCCGGACCCCGATCCGCCGGCCGGCCGTTAACGCCTGACTCAGGTCTCCGAAACCGGTTCTTCACGCCTCCCCTGTATCAATTCGTGACAACAGGAGCCTTCGTCCATGAGACGCAGGCCGGTTTCGGTGGGTGTCTTCAAATGGCCAAAACGGTCCTTGTCGTCGATGACGACCCGACGCAGCGTCGGCTGATCCAGGCGGTCCTCGAGCGCGAGGGCTTCGTGGTCTCGCACGCCGAGAACGGCGACCAGGCGGTGATGCATCTGGCGGCCGGCGGCGTGGCCGACGTGATCCTGCTCGACATGGTCATGCCCGGCATTTCCGGCCAGGAGACCCTGGTCGAGATGCGCGCCCGCGGCTTCAACCAGCCGGTCATCGTGGTCACCGCCACCGGCGGCGTCGACACCATCGTCCAGGCCATGCAGGCCGGGGCCATCGACTTCTTCGTCAAGCCCGCCGCGCCGGAACGGATCATGGTCTCGATCCGCAATGCGCTCTCCATGGGCGCCTTGAGGGGTGAGGTCGACCGGCTGAAGAAGCACGCGTCCGGCCGCACCGGCTTTTCCGACCTGATCGGCTCATCGCCCGCCATGACCATGGTCAAGCGGCTGGGCGAGCGGGCGGCCAAATCCTCGATCCCGATCCTGATCACCGGCGAAAGCGGCGTCGGCAAGGAAGTCATCGCCCGCGCCGTCCACGGCTCGTCGGAACGCGCTGGCAAGCCCTTCGTCGCCGTCAACTGCGGCGCCATCCCCGAGAACCTCGTGGAGTCGATCCTGTTCGGCCACGAGAAGGGCAGCTTCACCGGCGCCACCGACAAGCACCTGGGCAAGTTCCTGGAGGCTAACGGCGGCACGTTGTTCCTGGATGAAGTGGGTGAGTTGCCCCTAGACATTCAGGTGAAGCTCCTTCGCGCCTTGCAGGAGAGCGAGATCGACGCGGTCGGCGGCAAGCGGCCGATCAAGGTCGACGTGCGCATCGTCTCGGCCACCAACCGCGACCTCAGCCTGGCGGTGAAGGAAGGCCGGTTCCGCGAGGACCTGTTCTATCGCCTGAACGTCTTCCCGATCGAGGCCCCGGCGCTGCGCGAGCGCAAGGAGGACGTGCCGGCCCTGGTCGACGCCTTCGTCAAGCGCTTCAACGTGGAGGAAGGCAAGGCGGTGGTCGGCGCGACGCCGGAGACCATGGCCTATCTGTCGGCCTTCGACTGGCCGGGCAACGTCCGTCAGCTGGAGAACGCGGTCTACCGCGCGATCGTGCTGGCC
Organism: Phenylobacterium sp.; assembly: GCF_035309685.1. Taxonomy (GTDB): domain Bacteria; phylum Pseudomonadota; class Alphaproteobacteria; order Caulobacterales; family Caulobacteraceae; genus Phenylobacterium. Next base: position 48,487 of record NZ_DATGEX010000019.1, read on the forward strand.
GACGCGCCCTACCTGCAGCCGCACGACTTCCCCTCGATCAGCGGCGTGGCGCCGCCGGCCCAGGCTGCCGAACCGGCCTCCGCGATCGTCGCGGCCATGCTGCCGGCCGCCGGCGCGTCGAGCGTCGGGCTGATGCCCGACATGCCGCAGGCCATTCCCGTCCGCATTCTCGACGAGCGCGGCCACCTGCGGACCCTGGAAGAGATCGAGCGCGACCTCATCCAGCTCGCCATCGAGATCTACGCCGGTCACATGAGCGAAGTCGCCCGCCGCCTCGGCATCGGCCGCTCGACCCTCTACCGCAAGGTCCGCGAACAGGGCCTGGAGGACGTGATCAAGGGAGGGACCGATGACGCCAGCGACGAAGACACCGACGCCGCACAGGTGGCCTGAGGCCGCCGCGCGCGACGGCCGCTCCCGCCAGGAGCGCCTCGCGGCCCTGACTCAGCTCGGCAAGGCCGGCGCCCGCAAGGCGTCCGCCTAGGGACTCGATCTCGCCGAGAGCTGCTTCCCCCACGGAAATAACGCCGTAACATTGGCGCCGACCTTTCAGGTCGGAATTCCAGGGAGGAACCTGCCATGTGCGACGACGAAATCCATCAAGGCCTAGTAGACCCGAGCGTCTCGCGCCGAGCCTTCGGCCTGTCGGCGGCGGCCGCCGCGACCTTGGCCGCCACGCTCTCGGCCACCATGGCCCACGCCCAGGAGAACGTCGAAGAGAAGGACGTCGACGTGAAGACGCCCGACGGAACCGCCGACGCGGTGCTCTTCTATCCCAAGGGCAAGGGCAAGTGGCCGGCGGTGCTGATCTGGACCGACATCTTCGGCCTGCGTCCGGTGTTCCGCGACATGGGCCGCCGGCTGGCCGCCCAGGGCTATGTCGTGCTGGTGCCCAATCCCTTCTACCGCCAGGGCCGCGCCGCGGCGGTCGGCGCCGACAAGTTCGACTTCTCCAAGCCGGAGGAGCGCGCCAAGCTCATGCCCATCGCCGCCTCGATCACCGGCCCCAACACAGTCGAGAGCGACGCGCCCGCCTTCTTCGCCTTCCTCGACGCCCAGCCGCAGACCGACAAGAAGAAGGGCGCCGGCACCCAGGGCTATTGCATGGGCGGCCCGCTGGTCTATCGCACCGCTGCGGTGCTGCCGGAACGGATCAAAGGCGCGGTCACCTGCCACGGCGGCGGCCTCGTCACCCAGACCGCGGCCAGCCCGCACCTCCTGATCCCCAAGATGAAGGCCGAGGTCTATTCCGCCGTCGCCGCCAACGACGACCAGCGGGCGCCCACCGACAAGGACGTGCTGAAGAAGGCCTTCGCCGACGCCGGCAAGAAGGCGACCGTGCTCGTCTACGACGGCTGCCAGCACGGCTGGTGCGTCAAGGGCAGCGCCGTCTACAACGAAGCCGGCGCCGAAAAGGCCTGGGCGGAACTGACGGCGCTCTACAAGCGCAACCTGGTTTAGGACGCCGCGGCCAGCTTCCAGCGGGCCAGGGCTTCGTAATGCGGCCGCGCCTGGTCGGCGATCCTCTCGAGGTCGCCGGTCAGGGCTGCGGCCGTTTTGCGTTCCGGCGCCGAGAACCCCGTCGAGCGCTCCACCGCCTCGTACCACGCCGGGGCCCAGACGCCGTCGCTGGCGCGCGGGCCGGCGGGCCAGGCCAGCATCTCTTCGCGGAACGGGACGTCGAGCGCCGCGCACAGTGCGCCGAGGACCCCGCGCGGATCGGCCAGCACGTCGGCGCCTTCCACAACCGGGGGGCTGCGCCCCAGCCGGTCGGCTTCGCGGTCGAAGAGCTCGTGCTGCCGCACCACGCCGATGTCCTCCAGCGAGACCTCCGCGCGCTTCTGCACATAGGAGGCGAGCACGGCGGCCGGATCGCGGATCAGGAAGGCGTTGCGGCACGCTGCCATCCAGTCCACTCCGAAGTCCGCCAGCATGTGGTGGGTCATGTGCTTCTGGTAGAAGACCGGCGCGGGCTCGTCCTCGACCAGACCCTTCGCCACAGTCCGCCAGTCGCCCGGCTGCGAGGCGAGCACCTCCTCAAGCATCGGATGGACCAGGCCGGTTTCCGCCAGATAGGCCGCGTAGAACGGCTCATCGACCACCGCGCAGTCGGGCCGGTTCTCGAACGACCGCATCATCGCCGTGGAGATGTTGCGCGGCCCCGACCACATGGCGATGCGGACGGTCTGGCTCATGCCGGCGCCTGGGGCCCGGCGTCGGCATCCTTGAGCGCCTCGTAAAGCGCCCGCAGCCGCGTGGTCACCGGCCCGGGCAGCGCCTGCGGCAACAGGTGGCCGTCCACCTCGCGCACCGGCGTCAGCCCGCCGAAGGTCCCGGTCACGAAGGCCTCGTCGGCGCCGTGCAGGTCGCTGAGCGGGAAATGGCCGAGCTCGATCGGGATGCCATTGTCGTGGCAGAGCTGGATGACGTTGGCCCGCGTCACCCCATTGAAGCAGAACTGGCCCGACGAGGTTCGCACCCGGCCGTCCCTGGCCCAGAACAGGTTGGTGGCGTTGCAGCTCGACACGTGGCCGCCCGGGTCCAGCATCACCGCCTCGTCCGCGCCCACCTTGATGGCGTCCAGGAGCGCGGTGATCAGCGCCAGGCGCGAATGCGAGTTCAGCCGCATGTCGAACATCTCCGCAGGCGTGCAGCGGATCGCCGACGTCGCCAGCGAGAGCCCGCGGGTCACGATCTCCGGCGACGGCGCCTTGTACTCCGCCGTGATTGCCAGCGTCGGCTTGCCCAGCCAGTTGCGCGGGTCCTGGTTGACCGCCTTCTTCTCGCCGCGCGTCACCATCAGCCGCAGGTGCGCCCCGTCCCGCATCCCGTTGGCCGCCAGCAGCTTCCAGATCTCGGCGGTGAGCTGGTCCGGCGTCAGCCCCAGGTCGAGCTGGATCTTCTCAAGGCCCCAGTAGAGCCGGTCGAGATGCGCCTTGAGGAACAACAGCCCGCCCTTGTGCAGGCGCAGCCCCTCCCAGACCCCGTCGCCCAGCACGAAGCCGGCGTCGAAGATCGACACCTTCGCCTCCGCGCGCGGGACCAGCGCGCCGTTGAGGTAGATGAGAAGGTCCGCGTTGCGCGGGTCGGCGGCGAAATCCTGGCTTCCGGGCATGGGGGCAACCTAGCCGCTGGGCCCCTCGCGGTGAAAGGGCGAAAGCCCGGCATCCTTCAGGATGCTGGATAGCCCTGAACTCCATGGTTGATTGCGAGCTTGAGCGTCTGGGCAAGTCAAGGACGCGCCCTAGGCGCGCCGCCGCGCGGCTGGCCTGCGGCCAGTCCTTGAGTTGCCCAGACGCTCAAGCAAAACTGGCCGCCATGGATTTAAGGCGCATTCCGTTCCGCGCCACTTTGAAGGGCGCGCGGGCATGACCCAACAGATCGGCGGATCCACCGCGGAGGCGGAACTCGCCGCCCTCAGGCCCTGGGCCAACCCCGCGCCCGCGATCACCGCCGCCGAGCGCTCGGAGCGGATGGCGCGCGCCCAGGCTCTGATGGGCGAGATCGGCGCGGACGCCATCGTCGTCGGGGCCGGCCCCTCGCTGCGCTACTTCACCGGCGTCGGCTGGAACGCCACCGAGCGGCTGGTGGCGATGATCCTGCCGCGCGCCGGCGGGCCCATCATGATCTGCCCGCGCTTCGAACTGGGCTCGCTGGAAGCCTCGCTCGGGATCGAGGCGCCCATCCGGCTCTGGGAAGAACATGAGAGCCCCTACGCGCTCGCCGCCGGCGCGCTGGCCGATCTCGGCGTCAAGACACTGGCCATCGATCCTGCCCTGCCCTTCTTCGCCTTCGACGGCCTGCGCCTGGCGGCCTCAGGCGTGGCCACCGTCAACGGCGCCCCGGTCATCGACGGCTGCCGGATGATCAAGTCGCCGGCCGAGCTGGCCCTGATGAGCCAGGCCAAGGCCATGACCCTGGAGGTCCACCGCCGCGCCGCGCGCATCCTTAGCCAGGGGATCACCACGACTGCGGTGCGCCGCTTCATCGACCAGGCGCACCGCGCGCTCGGCGCCGACGACGGCAGCTCCTTCTGCGCGGTGCAGTTCGGGGTCGGCTCAGCCTATCCGCACGGCCTGCCCGGCGAGCAGGAGCTTAGCCTGGGCGACATCGTCCTCATCGACACCGGCTGCAAGGTCGCCGGCTACAACTCCGACATCACCCGCACCTATGTGTTCGGCGAGCCGTCGGCCGAACAGCGCCGCGTCTGGGAGATCGAGAAGCAGGCCCAGGCCGCCGCCTTCGCCGCCGTGAAGCCCGGCGTCCCCTGTGAGGAGATCGACGCGGTGGCGCGGCGCGTGCTGGAGGCGGCGGGTTTCGGCCCCGGCTACAAACTCCCCGGCCTGCCGCACCGCACCGGCCACGGCATTGGCCTGGCCATCCACGAAGCGCCCTATCTGGTGCGCGGCGACAAGACCCCGCTGGCGCCCGGCATGTGCTTTTCCAACGAGCCGATGATCGTGCTGCCGGAGACCTTCGGCGTGCGCCTGGAGGACCACTTCTACGTCACCGCCGACGGCGCAGCCTGGTTCACCGAACCTCAGCCCAGCCTCGACCAGCCGTTTTCAGAGAAGAATTAGAAAAGAAAACCACGAACCCACACAAACACCACGAACGCGCCTGCGTAAGCCGGCCGGCCGCAGGCCAGTCCTGGAACCTCGGAGCCGGCAGGCCTTGGCTAGCGGCGCCTCAACCGACAGAGCGCGTTCGTGGTGTTTGTGTGGGTTCGTGGTTGAATCTTGAAAGCCGCTTGCGCGGCGATCAGGAGCCTCAGGCGGCCACCCAGGCGCGGTCGAGCGCGTCGGGATCGTCCAGCGCCATCTCGTCCCAGTCGAGGTCCGGCGGCGGGCTCATGGCGGCTGCGACCACCGCGCTCATCTCGGCCGCCGAGGCCACGCCCACCAGGACGCAGGAGGCTTCCGGCCGCGAAAGCGCGAAGCCCAGCGCCGCCTGCAGCGGGTCGGAGCGCCCCTCGGCGATCAGGCGGCGCGCGCGGCTGATCCGCCCGGCTGCGGCCTTCAGATGGTTCGGCGCGCGGTCGGGCGGCAGGAACAGCAGGCCATTGAGGAAAATCGAGCGCAGGTGGATCTCGATCCCCATGCCGGCCAGTTCGCCAAGTGTGCCGTCGATCAGCATCCGCTGGTCGAGCAGTGAGGCCGGCGCCTGAACCAGGTCGGGCTTGAAGCGCCTCGCCAGGCCCACCGGATCGTCCGAGGCATAAACCGAGACGCCGATCTTTTTGCACAGCCCCTCGTCGCGCAGCTTGCGCAGGCGGTCCCACAGCTCCGGGCCGTGGGCGCTGAAGAGGTCGGTGGCGCTGGGCGCCAGGATCGCATCGACCGAGCTCACGCCCAGGCGGGCGAACTGGGCGCGAATCTCCGCCTCCACCAGGTCGGCGCCGCGGTCCGGGCGCACGGTGGTGACGGTCAGCTTGAACGGCTGCGGCTTGGGCAGCACCTGGCCCAGCGTGATCTCGGCGGGATTGGGGTGGCGGCCGACCTCCAGCACGCCCAACCCGGAGCGGGCGGCGATCGCCAGGATCTCGCGGGCTTCCTGGTCGCGCGGACGCCCGCGCCCGCCAGGCTGCTGGTCGAGGCCGAACTGTCCGGAGCCGAGGCCCAGCTTGTGGATCGGGGACGTCATGTGTCGGGGCGACTTAAGGGACCACTTCCAATGAGCCGGCATGTTTGGCCTATGATGCCTAAGAACCCGTATCCAGGACCTTTCCGAGGGGTAAATTTTGATCGAGCGCGAGCCGCTGCCTGAGTGGCCCCTTTTCGGCATGACGGGCGATGTCCGCCCGACCCTGCGCGAGGTGCGCGCGGCGGGCCTCAGCTGCACGCTGGCCACCCTGATCGCGGTGGAGGGCGGCGGGCCGCGACCGATCGGCACGCAGATGGTCTTCGCGCCCGGATTCACCGCGGGCTATTTCTCCGGCGGCTGCGTCGAAAGCGATGTCGCCGATCATGCCTTCGCCTGCCTGGCGGACGGCGAGCCGCGCACCCTGGTCTATGGCGAAGGCAGCCCCTGGCCGGACATCCAGCTGCTCTGCGGGGCCAGGATCGAGATCTTCCTGGAACGCGTCGCGTCGGACGATCCGGCCCTGACCGAGCTGCTGGACGCCCATCGGGACCGGCGGCCCGTGACCTGGGTGAGCGACGGCTATACGCGCCAGTGCGCCGAGGACCTGTCGCCCTGGCCGGAAGCCGCCGTGGTCCGCGAGCATGAGCCGACGCCGCGCCTGATCGTGGTTGGCGGCGATCCCACGGCGCTGGCCATCGCCCAGCTCGGCGCACAGTCGGAGTTCGAGACCACGCTCGTCCGCCCCAAGGGTCCGGCGTCCGGCCCGCCCATCGCCGGCGTCGCCTATAGCCGCGCCGAGCCCCATGAAGCCTTCGCCGCCATCGGCGTCGACGCCTGGACGGCCATCGCCATCGCCACCCACGACCTGGAGACCGACCGCGCGGCCTTGCGCGCCGCCCTGCCGTCGGCGGCGAGTTATGTGGGCCTGTTGGGCGCGCGGCGGCGGATCGCCGACCGGCTGGCCCCGCTCAGGGCCGAAGGCGCGCCGGAGCACCTGTTCGGCAAGCTGCACGCCCCCATCGGTCTGGCCATCGGCGGCAAGGCGCCCTGGGAGGTCGCCGCCTCGGTGATCGGCGAGATCATGGCCCTGCGCTATGCCCTGGGCAGCGGCAGCACCTCGACCGCGCTGCCCGCAGACGCCGCCTGAGCGCCGGCGAGGCGCCGCAACAGCGCGTCGGACGCGGCGAAGACGCTGACCAGAGAGGAGTCCTGGTCGCGGTAGGGTTGGACCGTCACGCCGCCCTCGGCGTAGCTGAGCTTGGCGCGCATCCAGTGTTCGCGCGAGCCGTTGGCCGGCAGGTCCTGCGCCAAGCGCGCGGTGATCGTCACCGGCTCGGTCGCGGCGCCCTGGTAGGCGGCGAGGATGGCCTTCAGGAACATCTCGGCGCAGACGAAGGCCGAGGCCGGATTGCCGGGCAGGCCCAGCAGCCGGCGTCCATCGCGCAACACGCCGAAGAAGGTCGGCTTGCCCGGCCGTACATTGACGCTCTCCACCTTGAGCGACAGGCCAAGCTGCGCCGCCGCCGCCCGCACCAGGTCGTGGTCGCCCACCGAGGCGCCGCCCACGGTGACCACCAGATCGGCGTCGGCCTGGCGTAAAGCGGCGATCACAGCGTCCAGTTCGTCGCGCACCGGCCGGGCGCGGATCACGGCGCCGCCCCAGCCCTCGATCATCGCCGCGAGCGCCGGAACCCCGCTGTCGTAGATCTGGAAGGGCCCGGGCTTGGCCGGCGCCTCGACAATCTCCTCGCCAGTCGACAGCAGCGCCACGCGCGGCCGCCGGTGGACGGAGACCTCCGCGCGCCCCGCCGAGGCCGCCAGCGACAGCCGCCAGGGGTCGATCCGCACGCCCTTCGGCAGCAGCGCCGCGCCCGCCTTGAAGTCGCCGCCCGCCGGCCGGATGAAATTCGCCGCCGCGACCTCGGGCGCGCGGACATGCTCGCCGTCCCGCTCCGCGTCCTCCTGGATCACGATGGCGTCGCAACCTCGCGGCACGGCCGCCCCGGTGAAGATCCGCACCGCCTCGCCCGCGCTCACCGCGCCCTCGAAGCCGTGCCCCGCCGCGCTTTCGCCGACGATCCTCAGGGTCCCCGGGCAATCGGCAGACCGCACCGCCCAGCCATCCATGGCCGAGGCCGCGAACGGCGGCTGGTCGCGAACGGCGGTGACATCCTCGGCGAGCACGCGGCCGATGGATTGGGCGAGCGCAACGCGCTCCGCGGGCAACAGGGCAATCTCCGCCAGCATCGCGGCCCGGGCGTCATCGACGGAGAGGAGCTTCACGCCGCGCTCCAGTCCCCGCTCTTGCCGCCGCTCTTGCTCACAAGGCGCACGGCCTCGATGACCATGCCCTTCTCGGCGGCCTTCAGCATGTCGTAGAGCGTCAGGCAGGCGACCGTCACGGCGGTCAGGGCCTCCATCTCGACCCCGGTCGGCCCGGTGGTCTTGACCCGCGCCGTCACCGCGAGCCCCCCGTCCGCCGCCGCCACGGCCACCTCGACCTTCGACAGGCTGAGCGGATGGCACATGGGGATGAGGTCGGAGGTCCTCTTGGCCGCCATCACCCCGGCCAGCTCGGCCACGGCGAAGACGTCGCCCTTCTTACCCGCGCCCGACGTCGCCAGCGCCAGCGTCGCGGCGCTCATCCGCACAAAGCCCTGCGCCACCGCCTCGCGGGCCGTGGACGGCTTGCCGGAGACATCGACCATCCGCGCCCGGCCGTCTTCGCCGATGTGCGTGAGCCTGCTCACGATTCCAAAAGCCTCGGCATCAGCTCGACCATGTTGCAGGGCCCATGGCGGCTGTCGAGCTGGGGTGAGATCACCTTGTCCCAGCCGTCCCTCACCGCCCCGTTCGATCCCGGCAGGCAGAAGACGAAGACGCCCTTCACGATGCCCGCCGTGGCCCTCGACTGCAGAGTCGAGAGCCCCACCGACTGGTAGCTCACCATGTGGAAGACCACCGAAAACCCGTCGAGCTTCTTGTCGAACAGCGGCTCGACCGCCTCGGGCGTCACGTCGCGGCCGGTGATGCCGGTGCCGCCGGTGGTGACGATCGCCTCGACGAAGCCCGACGCCACCCAGCCCTCGATCTTCTCGCGGATCTCGACGATGGAATCCTTGCAGATCGCCTTGTCGGCCAGCTCATGCCCCGCCGCCTTGACCCGCTCCGCGAGCACGTGACCGGAGGTGTCGCTCTCCTCGTCGCGGGTGTCGGAGATGGTCAGGACCGCGATCCGCACGGGCTTGATCGCCTGCTTCTCGTCGATGCGGCCGCCGGGGGTCAGTGCGTTCACGGCTGTGTCTCCTCTTCCCAGCGCGTCAGGTCGGCGTGGTCCCGGTCGGTCGGCTCGACCCAGCGGGCGCCGTCCGGACCATGCTCCTTCTTCCAGAAGGGCGCCTTGGACTTCAAGTAGTCCATCAGGAAGTCGCAGGCTTCGAAGGCCGCGCGGCGGTGGCGCGCGGCCGTCGCCACGAACACCACCGGCTCGCCCGGCGCGATTCGGCCCACCCGGTGCAGGATCTGCAGGTCGTCCAGCCCAAAGCGGGCGCGGGCCCGGTCGGCGACCTTACCGATCTCGGCTTCCGTGAACCCCGGATAGGCCTCCAGCTCCAGGGCCACCGTGGCGCCGGCCTCGGCGCGGGCGATGCCGGTGAAGGTGGCCACCGCACCGACCTCGCTGCGGCCCTGGCAGAATTGCGTGAGCAGGGCGCCCGGGTCGAAAGGATCGAAGGTGAGGCGGACCTGCCCTCCGAAGCCTTTGCGAAGGAGGGTCACCGCCTAGCCCCCGCTCATCGGCGGCAGGAAGGCGACCTCGGTCCCGGCGTTCAGCGGCGCGTCGCCACGCACGATCACCTGGTCCAGGGCCACCTGCACGCCGCGCCCGGCCAGCGCCTCGCCGAGCGTCGCGTCTTCATCAGAGAGCTTCGCGCGCAGCGCCGAGAGGAACGGGCTGTCGACCTGCCGCTCGCGCCATCCGGCCACGTCGCTCAGGCGCCCGAACAGCAGGACCCGGGCCACGGCCTAGCCTCCGGTCGTCGACATGTGCCGGGCGACGGCGGGCGCCAGTTCGCGGCCGATGTGGAAATCATGGCCCTTGGGCTTGGCGTCGACGGCGGCGCGGATCGCGTCGGCCAGATCCGCGTCGCTCGCCCCGGCGCGGATCACCGCGCGCAGGTCGGCGGCGTCCTCGCGGCCCAGGCAGGTGTGCAGGGTGCCGGTGCAGGTCAGCCGCACCCGGTTGCAGGCCTCGCAGAAATTGTGGCTGAGGGGGGTGATGAAGCCCAGCCGGCCCCCGGTCTCGGCGACCTCGACATAGCGCGCCGGGCCGCCCGTGGTGAGGGGCAGGTCGGTCAGCGTCCAGAAGCTCTCCAGCTCGGCCCTCAGGCGGGTGAGCGACAGGTACTGGTCGGTGCGGTCGGCTTCGACCTCGCCCATCGGCATGGTCTCGATGAGCGTCATGTCCGCGCCGATGCCGTGCGCCCAGCGGATCAGGTCCGGCAGTTCGGCGGCGTTGTCGTGCGCCAGCGCCACGGCGTTGATCTTGATCTTCAGGCCCGCCGCCTGCGCCGTCTGGATGCCGGCCAGCACCTTGGCGAGATCACCGCCGCGGGTGAGCGTGCGGAACAGGTCGGGTTTGAGCGTATCCAGCGAGACGTTGATCCGCTTCACGCCCACGTCCGCCAGCTGCCCGGCGAACTCTGTCAGCCGCGTGCCGTTGGTGGTCAGCGTGACCTCTTCCAAGGCGGCGCTGCGCAGATGCCGCCCCAGGCTTTCGAACAGCCCCATCACGCCCTTGCGCACCAGGGGCTCGCCGCCGGTGATCCTAAGCTTCTTCACGCCCAGGCCCACGAAGGCGCTGGCGATGCGGTCCAGCTCCTCCAGCGTGAGCACCTGCGCCTTGGGCAGGAAGGTCATGTGCTCGGCCATGCAGTAGACGCAGCGCAGGTCGCAGCGGTCGGTCACCGAGACGCGCAGATAGGTCACCGTGCGCCCGAAGGCGTCGACCAGCGGCGCGGCGGGGGCGCTTTGAGCTTGCGGCGAAGAGGCGTCGTAGGGCGTCATGCGGCCTAGAACATAGAGAGGATATCGGCTTGGCGACAGGTCCAGCGTTGGAAGCGGTCGTCCTGGCCGCCGGATCGGGCCGCCGGTTCGGGGGCGGCAAGCTGCTGGCGGCCTGGGACGCGGGCGTCCTCCTGGAAGGTGCGCTGGCCGCCGCCTTCGCCGCGCCGGTGCGCAGCGTCACCGTGGTGATCGGCGCCGACGCCGACGCCGTGGCCGCCGCGGCGCTGGCCTTCGACCCTCGCGCCATCGTCGTCCACGCGCCCGATCACGCCGAGGGCATGGGCGCGTCCCTGCGCACCGGTATCGCCAGCCTGCCGGGCGATGCGGACGGCGTCTTCGTCTTCCTGGGCGACATGCCGCGGGTCCCGGCCGAGGTCCTGCCGCGCATGGCCCAGGCGCTGATCGACGGCGCGCTCGCCGCGGCGCCCATCTACCAGGGCCGCCGCGGCAACCCCGTGCTGCTCGACCGCACCCTCTTCCCCCAGCTCCTGGCGCTCACCGGCGACGCCGGCGCGCGCGGCGTGCTGCAGAACCTCGGCGACCGCCTGGCCCTGGTGGAAAGCCCCGACGACGGGGTGCTGTTCGACGTGGACGAGCCGGGCGACCTGGCAAGATAGGATTCAACCACGGAAAACACGGAAAGAGCACGGAAAGAGGATTCAACCACGAACCCACACAAACACACACGAACGCGTCCTGCCGCGTGAAAGCCCGAAGGGCCTTCTTCCGATAGGCAAAGCCTAAGATCAGAAGGCGAGCTCCGCTCGCGGCGCGCACGCCCTGTTCGTGTGCGTTTGTGTGGGTTCGTGGTTCTTCTTCGCTTCTCTTTCCGTGCGCTTTCCGCGGCTCTACTTTTCAAATCTGAGCCGCGTGCGCCGCCAGCGCGAGGTCGTCCGCATGCACCAGCGGGCCGCTGGTATAGCCCAGCGCCGCCTCGATCGCCTCGCTCTTCAGGCCGCAGATGCGCTCCGCGTCCTGCGCCTCGTAGCGGACCAGGCCGCGGGCGATCTCGTGCCCGGCCTCGTCGCGGATCACCACCGCGTCGCCCTTGTCGAAGCGGCCTTCGGTGCGGCGGACGCCCGCCGCCAGCAGGCTCTTGCCGCGCCGCACCGCCTGGGCCGCGCCCTCGTCCACCACCAGGGCGCCGGCTGGGGCCAGCGAGCCGGCGATCCAGGCCTTGTAGGCGGCGGCCGGCGTGGTCGAGGGCTCGATCACGGTCGCCCGCGCGCCATCCTCCACCGCCTGCAGCGGCGAGGGCCGGTTTCCAAGCGTGATCACCGTCGCGCAGCCCGCGGCGCTGGCGATGCGGGCGGCGGAGAGCTTGGTCGCCATGCCGCCGGTCCCAACGCCCGTCTCCGCATTGGCGCCGCCGGCCATGGCCTCGATCTGCGGCGTCAGCCGCGCCACGCGCGGTAGATGCTCCGCAGACGGATCATGCCGGGGATCGACGGTGTAGAGCCCGTCCACGTCGGAGAGCAGCACCAGCACGTCGGCGCCGATCATCTGCGCCACGCGGGCGGCCAGGCGGTCGTTGTCGCCGTAGCGGATCTCCTCGGTGACCACCGTGTCGTTCTCGTTGACCACCGGCACCACGCCCAGCGCCAGCAGGGTCTCGACGGTGGCGCGCGCGTTCAGCCAGCGCCGGCGCACCTCGGTGTCGTCGCGGGTCAGCAGGATCTGGGCGGCGGCGATGGCGTGGGGCTCGAGCGCCTCTTCCCAGGCGCGCATCAGGGCCGACTGGCCTGCGGCCGCGGCCGCCTGTTTCTCCGGCAGCGTCAGGGCGCGCTTGGGGAGCGCCAGGCGGCGGCGGCCCAGCGCCACGGCGCCTGAGGAGACCACCAGCACCTGCTGGCCCCGCGCCCGCATCCGCGCCACGTCGGCGGCAAACGCGCCCAGCCAATGGCGATCGGCGCCGTCTGCGCCCACCAGCAGGGCCGAGCCGACCTTGACCACGATCCGCTTGGCCGAGGCTAAGCCCGTCACGGCGCCCAGTCCTCGGGCGCCTGGCCGCTGGCCTCCAGGGCGTCGGCGGCCTCTTCACTCTTCCGTGCACGGACCAAGGCGTAGGCTTCGCGCAGCAGTTCGGTGACGCCCTCGCCCGACACGCCGGACACCTGGCGCACCTTCTCGCCCGACGCCTTGCTGAGCGCCTTGGCCTTGGCCTTGCGGGTCTCGGGGTCCAGCGCATCGACCTTCGAGAGCACCAGGACCTCGGTCTTGCCGCCCAGCTCCTCGCCATAGGCCTCGAGCTCGTGGCGCACGGTCTTCCAGGCCTCGACCACGTCGTCCTGCGTGCCGTCGACCAGGTGGATCAGCGTCGCGGTGCGCTCCACGTGGCCCAGGAACCGCACGCCCAGGCCCGCGCCTTCGCTGGCGCCCTCGATCAGGCCCGGGATGTCGGCCAGGATGAAGCGTTCGCCCACCGACAGGTCGACCATGCCGAGGTTCGGCGCCAGCGTCGTGAACGGATAGTCGGCGATCTTCGGCTTGGCGGCGCTCGCCGCCGCCAGGAAGGTCGACTTGCCGGCGTTGGGGAGGCCCACCAGCCCGACGTCGGCGATCAGCTTCAGGCGCAGCCAGATCCACTGCTCCTCGCCGTCCTGGCCGGGGTTGGCGAACCGCGGCGCCTGGTTCACCGGGCCCTTGAAGTGGGTGTTGCCGAACCCGCCGTTGCCGCCCTTCAGCAGCCGCACCCGCATGCCGGCGGTGTCCAGGTCCAAGAGCAGGGTCTCCTTGTCCTCGGCGAACACCTGGGTGCCCACCGGCACGCGCAGCACCGCGTCCTCGCCATTGTGGCCATGGCGGTTGCGGCCCATGCCGTGGACGCCGGTCTCGGCCTTGAAGTGCTGGTGGTAGCGGAAGTCGATCAGGGTGTTCAGGCCATCCACCGCCTCGATCCAGACGTCCCCGCCCTTGCCGCCATCGCCGCCGTCCGGGCCCCCGTACTCGATGTACTTCTCCCGCCGGAACGACACGGCCCCGCCGCCGCCGTTTCCGGACCGGATGTAGATCTTGCACTCGTCGAGGAACTTCATTGTGGGCGGGCCTTAGCACAAAACCGCCAACCCCGGCGAAGCGCGAAGGAAGCGGGAAGAAAGAGGAACCACGGAAAACACGGAAAAAGCACGGAAAGAGGATTCAACCACGGACGGACACAGACGCACACGGACGCGTCCTGCCGCTTGAAAGGCCGAAGGCCATCTTCCGATAGGCTCTGCTTACGATCGGAAGGCGAGCTGCGCTCGCGACAGCCAAGGCGCGTCCGTGTGCGTCCGTGGTTGAGCCTTCCTTCTTCCTCTTTCCGTGCTCTTTCCGTGTTTTCCGTGGTTCAAAAAAGGGGAGGCCCCGCCAGCACGGAGCCTCCCGGTTGATCAGGCCAGCCACACCATCATCCGCGTCGGCACTTCCGCCCCGCCGCGGGCGGCCGACGGGCGCAGTTCCACGTCGCCGGTGTAGAGGAAGCCGGCCTTGCAGAGCACCTGGCCGGACGCCGGGTTGTCGGCGAAGTGGCCGGCGACGACGACGTTCTTCCGCCAGTCGCGCTTCACCCACTTCAAAGCCCCGCGCACCGCCTCGGTGGCGTAGCCGCGGTTCCAGAACGGCCGGCCGAGCCAGTAGCCGATCTCGGGGCGCCCATTGTTCTGGGCGCCGCCGCCCTTGAACCCGATCCCGCCGACCACGCCGAAGTTCTGGTGCTCGATCACCCAGTTGGCGTCGCGGCCCCAGTCGATGGCCTGGGCGCGGGAAATCCACGCCTCGGCGTCGGCCAGGCCGTAGGGGTGCGGGATCATCCCGGTCATGCCCGAGACGTTGCGGTCGTTCACCAGGCCGGCGATCGCCGGGGCGTCGGTCACCACCGGACCCCGAAGGATCAGCCGTTCCGTGGAGACCACCGGGGTCACTTCAACTGCGCACATATCTACCTCCCGGCCCTCTAAGCGGGGCCCAAAACGAAAAGCGGGGAGCCCGGCTGTCCGGACTCCCCGCTTGGGTTCGTCTGTCCGGTTCAGCCCGTGGGCGAACCGGAGAAAGGCGGTTCGCCTACTTCTTGGTCTCGTTGGCCATCACGACGTTCACGTAGGTGCGGTCATCACGCTTGGTGGTGAACTGCACCGCGCCCGTGGCGGTCGCGAAGAGGGTGTGGTCGCGGCCAAGGCCCACGTTCTCACCCGGCCAGAACTTGGTGCCGCGCTGACGGACGAGAATGTTGCCGGCGAGCACCGCTTCGCCGCCGAACTTCTTCACGCCCAGACGCTGGCCGGCGGAATCGCGCCCGTTGCGCGAGGAGCCGCCTGATTTCTTGTGAGCCATGGTGCTCTCCTAAATCCCTTGAGCCGGCCTTACTTGGCCGACTTGTCCTTCTTCGGAGCCGCAGCGGCCTTCTTCGGCGCAGCAGCCTTCTTTTCAGCGGCCGGAGCCGCGGCCTTGGCGGCCGGAGCCGCGGCCTTGGGGGCGGCGGCCTTCTTGGCCGGCGCCGCCTTGGCTTCGGTGGCCGGAGCCGCTTCAGCCTTGGCTTCCGCCTTCGGCGCGGCGGCCTTCTTCACCGGCGCGGCTCTAGCGGTCCCGGCGCCCTTGCGGGGCGTCTGGATCTTGGAGGCGGCGTAGGCTTCGGCTTGCGCGGCCGGGCTGATGTAGGTCAGGCCGCGGGCGCGCGCATCGAGCTCGCCCTTGGTGGTCAGGTCGACCTTGCCGTCCCACTTGGTGGTCTTGCCGTCGGCGCCGGTGATGCCGATGACCCGCAGGGCGGTCTCGTGCTGGCGGTGACCGCGGGTGCGGCGATAGCCCTGGCGACGGATCTTCTTGAAGATCTTCACCTTCTCGCCCTTGCGGGTCTCGACCAGGGTGGCGGTCACGACCGCGCCCTTCACGGTCGGGGCGCCGATGACGACCGCGTCGCCTTCGCCCACCATGAGGACTTCACCGAACGAAACGTCCGAGCCGGGCTCGCCCGCGAGCTTTTCGACAACCATCAGATCGCCGGGGGAGACCCGGTACTGCTTGCCGCCGGTCTTGATCACCGCGTACATCGTTCGCGCCTTCAAAATCACTGTCTATGTGCAAAACGGAATGCGCCCGCGAGATGGCCCGCGGGCGAGAGGGCGGGACTTATACGGATGGGGAGCGCTGTGTCAACGCGCGAGGGGGCCTTTTGACCAGGTCGCGGCCGCCATTCTAACCCTTAAATCCATGGCGGCCAGTTTGCCTGCCGCTCCGGCTCACTCAAGGCCCGGGCTCCGCCCGGCCGCGGAGCGGCGCGCCGAAGAGCGCGGCCTTGACTGAGCCGGAGCGGCAGGCTCGCATCATCCATGGGGTTTAAGGGCGGTCAGCCCTCTCAAAGAGGGCCGGGCGAGATTCCAGGTCCTCCTCCCCTTGTGGGAGGAGGTGTCGGCCGGACGGCTGACGGAGGTGGGGTCACGCTCCGCCATCGGCGCGAAACCGACCGTCGGGTGATACTGAAATTCAGAGAAACCCCACATCCGACCTGCTTCGCAGGCCACCTTCTCCCACAAGGGGAGAAGGACGCCACCCACCCGATCGATCCGGCGCACCCCCGCGCGCAACGCCGGACTCCGTGCTAACCAAGCCTGGCCCAAGGCCACTCGGGGGAGCCGCCGCATGGACGTCCACAAGCCCAAGCCGATCCACGGCTGGCGCGAGTTCCTGAAGGAGGTCGGCATCATCGTGCTGGGCGTGCTGATCGCGCTCGGCGCCGAACAGGCGGTGGCGCGGCTGCATGAGCTGCGCCTGGCGGACGAGACGCGGGCCACGGCGCGGGCGGAGCTCAGCGCCGCGCTGCACAACTTCATCGACCGCCGCGCGATACAGGCCTGCATCGACCGGCGCCTCGACGAGGTGAGCGGCCTGCTGCTGGCCGCCGACAAGCCGGGCTACGTCGCCCCGCACTGGATCGGCCGGCCCCAGGAGTGGGGCCTGGTCACCGCCGGCTGGGACGCCGCCGCTCAGGGCGGGCGCGTGGCGCTGCTCACCGACAAGGAACAGGCGGAGCTCGGCGGCCTCTACGTCCGCCTTCGCGAGCTCTACGTCGACCAGAACGAGGAGCAGAAGGCCTGGGCGGAACTGCGCCAGCTTGAGGATCAGCCGCGCGTCGATCCCGCCATGAAGGCCGCCGTCAGGTCTGCCCTGCAGCAGGCGCGCTTCGTCAACTGGGAGGTGCGCGTCGATCTTGAGATGGCGGAGTTGAGCGCCGAGCAGTTGCACATCGTCAAGCCGCCCACCGGCTACAGGGGTTCGCCCTCGATCTGCCTGCCCCTCGATACGCCGCGCGCCGAGGCCTTGGCGAAGATCGGGGCGTTCTTCCACGACACGCTGGGCGAGCCTTGAGCGATCGCCAGGCCGCGGCCCGGCCTCAGTCCTCTCCCTCGTAGGGCATCGGGATCGGCATATCGTCCTCGCCCGGCCCGGGAACCACGGGCCGCGCCGCGCTCAGTTTCAGGGCTTCGGCCGCCGTATACTCGGCATCGGCCTCGTCGGTTTCCAGCGTCGGCGCGGCCATCCGCCTCATCGCGGCGGCGAAACCGTCCTCGATGTCGTCCGCGATCAGGGGACGGGCCGAAAGCGGGACGACCTGCGCCGGCGGCTTGGGCTCATCAGTCATGGGGCTAACTCTCGGTGCGCAGCGGCTTTCCGAAGGCTAACCCGAGTTCGCGCCTTCGGCCTAGCCCAGCGCGCCGGCCGTGGCCGCGATCGCCGGCTCGGCGCGCGGCGCCGGGGCGGGCGGCTTCTCGTCCAGCAGGCCCGCGAAGAAATAGCTGACGTCGACCTCCAGGGCGTAGGCCAGCCGCCAGAGCGTCGCCACCGGCATCCGGCACTTGGCCGCCTCGTACTTCTGGATCTGCTGGAACGTCACCCCGCAGATGTTCGCCAGGTCCTGTTGCGAAAGATCGAGCAGTCTGCGCCGCATCCGCAGGCGCCGGCCAACCATCGCATCCACATCGTCACGCATCGCACTCACCCACCCATCCAACGAATCCAAACAACGCGGTCAGTGAACCGCGTTGTCGCCACGTCCGATTGTAAGTTCGCGACAGGCTAGGGCCGGGCCGAAAAAGGCTTCAGGCGTCCGCTTTCGACGGCGGCTGCAGCACCTGCACGGGCGAGCCGAGCAGGGCCTTGCGGCGGTTCCAGGCCTCGGCCATGAACGGCTGCTCGCGGGCCAGGTAGGCGCCAGGCGTCGCGCCCATGTAGTAGTTGAACTCGTGGATGAAATGGGCCTGGTCGGCGAACTGGGCGTCGAGCATCTCGGTCCAGGTTCCGTCCGGCTTGTCGCGCATGGCGGCCAGCGTTCTGAGGATCCGCTGGCGGCGCAGCAGGCGCTTGGGCGAGAGCCCGAAGTACTTCAGCGAGAACCGTTCCAGCGTCCGCGCCGACAGCCCCACCCGGTCGGCCCAGTCGGCGACCATCTGCACCCCAGGGTCCTGCAGCGCCGCGTGCGCCGCCGCCACCGCCGCGGCCTCGGGCCGGTCGGCGATGACGCGCCCCAGGACCTCGTCCAGTACCGCATAGAGGGCCGCGTCGCCGCCGCCGGCGCGATGGGCGCTCTTCAACTTTGCGTAGAGATCGTCGGCCACCGGGCCCAGCACGTCGGAGAGCGGCAGCAGCAGGTTGGTCGTGGCGTCGGCCGGAAGGCTGGTGAACCTTGGCCACCCTTGCGGCATCAGCCCCACGCCGACCATCAGGCCCGCCGACCCGCCGGCCCACAGCGCCCGCTCCAGCGCCCCGCTCATGCCCAGCGTCGGCACCGGCTGGTCGGGCTCGCCGGGGAAGTGGGCGTTCCATTCGCCCTCCAGGATGATCCGGAAGTTCGGCCACTCCGGGAAGATCTGGTCCCAGACCACGCCCGGCCCGGTCACCTTGACCAGGTAGTAGGTGGTGATCGCGCCCCGCAGCGGCTCGGCCGGCAGGTGATAGGTCACCGACGCGGTGGTGGCGCCGCCAGAGGTCTGCCCACCTGAGGCCCGGCTCTCTGAGGTTTGGCCGGCGTCGTCCTGGTTGCGGTCAAGCTTGGTCGCCATGACCACATAATGCCCGCAAGCGCGGCCAGTTCGCTACCCTGGCGAGAAATTCGCTTAACGTGCGATGTTTTTTGCCTTCGCGGTCGGCACCTTCTGGGCGCTCCAGTCCGCGAACCCCAGGAAGTGGGCGACCCTCAGCGTCCGGACCCCGGCCGCCGCCTGCGCCTCGCGGGTCTCTTCGCGCAGCTGCGCCATCCGGCTCCAGTGGACCTTGGGCCGGTGGTGGTGCTCGGCGTGGTAGCCGTTGTTGAGGAAGGCCCAGTTGTAGAGGGGCTCATAGGTCGACACGCCCGTGGCGATCGGCTGGTCGGGGTCGGCGCCGGCGTGCTCGTACCAGGCGATCAGGAACGAGAGGCAGTGGCCCAGGTAGTAGAAGGGCGCCAGCAGCAGCACGAACTTCCAGTTGAGGACCAGGACGACCAGATAGACCCCGACGATCGCCCAGAACTCCTGCAGCGCCTGGGCCGCCTCCTTGGGCCGTTTGCTACGGATCTTGGCCGCCACCGTGAAGGGGCCGTCGTCGCGCCAGAACTGCTTGAAGACATAGGACCAGGTCGGCTCGACCTTGCCGTCGGCGCCATACTGATAGAGCGAGATCGGGTCGACCGTGGTCCCGTCCGCGCCGATCCGGTCGGAGTTGCCGGCGTGGTGACGCATGTGGACATAGCCGTACATGGTCTGCGGCGTGCCGAGCTCCAGCGTCAGGAGCAGGCTGGTCAGCCGGTTCAGCGGCTCCCAGGCGAAGAACGGGTTGTGGATGAAGTTGTGGGAAACCGAGTCCAGGCTCCAGCCGATGGCGATCCCATAGGCCGCCGCGCCGGCCATCCGCTCCGGCCAGGTCATCTGCGGCCAGAAGATCAGGAACGCGACGAGCAGGCCCAGGTGGACGAACACCAGCGCGGCCGGAACCGCGTCCCAGGCGGAGTAGCGGAACAGCAGCGCATGCGGCTTTGGGCGCCTCTGGGGCTTGGCCCGCCGGGCCGGAGCGACCGTCTCCGTCATGCCGCCACCTTACGCCGGCGCGCGGTCGGCACACGCCAGGTCTGAGGGTCCAGGAAGCCCAGGAAGTGGGCGCGGGCGATGACGGTGACGCCTTCGCGGGCCTGCTCCTCGGCGATCTGGCGGTGGAAGGCGACCATCTTCGTCCAGTGGATCTTGGGCCGGTAGTGATGCTCGGCGTGGTAGCCGTTGTAGAGGAACACCCAGTTGTAGATCCGCCCATAGGTCGAGACGCCCCAGGCGATCGGCTTGTCCGGATTGCCGCCCAGGTGCTCGTAGTAGCCGTTCAGGTTCGACACGCACTGGCCAAGGTAGCTGGCGACCACCATGGCCGGGACGAAGGCCCAGCGGTGGGTGAAGACGCCGATGGCCAACAGCGCGCCATAGAGCCCGATCACCGCCCAGAACTCGAAGCGCGCCTGGGCCGCTTCCTTCGGCCGCTTTTCGCCGATTCTGCGGGCGATCTCGAAGGGCGCGTCGCCGCGGAAGAACTCCAGGAAGACGTAGGTGAGCATCGGCTCGGCCTTCCCGTCCGCGCCATGCTGGTAGATCGACAGGGGGTCGATGGTGACGCCGGTCTCGTCGGGCCGGTCGCCGTTGCCGGCATGGTGCTTCAGGTGGACGTACCGGTACATGGTCTGGGGCGAGAGCAGCGCCAGGCTGATCACCAGGCTCATCAGCCGGTTCAGGGCGTCCGACTTGAAGAAGGGGTTGTGGATAAAGTTGTGGGCGATGGAATTGAGGTTCCAGCCGACGCTGAAGGCGTAGAGCGCTGTCCAGCCGATCCGCGCCGGCCAGCCGAGCGCCGGCCAGGCGGCGAACAGCGCCATGGCGAGCGCGAGCTGAACCACCGCCAGGATCGCCGGCACGGCGTCCCAGGCGCTGACCTTGAAAATCTGGCGGGTCGGTTGAGCGGTCATCGTGTCCTGAGACGTCATAGCGCCATCAACGCCGCACGTCAGTGCGGCGGGTTTTCCTTTGGATCGCCAAGCTTGTGGTCGCCCGCGCCGCTGTCCGAGGCCAACAGGGCCACGCCTAGAGCGATCACCACCACGCCCGCGATCCGGGTCGGGTTCAACCGCTCGTGGAACAGGAAGACAGCGGCCACCAGGGTGCTCACATAGATGATCGCGGTCATCGGGAACGCGCGGCCGAGGTCCACATCCTTCAGGATGGTCATCCAAACCAGGAAGCCGGCGAAATAGAGGCCAAAGCCCAGCAGGACGACGGGCGTCGACAGCGCCTGAGCGACCAGGTGCGCAAGCCCAGAGCGGTCGTCCAGCGTGGCGCCGGCGTATTTGAACGCCACCTGGGTCGCGGTCTCCACGACGATGAACAGGACCCAGCCGCCGATGGCGGCCCATAGTGCGCGAGCATTTGGTGCGCGGCTTTTCAGGATCTCAGCCAAGGCTCGCCCCCACCAGGCCGGCGCCCAGCGTCACCAGGCCGGCGCCCAGCCAACGCCGCGCCTTCGGCCGCTCGCCCAGGAACAGCCGGCCGGTCAGCACCGCGCCCACATAGGAGAGCGCCGCCATCGGCCCGACGATGGAGAGCGGCGCATGGCCCAGCACGTACATCCAGCTCACCGCCTCGACGCAGTAGCCGGCGAAGCCTGCCGCCACCCAGGGGCTGGTCGCCACCGCCCGCCAGAACGCCAGACCGGCGACGCCGTCCGGGGCGGCGTCCAGGCCCAGCTTGAACGCGGTCTGGCCGAAGACGTCGAGCACCACGGTGAGCGCGAACAGGAACCAGCTCAGCCCGCTCATCGACCGCCTTTCGCTTTGGGGCGCGCCGGGGCGCGGCGCGAACGTGAGCCCGACCATGGGCCGCCCGCGGCTGATTTGGCCAGACCTGCGCCCCAAAGCCGCGCCCCGCGTTACTCAGATAACGCGGTCTTTGGCAATTTCGCGCAAAGCGCTACCGTTGGCTGCATGGCGAATCAGGCGCAACGCGTTGCGAACGAGCCCGAGGCCCCGCCCTGGCGGTTGACGGACGGCTTGAACGCCAAGCTGGCTGAACTCACCGGCCGCGGTTTCGAGGTGCTGTGGATCGAGGCCTGCGTCGAAGACCTGACCCGCCTGGTCATGGAGGGCGGCGAGAGCGCCATCCGTCTCGACCCCGACCCCAGCCTCGACCGCGCCTGGTTCGGCGGGGTGGAAATCCGCCACACCTCGACCCGTGAGATGACCTGGGTGTTCATCAAGGGCGAAACAGCCGCCGGCGAGGTCAGCGCCCACATCGTCGGCCCTCCGGATTGAGCGCGGTCAGACCGGTCCGGTCCTATGCCGTTTTAACGGTCCTTTCGGGTTTGCATGGGATGCATGGGGCGGTCAGGGCCGCAGAAGCGGTTCGTCTAGTCCGGATGGTCGCACGTGGCGGGCTCCAACGAGCGCATCTACCGAAGCTTGCGCGGCCTCGAAAAGACGGCCTCGACCAGCCGCGTGCTGAACCTGGCCGCGCTCGCCGTGCGCAACGCCGGCAACCCCGAACACAGCGCCCAGCCCCTGTTCCGCAGCCCCGTGCTCAACGGCTCGGTGGTGCTGAAGCACCGCCTGCGGGTCGATGAGGCCGAGCTCTTCGAAGGTCTCACCCGCACCGCCACCAAGGTGATCGTGCCGTTCGACAAGTCGGACCTGTCGCTGGGCGGCCGCACCGTCTTCGTCGGCGAAAAGGGCTGGATGCCGGTCCTCGAGGAACTGCGCGGCGGCGCCGACGACATGATCCGCGACGTCGAGATCCTGGAGGCGATCGCCGAACTGCCCTCGCTCGACCCCTTTCTGCTGCGCGAGCACATGAAGCGCCGCGGCCACGAGATCAGCCCGAGCCACTTCGATATTTCGCCCGGCGACGCCGACAAGATGCAGCGCTTCGTGGGGGGCGAAATCGCCCGCCTGATCGAGCTGGCCTACGGCGGCGCGGGCTCGGGCGGCGCCACCGGGCGCCTGGTCGAGGCGCTCCTGTCCTCCAAGACCGACGAACGGCTGGAGCCGCTGCGGCTCACCCTGCAGCTGGAAGGCGAAAGCTACCGCGAGGGCATCTTCGCCTGGAAGGGCTTCCTCTACTACAAGTGGGTGCTGAACAGCCTCTGGCCGAAGCTCAAGGAAGTGCTGATCGAGGTCATGAAGCTGCGCGTCATCGGCCCGCGCGACCGCGACCTGATGGTGCTGATCGACGAGATGAAGCTGCGCCTGCGCGCCGCTATGGAGAGCCAGGTCAAGGCCGTCATGGGTTATCTGAAGACCTATGACGCGGTGTTCCTGCAACTCACCGAGGGCAATGCCGCGGCGTTCCGCGACTTCCTGCTGGCCTCGCCCGAGATGTTCATGTCGCTGGGCGAAGGCGCCGGCACGCTCAGCCACGTCGCCACCTTCTGGCGCTACCGCTTCCCGATGGGCAAGCCGCTGATGGCCTCGCAGGGCGAGATCCTCGAACTGCTGCAGGACTTCGAGTCCGGCCTGGGCGCCGAGCCGCACCCGCTGAGCTACGCCGCCTAGGCGGAACTTTCCGCGCACGGCCGGCTTCCGGAAGCATGGCCAAGCTCAAGCTTCCGACACCCGAAGAGCGCGCCGCGATCCTGCGCGACGCTCAGCGGACGAAGATGACCCGTTCGCCGCACGCCTATGTGCGCGGCTCGACGGCGAAGTTCTACGAATGGCTGCAGGCGAGCGCCGGCAAGGTCCCGCACGGCCCGTCGGTGTGGATCTGCGGCGACTGCCATTCCGGCAACCTCGGCCCCATCGCCAGCCCCCGCGGCCAGGTGGCGGTGCAGATCCGCGACCTCGACCAGACGGTGATCGGCAATCCGGCGCACGACCTGATCCGCCTTGGGCTCTCGCTGGCCACCGCCGCGCGCGGCTCCAACCTGCCCGGCGTCACCACCGCGCTGATGGTCGAGCACATGGTCGAGGGCTACGAGGCGGGCCTGGCCGGCGAGACCCTGGCCCCGGACGACGAGCACGCGCCGAAAGAGGTCCGCCGCGTGCTGAAGCAGGCGCTGCGGCGGCGCTGGAAGGACCTCGCCCGCGAGCGGATCGAAGACGCGCGGCCCACCATCCCGCTTGGCCGGCGGTTCTGGCCGCTCTCCGAGGCTGAACGGACCGCCATCCACGCGCTCGCCGACGACGAGGAGCTGCGTAAGCTGGTCACCGGCCTGCAGCACCGGCCCGACGACGCGGCCATCGAGGTGCTCGACGGGGCCTATTGGATGAAAGGCTGCAGTTCGCTCGGCCGTCTGCGCTACGCCGTGCTGATCGGGGTGGAGGGCGAGCACGGCCACACCGAGACCCTGCTGATCGATATCAAGGAGGCCACCGCCGCGGCCGCGCCGTCCGCGCCCGGCGCCAAGATGCCGGCCGACAACGCCAAACGCGTGGTCGCCGGCGCCCGCGCCCTCTCGCCGTTCCTGGGGCGGCGGATGATGGCCGGCAAGCTCATGCGCCGGTCGGTGGTGATCCGCGAACTGCTGCCGCAGGACCTCAAGCTCGACATCGAACGCCTGAGCCGTGAGGAGGCGGTGCGCGCGGCGCACTACCTCGCGCTGGTGGTCGGCCGCGCCCACGCCCGCCAGATGGACAGCGCCACCAAGACCGCCTGGCGGACGGAGCTCGCCCGCAACCGCTCGGCGACGCTGGATGCGCCCTCCTGGCTGTGGTCGGCGATCGTCGAGCTGATCCAGACCCATGAGGCGGCCTACCTTGACTACTGCCGCCGCTACGCCCTGCAGGCCGCGGCTTAGCCTTTAAGAAGATGTGACAAACCGGGCTCTAGCCGCGCGGCGCGCTCAGGCGTAACTTGACCGCGAGGGACGGCTCTATCGGAGCTGTCAAATGCGTCGGGTTGGGGTTCTTTTCTTAGGCGTGGCGGCGGCGGTTGCGGGACCGCTGGCGGCTGGCCGAGCGACCGCTGCGGGTCTTGAGGCCTCGGCCTGGGCGATCACGCCCGAGGACGCCGCCTGTCACACCGACATCGAGCTGGTCTCGCGCTCCGGCGCGATCGCGCCCATCGCGCTGATCTCCGATGGCGACCACGTGGCCCTGCGCTTCGCCAAGGAGGGCGTGCCGAGCCAGGCCTTCCTTCCGATCCGCGTCGACGGCAGACCCTTCTCCAACCTCGTCCAGCGCACCGGCGAAGAGGGGCTGGCGGTGATGAACCTCTCCGACGAGACGCTGGGGGCGCTGCGCCACGGCAAGACCCTGCAGGTGGCCTGGCTGTCGGACGAGGCGGTGAGCGCCTCGCTGGCCGGCGCCGGCCAGGGGATCGCCGACCTGAAGACCTGCGGCGCCCAGGTGGCCGGCCAGCACCGCGCCCGCGAGGCCGAGCTCGACGCCCAGCGCGCGCGCCAGCTCGCCGACGCCCGCGCCAAGGCCGTGGCCGACGAACAGCTGGCCACCGCCCGGGCCCAGACCGCGGCCGCCGAGGCCGAGCGCCAGCGGCTCGCCGCCGAGGCCCAGCGGGCCAACGCCCAGGCCGAGGAACTGGCCGCCAAGGCGGTGCAGGAGCGCGCCTACGCCGAGCAGGCGCAGGAGCGGGCCTATGCCGACCAGGCCCGCCAGCAGCGCGCCGCCCAGCAGTACTACTATTACAACGGCCAGCAGATCCCGCCGCCGCCGTCGGAGCCCCCGGCCTGGGCCTACCAGCAGCGGCCCTACTACCCGCGCTAGCCTGGGGGACGCACCCGGTCGGAGTGCAGGAATTCCACGCGCCAGCGGCCGCCTTCATAGCGGAGCACCATGGATTCCAGCCAGGTCACCGGCTGCAGGGCCCCGGCCTTGCCGCTGGCGCCGGTGTTGACCCAGGCCGCCCAGGCCTGGTCGCAGGCCACGTGCACGTCGATGTCGTGCAGATTCCACTCGACGCGGATCCCCGACGCCTTGGCGCCGCGCAGCAGTTCGCCCAGCGCCGCGCCGTCATACCGCTTGCCGCCGTCATAGGCGTAGAAGCCCGGCGCCTGCAGGGCATAGCCCGCCGCATAGTCCTCCCGCGCGAAGGCCCCGAACCAGCCGCGCACGGCGGCCTCGACGTCCTTGGCCGCGCCGGGCGGCGCGCATTTCGGGGCCGCTTCCACACCGCCGGCTGTGGAAACAACCGCAAGGATCAGGGACAGGAGTACGCACCGCATGGCCCTCTAGCCCTCCGGATAGTGGTCGGTGAAACGGCCGAGCTGGCAGGCGTAACCCTCCGGCGGCGGCGTCAGCGCGAAGCGCTTCGGGTCGCTGCCCTTGGGGTGCGAGGCCAAGGTCTTGAGCGCCCAGGCGTTGAAGGCCTGGGTGTTCACCTGCGGCCACATGTGGCCGTGGGTCGCCGTGCAGGCCACATGCACCACCGCCGGCTGGGCGCTGAAATAGTTGCTCGCCGCCTGCGTCGTGGGCCGGTAGTCGGAGCACAGCCCCAGCGGCGGTCCGCAGTCCCAGAGGTCCTTCTGGCCGCCCCAGACGCTGATCACGATCATCGGACCCAGACGTTTGGGCAACGGATAGGGCCCGACCCGGCCCTGGAAGATCTTGTGCGGATCGCTCGCCACGAAGGCCCGGGCGTCGTTGAAGCTGAGCGCGCCGCCGTCGTCCTTGCTCACGTACCACTCGCCGGAAATCGGCAGGCCGCCGGCCCAGAAGTCGGAGCGGAAGGTCAGCGCCCGGTTGGTCATCGTCCCGCCCGACGAGATGCCGCCCAGGTAGACCCGCTTGGCGTCGACCGGGAACGACTTTGCCGCGCACTTCACCGCCGCGATCAGGAAGGTGGAGTCCGGCCCCTCGTCGGTCTTGAACTTCTCGCCGGCGACGCCCGCCGCCCGGCCCTCCCGCCAGGGGTTCCAGTTCCAGCCGTCGTGCCCCGGGCCGTTGCAGACGCCGGCCTTGAGGTTCGGGTCCTGGTTGGCGCAGGCGCGCACCGGCCCGATCACCAGGAAGCCCTGCTTGGCCATCAGCGATGTCGCCCCGCTGCGGGCCACGGTGAGGTTGTCCATGGTCGACTCGACCGACCCGGTCAGAGGCACGAACACCGGCGCGGGGATAGGAACGTTCCCGACGTCGCCCTCTGGCGGATAGACCAGGAACGCGCGCTTCTCGCCGGCGTGCGGGAAATCGGTGTTGAGGCCGGCGTGCACGACGTAGTTGTCCGGGCAGTCGCCCTTGAGGGCGGCGGCGGAGGCCTGACTGCCCGCGAACAGCGCTACCGCCGCGGTGATCACCCCGAACCATCGGCGCATTTCGCTCTCCCCAGGTCGCCCGTCGGGCCGGCATTCTTCAGAATGCAGCGAGCCTTAAGGCCCATGGTCAGATTGGGGCTCCGGGGATCGGCCGCGTCAAGGACGAGCGCGTCGCGCTCGCCGCGGAGCGGCGGCCCGAAGGGCCGTCCTTGACCCGGTCGAACCCCGGAGCATTCTCGCCACCATGAACTTAAGCACGGGTCCCCTTGCGTAAGCCTGGTCGGACGGCGAAGGTCGCGCGCCTCAAGTCTGGAGCCCGCCCTTGCGTCCCTTGTTCCTCGCCGCCGCCGTCCTTGCAGCGGCCCTCACCGCCACCGCCGCCTCCGCCCAGCCCAGCCCCACCGAACACGCCCTGCTCCACGAGCTCGCCGCCCAGGTCTCGCCCGAGCAGGAGCATGCGACCATCGCCAAGCTGGTCTCTTTCGGCACCCGCCACACGCTCAGCGACACCAAGTCCGACACCCGCGGCATCGGCGCCGCGCGGCGCTGGGTGGCCTCCGAATTCCGGGCCATGTCCAAGGATTGCGGCGGCTGCCTGACCGTCGAGACACCGTCGGAGATGTTCACCGGCCGCCGCGTGCCCAACCCGACCGAGGTGATGGACGTGCTCGCGATCCAGAAGGGGACCACCGATCCGAACCGGGTGATCGTCATCTCCGGCCACATCGACAGCCGGGTCACCGACGTCCAGAACTTCACCTCCGACGCCCCCGGGGCCAACGACGACGCCTCCGGGACCGCCGCGGTGATCGAGGCCGCCCGGGTGATGTCGAAGCGCAGGTTCCCGGCGACCCTGGTCTTCGCGGTGCTGTCCGGCGAGGAGCAGGGGCTCTACGGCGGCCACGTGCTCGCCGACTACGCGAGCAAGCAGGGCTGGCGTGTGGAGGCCGACCTCAACAACGACATCGTCGGCAATTCGGAAGGCATCAACGGCGTGCGCGAGACCACCCGCGTGCGGGTCTTCTCCGAGGGCACCAAGAGCGTCGAGACCCCCGCCGAGGCCGACAAGCGCCGCTACAACGGCGGCGAGGTCGATTCGCCGTCGCGGCAGATCGCACGGTACATGGAGGGCCTGGCGGGGACCTATCTCGGCAACTTCAAGGTCACCATGGTCTACCGCACCGACCGTTTCGGCCGCGGCGGCGACCAGACGGAGATGATCAAGGCGGGCTTTCCGGCCGTGCGGGTGACCGAGGCCAACGAGAACTACAACCGCCAGCATCAGGACCTGCGGACCGAAAACGGCATCCGCTACGGCGACGTGATCGAAGGCGTCGACTTCGCCTACCTGGCCAATGTCACCCGGGTGAACGTGATCACCATGGCCTCGATGGCCATGGCGCCGGCCCCGCCGACCCACGTGGACATCTCCGGCGCCGTCTCGGCCGACACGACGGTGAAATGGCAGCCGGCGGCCGACGCCGCGCACTATCGCCTCTGGTGGCGCTCCACCACCGACCCGCAGTGGCGTTACGCCCGCGACGCGGCGCCCAGCGGCAAGGCGGTGCTGAAGGACGTCAATATCGACGACTGGTACTTCGGGGTCAGCGCGCTCAGCCCGGACGGCTGGGAAAGTCCGGTGGTCTTCCCGGGCGCGCCGGGCAGCTGGACCCACGAGGAGGCTCCGCCGGCGCCCGCCGCGCCAGGCACGCCCGGCTCGAAACCCTAGTTCGGCAGGCCCTGGCGCAGTCTTACGCCAGGGCCGCCGGCTCTAGCCCTCAGGGCTGATGGTGATGGTGGTGATGCATCACGGCGTGGTGGTGGTGCATCGCGCGATGGTGCATTCGGTGATGCCTGGGGTGCGCCGAGGCCGCGCTGGCGCAGACCGCCAGGAGCAGGGTGGCCGCGAGCGCCGTTGTGATGATTTTCAAGGTTTCTCTCCCACGTTCGGGCAGCCCCCGAATCACTGCGGGAGCGGGATATAGCGTAGGCGCACCGCCAAATGCCGCAACGTAAGGCTGTTCCTGGCTCCAAAGCGCGCGGGGAGCCGCGCCTGTGAAGCTGACGATCCTCGCCATCGGCCGGCTGCCGCGATCACCGGAGACGGAGCTTACGAAGACCTATGTGGCGCGGGCGACCAACGCCGGCCGCGCCCTGGGTCTTGGCCCCGTCGAGGTGATCGAAGTCGAGGCGAAGAAACCTGGCAAGGCCGCTGAGGCCGACGTCCTGCGCCCGCATCTGACCGACGCGCATGTCATCGCCTGCGACGAGCACGGCCAGGCGCGGCCGTCCCGCGTCTTCGCCGAAGAGATCGCGGCGCTGCGCGACCGGGGCGTGCGCCGCCTGGCCTTCGTGATCGGCGGCGCTGATGGGCTGGATCCGGCGCTGCTGGCCAAGGCCAACGGCAAGCTCGCCTTCGGCCCCCAGACCTGGCCGCATGCGATGGCGCGCGCCATGCTGGCCGAACAGGTCTATCGAGCGGTGACCATCCTGGCCGGCTCGCCCTATCATCGGGACTGATGAAGACCCCTGTGAAGACATCAGCCTACGTCCTGCCCGTCTCGCTCGCCGCCCTCGCGCTCGGCGCCGCGGCCATCGCCGCCACCGGCGAGCGCCTGGCGCGGCTGAACAGCCAGGAGACCGAGCTCTCCGTCGAGCAGTCGCACAACATGGGCCAGCTCGCCCGGCTGCTCACCGTGCTGGAGGAGCTGAAGCGCCACCCGCCGCCGGCCCTGCTGGTCAGCCCGCGCGACGCCAAGGACGCGGTGCGCGCCGCGATCCTGGTCAAGGCCATGACCCCGGAGCTGCAGGCCCGCGCGCTGGGCTACGCCCACGAGGCCGGCGAGATGATGCGCCAGCGCAGGCTGGCCGCCGTCGAGAGCGAGGCGCTGTTCACCAACGACAGCGAACGCGCCGAGGCGGCCCCGCCGCCGGAAGCGGCGCCTCTGTTGCGCGGCCCATTGTCGCCCCCATCGGCAAGTGGGGCCGCGCCCGGTCAAGAAGCAGCCATCACCCCGCCGCAAACCCTGTCTATCCCGACGCCCGGCCCCATCGTGCGGCGGTTCGGTCAGGCGCTGGCGAGCGGCGGCCGCTCCAACGGCGTCACCTTCGCCGCCGCCGGCGGGGCCCGCGTGGCCAGCCCCGGCCCTGGCTATGTGCAATATGTGGGCCCCGTGAAGGGATGGGGCGTCATCTTGATATTAAGGCTGGCGGGTGGATACCATCTGGTGCTTGCTGGTCTCGACCGGACCAGCGTGTCGGTTGGGCAATCTGTCGCGGCCGGTGAGGCTGTAGGTTTCATGCCCGATGGCCGCCAGACTGCTAAAGAGGCGGCTCCGGCCAGGGATACTAAGGCCCCCCAGGAACTCTACCTGGAGGTCCGGGAACAAGGCGCCCCAGTCGACCCGGGGCGTTGGCTGAACAAAGCGGGCTGAGCGGACTTATTCAAAAAGGACGCTCGGGAGGGGCCGCGCATCATTGAGGCGGTCGGCCGTCCAGCAGGGCGGCGCCGCAAGGGAGCCTACGGCTGCGATGAAAAAGTACCTCCTGATCGGCGTTTCGGCCTTCGTGCTGGGCGCAGGCTCCATGGCCTATGTGAGCCAGCACGCGATCGCCGCGGCGACGCCGCCGAAGGCCAACACCTACCGGATGCTGGGCCTGTTCGGCGACGTGCTCGATATCGTCGAGCGCCAGTACGTGACCCCGGTGGACGACACCAAGCTGATCCACGCAGCGCTGGATGGCATGCTGACCTCGCTCGACCCGCACTCGAACTACCTCGACCCCGAGGGCTTCGACGACATGCGCGACCAGACCCGCGGCGAATATGGCGGCCTGGGCCTGGAGGTCACCACCGAGGACGGCGTGGTGAAGATCATCTCGCCGATCGACGACACGCCCGCCGCCAAGGCGGGCCTCAAGCCCGGCGACTACATCACCGCCGTCAACGGCGACAGCGTGCTGGGCCTCTCGGTCACCGACGCGGTCAAGCAGATGCGCGGCAAGCCCGGCGAGACGGTGACGCTCACCATCGCGCGCGAAAAGTCGGACCCCTTCGACGTCAAGCTGCAGCGCGAGATCATCAAGCAGAAGTCGGCCACGGCGAAGCTGGACGGCGACTACGGCATCCTGCGGGTCTCCGGCTTCAACGAGAAGACCACCGATGAGGCCAAGGCCGCCTTCGAGGAGATCAAGGCCAAGAACCCCCACATGAAGGGGCTGATCCTCGACCTGCGGCGCAATCCCGGCGGCCTGCTCGACCAGGCGGTCGGCATCTCCGACCTGTTCCTGGAAGGCGGCGAGATCGTCAGCCAGCGCGGCCGCGATCCGCGCGATGTCGAGCGCTACAACGCCCGGCCCGGCGACATCACCAATGGCCTGCCCATGGTGGTGCTGATCGATAGCGGCACGGCGTCGGCCGCCGAAATCGTCGCCGGCGCCCTGCAGGACCGCAAGCGCGCGTCCATCGTCGGTCTGACCAGCTTCGGCAAGGGCTCGGTGCAGACGGTGATCCCGCTGCGCGGCGGCATGGACGGGGCGCTGAAGCTGACCACGGCGCGCTACTACACGCCGTCCGGCCGCTCGATCCAGAAGACCGGCATCGAACCCGACCTTGAGGTCGCGGCCAGCAAGGACGAGGCGCAGGAGATCGCCAACCGCGCCTTCGGCTTCTCCGAGGCCTCCTTCAAGAACGCGCTCAACGCCGACGAGGGCAAGGTCCGCAAGGGCGCCCACACCCCGGCCGAGGCGCCGCCCGAGGGCTTCGACGTGAAGAAGGACTTCCAGATGTCCCGCGCCGAGGACGTGCTGCGCTACGGCTCAGTCGCCGCGACGCCTAAGCTGTCGGCCCCCACCGCCCGCCTGGCCAGCATCCTGTCGAAGTCGAAGGTGGCCGAGGTCAAGGCGCCCACGCCGAAGCAGCCTTAGCGCGCCCACCCCTGCCTCGGCGGGGCGTTAACCTTTCGTAGCTCCGCGGCGACACCTGGGCGGCAAATTCGCGCACCAGGTGAAGGTTTTGGCGCGCGGCTTGCATCCAATGCTATGGCTGCTTCGTATCTTGGCCATATGGCCGGGGGGTTAAGGTTACTATGCCTAGGCATTTTTCGATCGGCGTGTTTTCCGCACTGGCCGCGGCGCTGTGCGTGGCGCAAAGCGCGCGCGCCGGCATCGTCGGCTTCGACGACATCGACTTCTCGCCGAACGCCTATGGCTACTTCCAGAACAACCTCTACGACGGCGGCCTGCACTTTCAGCAAGACGCCTTCACCATCATGCCCGTTGGGCTGGACCCGCAGATCACGGGCCAAGCCAGCCAGTTCATGGAAACTGGCAACATGTTTCAGGTGGAGCCGCTGACCTTCACCCACTACACCGGCACGGCTCCACCGGACGGTGCGGACCTGAGCGGCGTCACGGCCGACAACGTCGCCTTCAATCTCTGGTATCTCAAGATCGGCCTTGGCTTCGGCAACACGCTCGGCCCGGACATGGTGACGATCAGCGGCATCAGCGGTGCTGACTGCGTGACCGCCTGCAACCCGACCATCTCTATCGCGGTCACCTCGCACTTCCAGTTGATCGCCCTGGACGGTTTTACCGACCTGACCCAGGTCACCATCAACCAACAGACCATCGGCCAGACCGGCGTCACCGATCGCGGCTGGCTGGGGTTGGACGATTTCAGCTACACCGCCTTCGATCCCAACGGCGACAACCCGCCGGGCGACCGGCCCTCGCCCGTTCCGGCCGGCAACGTCCCCGAGCCCAGCGCCTGGGCGCTGATGATCGTCGGCTTCGGCGGGGTCGGTGCGATCCTTCGCCGCAGTCGCCGCCACGGCCTGGCCGCCGCCTGAGCGTTCGTCGCGATTTGGCTTGGGTCCGGCCAATTCCTTAAGTTTTGAGAAGCGATCGTTAACCCTGTTTTGGGAGTCTCCTTAGCTGAGGAGCATCCGCAACGTGGCCAGCATCGCCCTTCCCCGCCTTTCCGCGCCGACGCTGAACCTCGCGCCGCTGCGCGCGCTGGCGTCCAACCGCTATGTCGGCCTCTTCGCCGCCGCCGCCCTGCTGGCCGCCGCGGCCTTCGGCCTGGTCAAGACGCTCGGACCCGCCAACCACGACCCCAACACCGTTCGCCTGTCGCTCAGCCAGGCCTTCCGCCGCGCGCCGCAAGGCTGGCGCGAGACCCTGAACCCCCTGCGCGGCCCGGCGCGGGTGAGCCAGGACGTGATCCGGCTCTCCGACCGCCCGCTGGCGCCCCTGACCGGCGGCGCCAGCTGGAACAGGCCCGGGACCTTCACCGCCCCGCCGCCGCCCGGCGCGCCCTTGGCCGTGGCCCCGATCGCCGGCTTCTTCGCGCCGGGCCCCGCCGGGCCGCTGCCGATCATCGCGCCGGACGGCCGCACCCCCTTCGAGGCCTACCGCCGGCCCTTCGCGCCCAATGGCCGCCCGAAGGTCGCCCTGGTGATCGGCGGGCTAGGTCTCAACGCCCGGACCACCCAGGCGGCCATCGAGACCCTGCCGGCCGAGATCACGCTCTCCTTCAGCCCCTACGCCGAAGGCCTGCAGGGCTGGATCGACATGGCCCGCGCCCACGGCCACGAGGTGCTGCTGGAGACGCCCATGGAGCCGGTGGACTATCCGGACAACGACCCTGGCCCGCTGACCCTGATGGCCGGCGGACAGGGCCCGGAGACGGTCAAGAAGCTGGAGTGGATTCTGTCGCGGGCCACCGGCTATTTCGGCCTGACCAACTATCTGGGCTCCAAGTTCCTGGCCTCGGACGGGGCCTATCAGACCTTTTCCTCAGCCGTGCGCGGGCGGGGCCTGGCCTTCGTCGACGACGGCTCGGCCCGCAGCCGCGCCGGCAAGGGCGTCATCCGCGGCTCCGCCGAGCGGGTGATCGATGACCAGCTCAACCAGACCGCCATCGACCAGCAGCTGCTGGCCCTGCAAGCCTCGGCCCTGCAGCGCGGCCAGGCGCTTGGCTCAGGCTTCGCCTATCCGGTGACGCTGGAGAAGGTCGCCCAATGGTCGCGGTCCTTAAGCGACCGCGGCTTCCAGCTCGCGCCGGCCTCGGCCCTGGCCCATTGAGGGATGGGCGCATTGATGCGTTGGAAAGCGTCCTAGGCTAAGAGACCTCTGCGCGAACAGCAGGGGCGCATGACCCAGGATCTGGACCTTTACCGCCCGAACGTCGGCGTCGTGCTCTTCGACGCGGACGGCCGCGTCTGGCTGGGCCGGCGCGCCAACACGCCCGGGCCGCACAACTGGCAGTTCCCGCAAGGCGGCGTCGATCCGGGCGAAGACCTGGAAGCCGCCGCGCGCCGCGAGCTGGCCGAGGAGACCGGCGCGACGAAGGCCGCCTTCCTCGACTGCACCAAGGAGTGGGTGCCCTACGACTTCCCGCCTGGCCACGGCGGCTCCAAGGCGCTGCGCGGCTGGAAAGGCCAGAAGCAGGTGTGGTTCGCCTTCCGCTTCCAGGGCGACGACACGGACTTCGACCTGACCGCCCACGGCCCGCCGGAGTTCGACGCCTGGCGCTGGGCCTATCTGGAGGACGCGGCGGACCTGATCGTGCCCTTCAAGAAGGCGGCCTATCGTCGGGTGGTCGAGGCCTTTGGCGCATTTGCGGCCGCCCGCGTGAAAGAGAACTAGATGACCGCCATTGTGATGGTGCACGGCGCCTTTTGCGGCGGCTGGTGCTTCGAGGCCTTTCGCGCGCCCTTTGAGGCCGCTGGCTTCGAGGTCATCGCGCCTGACCTGCGCGGCCACGCCGCGGACGCGCCGACCGGCGCGGTGATCGGCGTCTCGATGAGCGACTACGCCGCCGACATCGCCAAGCTCTGCGACAGCCTGGCCGAGCCGCCGGTGCTGCTGGGCCACTCCATGGGCGGCCTGGTGGCGCAGCTGGCCGCGCGGCGGGCGAAGATCCGCGCGCTGGTGCTGCTTGCCCCTTCGCCGCCCTGGGGCGTGGTGGGGTCCAGCCTGGAGGAGGCGGCGACCGCCTTCGGCGTGCAGATCGCCGGGCTGTTTTCCTCGGGCGCCCTGGAGCCCGATCGTGGCCTGATGCGCGCCTACAGCCTCGACAGGATGCCCAAGGCCGAGCGGGAGGCGGCGGTCGCCAGGCTACGGCCGGAAAGCGCCATGGCCGTGCGCGAGACCCTGAACTGGTGGCT
This sequence comes from Phenylobacterium sp., assembly GCF_035309685.1. Taxonomy (GTDB): domain Bacteria; phylum Pseudomonadota; class Alphaproteobacteria; order Caulobacterales; family Caulobacteraceae; genus Phenylobacterium. Next base: position 83,484 of record NZ_DATGEX010000019.1, read on the forward strand.
CGACCCCTTCATGACGACCAGCGTCGGCCCGGGGGCCATCGCAGCGCCCTCCCTGGTGATCTCCGGCCAGGGCGACGTCGTCCACTCCAGCACGACCGCCAAGGCGATCGCCGAGCGCATCGGCGCGACGTTCGAGATCATGCCGGGGATGAGCCACTGGCTGGTCGGCGAGCCCGGCTGGGAGACGGTGGCGCAGAGCGCGCTCGCTTGGCTGGCCGAGACGGTCAGCCTCGCCGCTTGATCACGGCCAGCCGGATCAGGCCCGCCAGTGCGACCAGCGCCCAGGAGCCTTCCATCACGGTCGATGACAGGTTGAAGTTGGCGATCAGCAGCGAAACCAGAATCCCGCAGGCGCCGATCAGATTCGCCAGGAGCGACCAGACGCCCTTGGGATCGAGCCGGCCCAGCGCCGCGCCGGCGTAGGCTGCCAGGATCATCAGGACGCCGGCAAGTCCCGCGGCGTCCGTCCAGCTCATCCGAGCTTGCGTTCCTGGTAGAAGATCTCGCCGGTCGAATATTTCGGGTTCAGCGAGCTGTCGTCCGGCTTGGTCCAGGTGGAGAAATTCACCGCCGTGGACGAGGTCGCGTTCAAGGCTTCCCAGGACTTCCGCACCCGCTTGATGCCGTCCGGATCCACCGCCACATAGTTGGCCTGCAGGATCAGCTCGGGCTGATGCAGGAAGGACCAGACCAGCAGCGCCTGGACGATGGGCTGGTCCTGGCCCACCGCATAGTGGACCTCGCCGCGGCAGACGTCCTTGTTCACGCCGGGCGGCGAGAAGGTGATGTTGTAGTCCTTGTTGGTCGTGCCGAGCTGGATCGACCAGGTGCCGTCGCGGCGGTTGTTCTTCATGCCGTTGGCCTTGGCCAGCTGGTCGAAGTTGCCGCCGCGCACCAACGGCACGCAGAACTTTTCGACGATCTGCAGGACCTGCGCGCCGTCTCCGGTGAGCGCCGCGAGCTTCGCCCGGGCCTCGTCGGTCGGGGATTGGGCCGGCGCGGCGTTCGCGTCCGGCGTGGCGGGCGGTGTCGGCGTCGCGGGCGGCGCGGCGGCGGTCGCATCGGGAGGAGTCTGCGCCGCGGGCGCCGCGGGCGCGGAAGGCGTCTGGGCCTGAGCCACGGACGCGAGGGCCGCGGTGGCGAGCAGGCTGGCGAGGACGATGCGCATCTAAGACTTTCCCTGACTTTTCAGCGGGCCATAAAACGGGACCGCGAGGGCGGAAGCAAGACCTTACGGCGGCGAATTTACAACTATAATTTAGACTGCTTCAATAGCGTGCTCAGCGAGCACGGTGAAGCCATCCGGCGTGACATCCGCAAAACCGCCCCGCACCTGATAGACGGTGATCTGGCCGTCGTTGTGCACGGTGACCGGACCTTCCTTCAGCGCGGTCATGAACGGCGCATGGCCGGCCAGCACCCCGAAGTCGCCTTCGGAGCCCGGCGCGTCGACCTGGTCCACGAGGCCCGAGAACAGCTCGCGCTCCGGTGAGACCAGGGAGAAGTGAAGCTTGTCGGCCATGTCCGTTCTTTACGCTTCCGCCGCCAGCTGCTCGGCCTTCTTCACCGCGTCCTCGATGGCGCCGACGTTGTAGAAGGCGGCTTCCGGCAGGTGGTCGTATTCGCCGTCCACCACCGCCTTGAACGAGCGGATGGTGTCTTCCAGGCTGACCAGCACGCCGGGCGTGTTGGTGAACTGCTCGGCCACGTGGAACGGCTGCGACAGGAACTTGGAGATCTTGCGGGCGCGGGCCACCGTCAGCTTGTCCTCTTCCGACAGCTCGTCCATGCCCAGGATCGCGATGATGTCCTTCAGCGCCTTGTAGGCCTGCAGGGTCTCCTGCACGCGGCGGGCGACGTTGTAGTGCTCTTCGCCGATCACCAGCGGGTCCATGATCCGGCTGGTGGAGTCCAGCGGGTCCACGGCCGGGAAGATCGCCTGGGCGGCGATGTCGCGGCTCAGCACCGTCGTCGCGTCCAGGTGGGCGAAGGAGGTGGCCGGCGCCGGGTCGGTCATGTCGTCGGCGGGCACGTAGATCGCCTGCACCGAGGTGATCGAGCCCTTGTTGGTCGAGGTGATCCGCTCCTGCAGGTTGCCCATCTCGGTGGCCAGCGTCGGCTGATAGCCCACGGCGGACGGGATGCGGCCCAGCAGCGCCGACACTTCCGCGCCGGCCTGGGTGAAGCGGAAGATGTTGTCGACGAACAGCAGCACGTCCTTGCCTTCCTGGTCGCGGAAGTACTCGGCTTGCGCCAGACCGGTGAGCGCCACGCGGGCGCGGGCGCCGGGAGGCTCGTTCATCTGGCCGTAGACCAGCGCGCACTTGGAGCCCTCGGTGGAGCCGCCGTGCTCCTTCGGGTCCATGTTCACCTTGGACTCGATCATTTCGTAATAGAGGTCGTTGCCCTCGCGGGTGCGCTCGCCGACGCCGGCCAGCACGGAGTAGCCGCCGTAGGCCTTGGCGATATTGTTGATCAGCTCCTGCATGGTCACGGTCTTGCCGACGCCGGCGCCGCCGAACAGGCCGATCTTGCCGCCCTTGGTATAGGGGCAGAGCAGGTCGATCACCTTGATGCCGGTGACCAGCACTTCGGCCGAGGTCGACTGCTCGGCGAAGGACGGGGCCTCGCGGTGGATCGGCGATTCAAAAGGCGAGTTGATCGGGCCGGCTTCGTCGATCGGATCGCCGATGACGTTCATGATGCGGCCCAGGCACGCCGGGCCCACCGGCACGGTGATCGGGCGGCCGGTGTCGGTGACCGGCTGGCCGCGGGTCAGGCCCTCGGTGGTGTCCATGGCGATGGCGCGCACGGTGTTCTCGCCCAGGTGCTGGGCGACCTCGAGCACCAGGCGGAACGGCGCGCCGGTCCGCTGGTCGGTGTTGGTGGTTTCCAGAGCGCTCTGGATCGCCGGCAGGTGGCCTTCGAACTCCACGTCGACGACCGCGCCGATGATCTGCACCAGCTTGCCGGTGGCGACGCCCTTGATGGCGACGGCCGGGGTCTTGGCGGCCGACTTGGTCGGGGCCTTCGGGGCGGCCGGCTTCTTGGCGGCGGGTTTCTTGGCGGTGGTGGTGGCCATGACTGTCTCTTTCGGTATTCGGCTAGAGCGCTTCGGCGCCGGAGATGATCTCGATCAGCTCCTTGGTGATCTGCGCCTGGCGTGAGCGGTTGTACTTCAGGGTGAGGGCCGAGATCATGTCGCCGGCGTTGCGGGTGGCGTTGTCCATCGCGGTCATCTGGGACGCGTAGAACCCGGCCTGGTTTTCCAGCATGGCGGAAAAGATCTGGGTGGTGATGTTCCGGGGCAGCAGCTCTTCGAGGATGGTCTCCTCGTCAGGCTCGTATTCGTAGACGGCGCCCTTCAGATCGATGGCCGGAGCGGAGGCCTCGACCTGCGCCGGGATCAGCTGGACGGCGGTCGGGGTCTGCGAGATCACCGACTTGAACTTCGAGAAATAGAGGGTGACGACATCGACATCGCCCGCCTCGAACAGCTCGCGGATCTTCGCCGAGACCTCTTCGGCGACGGCGAGCGAGGGGTTGCCGCCGGCCTCGAAGGCGCCGGCCGAGCGGTCGAGCCGCTTCAGCTGGTCGCGGGCCTTGCGGCCCAGCGTGAGCACGCGGACGTCCTTGCCCTCGTTCAGCAGGCGCGAAATCTTCTCGCGCGCGGCGCGGACGATGGAGGAGTTGAAACCCCCGGCCAGGCCGCGGTCCGAGGTCGCCACCACGATCAGGTGACGCTGGTCCGAGCCAGTGCCGACCAGCAGGCGCGGCGCGCCTTCGCCCGAGACCCCGGCCGCCAGGTTGGCGATCACCGCGGCCATGCGCTCGGCGTAGGGCCGCGCGTTCTGGGCGGCGTCCTGGCTGCGGCGCAGCTTCGCCGCCGCCACCATCTGCAGCGCCTTCGTGATCTTCTGCGTGGCTTTCACGCTTCCGATCCGATTGCGCATCTCCTTGAGGCTGGCCATCCCCTAGATCCTGATCCTCTGCCCGCGCGCGTCTAAGCGAACGACTGGGCGAAGGCGGCCAGCGTGGACTTCAGATCGTCTTCGACGTTCTTGATGTCCTTTTCGGTGCGGATCTTGTCGAGCATGCCCTGATGCTTGGCGTGCAGGTGGGCGAGCAGTTCGCTCTCGAAACGGCGCACCTGGTTGGTGGCGATGCCGTCCAGATAGCCGCGGGTGCCGGCGTAGATCACCGCCACCTGCTCCTCGACCGACAGCGGCGAGTACTGGGGCTGCTTCAGAAGCTCGGTCAGGCGCTCGCCGCGCGCCAGCTGGCGCTGGGTCGTGGCGTCCAGGTCGGAGCCGAACTTGGCGAAGGCGGCCATTTCCCGGTACTGGGCGAGCTCGCCCTTGATGGGGCCGGCGGCGGTCTTCATCGCCTTGATCTGGGCGGACGAGCCCACGCGGCTCACCGAGATGCCGACGTTCACCGCCGGGCGGATGCCCTGGAAGAACAGGTCGGTTTCCAGGAAGATCTGGCCGTCGGTGATCGAGATCACGTTGGTCGGGATATAGGCCGAGACGTCGTTGGCCTGGGTCTCGATCAGCGGCAGCGCGGTCAGCGAGCCCGAGCCGTTGGCTTCGTTGAGCTTCGCGGCGCGTTCCAGCAGACGGCTGTGCAGATAGAAGACGTCGCCCGGATAGGCTTCGCGGCCCGGCGGGCGGCGCAGCAGCAGCGACATCTGGCGGTAGGCGACGGCCTGCTTGGACAGGTCGTCGTAGATGATGACCGCGTGCATGCCGTTGTCGCGGAACCACTCACCCATGGCGCAGCCGGCGAAAGGCGCCAGGAACTGCAGCGGAGCCGGCTCCGACGCCGTCGCGGAAACGACGATCGTGTAGTCGAGCGCGCCGCGCTCCTCGAGCGTCTTGACGATCTGGGCGACGGTCGAGCGCTTCTGGCCGATGGCGACGTAGATGCAATAGAGCTTGGCGCTCTCATCGGTCCCGGCGTTGATCGACTTCTGGTTCAGGATGGTGTCGATGGCGACGGCGGTCTTGCCGGTCTGGCGGTCGCCGATGATCAGCTCGCGCTGGCCGCGGCCGACCGGGATCAGGGTGTCGATGGCCTTGAGGCCCGTCTGCACCGGCTCGTGCACCGACTTGCGCGGAATGATGCCCGGCGCCTTCACGTCCACCCGGCGGCGCTCGGCCACGTTGGTGATCGGGCCCTTGCCGTCGATCGGCTCGCCCAGCGGATTGACGACGCGGCCCAAGAGGCCCTTGCCCACCGGCACGTCGACGATTTCGCCCAGACGGCGGACTTCGTCGCCTTCCGAGATGGCGCGGTCTTCGCCGAAGATCACGACGCCGACGTTGTCGCGCTCGAGGTTCAGCGCCATGCCCTTAACGCCGGCCTTGGTGAACTCGACCATCTCGCCGGCCTGGACGTTGTCGAGGCCGAAGACGCGGGCGATGCCGTCGCCGACGGACAGGACCTGACCGACGTCGGAGACGTCAGCTTCCTGGCCGAAGTTCGCGATCTGCGACTTGAGGATGGCCGAGATTTCGGCGGCGCGGATATCCATGGATCTTACGCTCTCTTGAGGGCGAATTTGAGGGAGTCGAGCTTCGACTTGAGCGAAGCGTCGAACAGACGGGAACCGACCTGCACCTTGATGCCGCCCAGAATGGCGGGGTCGATGCGGGTCTCGATTTCAGGGTCCTTGCCCAACGCCTGGCGCAGCGCGGCGGCGACGCCCTTCGACTGGGCGGGGCTGAGCGCGATGGCGGTGGTCACCTGGGCGGAGACGGCGCCGCGGGCCTTGGCCGAGAGCGCCTCATAGCTGGTGATGATCGAGGCGAGCAGTCCGGCGCGGCCGTTGGTGGCCAGCAACCCAAGAAATTTGATGGTGGTCATGGAGAACTTCGCCTTCACGGCGATGGCCACCAGGGCTTTGCCCTTGTCTTCGGCGCTGAACGCGGGCGAGGCCACCAGCGTCCGCAGGTCCCGGCTTTCGGCCAGCGCCTTCTTCAGGGATTTCAGGTCCGCCTCGACGGCCGCAACCTGCTTCTCATCGCTCGCCAGGTCGAACAGGGCCTGAGCGTACCGGCCGCCCACATTCGATACCTTTGAATCGTCCGCCACTTAAGTGTCCGCCCGGTGCGTCTAGGGAGCCGCCGCGACGAATGCCGCTGCAGCCTTAAAGGCTTGAAAGCGCTTGGAAAAAGCACAGCGAGCGCAAAGGTCTCAAGGACCCCTTGCCCGAAGCCGCGCGCCTGATAGCACGCGACCTCCCGCGCCGCAACACAAGGGGGACGCGACGCGGCCCGCCGGACCCGACCTATAGTCACGGGCTTCGCGACCTCAGGGCAGGATTGCGCAAAAAGAAAAGGGCGCCGACCCGAAGGCCGGCGCCCAAGTTCAGAAGCTCGACAACAGAGCCGCTGGGAGACTGAAAAAGTCTGGAGTTACTGCTTGGCCATCTGCGCGCCGCCGGCGGCGCGGGCCACCACGACGGCGTTGCAGGCCGACAGACGCGAGTCGTCCATGGCCTTCTCGCCGGTGAAGGCGACGACCGCGCCGACCTTGGCGGCGAGGGCCTTGCAGGCCGCGGTCGAGAAGGTTTGCGACTGCGGCGCGGCGGCGACGCAGGTGTCGCCCTCGCACTTGAACACCGCTTCACCGGCGATGAACTTGGTGGCTTGAGGAACGGGCTGCGCCAGCTTGGCGACCACCGGATCGGCGGCGAAAGCGGGAGCGGCGGCGAGGGTGGCGACGGCCGCGCAGGCAGCCGCAAGGGTCAGGAGCTTCATGATGAGCCCTCCGGTTCGGGGAGTGGCGGCGCCCCTGCTCAAGGCGCCGGCCCGATTCACCGCGTGGGACCGCTCCGGGTATCCCCACCCTCGGCGCACGACGAACTGAGCATCGCTAAGATAACAGTGTTAAGATCGCGGGCAACCGCTTTTTTCGCAACACGGGTATGCGTGAATGTAGAGCTTCGCGCCCTTGAACCGTCCGGCGGGCGTTCCTACGGCGCGAATGGCCGGCCTTAGCCGCCCGCCGCCTTGATCGCCGCGTCGATCTCGTCGAGCGAGTGGTAGCCGGGCTCGAGGCTCTTGCCGTTGATCACGAAGGTCGGCGTCGAATTGACGTGGTCGTCGCGGTTGTGGTGGTCGACCCGGTCCTGCAGCGCCTGCATCGCCTTGTCGTCGTTGATGCACTTGTTGAAGGCGTCGTCACTCATGCCCACCGACCTGGCCACGTTGAGCAGGGTCTCGCGCGGCGCCTCGAAGGCCTGCTGCTGGCTGGTGAAGATCGCGTCGGTCACCGCGAAGTACTTGTCCTTGCCGGCGCAGCGGGCGAGCAGGAAGCCGGCCGAGGCCACCGCGATCTCAGGCCCCTGGCCCACCAGCATTTCGCGGAACACGTAGTGGATCTTGTTGGTGTCGATGTATTTGGCCTTGAAGGCCGGATAGACCTCCTTCTGCCACTTGGCGCAGACCGGGCAGCCGACCGAGGCGTATTCCACCACCGTGACTTTCGCCTGGGCGTTGCCCTGATCCATGTCATCCTGGGTGAGCGCGGTCCCGCCGCCGCCCTTGGAACAGGCCGCCGCGCCGAACATCACCAGCGCCATCGCCACCGCAACCCGCGTCCGCAACATCGTCTCTCATCCTCTAAGGGCGCGCCGGCCCGACTGTTCCGAAACCGGCGAGGCCAAAACTCGGCGCGGCCAAACTCGACGCGGAATGTGACCTAAGCTTGGCTGCAAAGAAAGCCGCGCGAAGCCGTCGTAGGGCCCTCTCAAAGCCCGCCGTTCATATCTCGTCAATCTTGTCGCGTGCTTGTCTGCGCTAAGCTATGGGTCGCGCCCTGTGTTGCGACATGGGTCGGCCCGGGACCGTAGGACGAGCAGATGGCGAACGCGCAGCCGCCGCCCAATGGATCCAGGGGCGGCTCGGGACGCGGGCCGGGTCGCGGATCCGGCCGCAGCGGCGGCGGCAATGGCTCTGGCGGCGGCTCTGGCAACGGTTCCGGCGCTGGCTCGGGCGAGCCCCGGCCGGGGCGCACGCCGCTGCAGGCCTTCATCTACTGGACGCTCGTGCTCGGCGTCTGGGCGCTGATCTTCGTCGTCGCCTTCTTCGCCGTCTTCTCGGTGGACCTGCCCGACACCTCCAAGCTCTACGACGTCAAGCGCCAGCCCTCGATCTCCTACCTGGACCGCTCCGGCGGCCTGGTGGCGGTGCGCGGCAGCCAGTTCGCCCCGCCGGTCGACCTGGACAAGCTGCCGCCCTATGTGCCCAAGGCCTTCGTGGCGATCGAGGACCGCTGGTTCTACTGGCACTTCGGCTTCAACCCGTGGGGCATCGCGCGCAGCCAGGTCTACAACTGGACCCATCACGGCGCGGGGCCCCTGCGCGGCGGCTCGACCATCACCCAGCAGCTCGCCCGCGCGCTCTTCCTGACGCCCAACCAGAACTACCGCCGCAAGGCCCAGGAGCTGATCCTGGCGATCTGGCTGGAGGCCAAGTTCTCCAAGAAGCAGATCCTCGAGCTCTATCTGAACCGGGAGTATTTCGGCGAAGGCGCCTATGGCATCGAGGCCGCCTCCCAGCGCTATTTCGGCAAGCCCGCCGCCCAACTGACGCTCGCCGAAAGCGCCATGCTGGCCGGCTTGATGAAGGGCCCCTCGCGCTATTCGCCGATGGCCGACACCGCGCGCGCCGAGCGGCGCGCCACCACCGTGCTGGACGAGATGGTCCGCACCCACGCCATCACCGCCCAGCAGGCGCAGGACGCCATCAACTCCGGCCCCATCCGGGTCAATCCGGTGCTGGCCAACCAGCGGGCGCAGTACTTCACCGACTGGGTCGACGATCAGGTCCGCCATCTGGTCGGCCAGCCGACCGAGGACCTGGTGGTGGAGACCACGCTCGACCTTCCCCTGCAGGCCAGCGCCGAACAGGCGGTGCAGGCCGGCGTCGCGGGCGCGCAGGGCCAGGGCGTCAAGCAGGCGGCGCTTTTGTCGCTCGACGGCGAGGGCCGCGTCCGCGCCTATGTCGGCGGGGTCAACTATCTGCAGAGCCAGTTCGACCGGGCGACCCAGGCCAGGCGCCAGGCCGGCTCCTCCTGGAAGCCCTTCGTCTATCTGACCGCCATGGAGGCGGGCCGCACCCCGGACACCCCGGTGGTCGATGAGCCGATCACCATCGGCAATTGGACGCCTCGCAATTACACCGGCAAATACCTGGGTCCGATCAACCTGGAGATCGGCCTGAAGGAATCCATCAACACCGTGGCGGCGCGCCTGGCCAACGAGGTTGGCACCTCGAACGTGGCGGCGACCGCGCATCGGCTGGGCATCGTCTCGCCTATCCAGCTCGACCCCTCCATGTCGCTGGGCGCCGTCGAGGTCAGCCCGCTGGAGATGGCCCAGGCCTACGCGCCCTTCGCCAACGGCGGCGTCTTCGCCCGCGGCTACGGCATCGAGCGCATCCGCACCGCGTCCGGCCGGGTGCTCTACGACCACAATGTCGGAGGCGACCAGCGCCGCACCGTGATCGGCCAGCCGGCGCTCTCCTACATGATCCGCATGATGCGCCAGGTGATCGTGTCCGGGACCGGCACGCGGGCGGCGGTGAAGGGCTACGACCTGGCCGGCAAGACCGGCACCACCAGCGACTACCGGGACGCATGGTTCATCGGCTACACCGGCGGCTTCGTCACCGCCGTCTGGGTCGGGCGCGACGACAATACGCCGATGAAGAAGGTCACCGGCGGCGGCCCGCCGGCGGCGATCTGGCACGACTACATGACCCAGGCCCTGCCACGGCTCGCGGTTCAGCCGATCCCCGGCGCCGAGGCCCCGCCGCCGCCAGACCAGCCGACCGACGCGATCGGGGCGATCCTCAACGGCGTCCAGGACCTCTTGCACGGCGATCACGAGGCCGATCCCGCCCCGCCGCCGCGTGGGGCGTCAGGACCGCGTCAGCCGGCCGACGAGGCGCCGCACTGATCTTCAGATCCTCCCCCAGCGCGCAGCGCGATTGAGGGGGAGGTGGCTCGGTGCGCAGCGCCGAGACGGAGGGGGTTCCACCCAAAGCGGATAGCGGAGTGGGCTTGAACCCCCTCAGTCTGTCTTCGCAGACAGCTCCCCCTGCGGGGGAGCATCTGGAGCGAAGCTACCGCCCAAACGCGTGCAGGCGCGCGCCCTCGCTGCGCAGCCAGGCGCGGTGGGCTTTGGGTTCGCCGACCAGGGCGCGGACGTGGGCCCAGAAGCGCGGGCCGTGGTTCAGTTCCAAGAGGTGGGCGCACTCGTGGGCCGCCACATAGTCGGCGACCTCGAAGGGGGCCAGCGCCAGGCGCCAGCTATAGCGGATCGACGCCACGCCGCCCCGCACGCCCGGGCGGCACGAGCCCCAGCGGCCCTTGGCGTCGGCGACGGTGACCGTGGGCTGGGCGACGCCCAGCATGGCGGCGTAGACCTCCGTGCGCTCGCCAAGCACCGCCTTGGCCCGCTTCTTGAGCATCAGGATCACCGCGCGCGCGTAGCCTTCGCCCCCAAGATCGGACGATGCCATGGCGGTGATGCGGGCCGGCTCGCCGTGCGCGGCGGGCAGCCATTTGGCGCGGCCGCTGCCGGCCTCCAGCCGCACCGGCTCGCCGAACACCTCGAGCATCATGCCCGGATGGACCGGGGTGGCGTCCGGCAGCTCGGCGATCCGCGCGGCGATCCAGCCGGCCCGCTCGCGGGCAAAGGCGGCGGCCTCGGGCAGGCGGCGCGGCGACGGCGCGGTGGCGACGATCTCGCGGCGTGTCCGGTCGAGCCGAAGCGATACGCGGCGCGCGCGGCGGTTCACCTTCAAGGTGACGGCGGTCCCGGCGACTTCCAGCCGGTCGCCGTCGGCAAGAGAACGGCCGAAGAGACTCATGCGCCCTAAGTAAGCGGCTTCGGCCCTGAACGGGAGGGGCCTCTAGGCGGCCTTGATACGCTTGGGCCGCGCGGCGTTGGCCGGCTCGCGCGAAAGCGCCATTTCGGCGGTCCAGATCACGCTGCGCACGCGCGGATAGATCTCGTCGCGGAAGCGCGCGCCGTTGAAGACGCCGTAGTGGCCGACCTTAGGCTGCACATAGTCCTGCTTGAGGTCCGCCGGCAGGCCCGAGCAGAGATCGTGGGCCGCCTGGGTCTGGCCGATTCCGGAGATGTCGTCGTTCTCGCCCTCGACGGTCAGCAGGCTGATGTCGGTGATCAGCTCGGGCCGGACCAGGCGTCCGCGATGCGTCAGTTCGCCCTTGGGCAGCAGGTAGCGCTGGAAGACCACATCGACGGTCTGCAGATAGAATTCCTCGGTGAGGTCGAGCACCGAAAGATACTCGTCGTAGAACTTCAGGTGCTGCTCGGCCCCGTCGCCGTCGCCGTCCATCAGCTGGCGCAGGTAGCGCTGGTGCGCCTCCTCGTGCTTGGCGGCGTTCATCGACATGAAGCTGGCGAGCTGCACAAAGCCCGGATAGACGCGCCGGCCCATCCCCGGATGGGGCGGCGGCACGGTGTCGATCATGGTCGACTGGAACCAGGTGAAGGGCCGTTCCTCGGCCAGTTTGTTGGTCACGGTCGGCGACAGCCGCGCGTCGATCGGCGAGCCCATGAAGGTCATCGATCCCGGCCGGCACTCCTCGCCGTCCTCGGCCATCAGCGCCGCGGCGGCCAGCACCGGCGGGCCCGGCTGGCAAACTGCGACCACGTGCGGCCGGGGCCCCAGGATCCGCAGCATCTCGCGGATGTGGTCGATGTAGTCGTGGAAGTCGAAGCGGCCTTCCATCACCGGCACGTCGCGGGCGTTGGTCCACTCGGTGATGTAGACCTCGTGGTCCTGCAGGAAGGCTTCCACCGTGCCGCGCAGCAGGGTGGCGTAGTGGCCGCTGAGCGGGGCGGCGATCAGCACCGCAGGTTCGCGGGTGCGGCGGCCGGCGCGGCGCATGTCGGCCATGTCGCGGGCGAAGTGGGTGAGCTTGCACCAGGGGCTCGACCAGACCTCCTCGAGCCGGACCCGAACGGGCTCGCCGTCGATCTCGATGGTCTCGATGCCCCAGTCGGGCTTGCCGTAGCGGCGCGTCAGGTTCGCGAACAGGTCGGCGTTGGCGTAGAGGCGGCGGCCGAGCTCGCTGTCGCGCGCCGGATTGAGCGGCGAGGACCAGAAATCCCGCGTGATCCGCGCAGCCGCGCGCAGCGGCGTTGCAGCATAGAAACCCGCTTCATAGAGGGAGTAGAGCATGCCCCATCCTTTGTGCGCCGCAGCATAACACCTGAACCGTTAACCGGGTCCATACCCGATGTTCAGCTTTTCCCCAGCTTTGCGCCAGCGGACCCGATGCTAGGATCGCCGCATGACCCGCGTGACCTATGACCCCGGCATCTTCGCCGCGCCCGACCTCGAGGCCGCCAAGCGGATCATCGTCACCGGATCGGCCGGCCAGGGAACCGAGGACCGCTGGCGGCGGGAGACTCCCTATCTCGCCGAGCTGCTGGGCGAGTGGCTGGCGATCCAGCCCGGGATGCTGGTGGTCGACTACGGCTGCGGGGTCGGACGTCTCTCAAAGGCGCTCATCGAGCGGTTCGGCTGCGTCGTCCTAGGCGTCGACAGCAGCGCGGAGATGCGCGCCCTGGCGCCGGCCTATGTGGATCACGCCAACTTCTCGGTCGTTTCGCGGCGCACGTTCCAAGGGCTGATCGGCGGCGGCCTGCGGGCCCAGGCGGCCTTCAGCGTCTGGGTTCTGCAGCACTGCCTGCGTCCGGCCGAGGATATCGGCCTGATCGCCCAGGCCCTGCCGCCCGGCGCGCCGATCGCCATCGTCAACACCCTGCGCCGCGTGGTGCCAGCGGTCGAAGCCCGCTGGGCGGACGACGGCCTGGACCTGCGGGCCCTGCTCGCCGAGCGCTTCGCCCTTGTCCGCACAGGCCAGCTTGACGCCGAGGTGGTGGGCGCGGCGACCGCGGCGGGCTCGTTCTGGAGCGCCTATACGCGCTAGGCGCTACACGATGTCGCGTGCGGCCCCTGCTTCATCGCCGCCTGAATCTGGCCGGCCATCTGCTGCGGAGCCTCGCCGTAGGGGATCACGCAGACGAAATCGCCGGTCGGGCTCATCAGATAGGTGATGGTCGAGTGGTTGATCTGGTAGCCTGGCCCCTCACCCGCCTTTTGGTAGAAGACCTTGTAGGCGTGCGCGACCTCAGCCACCTGGGCCGGCGTGCCGGTCAGGCCCACGGTGCGGCGCGGGAAGGCGGAGTTCGACAGGTAGTTGGCTATCACCTTGGGCGTGTCGCGGTCGGGGTCGACCGAGATGAACACCGCCTGGAAGTCGCCGGCCTTGGGCCCCAGCAGCTTTTCGGTCTGGCCAAGCGCCAGGAGCGTCGTCGGGCAAGCCTCCGGGCAATAGGTGAAGCCGAAGAAGACCGCGTTCCATTTTCCCTTCAGGACAGACGCGTCGGCGGGCGCCCCCTTCTGGTCGACCAGGTGGAACGGTCCGCCGATGGCCGCGGTTTGCCCTTGGCCGCCGAGAATGCCGCGCTTGACAGCCAGGCCGGTGACCGCGGCGAAGGCGACGGCGAGGATGGCCAGGATGATCCACACGGTTCGGCTCATGAGCGGTTCCTGCTTTCCTTCCGGGCGCCGGCCGCAGCGGCTGGATGCCCAAATCCGCTTTAGGGCCCGAATCTGCTTTAGGGGTCGTCACGGCGGCCCAGGCGCGCGATCCTGAGCCGGCATGGCCAGACCGAGGACGCACCCCGCGCCGCCGATCCAGCCCGGTCTCGATAGGGCCGGCGCAGCGCCTATGCAAGGTGAGGACGGCGGCGAGGACGGGTCCAAGCCGGCGACGCCGGGCGAACTGGCCAGGGACGGGATCGGTCTTGGCGCCGACCAGGGCGAGGACTGGTCGGAAGGCGCGGTCCACCGCGGACGCCTGCGGGTCCGCACGCTCGTCACCCTGCGCTGGCTGGTGGTGGCCGGCGAGACCGCGCTGCTGCTGGTGGCCGCCGGCATGGGCTTTTCCCTGCCGTTCTTCCTGTGCTTCGCGGTCGTGGGCGCCGGGATCTGGGTGAACCTGCTGACCGGCGTCGCCTCGCCCGGCCAGCGGGTGTTCGGCGACCGGGAGGCCGGCGCGCAGCTCGGCATCGACATTCTGCAGATCAGCACGCTGATCTTCCTGACCGGCGGCTCGTCGAACCCCTTCGTGCTGCTGCTGATCGCGCCGGTGACGCTGGCGGCCGCTACGCTGCCGCTGCGCCCGGTCCTGACGCTGGCGGCCATGGCCTCGGTGATCTCCGCGGTCCTGGCGATCGTCTCCCTGCCGCTGCCGCAGTCGCCCGGCATGGAGGTGGTCATCCCGCTGAGTTTCCGGGTCGCCGCGGCGCTGGCCAACATCGCCGGCATCGCGCTCACCGCCGGCTATGTGCGCCAGGCGGCGGTGGAATCGGCGCGGATGGCCCTGGCGCTCGACGTGACCCAGGCGGTGCTTGCCCGCGAGCAACGGCTATCGGCGCTGGGCGCGCTGGCCGCCGCCGCCGCCCATGAGCTCGGCACCCCGCTCGCCACCATCTCCATCGTCGCCAAGGAGCTGGGCCGCGAGGCGCCGACGCCGGCGGTGAAGGAAGACGCCGAACTCCTGGTCTCCCAGGCCGAGCGCTGCCGCGAGATCCTGCGCCGCCTGACCGAGACCCCCGACGCGGCCGCCGACGTGGTGCATGAGCGCCTGTCGCTGCGCCAGCTGGTGCAGGAGGTGATCGAGCCGCATGGCGGCGTGAAGGGCGTCCGCGTCGAGGCCATCGTCACCGGCGCCAAGGGCATGAAAACCCCCGACATCCGCCGGCTGCCCGAGATCACCCACGCCTTCACCTCCTTCGTGGAGAACGCCGTGGATTTCGCGAAGTCGGAAATCCTGGTCTCCGCTCGCTTCGACGCCGAGACCATCTCCATGGAGGTGCGCGATGACGGGCCGGGCTTTTCCGCTGAGGTGCTGTCCAAGCTCGGCGAGCCCTATGTGACCACCCGGCCAGGGGCGGAAGGGTCGCGCACCGGCCACATCGGCATGGGTCTGGGCTTCTTCATCGCCAAGACGCTTTTGGAACGAACTGGGGCCCTTGTGACGTTTCAGAACGGCAGACCGCACGGCGCCGTCGTGTCGGCCCGCTGGCCGCGCTCGAAAATCGAGGCGGGCGCCATGTAGTCGCCTGATACGAGTTCCAGCTTGCCCTGACGTTATGACGTGCGACAGGATGCCGCACCTGTCAGAGCCTCGCGAGCCCACCCCCTAGGGAGTTCCCGCATGACCGACCTCTCCGCCGACGTCGCCGCCCTCTCCGACAAGAGCCTGCTGGTCTTGGACGACGACGCGCCTCTGCGCACCAGGTTGGGCCGCGCGCTGGAGCAGCGGGGCTTCGAGCCCACGCTCGTCGGCTCGGTCTCCGAGGCGCTCGCCGCGGTGCGCAGCCACGCGCCGGCCTTCGCCGTGCTGGACATGCGCCTGGAAGACGGCACGGGGCTCAAGGTGGTCGAGGCGGTGCGCGACGCCCGGCCCGACGCCAAAATCATCATGCTGACCGGCTACGGGAACATCGCCACCGCCGTGCAGGCGGTGAAGGCCGGCGCCGTGGACTACCTCTCCAAGCCCGCCGACGCCGACGATGTGGCCCGCGCCCTGCTGGCCCGCGGCGGCGACTCTCCCCCGCCGCCGGAAAACCCGATGAGCGCCGACCGCGTGCGCTGGGAGCACATCCAGCGCATCTACGAGCTCTGCAACCACAACGTTTCGGAGACGGCGCGCCGGCTGAACATGCACCGGCGCACCCTGCAGCGGATCCTGGCCAAGCGGGCGCCGCGCTAGGTCCTTGGGCGAAGGGGGCGATGGCGACCTGGGACGACATCCGCGCCGTCGCGCTGACCTTGCCCGGCGCCTGGGAGAATAGCTGGTACGGCGAGCCGTGCTTCCAGGTCGGCAAGAAGGGCTTCGTGCAGGGCTCTCGCGGCCGCTGCATCATGAAGCTCGAGAAGCACCACCAGGAACTGCTGTTCGAGGCGCGTCCCGACGCCTTCACGCCGATGATCGCCGGCGCCCTGCGCTGGAGCTTCGTGGACATCGAGGCGCTGGAGATTGACGAGATCGACGACCTGGTCCGCGAGGCCTGGCGCCAGATCGTCCCCAAGAAGGTCAGCCGCGCCTACGACGCAGCCCAAGGCGCCACCCGGAGCGAGCGCTAAGCGGCCCGCACGGCGCGATCATACTGGATGGGCACGGACTGGCGGATGATGCGGTCCAGCCGCTCCCGCACCTCGCGCCCCCTGGCGGAGAGCTGGATCACGTGGCTGCGCGCGTCGTTGGGGTTGAGATAGGCCTCGACCAGCCCCAGCGCCGGCGCCTGCGACCACTCGGACTCGGGCGGCCCCAGCGCCCGCAGGCTGCGCGAGGCGGTCGACTGCGTGAGGCCGGAAACATCGGCCATCTCCTGCACCGTCAGGCCCTCGTTCTCGGCGGCGTAGAGGAAGGCGATCACCTCGTTGACACTGATCCGGGCGTCGAGCGCCTTCATCAGATGCAGGGCCTGCAGGACGGTGTTGCGGCTGCGCATGGGACCGGGCCTTTCCAAACAGCTTGGACAAAAGCTTCGCCAGGCCAGCATCCGGTTAGACGCACGGTCGATCACGCCGTATTCGATGAAGGCTGCAACCGGCGAGGCCAGTTGCAGTCGCTGCTGCAAACGGAACCATTCGCACGACGAACGGCATCGCCTCGACCGGCCGCCTGCCCTAACCTCGCCGCGGACACCTAGCGGCGCGGAGGCGTTTTTCCCTTGGAGAGCAGAGCGCAGCCGCAAAGCCGGCCGCTGTTCGACCGCTATCTGGCCGCCAACCTGATCCTGTGGCTGGTGACCTACGCCCTGACCTCGGTGCGGTCGCTGGGCATGGACACCCCGATCCCGAGACTGATGAACATGGGGGTGCGCCGCGCGGCGGTCTGCATCCTCTGCGTGGGGGTCTGCTACCTCATCCAGCGGGCCTTGCTGGCCAGCCGGGGCTGGTCGTGGCGGCGCCGCTTCCTGTTGGCGGGCGGGCTTTCCCTGGCCGGCGGGATCGTCTGGACCGCGATCAACCACACCGCCTTCTACCTCGTGCTCCCCTATGAGCCGCTGAAGGACACGCCAAGCGAACTCTTCTGGTCGTGGGGGTACAATCTGAGCGTGGTGATCTGGTCCTTCATCGCCTGGTGCGCGGTGGTGCTGGCGCTGAGCTATGACGAGATGACCCGCGAGCAGAGCCTGCGGCTGCTGGAGGCCCAGGCGCTGGCCGCCGAGAGCCAGAACCAGATGCTGCGCTATCAGATCAACCCGCACTTCCTGTTCAACACGCTGAACGCGCTGTCGTCGCTGATCCTGCAGAAGGACGTGGAGCGGGCGGAGCGGATGGTGCTGTCGCTATCCAACTTCCTGCGCGCCTCCCTGGAAAAGGCGCCGGGCGACAAGATCACGCTCGCCGATGAACTCACCGCCCAGCACCAGTATCTGGCCATCGAGCAGGAGCGGTTCGGCGACCGCCTGCGGCTCTCCGAGGTCACGCCGCCCGAGCTGCGCGATGCGCTCGTCCCCGGTCTGATCCTGCAGCCCTTGATCGAGAACGCGGTGAAGTACGGCGTGGCGCGCACCACGCGGCCGGTCGCCATCGAAATCGCCGCGGAGCTGCGTGGCGGCCGCCTGGCGATCACCGTGCGCGACGACGGGGCGCCGGATATCAGCCCAAGCCAATCCGGGGCGCCCACGACGCTGGGCGTCGGCCTAGCCAATGTGCGCCGCCGCCTCGAAGTGCTCTACGGCGAGGCGGGCGCGCTCACCTGCGGGCCCCGGCCCGGCGGCGGCTTCGCGGCGACCGTCGAGCTGCCGCTGGAGCGGCGCTGAGCCATGCTGCGCGTGCTGATCGTCGACGATGAGCCCCTGGCCCGGCGGCGCCTGGAGATCCTGCTGCGCGAGCAGCCCGACGTGGAGCTGGTGGGCGCCGCCGCCGACGGGATCGCGGCGCGCAAGCTGATCGCCGAGCGCGGTCCCGACGTGGTGCTGCTCGACATCAAGATGCCGGGCCTGACGGGGCTGGAGGTGCTGGATGCGCTCGGACCGGAGGCGCCGATCGTGATCTTCGTCACCGCCTTCGACCGCTTCGCGCTGGACGCCTTCGACCGCGCCGCCTTCGACTATCTGCTGAAGCCCGTCGAGCCCGCCCGCCTTGCCGCCTCGCTGGCGCGCGCCCGCGAGACGCTCGCCGAACGCGCCGCCGCCGAGCGGGTGGGCGAACTGGAGGAGATCCTGCGCAATCTGCGCAGCGGCCCCTCGCCTAACTCCGCCGCCGGCGACTTCGACCGCGAGATCTGGATCCAGGAACGCGGCGGGCGGACCAGCGTGCCGGTGGCCGCCATCGACTGGGTGGCGGCCGAGCGGGACTATGTGCGCATCCACACCCATGCCCGCAGCTTCCTGATCCGCCAGTCGATCGGGGCGCTCGCCGAGCGGCTGGACCCGGCGGTGTTCGTCCGCGTCCATCGCTCGAGCCTGGTGCGGCGCGACCGTATCGTGCGCATCCGCCACGCCGGCGGCCGGGGCGCGGTGATCCTCGCCACCGGGGTCGAAATCGCCGTCTCGCGCCGCCACATGGGCGCGCTGAAAGCGATGACAACTAACCCGGGGCGATGACGCGCGGCTGTCTGAACGCCAAAGACCACAAAAAAGGTCGTCATCCTCCGGTCGCGCGAAGACGCGATCCGGGGGACCCAAGCCGAGTCAGTTTCAACTCAGCAGATGTCCCGCCGGCTCAGCTTGGGTCCCCCGGATCAGCCTGCGGCTGACCGGAGGATGACGACCGTTTGGGATGTGGCGATCAAAGCGGTCCCCACTCGAGGATCGTTTCGTAGAGATCGCTCCAGGCAGGATTGGTTTCCTCGATCAGCCTGATCTTCCACGCCCTCGGCCACTTCTTCAGCCGCTTTTCGCGATGGATCGCGTGGCTGATGTCCTCGAACGGCTCGGAGTGAACAAGCCGGTTCACCGCGTACTTCCGGCAGAACGCGCTTCCGATACCTTCCCTGTGCTCAAAGACGCGTCTCGATATGTCGCTCGTCACCCCGACGTAGAGCGTGCCGTAAGGCGCCGTGGCCATGATGTAGACCCAGCCGCCCACCGTTCATTCCAGGCTGAACGCCACCACTCCCGCCGCGCGGAGCGCCGCGAGCCGCCCGAAGGCCAGCGTCAGCGCCTTGCGCCGCGCGCCGGCCAGCGCCGCCGGCAGGGCCTCGCGCAGCACCGCGCCGCCGAAGCCGTCGGCGACGATCAGACCAGGCTCCTCAGGCAGCAGCTCGCGTGGGAACTCCGGCGCGACGGCAAAGGCGAAGGCGTCGCAATAGGGCTGGTACTCGTGCCACTTCTGGTCGGTGCGGAAGTCTTCCAGGCTCGACTTCACCTCGACGATGAAGATCTCGCCGCGCCGTCCCAGCGCCATCAGGTCGGCGCGCCGCCCGTTCGGCAAAGTGACCTCCGCCAGCGGCGCGTAGCCGAGCGCCGTCAGCAGCCGCCCAGCTCCGCGGGTGACGGCCGCGGTGGTTTCGGGGCGCGACAGGCCGGCGGGGCTGGCGGAGACGTCCATCCGCCCAGATTGTTCCGCCTTCGTTCCCAAGGCAAGGCCCGGAACGCCGACTGGGGGCGCGCGGACGGCTAGCCGTGAATCGGCAGCGGAAATTCCAGGCGCCCAGTGTCGAAGCCCAGCTGTTTGATCCGCGCCACGGCCTCGGTCTTGAACGCCGCCGGCAGGGTGGGCTTGGTCGCCATCAGCCAGAGATACTTGCCGTCGTGGGTGGCCAGGATCAGCCAGCCCTCGTCGGCCCGGTCGTCCAGCACCCAGTATTCCTGGGAGATCAGGCCGCCGAAGAAGCTCATCTTGAACTTGGCGTTGGAGACCGGGTCGGCGACGCGGGCGTGCGCCTTCCACTCCGCCAACGGGCCGTCGGGCGACCCGCGGTGGCAGGCCTGGATGACCGCGAAGCCCTCCGAGGTGCGAGTCCAGTCCGACGTACCGGCATGACAACCGCGCTGGGTCGTGTTGGGCATGCGCGCCACTTCGTACCAGCGGCCCATCATCCGGGCGGGATCGACGTGGGAAACCGGCTGAACCATGGCGTTGGCCACGGCCGGAGCCGCGACGGCCAGGGCGGCCGTGGCGGCCAGGATCGTGAGCAGACGCTTCAACATGGGCGGGTGAATAGCTTCGTATGATGACAATTGAAACGCCCGCGAGGGCTTCGCGGGCGCTGCATAAGGACGCAACACAACCATGCCCTTTTAAGGGCGGAGCGTTGCAGGCGCCTACGCTGTTATTCCGCGGCGATAGAAACCGAGCGGTTGCGGTCCTTGAAATTGATCGCCTGCAGGAAGCGGATGCCGTCCTCGGCGATGTCGTCGCCCACCGTGCGCTCGCCCTCGGCGGCGAGTTCGTCCATGTCGACGTACATGGCGTAGAAGCCGCGCGTCCGCTCGGTGATCAGGCTGGCCTGCAGCAGGGTCTTGATCAGCACCCGGAAGACGTTGGTCTCGCCCTTGAACTTGCGGTTCGGGTCGCGGGTCTTCCGGCGTTCGACGATGTCGGCGATCACCCGCTCGGGATCGAGGCCGAACAGGCCGTAGATCTCGGCCATCTGGCGCGGGTCGCCGCGGTCGAAGAGCAGGCTCTGGGCGCAGTGGGCCGTCCAGTCCTCGACCGTGTTGCGTTCGGCCTGGGTCAGCTTGGGGATCGTCCGGTCGGCCCAGATCTTCCCGAACTTGTGGTGGAAGGCCTCGTCGGTCATCACCAGCTGGAACAGCTTCTTGGCCACCGGATCGCGATTGTAGCGGTAGCCGTTGGCGAAGGCGCCCATGGCCAGGCCCTCGACCAGCATCTGCATGCCGACGATCTTCTTGTAGACCTCCGGCGTCTCGATGATCTCGACCAGCAGGGTCTTGAGCGCCGCCCCGCACTCGGTCGGCCGGCCCCAGCGGCTCTTGATGTATTTGGCGAAGGCGGTGACGTGGCGCGCCTCCTCGCGGGTCTGGTTGGCGGCGTATTCCTGGGCCCCCTGGTCATAGAGCACGTGGCAGAGGCTCGCCGACAGGTTCAGCGCGCCCTGCTCGCCATGCAGGATCGAGGAGAAGCCGCGCAGCTGCATATAGTTGATGAAGGCGACCTTCTGCAGAGGGTCCTCCAGGGTCTCGGCGACGTAGGGCAGGCGAAGGAGCGGGTTCTGCTCCTCCGGCGTCATGGCCACGTTGACGAGGTCGAAGGGCTCATCGAAATCGATGTAGCGCTTGTCGAGCGGGTCCCAGAAATGGTCGTGGGTCGCGCTGATGATCTTGTCGAACGCCGTCGAGCGCTCGCCGTAGCGGTCCAGCGTCAGCATCGACTCGAAGTCGTCCGGGGCGACGGCCCCGTACATGGCGTCCTTGGTGATGTTGCCGTCGGCCATGGCTGTGGCTCCTGAACGTCGTTCACTGGAAGGATCGCGCCGCGGCGTCATGGCGTCAAACTTCCTTTCCCACCGCAGGCGGCAGAGGAAGACGATCTGCCAACTCGCCGAGATCGGACTATAGTCACGCCATGCGCCGGCTCATCTACGCCCTGATCTTCGCGACCCTCTCCGCGGCGCCGGCCTTCGCCGACGAGTTCCCCCCGCTCTGCACGGCCCTTCACGGGGTGGATGACGAGGCCCGGCGCACCGGCGAGCCGCAGAGGATCTGGTCCGGCGTCGATTTCGCCGCGCCGGCGCCCTGCCGCGCCGTCACCGACAACGCCGCGACCCGCGCGTTCTGCGATATGGCCGCCCACGAAAGCGGCCTGGCCTACCGCCTCCTGGCCTGCGTCGCGAACTTCGCCGACGAGCCGGGGGTGACCACGCGGCGCCAGCACGCCGAGGGCCGCAGCCGCGACGCGATCACCCACCTGACAGGCCGGCAGGCCCACGGTGTCCGCGTCGACCTCACCGAAGCCGGCGACCACTACGACATCGTCGTCTGGTCACCGAAGTAGCGCGCGCGGCGATGAGCCCGCGCGCGCTCAGCGAACAGGCTTTCGAGTTCGGCGGCTGGCGGGTCGAGCCGGCCCGCGGCCTGCTGAGCGCGCTCGACGGCCGGGTCGAAGCACATCTCGAACCGCGCCTCATGGACCTGCTGCTGCTGTTCGCGGGCTCCGCGGGACGGGTGCTCGGCAAGGACGAGATCATCGAGGCCGTCTGGGGCGGCCGCGCGGTGGGCGACGACACCTTGGCCGCCGCCGTCAGCCGCCTGCGCCGCGCGCTCGGCGAGACGCGAGAGCGCCGCTATATCGAGACCCTGCCGAAGCGCGGCTACCGGCTGGTCATGGCGCAAGCGGCGGCGCAAGGCGCGGCCCGGGCCCGACCCGAAGCCCCGCCCAAGGCCGCCGCGCTCGTGACCCAGGGCCGCGCCGCGCTCGCCGCGCCCTTCGCCGCCGCCCAGGCCCAGGCCAGGCTCTATTTCGAGGCCGCCGTCACCGAGGCGCCTGGTTGGGCCCCGGCCCATGTCGGCCTGGCGGAAACTCTCGCTGCCCAGCATCTGGCCGGCCAAGGGGCGAGCGGGCAGGGCCTGCTCGCCGCCGCCAAGGCCTCGGCCCAGGCCGCGGTCGGCCTCGATCCCGAACTGGCCCGGGCCTGGTCCGCGCTGGGGCTGGTGACGCTGTTTGCCGACCGCGACTTCGCGGCCGCCGACGCGGCGCTGCGACGGGCGCTGGTCTTGGACCCGAACCACGCCGCGGCACGCCGCCATCGGGCCCTGGCCTTCGCCGCTGTCGGCCGGTTCGTCGAAGCGGAGCGTGAAAGCCGCAAGGCCGTGGACCTGGAGCCCGTCTCGCTCGCCGCCCGCGGCGCGCTCCTGCAGATCCTTATGACCGCGCGCCGCTATCGTCAGGCGGTCGCCGCCGCCAACGAGGCGCTGGCGCTCTCGCCGCTCGCCAGCGAGGGCTGGTACGCCAAGGGTTGGGCCTGTGTGCTGTTGGGCGACATCCCGGCGGGCGCGGAGGCGTTGCTAAGAGGTCTGGAGCTCTGGGGCCTCGACCGGGCCCAGCTCGACGCCCTGCGCGCGACCTACGGCGCCGCCGGCTTCCCGGCCTTCTGCGCCGGCGGCGCCGACCTCTTCGAGACCCAGAAGGTGATGTTCACGCCCCGGCTCACCGACATCGCCTTCCTGCGCGCCGCCGCCGGCCAGCCGGACCAGGCCTTCGCCGCCCTGGAGGCCGCCGCGGCCCAGGACGATCCCTACCTCGTGTTCCTGCCCTACCTCGCCTACTGCGACCCGCTGCACGACGACCCCCGCTGGCCGCGCCTGCTGGGGCGCGTGAGGTTCGTGCGCTAGCCGGCGAACACGCCTGCGTGAGACGCGACGGTTCCGCTCTGGGAACGAATTAGCTCGTGTTACGATCTAGAAACAGAAAGCGAGGTGATAGCGATGCGTGCGCTGCATCTCAGGCCAGCGAAACGGTCTGATCGCCTGGCCGCCATGGGCGGCGATCTGGCCTTCTGGCTTGTCGTCGCCGTGGTGTTCGCGGCGGTCGGCGCCCTCATGTGGGGGACCGCCACGACGGCCTACTAGCCCGCCTGATCCTTCTTGGTCAGCGAATAGACCTTGAACGGCGTCGGCTGGTCCTTGGCGCAGGCCGCCTCGATCGCGGCGCGGTGCTTTTCCAGCGTGCTCACCATCCAGGCAGGCGTGGTCGGGAACTGCGCCTTCATCGCCGCGATCCCTTGGGCGAAGGTGGTCGGGACCTTGGACGCCTCGGTCGGCATCGGCGTCACATTGATATTGAAGGTGACGCCGTGGAAGCCGTTCAGCTGCGCCGGGCCGACGCCCAGGCCTTCGGCGTTCTCCCACACCATGCAGGTCGCCGACGGATAGGCCGTGTGGCGCGACAGCGTCACCACCGTGATCACGTCGCGGTCATAGTCCGAGGCCGGCGGCGGCGCGGCCTGGGCGGCCCCGACGGCAAGCGCGCCCATGGCCGCCGCGAACGCCAGTTTCAGTCCCGATTTCGGGCGATTTTGCATTGGTCCCTCCCCAGATCTCACCTTGTCACATGAGCGGTAAAATCGGCGACTTCGCGGCGCTTGTGCGTAGGGCTTGAAACGAAACTCGGCCTCAAACGAAAACGCCCGCCGGGGGCAATCCCAGCGGGCGTCCTCGTGCGCTAGATCGCGGGCTCGCCGCTATTCGGCGGCGATCAGGATCTTGGCCAGCGCTCGGTCCTTGAAGTTGATCTGCTGGAGGTACTTGATCCCCTCCTCGGCGATGTCGTCGCCGACCATCTTGTCGCCCTCGTTCTTCAGTTCGTCGATATCGACATAGACGGCGTAGAAGGCCTTGGTGCGCTCGGTGATGATGCCGGCGTTGACCAGCGTCTTCACCAGCACGCGGAAGATGTTGGTGGCTTCCTTCATCTCCTCGCGGCGGGTCTCGTCGTTGACCAGCTTGCCCATCTCCTCGATCACCCGGTTGGGGTCGAGGCCGAATTCCTCGTAGAGGCTGACGTTCTGGGTCGGCGCGACGAGGTTGAAGAGCAGCGTCTGGAAGCAGTGCGCCGCCCACATCTCGATGACCTCGTGCTCGGCCTCGGTCAGGTGGGGAATGGTGCGGTCGGCCCAGATCTTCCCGAACTTGTGGTGGAAGGCCTCGTCGGTCATCACCAGCTGGGTCAGCTTCTTGGCCAGCGGATCGTTGGTCTCGTTGAACACGGTGGCGAAGGCGCCCATGGCCAGGCCCTCGACCAGCATCTGCATGCCGATGATCTTCTTGTAGACCTCCGGCGCGCCGATGATCTCCACCAGCAGATCCTTCAGGATCGGACCGCATTCCACCGGCCGGCCCCAGCGGGCCTTGATGTATTTGGCGAAGGCGGTGACGTGGCGGGCCTCTTCGCGGGTCTGGTTGGCGGCATATTCCTGCGCGCCCTGGTCCTTCAGCACGTGGCAGAGGCTCGCCGACAGGTTCAGCGCGCCCTGCTCGCCGTGCAGGATCGAGGAGAAGGTGCGAAGCGTCTGGGCGTTGGCGAAGCGGATGCGTTCCTTCTCGCTGCCGAGCGTCTCGTTGACGTAGTCGAGCTTCAGCGCCCCGATCATCTTCTCGGGCAGGATCATGGTGTTTTCCATGTCGAACGGCTCGTCGAAGTCGATGTACTTCTTGTCTAGCGGATCCCAGAAGTGGTCGTGGGTGGCCGAGATGATCTTGTCGAAGGCGGTCGAGCGCGCGCCGTAGCGGTCCAGCTCCAGCATGGACTCGAAGTCGTCCGGGGCGACGGCGTCGTAGATCAGGTCCTTGGTGATGTTGCCGTCGGCGGCCATGGGGTCTGCTCCTGGGGCGCGGGCGAACTCAGCCCGTCTGGCGTTGGCTGAAATCCAACCATCTAAACGCTGATCAGTCAATGAAGATGACGCAGGCGTCAGGTTTGTATCGCCTCTCCCCCGACGCGTAGCGCGAGGGGAGAGGGTAGGGAGAGGGGCGGCTCATGCAGCGGTGATCCGCCGATGGCCCAGCCATGACCCATGAACGGCGACGCCGCGGATCCTCGGGTGACCATCGGGAGAGACGGATGGGTCCCAGCCGCCCCTCTCCCTACCCTCTCCCCTCGGACTTCGTCTCGGGGGAGAGGCAACCTACCCCGCGCTCGCCTCGATGGCGTCGATGTCGGCGTCGGAGAGGCCCATGTGGTGGCCGATCTCGTGCACCAGGACGTGGGTGACCAGTTCCTCGAGGGTGATCTCGCCGTGCTCGGCCCACTCGTCGAGGATCGGGCGGCGGTAGAGGAAGATCATCGAAGGGCCGGCGGCCGGACCGCCCACGTCGCGCAGGCCGATGTGGGCGCCCTGATAGAGGCCGGTCAGCCCAAACGGGTCCTCGATGCCCAGATCGTCCAGCACCTCGTCGGCCGGAAAATCGTCGACCCGGAAGACCACGTCGCCGGTCAGTTTGCGGAACCCCGCGGGCAGGGCCTGGAACGCCGCCTCGGCGAGCGCCGCCAGGTCGTCCAGCGACGGCGCCTTGCCGAACGGATGGGGCTCGCTCACCAGGACCTCATTCGTCGGGCATCACGATGTGCGGGGCGTCCGGCGGCCGGACCTCGAAGAGGCCGATGTCCAGCGGCTGCTGCGGCTCGATGGGCCGCAACGGTTGGCGGGCCATGGCGCGCAGCGTCTCACTGTCGGGCGTCGACCGGGCCCGCCGAGCGGCGCGGGCCTGCGGCGTCTCGATCGGCCGCTCGGCGGTGGCGATCCGCCAGTAGGAGACCATCAGCCGCCAGGCGGTGCGCGGCGGCGCCGCAGCCGGCGCGGGCCAGCGGCGGCCGTCGGCGTAGACCGGCTTCACGGGACTGAGCTTCTGGCCCGGCAGGATCTGTTCGGCGAGCCTGGCCCAGCTCTCGCCCACCGGCCCGGCGTAGGCCTCGGCCGCCCCGTCGCGGGTGGCGAAGGCCGGCCCGACGGGATCGGTGGTGAACACCACGGCCTCGCCGGCGACGCCCAGCGCCTCGCGCTCGCGGGCGGCGCGGCCGAGCGGCGCGGCCATCGCCAGCTCGGCGTTCGCCGCCACGGGGTAGAGGATCGCGGTCATTGCTCCGATCATGCGCCAATATGGCGTAGCATCTCAACGCGGCCCAACTCTACTCGGGGCGGATGCGGCGAAGTCCGGCCCGGCTTAGGGTGCCGACGAGGCGATTCGCCAAAGGGCGCTGAGGGCGGGCCAAAGTGCGGGCATGAGCAGCCACCAACTGATCCTTGCGGCGGCGGCGGGCGCGGTCAGCCTGGCGATCTGCGCGATCCTGTGGGCGCTGGTCCAGCGGCGCGAGGCGCAGGCGCGCGTGGCCGAGATCGCCGCGCGGCTGGCGGGCTTCGAGGCCAAGGCCGACGCCGCCCAGGCCTCCGCCGAAGCCTTCGATTCCGCCCTGCTGGCGGTCGAGGACGGGCGCGCGCTGCTGGCCTCGGGCGAGGAATCACTCGCCGTCTGCGCCGAGGCGCTCGGCCTGGCCGAGCCCGATCCGCAGGGGGTGGTCAACGCCCTGATGCGCGCCGACCCCGACCATGCGCGGCGGCTACGCGCCCTCTTCGAGCGCGGCGAGGCCTGCGCCTTCGAGGTGCAGGGCGCCTCGACGGAAAAGGGTGGCGGCCTGATCGCCGTCGAGGGCCGCGCCGCCGGCGCCATGGCCTGGCTGCGGCTCTCGGCGGCCCAGGCTGAGGACGCGGGCCTGCCGACCGCCCCTCGCTTCGCCGCCTTCCTCAATGCCAGGGCCACGCCGGCCTGGATCGCCGCGGCCGATGGCTCGCCGGTCTGGGTCAACGCCGCCTGGTTGAAGGCCGTGGACGCCGCCAGCCTGGATGAGGCCGCCACCCGCGGCGTCGCCTTCGACCGCTCGGCCGATGCGCTCGCCAGCGAGGCCGCCAACCTCGGGCAGCGCCGCGACACGGTCCGTTGGGCCACGGTGGCGGGCAAACGCCGCGCCTTCCACGTCACCGCCCAGCCGCTGGAAGGCGGCGGCGTGGGTGTCTGGACCGAGGACGTCAGCGAGCAGGAGGACCTGCGCGAACTCCTCAAGCGCAACGTCGAGGCGCATGACGAGACCTTGAATCACATTGCCGAGGCCGTCGCCGTCTTCGGCCGCGGCAAGAAGCTGATGTTCCACAACACCGCCTTTGCCGACATGTGGGGGCTGGAACCCGCCTGGCTCGCCGAGCAGCCGAGCCACGGCGAGGTGCTGGACCGGCTGCGCCAGCGCCGCCGCCTGCCGGAGACCGCCGACTACACCAAGTGGAAGGCCGCCGAGCTCGACCGCTACGAACAGCTGGCCGGCGGGCCGGACGAGATGTGGAGCCTGCCGGACGGGCGCACGCTCAAGGTGGTGCGCCAGCCGCATCCGATGGGCGGCATCCTGCTGCTCTATTCCGACATCACCGACGAGCTGAAGCTGACCAGCCAGTACAACGGGCTGATTCAGGTGCAGCAGGCGACCCTCGACAAGCTCTCCGACGCGGTGACCGTGTTCGGCTCCGACGGCCGCCTGCGCCTGCACAACGAGAGCTTTGCCAGGTTCTGGAACGTGACGCCCGCCCAGGTCGAGGCGGCCGGCGACTTCGAGGGCGTGGTCGACCTCTGCATCCCCAAGCTGCACGACAAGAATTTCTGGGCCGAGCTGAAGGGCCGTGTCGCCGATCCCGACCCGCAGGCCCGCGCCCCCACGACCGGCGAGGTCAAGACCTCCGACAGCCGTATCGTGGTCTACCAGTCGCGGCCCCTGCCGGACGGGGCGACGCTGATCGCCTTCACCGACGTCACCGACGCCCGCAAGGTCGAGGCGGCGCTCGAAGCCAAGGAACAGGCGCTGGCCGACGCCGAGCGGCTGAAGCGCGACTTCGTCGGCAACGTCTCCTACGAACTGCGCACCCCGCTGACCACGATCATCGGCTATTCCGAGCTGCTGGAACGCTCCGGCGAGGCGCTGTCGGAGCGCGGCCGCAGCCACGCCGCAGCTGTCAAATCCGCCGCCACCCAGCTCGCGCGCTCCATCGACGACGTGCTCGACATGGCGCAGATCGACGCCGACGAGATGGCGCTCGACCTGGAGGACGTGCGGGTCGGCGACCTGCTGGACGCCCAGGCGGAGCGCTGGGCGCCGGAGGCGCAGGCCGCCAACGTCAAGATCGTGGTCGACTACCCCAAGGACCTGGGCCTGATCCGCGGCGACGCGCGGCGCCTGGGCCAGATCCTCAACCACCTGGTGGAAAACGCGCTCGGCCAGACGCCGGCCGGCGGCACGGTGACGCTGGCCGCCAAGAAGGGGCTGGGCGAATTCCAGCTGCAGGTCTCCGACACCGGCCGCGGCATCCCGTTCCACGTCCAGGCGCACATCTTCGACCGCTTCATCGGCCGCGAGCGGGGCGGCCCCGGCCTGGGCCTGGCGCTGGTCAAGGCGCTCACCGAACTGCACGGCGGCTGGGTGGCGCTCGAAAGCGAGCCTGGCGCCGGCGCCACCTTCACCTGCCACCTGCCCGAGGAGGCCATGGCCGGCGCCGCCCAGCCCGAGCTGGGCTTAAGGAACTAGGGATGGCGTCCCTCGACCCAGCCGCCGCCGCCGAGATCGACGCGGTCTACGCCGCCTTCGCTGAGCGCGTCGAGGCGCCGGGCGTGGTCGCGGGCGTGGTCAAGGACGGCGGCCTGGCCCACCTCTTCACCCATGGCGTGTCCGACCTAGCAACCGGCGCGCCGGTCACCGCCGACACCTGTTTCCGCATCGCGTCCATGACCAAGCAGGTCACCGCAACCGCCATCCTGATGCTGCGCGACGAGGGCCGCCTGTCGCTGGAAGCCTCGGCGCTGACCTATGTGCCGGAGTTGGCCGACCTGCCGCCGCCCACCGCCGACAGCCCGCCGATCACCGTGCGTGACCTCTTGAGCCACACCGAGGGCTTCGTCACCGACGACCCCTGGGCCGACCGCGCCATGCGCATGACGCCGGACGACTTCACAGCCTTCCTGCGGGACGGCGGCCTGTTCGCCCAGGCGCCGGGCGTGGCCTTCGAATATTCCAACCTGGGCTACGGGATTCTGGGCCGGATCATCAGCAACCTCTGCGGCCGGCCCTTCCAGCAGGTCATCGGGGAACGCCTTCTGCGGCCGCTCGGCATGGACGCCACCCGCTTCGACCCGGACGCCGTTCCAGACGGCCAGCGCGCCCGCGGCTACTGGCGGCGCGGCGGCGCCTATGGCGAGGAGCCGCCGGAGCCGGATGGCGAGATCGCCGCCATGGGCGGGATCATCACGCCGGCCAAGGACTACGCCCGCTGGGTCGCCTTCCTGCTGGACGCCTGGCCGCCCCGCGACGAGGCCGAGACCGGTCCGGTGCGCCGCGCCACGCGCCGCGAACTGGCGGTCAGCCACGCCATGCCGGGCCCCGCGCGGACCCGCACCGCGGGCGGCGAGACCCTGCCGGTGGCGATCGCCTACGGCTACGGCCTGGCCAGCACCCATGACCCGCAGCTTGGCCGCTGCCTGGCGCACTCCGGCGGCCTGCCGGGCTTCGGCTCCAACATGTTCTTCTCGCCGGACGCCGGCATCGGGCTCTTCGCCTTCGCCAACGTCACCTACGCCGGGCCGGAAGCCGCCAATGTCGAGGCGGCCGGGGTGCTGCAGGCGCATGGCCTCTGGCGCGCCAGGCCTGTGGCCGTCTCGCCGGCCCTGCAGGCCGCCGCCGACGCCGTCGCGCAGGCCTTCGCCGCCGGGCGGCTCGATGCGATCCAGGCATGGTTCGCCCCGAACCTGCTGGCCGACCTGCCGCTGGAGAGCCGCAACCGCGCCCTGAGCGAGCTGAAGTCGCGGCTGGGCGACAGCCGTCTCACCCGCATCGAAGCCCGCCACGCGCTCGCGGGCCGGCTCCACTTCGCCGGCGAACGCGGCGAGGCGGCGTGCGAGCTGGCGCTGACGCCGGGCGCCGATCCAAAGATCCAGGTGCTGCGGTTCGATCCGGCCTAGGCCGGGCCTGACCCTCAGGCCTGGGGCTTCAGCCCCGCCATCAGGATGTCGATCAGCCGCCGCGCGCTCCCCTCCCAGTCGGGGCGGTCGTAGCCGTAGCTCAGGCCCATCAGCATCCGGTAGAGGTCGTCGGGCCCGATATCGCCCCGCACATCGCCGCTGTCGATGGCCGCGCGGGAGAGCCGGTTCATCGCCCCGGTGATCGCCGGGCCCGACGAGGCATAGGCCGCCTGGCCCTCCCCGGGCGAAGCCTGCAGGGCGGGCGCGATCACTCGCTTGGTGGCCATGTAGTCGACGAGCAGATGCAGCCAGGCCCGCAGCGCCTCGCCCGCGGGCCGTTCGGCCAGCAGGGTCTGCGCCGAGCCCGCGAGCTGCTCGACCTCACGCCGATAGACCGCGGCGAGCAAGGCGTCGCGGGTCGGGAAGTGGCGGTAGAGGGTGCCGATGCCGAGGCCCGCGCGCCGCGCGATCTCCTCCAGCGGCGCGTCGGCGCCTATGGCCGTGAACGCCGCCTTGGCCGCTTCCAACAGCTGCTCCCGGTTGCGCAGGCTGTCGGCCCGCGGCTTGCGCGGCCTGTCGTCCCCAGTCTTGGCGTCGGCGAGGGTCAAAACAAAACTTTCACGGAGCGGCCCTTGATAAACGGAGGCTACCTCCGTATTTAACCGGAGGCCGCCTCCGCTTCATATAGCGACCCGGCGTGCGACCCACAACGATCCTGACCGACGGAGCCTTCCCCCATGACCGCAACCCTCACCGCTTTTGGCGAAAAATCCACCACCGACGACGTCCTCGAAGGCGTCAACCTCAAGGGCAAGCGCATCCTGGTCACCGGCGCCTCCGCCGGCCTGGGCGTCGAGACCTGCCGCGCACTCGCCGCGCACGGCGCCACCGTCGTCGGCGCGGCCCGCGACCTCAAGAAGGCGGAGGCCGCCACCGCCGAAGTCCGTGCCCAGGCGGCCAATGGCGGCTCGCTGGAACTGATCGAGCTCGACCTCGCCGACCTCGCCTCGGTGCGCGCCGCCGCCGACAAGCTGAACGCCAAGGGCGAGATGTTCGACGTGGTGATCTGCAACGCCGGCGTCATGGCCACGCCGTTCGGCAAGACCAAGGACGGCTTCGAGACCCAGTTCGGGACCAACCACCTGGGCCACTTCGTCTTCGTCAACCGCATCGCGAACCTGATCAAGGACGGCGGGCGGCTGGTGAACCTATCGTCGGCCGGCCACCGGTTCTCCGACGTCGACCTGGACGACCCGAACTTCGAGCGCACCGAGTACACCCCGTTCGGCGCCTACGGCCGCTCGAAGACCGCCAACATCCTATTCGCCGTGGAGTTCGACCGCCGCCACAAGGCCCGCGGCGTCCGCGCCGTCGCCGTCCATCCGGGCGGCATCCAGACCGAGCTTGGCCGCCACATGACCCCGGAACTGATCCAGGGGATGCTCGACAACATCACCGCGGCCGCCAAGGCCAGCGGCGGCCCGGCCTTCGAGTGGAAGACCATCCCGCAGGGCGCGGCCACCTCCTGCTGGGCGGCGATCGTCGCCCCGGCGGCCGAGGTCGGCGGCCTCTATTGCGAGGACTGTCATGTCGCCGAGCCCGCCGACGAGACCCCTGGCCTCGACACCCGCGGCGGTATCCGCGCCTACGCGCTCAACCCCGACCGCGCCAAGGCGCTCTGGGCGCTCAGTGAACGGATGGTCGGCGAGACCTTCGCCTAAGCTTGACCGGCCTGGCGAGACTCCCTTCCTCCTCGATGGAGGAAGGGCGGGGATGGTGGTGTGTCCCGGGCGATGAGGTGAAGCGTACTGTCAGGCGCCAGCGCCCGGCTGCGCCCTTCACCTCTGCTCAGAGGTCACACCACCACCCAACCCTCCTCCATCGAGGAGGAGGGCTCGGGGATCGTCCGCAAGGGAACGACCCGGCGCCCGCCCACGTTACCGCCTCCGCTTCGGTGTTTTGACCGGACACCAATCCGTGGACTGGAGGGCCTGACGTGCGATCGATTCTGCTGATGTTCCTGGGCGTGCCCCTGCCGATCATCCTGCTGCTCGCCTTCTGCACCCATCACTTCTGATCGGCGCGAGGGAGCCTGACATGGAACGCGATCTGCTTACCGAGGAGGGCCAGTCCGCTATCTCCTGGTCCGCCATCATCGCCGGCGCCGCCACGGCGCTGGCCGCCGCCATCGTGATGCTGGCGCTGGGCGCGGGCTTCGGCCTGAAGCTCGGTTCGCCCTGGCCCCTGGCCGGAGCCTCCACCGACGACTTCAACCCGACGCTCGGCGCCATCCTGGTGACCATCCAGGTGCTGAGCACCGCGCTCGGCGGCTATCTGGCCGGCCGGCTGCGCACCAAGTGGGTCAATGTCCACGACCACGAGGTCCACTTCCGCGACACCGCCCACGGCCTGCTGGTCTGGGCGGTGAGCACCGTCGCCGGGGTGCTGCTGGCCGTGACCGTGCTCGCGCCCGCCGCCGGCCACGTGGCGACCCAGGCGGTCGCGGCCGCCGCGGTGCAGATCGAACCGGTCCACGCCGCCGGCGTCGCCGCCCAGGCCTCGCTGTTCATGGGCATCGGCCTGTTGCTCAGCGGCTTCACCGCCGCCGTCGCCGCCGGCCTGGGCGGTCTGCGGCGCGACGAGATGCACGCCGCCTATTGGGCCGCCCGTCCCCGCGCGGCCGTTCCACCGCTCTAGGGCGCCGCCCGAGCGAACCACATTTCATCCTTATGCGGACCCGGGCCAGGGTCGCGGGATGGACACTGCGGACTTTGAGTGCCCGGCGTGCGGCGAGACCGCCGTGACCCTCTACCCCGGCGGCGAGGGCGACCTGCTGGCCGCCTGCCAGGGCTGCGGGCGAGAGCACGGCGCCTGGCGCGATTGCGTCGCCGCCGCGGCGCCGAAGCCCCATCGCGCCTGGCGCCCGGCGTGGGCCAGTTGGTTCCTCAAGGACGCGCCGCATTGAGCGGACGCCGCCGGTGGGCTACCGCTGGACCATGAGCCCGCGCACGATTCTCGCCTCCGCCGCCGCCACGCTGCTCCTCGGCCTCGCCCCCTCGGCGCTGGCGGCCGACCCCAATGACGTGCTGCCGGACGGGCCGGGCAAGGACGTGGTGGTCCGCGCCTGCACCAGCTGCCACGAGGCGTCGGAGATTTCCGAAAAGCCGCGAACGTCCAGCGACTGGACGGAGGTCATCGGCAAGATGATCGACAACGGCGCCCAGCTGACGCCGCAGGAGCAGGACGCCGTCTATGCCTATGTCCTGAAGCACTTCGGCAAGCCGGACGGGGGAGACGCCGCGCCGCCGGCGCCCGGGCCGAAGCCGCCGTCGCGCTAGGCGGCTGGGCGCCACGTCTCAACTCACCGCTCATCCCCGCGAAAGCCGGGACCCAAGCCGAGCCTGAACCCTACCCGGCGCTGACCAGATCCCACGGCCCAATGGGTCCCGGCTTTCGCCGGGATGAGCAGTGGTAGGGGTGAAGCGCAGGCTGCGGCTTAAATCTCATGGCGGCCATTCTGCCTTGGGGTCTCGGCTTCTCAAGGACGCGCCGAAGGCGCGCCGCGACGCGGGCGGCCAAGGGCCGCTCCTTGACAAGCCGAGGCCCCAAGGCTCGCATCTGACCATGAGGTTTAAGGCGGGGTGGCGTCGGATGACGCAAGCGAGACCGCTGTTGGGAGTCGTTCTGGCGCTCGCCAGCATTCAACCGGCGACGGCGGCGTCTCAATACCGGTGCTTTGAGTTCCGAGGTTCACTGGCGCCAGATATCGGCCATCCGACCTACAGGATTCATCCTGAAACGCGCGATGGCCTGATGGCTATACCGGATGGGATGGGCTTCCCGCCGAATGTCGAACGGCTGTTTCCAGAGAACGAAACCGCCCTAGAAACGTCGGTCAGAGGCAATTTCATGATCTGCCCGCTCGAAGGGCCGCAGCCAGGCAAACTCCGATTGGTTCGGATCAAGTCGGCGCGAGACCTGCACCGGCGAAAAGACCACTGGGTCGAGGACGAAGCCGCTAGTGCTGGCTCTCCGGCATCCGCACCACCAGCCCGTCCAGCGCGTCCGTCACCTTGATCTGGCACGACAGCCGGCTGTTCGGCTCCACGTTCTCGGCGAAGTCGAGCATGGACTCCTCCATGGCCGACGAGGTCCCGGTCTTGTCGCGCCAGGCCTCGTCCACATAGACGTGGCAGGTGGCGCAGGCGCAGGCGCCGCCGCAGTCGGCGTCGATGCCGGGGATGTTGTTCTTCACCGCGCCTTCCATGACGGTCAGGCCGTTTTTCACATCGATGACGTGCTCGGTGCCGTCGTGCTCGATGTAGGTGATCTTCGCCATCTATCCCTCGACTTAACGCCGTTTAGACGGCGACCTCTTTCATGGAAACGGTGGGGTCCGCAAGTCTGGCCTTGTCGATCCGCTTGCGGCCTCCGATGAGCAGTTTGCCCATCATGAACTCCGGCGGTGAATTGATCGCTTCCACCGACTGCACGAGATCGCCCTTCAGGTGGAAGACCGCGAACTTCGCGCTCGCCGGGTCGCCGCGCACCAGGATTTCGTCGACGTCGAAGGCGTAGCCGGCGATCTGCAGCTTCAGATCGTACTGGTCCGACCACTGCCAGGGGACCTCCCCGGCGGGCTGCGGGCGCCCGACGATGGCGCTGGCCGCCTGCTTGGCGCCCTCGAGCGCGTTGGGCACGCTCTCCATGCGGAACATGCGCCCATAGATCGGCATCGGCCGGTGCGCCACATCGCCGATGGCGAAGATGTTGGGATCTGAGGTCCGCGCGTCGAGGTCGACCACGACGCCGCGCGCCGTCTCCAGCCCGCAGTCCTTGGCGAGCTCGTCGTTGGGGGCGGCGCCCACGCCAACCACCACCGCGTCGCAGGCGATAAGCCGACCGTCGGCCAGTCGCACGGCGGTCACGTGACCGTTCTCGCCCTCGAACGCCGCCGCCGTGGCGCCCAGTTCGAACGCGACGCCATGCGCCTCGTGCTGGGCCTTGAAGAAGTCCGATAGGGTCTCGCAGGCGACCCGGGCCAGCAGGCGCGGCTCGCGCTCCAGCACCACCACCTGCGCGCCCAGCGCCCGGCCGGACGCCGCCACCTCCAGCCCGATATAGCCGCCGCCGACCACCGCCAGGCGCTTCCCCGGCCCGACCGTCGCCTTCAGCGTCTCGGCGTCGGCGGCGGTGCGCAGGAACATGACGCCGGCCAGGTCCGCGCCCGGGATCGGCAGCGCGATGGCGCGTGCGCCGGTGGCGATGATCAGGACGTCGTAGGCGACGCTCGATCCGTCGGAGAGGGCCACCGTCTTCGCGCCGCGATTGATGCTCGTCGCGGTCGTCGAGGCCCGGAAATCGATGTTGTGCTCGGCGTAGAATTCCAGGGGCTTCAGCGCCAGGGAGTCCGCGTCCGCCTCGCCCTTCAGCCAAGCCTTCGACAGTGGCGGCCGCTGATAGGGCGGGATCGGCTCCTCGCCAATCAGCGTGATCGGCCCTTCGTGCCCATACTGCCGCAACAGCGCCGCCGCCGTGCCGCCCGCATGGCCGGCGCCCAGGATCACCACATGTGCGTTGGGATCGCTCATCTGGTCTCGATGCCCAAAAGTGACGAGAGCGTCAACTTCCTCATCCTCTTCCCCGACGCGAAGCGCGAGGGGAGAGGGTAGGGTGAGGGGCGGCTCCGAACCACCCCTTGCAGCGCGGTCCAGCCATGATCCACTATGCGGCCATGGCCAAGGTCTGGACCATCAGGGACACCACGCAGCGAGACCGCGCGCGACGACTGCGCCGCGAGGATACCCCCGCGGAAGCGCGCCTCTGGAATGCTCTGCGTGATCGCCGGCTGGGTGGCTGGCGGTGGAAACGCCAGGTTCCGTCCGGTCCCTATATCGTCGATTTCTACTGTCCTGAGGCCGCCTTGGTCGTGGAGGTTGATGGCGGACAACATGCGGATCAGATCGCCTACGACGAACGGCGCACGGCCTATCTCGAGCGGCACGGCTTGCGCGTGCTGCGTTTCTGGAATTCGGCGGTCCTCACAAACAGCGATGGTGTGTGCCTGACCATACTCGAAGCCTGTGGCGGTGAGCATCCGACGATGGGCCCTGGCTGAAGCCGGAGTGGCGGCAGCACGGCCGAGCCGCCCCTCACCCTACCCTCTCCCCTCGCGCTTCGCGTCGGGGAAGAGGAATTACTTCGCCTTCTGCTCGGCGATCCATTCCTTGACCCGCATGTCGAGCACCGAGAGCGTCAGCGATCCCGACGCGATCACCATGTCGTTGAAGCTCTTGATGTCGAACTTCGGGCCCAGCGCCTTCTGGGCCTGGTCGCGCAGCTGTAGGATGCGGATCATGCCGATCTTGTAGGCGGTGGCCTGACCGGGGCCAGTGATGTAGCGGCGGGTCTCGGAGCGGGCGACGTCGTCGCTGCGGTGGCCGACGGTCTTCAGGTAGTCGACGGCCTGGTCCTCGGTCCAGCCATCGGCGTGGATGCCGGTGTCGGTGACCAGGCGCACGGCGCGGAACAGCTCGCCATCCAGGCGCATGAAGTCCGACGCATAGTCCGGATAGACGCCCATCTCCTTGCAGAGCAGCTCGGAATAGAGCCCCCAGCCTTCGTTGAAGGCGGCGTTGCGGGCGGCGAGACGGAACTTCGGCACGCCCACCTGGCGCACCCGGATATCGCCCTGCATGGCGTGGCCGGGGATGCCCTCGTGGCACATCAGGTCCGGCAGGCTGGCGCGCAGCGGGGTCTTGCCCAGCATGTGCAGATAGACCCGGCCCGGCCGCTTGCCGCCGGGGCTGGCCCCGCTGGTGTTGGCCGCGCCGCCCGGCACCTCGATGAAGCTCGGCTCGCGCATCACCTCGATGCCGTAGATCGGCAGGACGTTGAACATCGCCCCCAGGTGGGTGCGGTTGTTGGCGATCAGCTCGTTGGAATATTTCAGGATCTCGGCGCGGTTCGCATCGTTGTAGGGCTGCGGCGGGTCCTTGGCGTTGATGTCGTGATAGAAGGCCTCGCGGTCGGCGAAGCCGGCCTGCTTGGCGAGCGCGTCCATCTCGCCCTGGATGCGGGCGACCTCCGAGAGACCCAGCTTGTGGATCTGGTCGGCGGTGAGGTCGGTGCGGGTCTGCAGCTTCAAGGCCGCGGCGTACCAGGCGAGGCCGTTGGGCAGGGTGACCGCGCCGACCTTGCCGGACTTGGCGTTGGCCATGTCGCTGTTCAGCCAGCCGATCAGCCGGTCGTAGCCGGGCTTCATGCCGGTCAGCAGCGCGGTCTTGGTCCCGTCGAGCAAGGCGTCCGCCTCACCAGGTTTCAGTTTGCCGGCGGCCTGCAGCTTGCCGACCTTGGTCTTGGCGTCGGCCCACAGCGGCGAGTCCGGACCACCATCGAAGGGCGCGCCGGAGATCAGCTTCTTGCTCTCGGCGATGGTGCGCTCGTACTGGAAGCGCGGCATGCGGATGCCTTCGGCCGCCGAGGCCTTGGCGCGGTCCAGCGCCTGGTCCATGGCGTGGCCCAGCGCCGTGACGCGGGCGTTGTAGGCGACCATGTCGGCCGGCGCGTCCACCAGATGTGAGCTGATCAGGAAGTTCGGCAGGCCGGAGTGGGCGCCGGTGGCCTCCTGGTAGGCGCGGAACTTGTAAGCGAGCTCGGCGGAGTCCAGCTCATCCTGCCACATGTCGTAGCTGATGCGGCCCTCCAGCGGCAGCTTGCCGCGCTGGAACTGCGCCTTCATGCGGGCCACGCTGCCGCGCCGCCATTCCAGGCGCTTGAGATCGGCGGCGTCGCTGAGGTCGTTCAGCTTGTCCTGATCCTCCTTGCTGCCCTGGGCG
The DNA here is from genome assembly GCF_035309685.1 of Phenylobacterium sp. Lineage (GTDB taxonomy): Bacteria > Pseudomonadota > Alphaproteobacteria > Caulobacterales > Caulobacteraceae > Phenylobacterium. The sequence goes on from NZ_DATGEX010000019.1 coordinate 121,845, forward strand.
GTCGCCTGCTGTGGGCTGAACTTCTGCTGCTGGGCGTATTCCGCGTCCAGGAAGGCGTTGAACCGCGCGCCCTCGGCGGTCTGGGCGGCGGCGGACGCCTGAGCGGCGGCCGGGCCGGCGAAGGCCAGCACGGCGGCGGGCGCCGTCATCAGGGTCAGGCTGAGCGCGGCGGTAAGAGTACGGTTCATGATACGCGATCCATCGAGGGGTTAGGTCAGCCGGCCTTCTGGCTGGCGATCCATTCGTCGACCTGGCGCTCCAGCACGGCGAGCGGCAGCGAGCCTTCGCCGACCACCAGGTCGTCGTAGGCCTTCACATCGAACTTGCGCCCCAGCGCCGTCTCGGCCCTGTGGCGCAGCTCCATGATCTTCAGCATGCCGATCTTGTAGCCCGTGGCCTGGCCCGGCAGGGTGATGTAGCGGCGGACTTCCGAGCGCGCCTGCTGCGGCGGCCGCCGCCCGGTCTTGACCATGTAGTCGACGGCCTGATCCTCGGTCCAACCCTTGGCGTGGATGCCGGTGTCGGTGACCAGGCGCGCGGCGCGGAACAGCTCGGCGTCGAGGCGGAAGAAGTCCGACGCCACGTCCTGATAGGCGCCCATCTCCTTGCAGAGGTACTCGGTGTAGAGCGCCCAGCCCTCGCCATAGGCCACATAGCGGTAAGCGCTGCGGAACTTGGGCACGCCCTTCTGGCGGACCTGGATATCGCCCTGCATCACGTGCCCCGGGATGCCCTCGTGGCACATCAGGTCGGTGATGTTGGCCGGGTCGTCGGTGACGCCCAGCATGTGGATATAGACGCGGCCCGGCCGGGTGCCATCGACGTTGGGGCCGGACGCGTGGGCGGCGCCGCCGGCCACCTCGCTGAACGCCGGCTCGCGGACCACCTCGGCCTTGTAGACCGGCAGGTTGTTGAACACCGACGGCAGCAGGCTGCGGTTGCGGGCGATCGCGGCGTTGTACTGGCGCAGGTAGTCGGCGCGGATGGCGTCGGTCCAGGGCGTCGGCGGGAATTTCTTGGCGCGGTCGTCGTAGAAGGCCTGGCGGTCCTTGAAGCCGGCCTTGCGGGCCAGGGCGTCCTGCTCGGCCTGGATGCGCACGACCTCTTTCAGGCCCAGCTGGTGGACCTGTTCGGGGGTGAGGTCGGTGGTGGTGTTGAGCTTGAGCGCCGCGGCGTACCACTCCAGGCCGCCCGGCAGCGAGACGGCGCCGGTCTTGCCGGACGGCGCCTTGGGAAGCTCGCCCTCAGCCCACGCGATCACCCGCTCGTAGGGCGCCTTGACGCCGAGCACGCCGGCCTTGGCGTCGGCCAGGAGCGCATCGGCCTGCGCGTCGCTGACCTTGCCGGCGGCCTTCAGCTTGCCGACCTTGGCCTTGGCGTCGGCCCACAGGGGCGAGTCCGCCCCGGACGCGGTGAACGGCTGGCCGGCGATCATCACCTTTGAGCCCTCGATCACCCGCTCGATCTCGAACTTCGGCGCGTTGACGCCCGCCGCCGTCGATTGCCGGCTCTCGGCGATGCCGACGTCGAGCACCGCGCCCAGGCTCCTCAGGCGGGCGTTGTAGCCGGCCATGTCGGCCGCATCGTTGACCGCCTGGGTGTTGATCAGGAAGTTCGGCAGCTCGGAGTGGATCGAATAGAGGAAGGAATAGAACGGCGGCTGGTAGCGGCGGTACTTGTAGGTCGCTTCCGCCCGGTCGAGCTCCATCGCCCACATGTCGTAGCTGGCGCGGGTTTCCGGCGGCAGCTTGGCGCGGTCGAACTGGGCCTTCATGCGGGCCACGCTGCCGCGCCGCCACTCCAGCACCTTCAGCTGGCCGGCGTCGCTGATGTCGTCCCACTTGTCGTTGTCCTGCTTGCGGCCAAGTGCGGTGGCCCGCTGAGGCCTAAGCTTCAGCTCCTGCTCGAACTCGTTGTCGATGAAGGCCGTGAAGCGGGCGGCTTCAGCCTCGCTTTGCGCGTGCGCCGCCGCCGGAACCGCCAGCACGCCCATCGCGGGCGCCGCCGTCAACATCAGCGCCGCAGCGAGACCCAAACCCGTGATTTTGCGCAAAGACCCGTTCCCCGATTAGCCAGTCTCCGCCCTTCTCCGGCGTCTGTATTTCCGTCCGATGTCAGACGACGCGTTCCACCAGCATCTTCTTCACTTCGGCGATCGCCTTGGCGGGATTGAGCCCCTTGGGGCAGACCTGGGCGCAGTTCATGATCGTGTGGCAGCGGTAGAGCTTGAAGGGGTCCTCCAGCGCGTCCAGCCGCTCCCCGGTCGCCTCGTCGCGGCTGTCGATCAGCCAGCGATAGGATTGCAGCAGCGTCGCTGGGCCCAGGTACTTGTCCTGGTTCCACCAGTAGCTGGGGCAGGAGGTCGTGCAGCAGGCGCACAGGATGCACTCGTAGAGCCCGTCCAGCTTCTCGCGGTCCTCCGGCGACTGCAGCCACTCCTTCACCGGCTCCGGCGTCTCGGTGTGCAGCCAGGGCTCGATCGACGCGTACTGGGCGTAGAACTGCGTCAGGTCCGGCACCAGGTCCTTCATCACCGGCATGTGCGGCAAGGGGCTGATCTGCACCTCTTTTCCGGGCACTTCGGACCAGCCATGCGTGCAGGCCAGCGTGTTCCGGCCCCCGATGTTCATGGCGCAGGACCCGCAGACGCCCTCGCGGCAGGAGCGGCGGAAGGACAGCGTCGGGTCCATCTCGTTCTTGATGTAGATCAGCGCGTCCAGGACCATCGGGCCGCAGGCCTCGACGTCGACGTCGTAGGTGTCCCAGCGAGGGTTCTCGGTCCCCTCGGGATCGTAGCGGTAGACCTTGAAGGTCTTGGTCTTCTTGGCGCCCTCGGCGGCCGGATGGTGGTGGCCTTTGGTGACCCGGGAGTTCTTCGGCAGGACAAGTTCAACCATGGCGTTGGTCCCTAGGAATCGGCGGCGGGCGCGGTCTTGCGCCCCAGGATGATGGCCCCGTGGTGGCCGTCGTGGTTGGTGTGGACGAGCCGCATCTCCTCGACGCCGGCCAGGTTCAGCAGGCGCACGATCCGCGACAGGTCGTAGTCGTACATGTGGATGTGACCGACCGGCAGGCTCAGCAGCCGGTCACCCTTGATCTTCTTGCGGAAGAAGCCGGTGACCGTCTCGTCGTCCTTCGGCCATTCGCGGTTCTTGTCGCGCCAGGCGGTGATCTGCAGGCTGACCATGCCGCCCATCGCGAGCTTGCTCAGCAGCTCCTCGATGATCTGCTCGCCCCGTTCCGGCGGGATGTGCTGGAAGACGATGAAGCTGTTGATCCAATCGAACGGACCGGTGGGAATCGTGTCGGCGTAGGTCACCGCACCGCCGCGCGCGCGGGCGATCGCCAGCATGCCGGGCGAGATGTCGACGCCGGTCACCTGGTCGGCGTAGCGGGTCATGGCTTCCGCGAGCCGCCCGACACCGCAGCCGAAGTCGAGCGCACGGCCCGACGGCCTGGCGCCCGTGGTCTTTTCCAGCCCGGACACCACCTCGTCGATGTAGGGCTCGCCCGAGGCGTAGAACATCTCGACGCGCTCGGGGGTGATGTTCTCGGCCAGGAAGTCGGGGTGACTCAGCACCGCCCAATAGGGGTTCTTCTGGCCCAGCTCGCGCCAGTCGGCGTCGGTGTCGCGCACCAGGGTCCTGCTGTCAGCGCCAGGCATGCATCACCACGCGGGTTCGCTTCCAGTTGGGCTTCAGCAGGGGGTGGGTGACGATCTCGAAGCGGCGGAAGCCGATGTCCCGCAGCATGGCCTTGAGCGCGCGCTGGTTGGGGGCCCAGAAATTGGTGGGGTCGTTGTTGAGCTCGGCGCCTTCGTAGTAGCGCATCACCGGCCACGGCAGGACGTCGAGGGCCGTTTCGGTCTCCAGCACCATCATTTCGCCGGTCACCGAGGCGACCCGCTCCAGGCAGCTGAACGGGTCCTTGACGTGGTAGAGCACGCCCAGGAACAGCACGACGTCGAAGGTCCCCACCGTCTCGCGGGAGATCTGCGGCACGTCGATGTCCAGCGTTTCGACCCGCGACCCGAGCTTGGCGTGGGCGTAGTCGAACCCGGCCTTGGTGCCCCAGCCCGCGCCCGACCAGCAGAAGTGGTCGGTGGCCAGCACCCGGGCCGCGCCGCGGCGCTCCGCCTCGAACGAGAAGAAGCCGTCCCAGGCCCCGATATCGAGCACGCGCTTGCCGGCCACGGGGTGGCGGAAGACCACCTCGGCCTCCTTGCGCAGCGTCTCGGCCGGCTTATCGCCCTGGGTCGTCTCCCCATCCGCGAAGGCGTGGGAATGGAACCAGTGGATCGCCTCGGCGGAAGGTAGGGACCCGTCCACGTCGGACCTCAGTAGACCCGCGCCTTGGGCGGGATCGGAGCAATGTCGTTGGTCATGGTGAAGTCGTGCACCGGCCGGTAGTCGATTTTCACCTTGCCCGTGGCGTCGTCGAACCAGGTGAGCGTGTGCTTCATCCAGATCTTGTCGTCGCGGCTGGCGAAGTCCTCGCGGGCGTGGGCGCCGCGGCTCTCCTGGCGGTTCGCCGCACCGACCACCGTGACGACCGCCTGGCCCACCAGATTGTCGAGCTCAAGGGTCTCCATCAGGTCGGTGTTCCAGATCATGCCTCTGTCGGCGACCGAGAGGTCCTTGCGCTTCTTCTGCACCGCCTCGAGCCGCTTGACGCCGGAGGTCAGGCTCTTGCCTTCCCGGAAGACCGCGGCGTCCTCCTGCATGGCCCGCTGCATCTCGAGCCGCAGCGCCGCGGTCGAGGTCTTGCCCGACGCGTTGCGGAAGCGGTCGAAGCGCGCCAGGTGGCCGTCGGTCATGGCCGGCTTCAGCTCGACCTGGGTCGCGCCGGCCTTGATGGTGTCGGCGCAGCGCAGCGCCGCCGAGCGGCCGAACACCACCAGGTCGATCAGCGAGTTGGAGCCCAGGCGATTGGCGCCGTGCACGCTGACGCAGGCCGCCTCGCCCACCGCCATCAGGCCCGGCACCACGCTCTCGGCGTTCCGGCCGGCCTTGGTCACCACCTCGGAGTAGAAGTTCGTCGGCACGCCGCCCATGTTGTAGTGCACGGTCGGCAGCACCGGGATCGGCTCCTTGGTGACGTCGACGCCGGCGAAGATGCGGGCGCTCTCCGAAATCCCCGGCAGCCGCTCGTGCAGCACCTTGGGGTCCAGGTGGTCCAGGTGCAGGTTGATGTGGTCCTTCTTCGGACCGACGCCGCGGCCTTCGCGGATCTCGATGGTCATGGCGCGGCTGACCATGTCGCGGGGCGCCAGGTCTTTCACGGTGGGCGCATAGCGCTCCATGAACCGCTCGCCCTCGGAATTGGTCAGATAGCCGCCCTCGCCACGCGCGCCTTCCGTGATCAGGCAGCCGGAGCCATAGATGCCGGTGGGGTGGAACTGCACGAACTCCATGTCCTGCAGGGGCAGGCCTGCGCGCAGCGCCATGCCGCCGCCATCGCCCGTGCAGGTGTGGGCGCTGGTGCAGGAGAAATAGGCTCGGCCATAGCCGCCGGTCGCCAGGATCACCTGCTGCGCCTGGAAGCGGTGCAGGGTGCCGTCGTCGAGTTTCCAGGCGGTGACGCCACGGCAGACGCCCTCGTCCATGATCAGATCGAGCGCGAAGAACTCGATGAAGAACTCGGTCTTCTTGGCCAAGGCCTGGCCGTACATGGTGTGCAGCATGGCGTGGCCGGTGCGGTCGGCCGCCGCGCAAGTCCGCTGGATCGGCGCCTCGCCGAAGTTGCGGGTCATGCCGCCGAAGGCCCGCTGGTAGATCTTGCCCTCCTCGGTCCGCGAGAACGGCACGCCCCAGTGCTCCAGCTCATAGACCGCGGCCGGGGCATTCCTGACCAGGTATTCGATGGCGTCCTGGTCGCCCAGCCAGTCCGACCCCTTGACGGTGTCGTACATGTGCCAGCGCCAGTCATCCTCGCCCATGTTGCCAAGGCTGGCCGAGATGCCGCCCTGCGCCGCAACCGTGTGCGAGCGCGTCGGGAAGACCTTGGAGATGCAGGCGGTCTTCAGGCCCGCCGCGGCGCAGCCGAGCGCCGCCCGGAGGCCAGAGCCGCCCGCGCCCACCACGACGACGTCGTACTTGTGATCGATGAAATTGTAGGTCGCCATGGTGATCTCAGGCTCCCAGAACGCCGGCGCCGAGCGCGACCTTGAGGATCGAGAAGATCGCCAGCGCGCCCGCGAGGCCGCAGACGAAGAGGTTGATGAGCAGCAGCGCCGACTTGGTGAGCGTCTTGTGGATGTAGTCCTCGACCACGACCCGCAGGCCGGCATGCATGTGCCAGAAGCTGATCGCCAGGGTCAGCACCACCAGGGTGGCGTTCAGCGGGCTCTGGATCCAGTGGACCGCGAAACCATAGTCGCCGGCGGCGAGCTGCAGGACGGCGTAGACCATCCAGATCACCAGCGGGACGAGCGCGATGGCGCTGACCTTTTCGGCGACCCAGTGGCTGGCGCCATGCTTGGCCGAGCCCAGGCCGCGCGCCTGGCCGAGCGGCGTGCGATAGCTGACCATCAGAGCGCTCCCGTCATGCTGGCGATGCCCCAGACCGCGAGCGTCGCGGCCACGGCGAAGGCGAAGATCACCACCGAGCCGGCGTTGGCCGACTTGACGTCGAAGGCGCGGCCCGAGTCCCAGATCAGGTGGCGCACGCCGCTCGCCAGGTGGAAGAAGACGCTGGCGGTCAGGCCGAGCATCACGACCTTGCCGGGGATCGAGCCCAGCAGGCCCTTGAAGGCGGCGTAGGCGTCGGGGCCCTCCGCAAGGGAGATCGCCCAGGCCGCCACGATCAGACCGCCCACATAGAGCGCCACGCCGGTCGCCCGATGCAGGATCGAGGTCCACATGGTGATGTGCCAGCGCCAGAGGAGCGGCGAGCCTAGGCCGCCTGTGACGAGATGTGGCGAAACCGGCCGCTCGCGCGGCGTGCTGGAAGCTTCCGTCATGCGTCTGCCCCGTCCGTCCCCTGTCCCAAGCCGAAAGTCTTAAGCGCCGCGCAGGGGGTGTCAACGAAGCCCGCGACGCAGAATCGCGGCGGATTCGTCGGTTCCATCAGCAAGATGGGCATGGCGGCGCTTCCCGCTCGAATTGAATTCGCCAGAGACGAAGCATCGCCTGAGCATCTAAGCTGACACAATGCGCAATTCCTGTAGTCTTCCTTCGCGAAAGGCGAAGGATGCGCTTCGATCTCACGGACTTGCGACTGTTCTGCGACGTGGCCGACGCGGGCTCGATCACCGCCGGCGCGGAAAGGAGCGCGCTGGCGCTCGCGGCCGCCTCCACGCGCATCCGCGGCATGGAAGACGCCCTGGGCGCGCCGCTGCTGATCCGTTCGCGGCAGGGGGTCACGCCCACCGAGGCCGGCCGCACGCTGTTGAAGCACGCCCGAGCGATGCTGGCGCAGAGCGCGCGGCTGAAAGAGGACCTCAGCGCGTTTGCCGGCGGTTTTTCGGGCGAGGTGCGCCTGCTCGCCAACACCAACGCGCTCACCGAATTCCTGCCCGAGGCCTTGTCAGCCTTCCTCGCCGACCACCCGCAGGTCAGCGTCGACCTGGAGGAGCGGCTCTCCGACGAGATCGTCGGCCTGGTCGCTGAAGGCGCCGCCGACGTCGGCATCGTCGCCGGCACCGTCGATGTCGGCGCGCTGACCACCTACCCATTCCGCTCCGACCGCTTCGTGGTGGTGACCGCGAAGGGTCACCCACTGTCTGGGCGCGGGCCCGTCGGCTTCGCGCAAGCGCTGGACTACGACCAGGTGGGGCTGGAGCGTTCGAGCTCCCTGCAGCGGTTCCTGGTCGGCAAGGCGGCGCGCGAGGGCAAGCCGCTGCGGCTGCGCGTCCAGCTGCGCAGCTTCGACGCGGTCTGCCGGCTGGTGGAATGCGGCGTGGGCGTCGGCGTCGTGCCGGCCACCACCGCGGCTCGGGCGGTGAAGACCATGGCGCTGGCGGTCACCGATCTGGCCGACGACTGGGCGATCCGCGAGCTGACCATCGTGGTCCGCGCCGGCGCCGAACTGCGCCCTTACGCCAAGGCGCTGGTGGAGAGCCTTCAGGCCTAGGCCGCGGCGATCCAGCTTGCGGCCAAGGTCTTCCAGGCCGGCGTGACGTAAAGCGCGAGCGCCGTGATTTCCATCGCCACGACCCAGACGAGGCCCGCGAGGTAGGCGGGGTGCAGACGGCGGCGCGTGATCAGGTCGTAGAGGCCGATGCCGAGGAACAGCAACGTCGTCCCGCCATAGGCCGAGGCCCAGGCGGAATAGGGCGCATCGCCCAGCAGACTGTGGAACGCGCCTCCAAGCCAGCGCGCGAACCCGGCGTCGATGATGTAGACCGTCGCCATCAGCACCAACCGCTTATGGACCGGCGGCGTGTGACGGAACACGACCGCCGCACTCAGCAGGCCGACGAAGGCGAGAATGTCGGTGAACTGGATCGCCAGGAACCCGGGGTCGTCCTCCGGCGTGCCGATCTTGCCGTGGTCGGCGATCAGCGCCGTCGCTGGGCCCAGCACCATCATGATCGCCGCCAGACCCAGCATGAGGAAGCCCAGCTTCCGGTGGAGCGCCGGGCGCCTGGTGCGGATCAGCAGCACCTGGACGCTGAACAGCGCGAGCCAGCCCATGAAGACCACGGCGTGGAAATGCACGATCAGCGGGAACGCCTTCTCGTGGGCCGACACGTGGTGGACGATCTCCGGCACGAACCCCGAAAGGATGCCGAGCCAGGCCAGGCCCACGTAGAGCAGGAAAAAGTTGCGATCCCAGGGATGGCTGGGCGCGAAAGGCGGGCGCGCCAGGCGGCGGGACGATTGACCTAAGCTGGACGCCGTCATTGCCCCACCGCCCTTGCCGCTTCCCCCAAGCGAAGGCGCGACGCTAGGGGCCGCGGCCGAGCTTGGCCACTGAACATTTTTGACAGGAACGCCCGGCAAAGATCAATCGGCGTCCTCGGTGAGCCAGTCGGCGGAGCGCATCTCCTCGAGCCGCGAGGCGGTGCGCTCGAACTCGAAGGCGCCGTCGCCGGCCGGGTACAGCTGGGCGGGCTGGGCCTGCGCCAGCACGATCAGGCGCGTGTGGGCCTCGTAGAGGGCGTCAATCAGGATGACGAAGCGGCGGGCCTCCTCGCGGCGCGCGGGGGTCAGCTTCGGCACGGCCTCCAGGAACACGGTGTGGAACTCAGCGGCCAGCGCCACATAGTCGTTGGGGCCGAGCGCCACCGAGCAGAGGCTCGCGAAACTCGCCCGCACCTGACCGCCGAAGGCGTGCGGCAGCATGATCTTGCGGCCGAGCACCTCCAGGGTGGCGCCCACCTCGTCCTCGCCGCCCAGCATGTCGCGCCACAGCGCGTCGAAGCTGCGCTGATTGTCCGGATCGTCCGGCGAGAACCAGGTGCCGGCCGCCCGCAGCCGGTCGAGGCGATAGTCGTGGCCGCCGGCCACCGTCACCACCTCCATCCGGCGTTTCAGCAGGGCGATGAACGGCAGGAACAGCTGGCGGTTGATACCATCCTTGTAGAGCGTGTCCGGATGGCGGTTGGAGGTCGCCACCAGCGTCACGCCACGCGCGAACAAAGCTTCGAACAGCCGCCCCAGGATCATCGCGTCGGCGATGTCGGTGACCTGAAACTCGTCGAAACAGAGGAGGCGCGCGCCCTCGGCCACCAGATCGGCCACCGGGACGATCGGGTCGTCGCCCTTGTGCTGGCCGAAGCGGGCCTTGCGCGCGGCCTGATCGCCGGCCCGCCACTCGCCGATCAGCCGGTGGATCTCGCCCATGAAGACGTGGAAGTGGGTGCGGCGCTTGTTCCCGAACCGGACCGTCTCAAAGAACAGGTCCATGAGCATCGACTTGCCGCGCCCGACGGGACCCCAGAGATAGACCCCGCGCTGGCTCTCCGGCTTGCGGAACATGCCCTTCAAGCCGCCGCGCGCCACGGTCGCCAGGTCGGCCTCCAGGCGCAGCAGGGCGCGCAGGCCCTCGGCCTGCGCCGGGTCCGGCCGGATTTCGCCCTTGGCCAGGCGGGCGTCGTAGGCGGCTTGCAGCGCGGAGGCCATGGCCCCGGCCTAACGGCGACGCTCGCGATGCGCAAGGAACAGGCCCAAGGAACAGGCGGGGGCCCCAGGGGTTGGAAAGAGCCCACTCAGCAAGGAGACCTCCCCATGGCGAACAAGACCGGGACCGACGAGACCCGCAGCTTCGATCCCACCCCGGCTGAGGTGACCCGCGAACTCGAGCAGGGGCTGGGCGTGGGCCAGCGGGAGCTCGACGCCCAGCGCGAGCCGAAGGTCGATCCGGCGCTGATCGAGCAAGCCGATCCGCGGGAGGAGTGGGGCCAGCCCGCCGACGAAGGCGCCGCCTACTCCGCCAACCACGCCACCCGCGGCCGCAAGACCGATGAGCTGAGCGGACCCGGCCGCAAGACCCGCGCCGCCACCAAGGACCAGATCAGCCGGCGCTGATCACTGCATCGTCGGGATGATGAAGGCCGAGTCTTCGGTGGCGCCTTCCGGCCAGCGGGCGGTGATGGTCTTCACCTTGGTGTAGAAGCGCACACCCTCCATCCCGTGCTGGTTGGTGTCGCCGAAAGCCGAGCGCTTCCAGCCGCCGAAGGAGTGGTAGGCCACCGGCACCGGGATCGGCACATTGATGCCGACCATGCCGACGTTGACGCGGCTGGCGAACTCGCGCGCCGCGCGGCCGTTGCGGGTGAAGATCGCGACGCCGTTGCCGTACTGGTGCTTGGACGGCAGCGCGACCGCTTCCTCGAAGCTCTCAGCGCGGACCATCTGCAGGACGGGACCGAAGATCTCCTCCTGATAGGTGCGCATCGGGGTCTTCACGTGGTCGAACATCGAGGGGCCGATGAAGAAGCCCTTGTCGTAGCCCTGCAGGGAGAAGCCGCGGCCGTCGACCACCAGTTCGGCGCCTTCCTCGACGCCCAGCTGGATGTAGTCGGAGATCTTGCGGCGGTGTGCGGCGGTCACCACCGGGCCGTACTGGGCCGCCGCGTCGGTGGAGATCCCCACCTTCAGGGTCTCGATCTCGGCCAGCATCTTCTCGCGGAAGGCTTCCGCCGTCTTGGCGCCCACCGGCACGACCACCGGCAGCGCCATGCAGCGCTCGCCGGCCGAGCCGAAGGCGGCGCCGGAGATGTCCTTCACCGCCTGGTCGAGGTCGGCGTCGGGCATGACGATGCCGTGGTTCTTGGCGCCGCCCATGGCCTGGACGCGCTTACCGGCCTGGGTGCCGCGCGAATAGACGTAGTGGGCGATGTCCGACGAACCGACGAAGCTGACCGCCTTGATGTCCGGATGGTCGAGGATGGCGTCGACGGCAGTCTTGTCGCCGTGCACCACGTTCAGCACGCCCTTGGGCGCGCCGGCCTCCATCATCAGTTCGCCCAGGCGCACGGGGACCGAGGGGTCCTTCTCCGAGGGCTTCAGGATGAAGGTGTTGCCCACCGCGATGGAGATGCCGAACATCCACATCGGGATCATCGCCGGGAAGTTGAAGGGCGTGATGCCCGCGCAGACGCCCAGCGGCTGGCGCATGGAATAGACGTCGATGCCCGGGCCGGCGCCTTCGGTGTATTCACCCTTCAGCGCGTGGGGGATGCCGCAGGCGAACTCGATGACCTCCAGGCCCCGCTGGATGTCGCCCTTGGAGTCGGCGATCACCTTGCCGTGCTCGGAGGAGAGCATTTCGGCCAGCTCGTTCATGTTGGCTTCGACGAGACGCTTGAAGTCGAACATCACCCGCGCGCGGCGCTGCGGATTGACCAGCGCCCAGTGCTGCTGCGCCCGGACCGCCGATTGCACGGCGGTGTCGACCTCATTCAGGCTGGCCAGCGCCACCTTGGCCTGCACCTCGCCGGTGTTGGGATTGAAGATGTCGCCGAAATGGCCGCTGGTTCCGGCGACGGACACGCCGTCGATGAAGTGGGTGATGTTTCGCATGGCGAGGCATTTAGCCCTTCGGCGCGCCGACGCAAACCCGGCTCATGATCCTTTAAGGTCCGGACCCTAGTCTGGCGGCGCGTTCAACAGGCCAGAGACCGCGTTGCAGCTGTCATCCATCCCCGTTCCGGTCGTCTACACGCCGATCCAGCCTGTGCCGCAGGTCGGCGCGGTGAAGGGGCGCGATGCGTCGGCGGAGGCCGCGGACCCGGGCTCGCAACCCAGGGCCAAGCCTCCATCGGGCATCGGTCTGATCATCGACCTCCTCGCCTAGGGTCCAACCGCGGCTTGCCGAGGCCACCCGGCCCAGCGCATCCTCGCGTCATGACGGTCGCCTCGCCCGCCCACACGCTGAGCCCCGCGCGGCCGCGGGATCACATCATCGATGTGCTGATCGCCGAGCGGGCGCCGAAGCTGGCCGCCTCGCCCATCTGGCCGATGGTGCGGCCCCTGCTCTATCGCCTGCTGGACTACCGCAAGGCCGTCAGGATGGCCGACGCGATCCAGGGCCTGCCCGGCGGCGCGGCGCTCGACCACATCTCGCAACTGCTGCAGCTTCAGGTCACCGCCCGGGGCCTGGCGCACATTCCGCGAACCGGGCGCGCGATCGTGGTCTGCAACCATCCCACCGGCATCGCCGACGGCATCGCGGTCTATGACGCCTTGAAGCCGATCCGCCCTGACCTCTGCTTCTACGCCAACTCCGACGCGCACCGCGTTTCGCCCCGCTTTTCCGACGTGCTGATCCCCGTGGAATGGGTCGAGGCCAAGCGCACGCGCGAGCGGACCCGCGAGACCCTGATCTTGACTCGAGAGGCTATGGAGGCCGAGCGCCTGCTGGTGATCTTCCCGGCCGGTCGCCTGGCGCGCCGCCAGCCGGACGGCCTGCTCAGCGACCCGCCCTGGCAGCCCTCTGCGGCCTCGCTGGCGCGCAAATACGAGACCCCGGTCGTGCCGATCCACGTGAGCGGGCCCTGGTCGGGCCTGTTCCACTTCTTCAACCGGTTCTCCAACGAACTGCGGGACATGACGCTCTTCCATGAGTTCCTGAACAAGCAGGGCCGCGCCTATGCGCTGACCATCGGCGCGGCGATCCCGTCGCAGGCTCTCGACGACGAGGCGGCCGACGCCATCCTGCAGCTGAAGGCCTATGTGGAACGCGTTCTGCCTTCCGACCCGGATCGGCCCTTCGCATGATCCTGGCGCCGTGATCCTGGCTGATGAGGCGGCGACCGCGCGGCTCGGCGCGGCGATCGCGCGCGCGCTCAAGGCCGGAGAGGCGGTGTGCCTGTCGGGTCCGCTGGGGGCCGGCAAGTCGACCCTGGCGCGCGCCCTGATCCGCGAACTGACCGGCCCCGAAGAGGACGTGCCCTCGCCGACCTTCACCCTGGTGCAGTTCTACGAAGGCCGGGGCCTGAAGATCGCCCATTTCGACCTCTACCGGCTGACCGATCCGGACGAAGCCTATGAGATCGGGCTCGACGAAGCCCTGGAGGACGGGGCGGCGGTGATCGAGTGGCCAGAACGCCTCGGCGAACGGCTGGATGGGCGGCTTCCGCCGGATCGACTCGATGTAGAGATTTCGCTGGAGGGGTCCGGCCGCCGCGCGCGGCTGACATCCTATGGCGCGTGGGAAGGAAGACCGGTTGAACCCTGAGCGGGAGGCGGCGAAGGCGCGGTTCCTCGGCGAGCACGGCCTGGCGCAGGCGCGGCGCGAGCCGCTGGCCGGCGACGCCTCGACGCGCTCCTATGCCCGGCTCTATCCGGCGGGCGGAGCGCCGCTGATCCTGATGGACCAGCCGCCGGTGCTGGAAACGCCGATCTGTCCGCCCCTGGCGAGCGACGCTGAGCGCATGGCGCTGGGCTACAATGCCGCCGCGCGGCTGGCGGCCGGCTCGATCGCCGCCTTCGTCACCACCGCCGACTACCTGCGCGACCACGGCCTCTCGGCGCCGCGGATCGTGGCCTTCGATGTCGAGGCCGGCCTCGCCGTGCTGGAGGACCTGGGCGACGGCCTGTTCGCCACCCTGATCGCGCAGGGCGAGCCGGAGGGCCCGCTCTACGAAGCCGCCGTGGACGTGCAGGTCCAGTTGCACGATCAACGCCCGCCGGACCTGCTGCAGGCGCAGGGCCTCACCTGGCCGCTGCTGACCTACGACACGCTCGCCCTGAAGGTCGCCACCGACACCTTCCTGGAATGGTGGCCGCAGTTCGCGGGCATCCCGGCCTTCAGCCGCGACGCCGTCGCCGAGTGGGACGCGCTCTGGGCGCCGGTCTGGGTGCGCGGCGAGGCGGGCGCCACGGTCTTCTGCCATCGCGACTACCACGCCCAGAACCTCCTCTGGCTGCCTGAGCGCAAGGGCGCGGCCCGCGTTGGCCTGCTGGACTTCCAGGACGCCCTGCGCGCCCACCCGGCCTGGGACCTGACGCACCTGTTGCAGGACGCGCGGCGCGACGTGTCGCCTGAACTCGAGGCCGCCATGCTGGCGCGCTATCTGGACGCCCGGCCCCGGCTCGACCCCGACGCCTTCCGCGCCGAGTACCGGGCGCTCGCCAGCTCCAACGCCGCGCGGATTCTCGGCCGGGTGTTCGCGCGCCAGGCGCTGCTCGGCCGGGCGCAGTACAAGGCCTTCATGCCGCGCACCTGGCGCTACCTCGAACGCAACCTCACCGACCCGGCGCTGGCCGGCCTGAAGCGCTGGTTCGACGTCTTCGTTCCCGCTGAGGCGCGGGCGTGAGCGGCAAAATCAGGACCGCCATGGTGCTGGCCGCGGGCCTTGGCACCCGCATGCGGCCGCTGACCGACGCGGCGCCCAAGGCGCTGATCCCGGTAGCCGGCCGAAGCCTGCTCGACCGGGTGCTGGACAAGCTGGCGGCGGCCGGCGTCACTCGCGCGGTGGTCAACGTCCACCACTTCGCCGACCAGGTGGAGGCGCATCTGAAAGGCCGCACCGACCTGGAGATCCTGATCTCCGACGAGCGCGCCGGGCTGCTGGATTCCGGCGGCGGCATCCAGCATGCGCGGGCGCTCCTGGGCGATGACCCGATCTTCGTGGCCAACATCGACTCCCTGTGGATCGATGGCGCGACGCCGGTGCTGGAGGCGCTGAAGGCCGCCTGGGACCCGGCGCGCATGGACCTCCTGCTGTTGCTCGTGGCGCGCGGCAATGGAACTGGCTTCGAGGGGCCGCAGGGCTTCCTGATGGACGCCGAAGGCCGCCTGACCCACTCCATCTCGCCTGATGTGGTGACGCCATTCGCCAACGTCGGTTTCGGCATCCTCAAGCCCCAGATCCTCGACGATCAGCCGCGCGCCGGGGCCTTTTCGATCTATCCCACCTGGCATCGGCTGCAGGGCGAGGGCCGACTGTATGGGACGGTGATGGACGCCTACTGGATGCACGTCGGCGATCCCGCCGCACGCGAGGCGGCCGAAACGCGCCTTGGAGCCCGATCGGGGTGACCAGCTTCTTCGAACGAGCCGGTCCGCGCTGGTACACGATCCCAGCCTACCGGCCGTTCGCGCAGGATCTGGCGCGGGGCCTGCACGAGGCGCTGGGCCCGCTCGGCCCCGAGGCGCTCTCGCAAGCCATCGTGCTGACGCCCACGCGCCGCGGCGCCCGCGCGCTCGCCGACGCCTTCGTGACCGCCGCGGAAGGCCGCGCCGTGCTGCCGCCGCAGATGCGGCCGCTGGGCGACCTCGACGAAGGCGAGCCGCCGTTCGAGCCGGGAGATCTGGCGCTCGACCTGCCCGCCGCGATCGAGCCCTTGAGGCGAAGGTTCGAACTCACCCGCCTGGTGGCCGACCATTGGGACCTGCTCGAAGGCCGCGACTTGACCGCGGCCTCGGCGCTGGAGATGGCCGACGCGCTGGGCGGCTTCCTCGACAGTCGGCAGATCGAGGAACTGGAGCCGTTCGAAAAGCTGGTCGGCCTCGTCGAGGCCGACCTCGCCGACCACTGGCGGGTCTCGCGCCGGTTCCTGGAGATGGCCCTCACCGAATGGCCCAAGCGGCTGGCGGCGCTGGGCGTCATCGATGTCAGCGAGCGGCGCGTGCGGCTGCTGCGGCGCCTGGCCCAGGCTTGGACCGATCATCCCCCGCGCGGCGTGCTGGTGGCTGCGGGCTCCACTGGAACGGCGCCGGCGACCGCGGCTCTGCTGAAAGTGATCGCCGAGGCGCCGCAGGGCTGTGTGGTGCTCCCCGGCCTGGACGAGGCGCTGTCGGACGAGGCCTGGGCCGAGGTTGGCGAGCAGCACCCGCAAGGCGCTATGAAGCGCCTGTTGGACAAGGCTGGCGCCGGTCGTGACCAGGTGGAGACCTGGCCCGCTTCCAAAGGCGCCTCGGCGCGCGGCCGCTGGCGACAGCGGGTGATCAACGAGGCGCTGCGGCCGCCCGAGCGGACCGCCGACTGGCTGCGGATCATCGAAGGCCTCAATACCGAGGAGGACGGCGCGGTCGTCAACGGTGTGGGGTTTGGCCTGGAGGGGCTTTCCCTGGTCAGCGCGCGCTCGGACGAGGAGGCCGCGACGGTGGCCGCCCTGCTGCTGCGCGAGGCCCTGGCGACGCCGGACCGCACCGCGGCCCTGGTGGCGCCCGACCAGGCGCTGGCCCGCCGCGTCGCCGCCAAACTGGCCCGCTGGGGCGTGGTTCCCGACAACTCGGCCGGCGAGACCCTGGCCGGCTGTCCCTGCGGCGCGCTGGCCGGCCTGGTCGCGCGCGCAGCGGTCGATCCGCTGAACCCGATCACCCTGCTGGGCGTCCTCAAGCACCCCTATGTCCGGCTGGGCGATCCGGAAGCCCTGGAGCGCCATGGCCTGCGGGGCGCGCGGCCTTGGAGCTGGCGCGGGCTGAACACGAAGCTGACCGAGCAGCCGGACGCCGCCGCCCTGGCCGCAAGACTAGAGGCCATTCTCTCAGAACTGCCCCGCGAGGCGGCCGCGCCCGCGGAGTTCGCCCGGGCGGTCGCCACGGCGATGGAGGCGCTGGCCGCCGACCATGACGGCGATACGGGCGGCCTTTGGAGCGGCCACGGCGGCGAGGCCATGAGCCGACTATTGGCCGGCCTGATCACCGAGGGCCGCGGCCTGCCCCCAGCGAGCCCCCGAGGTTTTGCCGATCTGCTGGAGCGGCTGATGGAGGGCGAGACCATTCGCAGCGGCGGCGCCACCCATCCACGCCTGCGCATCCTGGGCGCCATCGAGGCCCGCCTGGTGCGCGCCGATCGGCTGATCGTGGCCGGCCTGGAAGAAGGCGTCTGGCCGCGCGGCGCGCCGCTGGATCCGTTCCTGTCGCGCCCCATGCGCGAGACCCTGGGCCTGCCGCCGCCGGAGCGGCGCGTGGGCCTGGCCGCCCACGACTTCGCCCAGGCGGCGTGCGCGCCTGAGGTGATCCTGCTGCATTCCGAGCGCCGCGACGGCGCGCCCTCGGTGAAGTCGCGTTGGCTCTGGCGGCTGGAGACGCTCGCCAAGGGCGCCGGCGTCGCGATCCCCGGCCGGCCGGAGGCGCTGGATTGGGCCCGCGGACTCGACGCGCCGGCCGACTATGCGCCCGCCAAGCGCCCGGCGCCGGTCCCGCCGGCCGGCGACCGGCCGACGGCCCTGTTCGTGACCCGCGTCGAGAGCCTGACCCGCGACCCCTATTCGGTCTGGGCGCGGGATATCCTCAAGCTCAGGGCCCTGGACCGCCCCGACGAGCCGGTGGATGCGCGCGCCCGCGGCGTCGCGATCCACGCGGCCTTCGAACGCTTTGCCCTGGATCACCCCGGCGAGATCCCGCCGGACGCCGCGCGGATCTTCGAGGGCTTCTACCTTGAGGAGCTGGAACGGGCCGGGATGCCGCACGAGGCGCTGGCCCGCGAGGCGGCGCTGGCCCGCGAAGCCGCCGCCTGGGTCGCCGAGTTGGAGACGCGGCGCCGGGGCGACGGGCGCGGCATCCACGTGGAGAAGACCGGCGACCTTGTGGTCCAGATCGAGGGCCGGCCCTTCAGGCTCTCCGCCAAGGCGGACCGCATCGAGGTCGATCCCGAAGGCTTCGGCCACATCCTCGACTACAAAACCGGCAAGGCGCCATCGCAGAAGGTGGTCGACACGGGCTTCTCGCCGCAGCTGACGCTGAGCGCGGCGATCCTGGCGCATGGCGGCTTCGCCGACCTAGGCCCGCTGAGGCCCGGCGAGCTCACCTATCTCGAGATCACCGGCCGCAAGCCCGCCGGCAAGGAAGAGGTCCGCGCCACCGCCGGCGACGAGAGCCACGCGGCCGCCGAACAGGCCCTGGAGGGCCTGAAAACCCTGATCGCCCGCTATTGGGACCCCGAGCAGCCGTTCGTTTCGCGCACCGCCCCACAGTTCGTCCACCAGTACGCCAGTGACTACGACCATCTGGCCCGCGTGTTCGAATGGTCGACGAGCGGCGAGGAGGGCGACGAATGACCCTCCTTCCCCAAGGTTTCGGAGGACGCATCGCGATCCTGCGTAGCCCCGCCGGGAGCGAAGCCGGATGAGCGCGCTCTCGCACGACGATCCGCAGCAGATCGCGGCCAATCCGGCGATCTCGGCCTTCGTCACGGCCAACGCCGGGTCCGGCAAGACCAAGACCCTGATCGACCGGGTGGCGCGCCTGTTGCTGGCCCGCGTCGACCCCGAAAAGGTGCTCTGCGTCACCTACACCAAGGCGGCCTCCGCCGAGATGCAGCGGCGTCTGTTCGGCCGCCTCGGCGACTGGTCGGTAATGGGTGACGAGGCCCTGACGCGCGAGCTCGTCAAACTGGAGGGGCCGCTCAGCCTCGACGGGCCGGGCGACTTCGATACGCGCCGTCTGTCGGAGGCCCGCGCCCTCTTCGCCCGCGCCCTTGAGACGCCCGGCGGGCTGAAGATCCAGACCATCCACGCCTTCTGCGAAAAGCTGCTGCGGCGCTTTCCGCTGGAAGCGGGCGTCTCGCCGGGCTTCCGGGTCATGGACGACGCCGCGGCGTCTGCCATCGCCGACGAGGCTCGCAAGGCCGTGGCGCGGCATGCGCTCACCGGCGAGGGCCGAGTGGCCGAGGCCTATGCCCGGTTCTCGGTGGCTCTGGACTTCGCGTCCTTCCAGTCGATGTTCCTGGGCTTCGAGGCGCGGCGCGCGGCGCTGGCCGCCTTCTTCGCCGCGCGCGGCGGTTACGACGGCGCGGCCGCCTGGGTCTGGGACGCCTGCGGGGCCGCGCCCGGGCGGGACCCGGAGGCGCTGGAGGCCGAGGCGATGGCGGCCCTGCCGCGCGGTCTTTGGCGGGACGCCGCCCATGTGCTGAACGCCGGCACGGCGACCGACCAGAAGTGCGCTGCGAAACTCTCCGCGGTGGCCGCCGACCCGGCCGCCACCCTGGCCGCCGCGCTCGACGCCCTGTTCACCGAAAAGGGCGAGGGCACGCCGGCGACCTGGGTGTTCAAGACTTCCGGCCTCAAGGCCCGCGAAGACCTCCGCCAGGGGCTGTTGGAGGAACAGGACCGCCTGGCCGTCGTCCGCGAGCGCGTGCGCGGCGCCCGTGTCGCCTTGGAAACGCTCGACGCCCTGGTCCTGGCCGAGGCCTACCTGGCGTCCTATCGCATCGAGAAGACCTCCGCCGGCGCGCTCGATTTCGCCGACCTGATCGAGAAGACCAAGGCCCTGTTGGCCAGCCGCCCGGCCGCGGCCTGGGTGCTGTTCAAGCTCGATGGCGGCATCGACCACATCCTGGTCGACGAGGCGCAGGACACCGCGCCGGATCAATGGGACATCGTCCGCGCGCTGACGGGCGAGTTCTTCGCGGGCGCCGGGGTCGACGGCAAGCCCCGGCCTCTGGATCGCACCCTGTTCGTGGTCGGCGACGACAAGCAGTCGATCTACTCGTTCCAGGGCGCCGATCCTGAGCGTTTGCACTTGGAGACCGACCGCTACATCGCCGAGATCGAGGCGGCGGAACGGCGCGGCCGACGGGTGCCTCTGACCTCCTCCTGGCGCTCGACGGTCGAGGTGCTGGACTTCGTCGATGCGGTCTTCACCACCGGCGTGCCGCCTGGCGTCGAAGCGCTGCGGCATGTGGCGATGCGCGAGGGCGAGCGCGGCTGCGTTGATCTCTGGCCATTGGAACGGGAGGTGAAGGGCGAAGAGCGCGACGCCTGGACGGCGCCGCTCGACCTGGAGGCCGAGGGCAGCGCCAACAAGCGGCTGGCGCGCCACATCGCCT
The DNA here is from genome assembly GCF_035309685.1 of Phenylobacterium sp. Classification (GTDB taxonomy): domain Bacteria; phylum Pseudomonadota; class Alphaproteobacteria; order Caulobacterales; family Caulobacteraceae; genus Phenylobacterium. Next base: position 142,012 of record NZ_DATGEX010000019.1, read on the forward strand.
GCGAGATCGAGGCGCTGGTGACGCGGGGCGACCGGGTGACGGACCGAGATGGGTGGCGGCCAGCCCGCTTCGGCGACGTGCTGATCCTGGTCCGCAAGCGTGGGGCGCTGTTCGAGGAGATCCTGCGCGCCCTCAAGCACGCCAAGGTCCCGGTGGCCGGCGCCGACCGGCTTGCGCTCTCCGAGCACATCGTCTTCGACGACCTCCTGGCCTTGGCGCGGTTCGCCCTGTTCCCGGCCGACGACCTCACCCTGGCCGCGCTGCTGCGCAGCCCCTTCTGCGACGTGGAGGACGAGAGCCTCTATCGCTTGGCCAAGGGTCGGGAGACCAGCCTCTGGCGCACCCTCCTCGCCCATGCGGATGAGGCGTCCGACTGGCGCGGCGCCGCCGACCTGCTGACGGCCGTGCAGGTCCTGGCGCGCGACCTGCGGCCCTTCGAGTTCTACAGCCGGGTGCTGGGAATGCGCGACGCCGCCGACCGGTCGATGCGCCAGCGCCTGCTTCGGCGGCTGGGCCACGAGGCCGAGGACGCCCTGGACGAGTTCCTGGCCCAGGTGCTCGCCGCCGAGAGCCGTGGCGTCCATGAGCTGGAAGGCCTCACCGCCGCCTTCGCGAGCCTGGACATCACCGTCAAGCGCGAGCTGGAGGCCGGCCGCGACGAGGTCCGCGTGATGACCGCCCACGGCGCCAAGGGCCTGGAAGCCCCGATCGTCTTCCTGCCGGAGACCACCACCGGCGCCGGCGCGCGGGGTTCGCCCCTGCTGGCCACCGAGGACGGCGGCTTCCTGTGGTCCACATCGGCTAAGGGCGACTGCGAGGCGTCGAAAGAGGCCCGCGAACTGCGCGCGCGGAAGGAAAACGAGGAGTCCCTGCGCCTGCTCTACGTCGCGCTGACCAGGGCCCGCGAGCGGCTGGTGCTCTGCGGGCGCATCGCCGCGAACCGCAAGGAGGAGACCCTGAAGGGCTGGTGGGCCCAAATTCGCGCCGGCTTCGAGCACGCCGACATCGAGGGCGAGGTTCGCCAGGTCGCCTGCGGGGAGGTCACCGCCACCCGATACGGGCCGGACCCTCTGACCATGGCCGCCGAAGCCGGCGCGAGGCGGGCCGTCGCGGCTGTGCCCATCTGGGCCGGCGAAGTCGCTACGGCCGATCTGCTGGGCCGCTACGCCTCGCCGTCGGACCTGGGCGAGGGCGCGCGCGTTCCCTCGCCCTCGCCGCTCGCGGCGGTGGGCGGGCTCGGGCGTTTCCGGCGCGGCGACCTGATCCACCGGCTGCTGCAGATCCTGCCGGACCTCGCGCCGGAGGGCTGGGCGGCGGGCGCGCAGGCGCTCTTGGCCCGCGAGCGCGACCTGACCGACGCGCAAGCGTCCGAAATGACCGCCGCAGCCCTCTCGGTCCTGCGCGACGACCGCTTCGCCGAAGTGTTCGGGCCGGGCAGCCGCGCCGAGGTCGCCATCGCCGGTTCGGCCGCCGCGCTGCCGCCGGGCCTAAAGATTTCCGGCCGCATCGACCGGCTGGTGGTGCTGCCGGACCGGGTGCTGGTGGCCGACTTCAAGACCAATCGCCCCAGCCCCGCGCGCGCCGAGGAGACCGACCCGGCCTACCTGCGCCAGATGGCGATCTACGCCGCGGTGCTGGCCGAGGTCTTCCCCGACCGCCGCGTCGAAGCGGCGCTGGTGTGGACCGATGGGCCCAAGCTCATGCCGATCCCAGAAAACCTGCTGGCGAAAGCGCTTGCCGATCTCGCCGGTTGAGGTTGATACCTGGGGTGGGCGCGCCTACATCGGCGGATCGAGAGGCGTTGGCCAAAGTCCACAACCGGCTGACGCGCAAGGAGATTTCCATGAGCACTGTGAAGGTCACCGACGAATCCTTCGAAAAGGACGTCCTGCAAGCTGCCGGCCCCGTGCTGGTCGACTTCTGGGCGGAGTGGTGTGGCCCCTGCAAGCAGATCGCGCCGGCGCTTGAGCAGATCGCCAACGATCTGGGCAATCAGATCACCGTGGCCAAGCTGAACATCGAGGAAAGCCCGACCACGCCCTCGCGCTACGGCGTGCGCGGCATCCCCACCATGATGCTGTTCAAGGACGGCCAGATGGCCTCGATGAAGGTCGGCGCCATGCCCAAGCAGAAGATCCTGGAATGGCTGAACGAGGCCGGCGTCGCCGCCGCGGCCGCCTAGGACGTCACCATCACTGAGAATTGAGCCGCTCGCGCCCACCGGCGCGGGCGGCTTTTCTTTGGTGGCTGAGCCGGCCTCCCTCGCTAGGTCGGCCAGGTCTCCGGGCTCATGGCCAGCACCTCGCCGGCGAAGTGCAGGCCGCCGCAGATCAGCACGTGCGGCGCGGGGCCTGCGCCATCCAGCGCCTTCCTCACTCCTTCGGTGACATCGGCCACCGGCTCAGCGGCAAGCCCCGCCTGGCGCGCCGCCTCGGCCAGATCGCCGGCGGTGGCGGCGATGTCGCTGTCGAAGGTGGTGGTGAAGACCTTGGGCCGCATCTCGGCGAAGGCGCGGAAATAACCCTCGGCGTCCTTCCGCGCGAACATCCCGGCCACCAGGACCAGGGGCCTGGGATCCCGGTCCACCAGCCGCGAGGCGGCCTCGGCCAGCGCGCGGCCGGCGTGTGGGTTGTGGCCGCCATCCAGCCAGAGGTCGGAGCCCCGCGCCTTGGCGAGGGCCGCCAGCGGACCCTTGGTCAGGCGCTGGAACCGCGCCGGCCAGACGGCGGAGGAGACGCCCCGGCCGAGCTCGTCCTCGCCAAGATCGTGGTTGAAAGTCAGCGCCGCGGCCACCGCCAGCCCGGCGTTGTCGAACTGATAGCCGCCGAACAGGCTGGGGGCCGGCAGGTCCAGCAGGCGGTCGGGCATCTGCACCATCAGCCGGCCGCGCTCTTCCCAGGCGTCGAAGTCGCGGCCCATCAGGAACAGCGGCGCCATGCGGTCGTCGGCCTCGCGCTCGATGGCCTCCAGCGCCTCGTCCGGCTGCCGGGCGACCACGGCCGGGCGGCCGCGCTTGATGATCCCGGCCTTTTCCCAGGCGATCTTGCCCAGCTCCGGCCCCAGCATCTCCAGGTGGTCGTAGTCGACGGGCGTGATCACGCTGACCGCCGGAGCGTCGAAGACGTTGGTGGCGTCGAACCGGCCCCCGAGGCCGACCTCCACCAGGCAGATGTCGGCGGGCGTCTCGGCGAAAGCCTGTAGCGCCAGCACCGTGGTGATCTCGAAGAAGCTGATCGGGGCGCCGTCGTTGGCGTCTTCCAGCCGGTCGGTGAGGTCCTCCAGCTGGGCGTCGGTGATCAGCGAGCCTGCGATCCGCACGCGCTCGGCGAAGCGCACCAGGTGCGGCGAGGTGATCGCATGGACCTTCAGGCCCTGGGCTTCGAAGATTGCGCGCAGATAGGCGACAGTGGACCCCTTGCCGTTGGTGCCGGCCACGTGGATCACCGGCGGCAGGCGCCGTTCGGGATGGCCAAGCGCGGCCAGCAGCCGCTCGACGCGGCCCGTCGTCAGGTCGATCAGCACCGGATGGTTGGCGCGCAGCCGCTGGATCACCGCGTCGGAGGCGCGGATCGGGTCGTGGTCGACGGTTGGGGTCACATCAGGCGGCGGTGCGTTGGGCGCGCCCCATCATCAGGGTCAGGAGGATCGAGCCCAGGACCGCCGGCAGCTCGGCGCGGGCGACGACCTTGTCCACCATGCCGCGCTCCTGCAGGAACTCGGCGCGCTGGAAGCCCGGCGGCAGGGTCTCGCGGATGGTCTGTTCGATCACGCGCCGACCGGCGAAGCCGATCAAGGCGTTGGGCTCGGCCAGATGCACGTCGCCCAGCATGGCGTAGGAGGCCATCACCCCGCCGGTCGTCGGGTCGGTCAGCACCACGATGTAGGGCAGGCCCGCGGCCTTGACCTCGTTCAACGCGAGCGTCGTGCGCGCCATCTGCATCAGCGACAGCGTGCCCTCCTGCATCCGCGCCCCGCCGGCGGCGGTGAAGATGACGAAGGGCACCTCGCGCTTCACCGCTTCCTGCGCGGCCTTCACGAAGGCCTCGCCCACCGCCATCGACAGCGAGCCGCCCATGAAGGCGAAGTCCTGCACCGCCACCATGGCGGGCTGGCCTTGGATATTGCCGTAGCCGATGGCCAGCGCGTCCTGCTCGCCGGTGGCCTTGCGCGCGCCCTTCAGGCGGTCGGGATAGGATTTCACGTCCGGGAACTTCAGCGGGTCGTCGGCGATCACCGGCGAGGCGATCCGCTCGAAGACCCCGTCGTCGAATGTGTAGCGCAGGCGCGCCGCGGCCCCGATCCGCATGTGGTGGCCGCTGGGCGTCACCCACAGGGCGGCTTCCAGGTCCGGGCGATAGATCATCTCCCCGGTGTCGGGGCACTTCACCCAGAGGTTTTCCGGCGTCTCGCGCTTGGAGAAGGCGTTGCGCACGCCCGGCGCGATACGCGACAGCCAGCCGGTGCGTTCCTTCGGCGGACGCTCGGGCTTGTCGTTTCGTTTCTCAGCCATCGCCATGGTTCTAGACCGTCGCCATTTCTAGCTCGTCGCCTGACCGGTTCGCGCGGAGCGCACAGCCTTAGCCAGGGAATTTGCTTTGGAAAGAACCCGCGTGGTCACGTCTTCGTTCATCTCCACTGCTTCGGCGATTTCGTCCACAAGCGCGGAGCCTACGACCACCGCATCGGCTACCCGGGCGACCTCCGCGGCCCGCTCGGGGGTGCGGATGCCAAAGCCCACGGCGACCGGCAGGCCCGACGCCCTGCGGACCCGCGTCACATGCGGCGCCACGGCTGCCGCGTCGGCCTCCTTGACCCCCGTCACGCCCGCCACGGAGACGTAATAGACGAAGCCGGAGGTGCGACGGACGATGGTCTTGAGGCGTTCGTCGTCGCTGGTGGGCGTCGCCAGCCGGATCAGCGAGACGCCGGCGGCGTCCAGGGCGTCGGCCAGCGGCCCGGCCTCTTCGGGCGGGCAGTCCACCACGATCAGCCCGTCGACCCCGGCCTGGGCGGCGTCGCGGGCGAAGGCCTCGAAGCCCCGGCTGATGACCAGGTTCATGTAGCCCATCAGGATGATCGGGGTGGTCGTGTCAGCGCTGCGGAAACCCCGCACAAGGTCCAGCGTGCCCGCCAGCGTCATGCCCTTGGCGAGCGCCCGCTGCGCCGCCCGCTGAATCGGCGGTCCCTCGGCCATGGGATCGGAGAAGGGAAAACCCACCTCGATCAGGTCCGCGCCCGCGCCCGGCAGACCGGCCAGAATCTTCCCCGCGGTCGCCGCGTCGGGATCGCCGGCCATGACATAGGCCACGAAGCCGGCGCGGCCTTCCGCCTTCAGCGCGGCGAAGCGCGCGTCGATGCGAGACGTGCTCAAATCTGCATCCCCAGGTGCGCCGCCACTGTCGCCACGTCCTTGTCGCCGCGCCCGGAGAGGTTCAGCACCACGATCCCGTCCTTGCCGACCTCCTTGGTGACCTGGTCAAGCCGCGCCAGCGCATGGGCGCTCTCGATGGCCGGCAGGATGCCCTCCAGCTCGGCGCAGAGCTTGAAGGCGTCCAGCGAGTCCCGGTCGGTGGCGGTCAGATAGGTGGCCCGGCCGACGTCGTGCAGCCAGCTGTGCTCCGGCCCGATCCCCGGATAGTCGAGGCCGGCGGAGATCGAGTGCGCCTCGGTGACCTGGCCCTCCTGGTCTTGCAGCAGGTAGCTCAGGGAACCGTGCAGCACGCCCGGCCGGCCGCCGTTGATCGCCGCGGCGTGGCGGTCGGTGTCGACGCCCTCACCGGCCGCTTCGACGCCGTAGAGGCGCACGCCCTCGTCCGCCAGGAACGGATGGAACAGGCCCATGGCGTTCGACCCGCCGCCGACGCAGGCCACCAGCGCGTCCGGCAGCCGGCCTTCGGCCTCCAGGATCTGCTGGCGGACCTCGTGGCCGATCACCGACTGGAAGTCGCGGACCATCTCCGGATAGGGGTGCATGCCGACCACCGAGCCGATCAGATAGTAGGTGTCGTGGACGTTGGTGACCCAGTCGCGCAGCGCCTCGTTGGTGGCGTCCTTGAGCGTCGCCGAGCCGCTGGTCACCGGCCGCACTTCCGCGCCCAGCAGGTTCATGCGGAAGACGTTGGGCTTCTGCCGCTCGACATCCACCGCGCCCATGTAGACCACGCAGGGCAGGCCAAAGCGGGCGCAGACGGTGGCGGTGGCGACCCCGTGCTGCCCCGCGCCGGTCTCGGCGATGATCCGGGTCTTCCCCATCCGCATGGCCAGCAGAATCTGGCCCATGCAGTTGTTGATCTTGTGCGAGCCGGTGTGATTCAGCTCCTCGCGCTTCAGATAGATCTTCGCGCCGCCGTAATGCTTCGTCAGCCGCTCGGCAAAGTAGAGCGGGCTCGGGCGCCCGACGTAGTGCCTTAGATAGCCGCCGAGCTCGGCCTGGAAACCTTCGTCCGCCTTGGCCGCGCGGTAGGCCGCGTCCAGCTGATGCACCAGCGGCATCAGGGTCTCTGGCACATAGCGGCCGCCAAAGGCGCCGAAGCGGCCCTCGGCGTCCGGATAGGCGCTGTAGTCGTTGGGACGAGTTGTGGTGTTCACTGGGGCGCTTTTTGGGATGCTTGCGGGTCGCTGGCTTTGGCCGCTTCAGGCGCGTTTGGCGGCGTCGAGGAACGCGGCGATCAAGGCGGGGTCCTTTAGTCCGGGACCGCGCTCCACGCCAGAGGAAACGTCCAGGATAGGTGCGCCGGATTGCTGCACAGCTTGGGTGAGGTTCCAGGGATCGAGGCCGCCGGCCAGGAACCAGGGCCGCTGGAACCGGCGCCCGGCCATCAGGGTCCAGTCGAAGGGGACGCCCAGGCCGCCGGGACGTTCGGCGTCCTTGGCGGGCTTGGTCTCGAACATCAGGTGCTCGGTCACGGTCTCATAGTCTGCGGCCGCGGCGAGGTCGGCGGCTTGCGAAACCGGCAGGACCTTGACGATCCCGGCGCCGGTGCGCTGGGCGATGGCGCGGGCGCGGGCCGGCGTTTCCCGGCCATGCAGCTGGATCAGGTCGGGCTGCAGGACCTGGGCGATCCGGTCGGCCTGCGCGTCGTCGGGATCGACCAGCACCCCCACGATCCTGGCCTTGCCGCGCGCCGGCTGGGCCAGCCGCCACGCCGCGTCGGGGGCGATGTTGCGCGGGCTCTTTTCGAAGAACATGAAGCCCAGGAACGACGCGCCGCCGTCGAGCGCCGCGGTCACGGCCTCGGGCGTGCGGATTCCGCAGATCTTGGCTTGGACGCCCATGGGTGCGGATTAGGGGGTTAGGCGCGCCTGCCGCAAGGGCGAAGACGTCCCCAACCCTCAGATCAGGCGGCCTTGGTCAGGACCACCGAGCCCTCCAGCATGATCGAATTCTTGGTGGCCTGCGGGAAGGCGGCGTCGAAGCTGTCGAGGATGGCGTTGGCCCAGTCCGGCAGGGCGAGCGTGTCGAGGCCGCTGCCCAGCCGCAGCTGCACCATGGCGACGTCGCGGTAGAGGCTCGCGTGGTTGTTGTGCGACAGGAACTGCACGCTCTCGAAGCCCGCGTTCTTCGCCATGCCCTCCATGAGCTCCCGCGAGAACAGCCACTTGTCGTCGAGGTCGGTGAAGCCCGGCGCGCGCCAGTCGGGCGCGGTCCGCGCGGCGATGTCGCCGATCATGGCGCGCAGCACCTTGTCCGCCTGCGGTTCAAGCGGATCGTTGCGCAGCGCCGCCTCCGCCAGGATCCGCTCATAGGCCAGCCGGATGAGGCCATAGCCGTCGAAGGGCTCGAAGAAGATCGCCTGGCCGCCAGGCTTCAGGGCGCGAAACGCGGCGTTCAGCCCCTGCGCCGGCCGCACCAGGTGGTGCAGGATCGAGGCGCCGGTCACCAGGTCGAACCGGTCGGCGAGCACATTGGTCCCCATGGCGTCCATCACCACGCAGACCACCCGGTCCGAGAGGCCCTGGGCGGCGGCGTAATCGGCCAGCATGAAGAGCAGGTCGCCGGAAAGGTCGCTGGCCAGCTGCCGCGCGCCGGGGAACAGGTTGAAGCAGGGCACGATGGAATTGACGCCCGAGCCCGAGCCCATGTCGAAGATAAGCGGCGCATCCGGAATCTTCAGATCGAGCTTGCCGATGGTCTGCTCGAACAGACCCTGGAAGTGCGCTGCGTTGGCGTAGCGGGCGTGGTACTCGCCGGCGTTGGCGGTGAACTGCTCGGAGATCTGGCCGGCGATGCGGTCCGCCTCGATGCCCCAGACCGTGGCGGCGGGATCGGGGCGCTGCGCCAGTGGGACGAGCTTGCGGGCGAACAAGCCCGCCGCCCAAGCCGGCGGGGCCTGCGAATCTGAAAGGGCTACGGCTTCGGACATCCCGTCCTCGAAACGCGAAATGAGACTTATAGCTGCCGGCCGCAGCCTAGGCCGCTATTTCTTCTTGGCCCGGCGGGTCGGCGTGGCCTTGGCGACCGCGGCCTTGACCGCCGCCGGCGAGCCCGTCGTCGGGCGGCCCCCCTTCAGGAGGTCGCGGATCTGGGTCAGCAGCAATTCCTCCGCGGTCGGCGCCGGCGGGGCCTTGGGCGGCGCCGCGGCGTCCTTGCGGCGGATGGCGTTGACGCCCTTCACCAGCAGGAACACCACCCAGGCGACGATGACGAACCGCAGCAGGGTGTTGAAGAACAGGCCATACTGCACCGCCACCTCGGCGGCCTTCTTCGCCGGGTCCGCCGCCTTCAGCACCAGCTTCATCTGCGAGAAGTCGAGGCCGGCCAGCAACAGGCCGACCGGGGGCATGACGATGTTGTCGACCAGGCCCTTGACGATATCGTTGAAGGCCGCGCCGATGATCACGCCGACGGCCAGGTCGATGACATTGCCGCGGGCGATGAACTCGCGGAATTCGCCGAATATGCTCAGCTTGATCTTCACCGGCTCACTCATGACACAGCTGCTCCTCTGACAATGGGAGTCGTCGGGCCTAATCGTCGGTGAGGTTTAGCCGCTCTCTGAGTTCCTTGCCGCTCTTGAAGAACGGCACGTGCTTGGCGCGCACGTCGACCGGTTCGCCGGTGCGCGGGTTGCGCCCGGCGCGGGCGTCGCGCGAACGGACGCTGAGCGCGCCGAAGCCGCGCAGCTCCACCCGGCCGCCGGTTTCCAGCGCCTGGATCATCCGCTCCAGCACCACGCTGACGACGCGCTCGATGTCACGTTGCGTCAGGTGCGGATTCTCTTCGGCGAGTTTGGCGATGAGCTCGGATTTGATCATGCGGCCCCCAGGAACCGGCGTGACCATGGGCGAGTCCGCCTTTGTATTCAAGGCGTAAAAAGGGTTTACGCGTCCCAATAGTGACGCTTGTTCACTTGAGGCCCCTACAACCTGTGGACGTAGGCCGGTCAGGACCCCGCCGCGGCCGACGCCTGGGGCGGCGCGCGCACGAAACTCTCCACGTCGCGTAGTTCGCGGATCTGGTGATTGGCGGCCATGGCCTCGGCGGCGGTGATCTCCATCACCACCGAATGGCGATCCACGGTGAAGCTCGCGATGTCGCCCTGGATGCCGCTGCCAGACGCGATCTCATAGCCGGCCACTTTCACGATCCCGTTCTGCCCGCGCACGCTGAAACCCTTGCCGCCATCGGGCAGCACGATCTCGGTGCGGCTCTTCGTATAGGACGGGTAGGGGATGGCGAACGGGGCGGACGGGTTGGTGGAGGCTTCACGCTTGGGGAACGGCCGGGGCGCCGCGCCCGTGCCGACGTGGAATTCGCGCACGCCCAGATCCTGGTTCTTGTGCCAGTCCATGTCGTCGGTGCCACTCATCTCGATGGTGAAGAAATCTCGCGCCGGATCATCGCGCCAGCTCACCTGCTCGACCTCCATGCCGCCGGCCGGATTGGAGTACTGCTGGCGCAGGCCGCGCTCGAAGTCCGCCCGCGGCGTCCGCGCCACCAGTGCGCGCGCCTGGGTGGCCAGGATGCCGGAATAGGTGATGCTGATTTTCGCTGTCGCCAGCGTCTCCAGGCCCTTCGAGGCGTCAAGGTGGATGACGGTATAGATCTCCGGCACGGTGATCTGCGGTTCGACGATCTTTTCGAGCGTCGCGCCGCCTATGCGCGCCGGCAGGCCCCAGCGATAGGGCGGCGGCTCCATGGATTTCGGGTTGGTGTCACCCACCCGGGTGCCGTCCAGCCAGTAGGATTGCTCGCCGATCCTGGCGCGCACCAGCACGTGGTTGAAGGCCGCCAGCGACGGTGGCAGTTCGTCGATACCGTCCCCGGCCCCTAGGTTCACCAGCACCGGTTCAGCGTCGACGCCGAGGTTCTTGAGCAGGGCCAGCAAGAGCGCAGTCTTGGCCTTGCAGTCGCCGAAGCGGCGCGCCCAGGTGTCATCAGCCTCGGCCGGAACATATCCGCCCTCGCCCATGCCGATGAAGAAATACCTGGTCTTGTTCTCCACCAGCTGCAGGGCGGCAAAGGTGCGTTCCTTGGGATCCTTGGTTCGGGCGGCGATGGCGTCGGCTTCGGCCTTAACCGGCGAGGTCGCGGCCACGGTGGACGCCTTGATGTAGAGCGGGGCCATCAGCTTGGAGATCTCGTTCCAGCTCTGGAAACTGGTCGCCTGCACCTGGCCCACGCGGCGGAAGCGCAGGGGCGCCCCGATCGGCGCCTTGGGCGCCTCGGCGTTTGTCTTGTCCAACGCCAGAAGGGTTCGCCCGTCGCTCGTCGTGCTGATCTTCGGTTCGCCGAAGCCCGGCAGGGCCTTCCAGTCCACCTTCTCGCCCTTGGGCCAGGAGATGGTGGCGCGAAAGCGCCCGGCGACGCCTGGGAAGGAGAGCCCGTCGCTGGCGAAGGAATGGCCCTGCAGCACGGGATCGGCGTGGGTGCGGGTGTAGGAGAAATCGACAACGTCGCCGGTCTGCAGGCCATCGACCTGGCGCGAGGCGGTGATCCGCCCGTCCAGGCTGGCCTGTTCCAGGTTGGTCTCGCGGCGCAGGACCAGCATGGCCTTGTGGTCGGCCAACAGGTCGATGACCTGGTCGCCGCGGATGATTTTCAGGGTGTGGAAGGTGACGGTCTCGGTGTCGGGGCTCCAGATCGTGCCCAGGGATTTCACCTGAGTCAGGCCTTCCGGCTTCAGAATCTTGAAGACGCTACGGCTGTAGAAGGCGTCGCCCGCCGGATCGAGCCGGCTCTGATGGTCCTCGACCAGGAACTGGATCGCCGGCGCCCCCTCTTCCGGCGGCGGCGGTGGGATCGGCGCGACGTCGACCCAGGGCGCGGGCGGCGCATAGGCCGGCTGATCCGCCGCGGCGGCGGACAGGGCCACGGCGGACGCCGCCAGGGCAGATGAAAGCAACAGGCGCAAGGACAAGCAGAAGCTCCTAACGCGCCTCAGGCCGGCGCACGCCGCTACGATAGGGCGACGGGGTAAAAAGAAAACGGCGGACCGATCGCTCGGCCCGCCGCTATCTCGCCTAAGCTTCGAAGAGGTCGAAACTTAGTCTTTTTGGGCCTTCTCGCGGAGCGCCGCGCCCAGGATGTCGCCGAGCGAAGCGCCGGAATCCGACGCGCCGAACTTCTCGATGGCTTCCTTTTCCTCGGCCATTTCCAGGGCCTTCACCGACAGGGACACGCGGCGCGCGGCCTTGTCGACGTTGGCGATCTGGGCGTCCAGGCGGTCGCCGACGGCGAAGCGCTCGGGGCGCTGGTCGGCGCGGTCGCGAGACAGGTCCGACTTGCGGATGAAGGCCGTCATCGGGGCTTCATCCTCTCCGAACTTCACCTCGATGCCGCCCGAGGTGATCTCGGTGACGGTGACGGTGACCGTCTGGCCCTTGCGGTAGGTGTCGCCCTGCATCGGGTCGCCGGCGAGTTGCTTGATGCCGAGCGAGATGCGTTCCTTCTCGACGTCGACGTCCAGCACCTTGGCCTTGACCATGTCGCCCTTGTTGTACTTGGCGATGGCTTCTTCACCCGGCACGGCCCAGTCGAGGTCGGACAGGTGCACCATGCCGTCGATGTCGTTGTCGAGGCCGATGAACAGGCCGAACTCGGTGGCGTTCTTGACTTCGCCCTCGACCGTGGAGCCGATCGGGTGAGCGGCGACGAAGGCGTCCCACGGATTGGCCATGGCCTGCTTGAGGCCCAGGCTCACGCGGCGCTTCGACGGATCGACGTCCAGCACGACGACTTCCACTTCCTGCGAGGTCGAGACGATCTTGCCGGGGTGGACGTTCTTCTTGGTCCAGGACATTTCGGAGACGTGGACCAGGCCTTCGACCCCGGCTTCCAGCTCCACGAAGGCGCCGTAGTCGGTGATGTTGGTGATCCGGCCGGTGAACTTCGCGCCCACCGGATACTTGGCTTCCACGCCGTCCCAGGGGTCGGACTGCAGCTGCTTCATGCCGAGCGAGATGCGCTGGGTGTCGGGGTTGATCTTGACGATCTGCACCTTGACCGTGTCGCCCACCGCTAGCACCTGGCTCGGGTGGTTGACGCGCTTCCAGCTCATATCCGTCACGTGCAGCAGGCCGTCGATGCCGCCCAGGTCCACGAACGCGCCGTAGTCGGTGATGTTCTTGACCACACCTTCGCGGACTTCGCCCTCTTGCAGCTGGGAGACCAGCTCGGTGCGCTGTTCGGCGCGGGCTTCTTCGAGGATCGCGCGGCGCGAGACGACGATGTTGCCGCGGGGCCTGTCCATTTTCAGGATCGCGAACGGCTGCTCGCGGCCCATCAGCGGGCCGACGTCGCGGACGGGGCGGATGTCGACCTGCGAACCCGGCAGGAAGGCCGAGGCGCCGCCGAGGTCGACGGTGAAGCCGCCCTTCACGCGGCCGACGATGGCGCCCATGACCGGCTCGTTGCGCTCGTAGACGGCTTCCAGGCGGGTCCAGGCTTCCTCGCGGCGGGCCTTGTCGCGCGACAGGACGGCTTCGCCCATGGCGTT